>NZ_JBIAJC010000006.1:22528-385311 GCF_042871745.1 Streptomyces sp. NPDC005576 | reverse complement strand
TGTCAGCGGAAGTGGGGGTGAAGCGGTCCGACATGTCTGCCTCTTGATCGACGGGCCCGGACGGCTGCTCTGCCGACCGACCAATTTGTTCAGTGTCAGTACTAATACTCCACTTGCTGACGTCGCACCAGACCTGTTCTGTGACAGAACGGTCACTCGTGGACAACCTTTCCGTCATATGCAGGTCCACATCGTCCTGAGTGGCGTGATTCACGGTCGATCCACAGCAATCGCCCTGTATTTGTTTTGTGTACGATCAAAAAAGACTCCCCCGCAGGAACGAGGTACGCCATGCCGTCCGGAGAAGCCCGGGAAGAGGCAGGCCCGCGGTCTTCCGCGGTCATCGGGGTGGACAGTTCCACCCAGTCGACCAAGGCCGCCGTGATCGACATCCAGACCGGCCGCGTCCTGGCCGTGGGCCGCGCCCCGCACACCGTGACCGGCCGGGACGGCGCCCGTGAGAGCGACCCCGAGGGCTGGTGGCAGGCCCTGCGCGCTGCCGTCGCGTCGGCCCTCGCCGAGGCGGGCCTCGACCCCGCCGCGATCGCTGGCATCGCCGTAGCCGGGCAGCAGCACGGTCTGGTCGTCCTGGACGCGGACGGCCGGCCGCTGCGCCCCGCGCTGCTCTGGAACGACACCCGTTCCGCCCCCCAGGCCACCGCCCTCACCGCCGCACTCGGCGGACCCGAGGCATGGCTGGAGCGGACCGGGTCGGTGCCCGTCGCCTCCATGACCGCCACCAAATGGCAGTGGCTGCGGGAGAACGAACCGGAGACCGCGGCCGCCGCGGCGGCCATCCGTCTCCCGCACGACTACCTCACCGAACGGCTCTCCGGCGCCGCCGTGACCGATCCCGGCGACGCCTCCGGCACGCTCTGGTACTCCCACGCCGCCCACGGTTACGACCCCGAGCTGCTCGCCCTCACCGGCGTGCGCGCCGAGATGCTCTCCGCCGTCGCCCCCACCGGAGCGGCCCTCGCCGGACACCTCACCGAGCCGGCCGCCCGCGACCTCGGCCTCCCCGCCGGAATCGCGGTGGCCGCCGGCACCGGCGACAACATGGCCGCCGCGGTCGGCCTGGGCCTCGGCGCCGAGGGCCTGCTCGACCACCCGGTCGTCAGCCTCGGCACCTCCGGCACCGTCTTCGCCGCCACCCGCACCCGGCCGTCCTCCCCCCTGCTCGCCGGCTTCGCCGCCGCCGACGGCACCCACCTGCCGCTCGGCTGCACGCTGAACTGCACCCTCGCCGTGGACAAGGTGGCCGCCCTGCTGGGCCTGGACCGCGAGGACGCCGAACCCGGTGGCGAGGCCGTGCTGCTGCCGTTCCTCGACGGCGAGCGCACCCCCGACCTGCCGCACGCCGCCGGGCTGCTCACCGGCCTGCGCCACGACACCACCCCGCGGCAACTCCTCGGGGCGGCCTACGAGGGAGCCGTCGTGGCGATCCTGCGGGCCCTGGACGAACTGCCCTTCGACGCCCCGGACGCCCCCCTGCGCCTGATCGGCGGCGGGGCGCGCGGCACCCGGTGGGTCGAGACCGTCCGCAGGCTCTCCGGCCGGCCCGTGATCGTCCCCGAATCCACCGAACTGGTCGCGCTGGGCGCCGCCGCGCTCGCCGCGGGCGCGGTCACCGGGGACGATCCGGTGGCCCTCGCGGCCGGCTGGGGTACCGGTGCGGACAGCCGACTGGACGCCCTGCCGCGCGACACCGCCGCCTGGGACCGGATCGTGCAGGTCCTGGACCGGGCCACCCCCGCCCTCCTGACCCCGCCCTCCTGACCCCGCCCTCCCGACCTCGCGTTCCTGAACCCCAGACCCCCGCAGGTCCGGCCCATGGGGCACGTACCCCTCCGAGCGCCCGGCCTCCGCATTACCGGACCAGTCCTCCGGGTTCCCGGACCCGCGGACTCCCGATCCTCCGAACGACTGCAGAACGGCTAAGGACCCCCCATGAAGTTCACCGACGGCTTCTGGCAGATGCGGGACGGTGTGGTCGCCTCGTACGCCACCGAAGTCCGTGATCTGCGCCTGGACACCGACCGGTTCACGGCGTACGCCTCCGTCAAGCGCGTCGAGCGGCGCGGCGACACGCTCAACGCCCCGCTCATCACGGTCGAGGCGCACTCGCCCGCCGAGGGCGTCATCGGGGTGCGCATCACCCACCACGCCGGAAAGCGCAACCCCGGACCGGAGTTCGGCCTGCCCGGCGCCACCGGCGACGCGACGGCCACCACCCGCCGCGAGAACGGCACCGCCGAGCTCACCAGCGGCCCGCTCACCCTGCGGCTCTCCGACTCGGGCGCCTTCGGCCTGGACTTCCTGGACGGCGAGGGCCGCCTGCTGACGGCCGCCGGCCACAAGGGCACCGCCTTCGCCACCGTGCCGGGCGGCGGTCACCACATGGCCGCCCAACTCGCCCTCGGTGTCGGCGAGACCATCCACGGGCTCGGCGAGCGCTTCACCCCGTACGTGAAGAACGGCCAGGTCGTCGACATCTGGCAGGCGGACGGCGGCACCAGCAGCGAGCAGGCGTACAAGAACATCCCGTTCTACCTCTCCTCGCGCGGCTACGGCGTCTTCGTCAACCACCCCGGCAAGGTCTCCTTCGAGGTGGGTTCCGAGGCCGTGGGGCAGGTGCAGTTCAGCGTCGAGGACCAGACGCTGGAGTACTTCGTCATCGCCGGCCCGACCCCCAAGGACGTCCTCTCCCGCTACACCGCCCTCACCGGCCGCCCCGCGCTGCCGCCGGCGTGGTCCTTCGGCCTCTGGCTGACGACCTCGTTCACCACCTCGTACGACGAGAAGACCGTCACCTCGTTCGTGGAGGGCATGGCGGACCGGGGCATCCCGCTCTCCGTCTTCCACTTCGACTGCTTCTGGATGCGCGAGTACCAGTGGTCGGACTTCGAGTGGGACCCGGAGGTGTTCCCGGACCCGGTGGGCATGCTCGCCCGTCTCAAGGCGCGGGGCCTGCGGATCTGCCTCTGGATCAACCCGTACATCGCGCAGAAGAGCGCCCTGTACGCGGAAGGGGCCGAGAAGGGCTACTTCGTCCGCACCACCGACGGCGACATCTGGCAGTGGGACCTCTGGCAGGCCGGCATGGCGCTGGTCGACTTCACCAACCCCGAGGCGACCGCCTGGTACCAGGGCAAGCTGAAGGTCCTGCTCGACCAAGGGGTCGACGGTTTCAAGACGGACTTCGGCGAGCGCATCCCCACGGACGTCGTCTGGCACGACGGCTCGGACCCCGAGCGGATGCACAACTACTACACGCACCTCTACAACAAGGCCGTCTTCGAGCTCCTGGAGGAGGAGCGCGGTCAGGGCGAGGCCGTCCTCTTCGCCCGCTCTGCGACCGCCGGCGGCCAGCAGTTCCCCGTCCACTGGGGCGGCGACTGCTGGTCCTCCTTCGGCGCGATGGCCGAGTCGCTGCGCGGCGGGCTCTCGCTGAGCCTCTCCGGCTTCGGCTTCTGGAGCCACGACATCGGCGGTTTCGAAGGCACCCCCGACCCGGCCGTCTTCAAACGCTGGCTCGCCTTCGGCCTCCTCTCCTCGCACAGCCGCCTCCACGGCTCCTCGTCCTACCGCGTGCCGTGGGAGTTCGGCGACGAGGCGGTGGACGTGGCCCGGCAGTTCACCGAGCTGAAGCACCGGCTGATGCCGTACCTGTACGGCGCCGCCGTGGAGGCCCACACCACCGGCGTCCCGGTGATGCGCCCGATGCTGCTGGAGTTCCCCGGCGACCCGGCGACCCGCACGGTGGACCGGCAGTACCTGCTCGGCGCAGACGTCCTGGTGGCCCCGGTGTTCACCGAGGACGGGCAGGTCGAGTACTACGTGCCCGAGGGCACCTGGACCCGTCTGCTCACCGGCGAGACGGTGACCGGACCGGCCTGGCGGCACGAGACCCACGGCTTCGACAGCCTTCCGCTCCTGGTCCGCCCGGGGGCCGTACTGCCGCTCGGCGCGGACGTCTCGCGCCCGGACGGCGACTGGCTGGACGGCCTCGAGCTGCGCGTGTACGCCCCCGCCGGCACGGGTGACTTCACCCGCACCGTCACCGTTCCCGACCTCACCGGAGCTCCCGCGGCCACCTTCCGGGTGGCGCGCGAGGGCGACACGGTCCACGTGACCTCGGACACGGACCGCCCGTACGCCGTCGAGGTCGTGGGCGAGGACGGGCTGCGGGTGGTCCGCGGCTGATCCCGGCTGATTCGTATACGACCCGTGCGGGACCACCGGCCCCGGTGGCGGGCGAGCGCTTCCGGCTCGCGCACCACCGGGGCCGGCGCGCGGGCGGGCGCGTCGCAGGCGGCCCGGTCCGTACGGAATGCGATCGTGGTCCGGCGGGTTTGCATGATCGCAGCGACACGCACGAAGAACGGACGCACCATGGGCGAGTTGATCCTGATCCGGCACGGCGAGACCGAATGGTCCCGCAACGGCCGGCACACCAGCTACACCGATCTGCCGCTCACCGAGTTCGGCGAGACGCAGGCCCGCGCGCTCGTCCCGCTGCTGGCGGACCGCCAGATCGGGCTCAGCCTGGTCAGCCCCTCGGTCCGGGCCCGCCGCACGGCCGAACTGGCCGGCCTCACCTCTCCCCGCATCATCCCGGAACTGCGCGAGTGGGACTACGGCGGCTACGAGGGCATCACCACCATCGACATCCACCGCACCCGCCCCCTCTGGAACCTCTGGACCGACGGGGTCGACGCCGGTCCGACCGCGCACCCGGGCGAGAGCCCGGCCGAGATCGGGGAGCGGGCCGACAAGGTGCTCGCCGGAGTCCGCGCGACGGCCGAGGGCCTCGCGAGCGACGAGGACATCGTGCTCGTCGCCCACTCCCACTTCCTGCGTGTGCTCACCGCGCGCTATCTGGACCTGCCCCCCGCCGGCGGAAGCCTCTTCCAGCTGGCCACCGGAGCGATCTCCCGACTGGGCACCGAGCACGGGCAGCCCGTGATCACGGCCTGGAACCTGGCCCTGCCCGAGAGCCTCGTCCGCGAGGTCCGCCGGGAACGCTGAACCGCGAGCGCCGGACCGGAGAGTTCGGCACCCCCGAGAGAGTCGGCAGTCCGAGAGACGTCGGCAGTCCGAGAGACGTCGGCAGCCGAGAGACGGCCGGCACCGGAGAGACCCGGTGCCGGCCGTTCAGCTTTCCCCGGGACAGCCCCGAGAACCAGACCGGAACGTCCCATTCCCTTTCATCCTCTTCCGTTCGGGAATTGAACACACTCACCTCGCTCGTGGGGATGTAAGGCATGAAGTCGCCCGATTCGCCCGGATCACATTCGCCCCATCCGACGGAAATGGCACGGTCCTTCCGACCGGAATCGGTTTTTGTCGTCATGTGTTGTGACCTGCCCACCGGGTGATTCCGCCCGTTCCGGCGTGGCCGGAAGCCCGCACGGGGCCCGCATGACGGTCAAGTAATCCGGCGTTTCGCGGCCGTTACGGGAGGGGTGCCGGGCGAATCGTCGAAATCCGGGAAATGCTGCCGTCCGGCTCCGGGCGCACGGTGCCGACGTATCGGCGAGGTCTCAACTCGGGAAAGATGCCCGGCCAAACCTGCATTCGATCTTGCTCCTCCGGCTGCAAGTGGACTATACCTGTCGGCGTCTGCACAGCCGTTTCCCACGGCTGCGCACTCGCCAGGGGTACCGAGGAGCGGTGCGAGGCATGCCACGAGCTGTTTCGCTGTACGTTCTCCCGGCACGCCAGGCCGAGTCAGGCACATTGGTACGTCTCTCTGCATGACCCAAGCGCAACCGACCGCGCGGTGGCGGGGCCCTTCGCCTGAGGCGAGATCTCGACGGGTGACCGGTACACCGCCTGAGTCCTGATGAAGGTGAGGACTTGAGCATGGGATCGACCTCCGCCCACAACAATGAGGGTCTCGGCCGTCGCGACCTGATCAAGCGGTCCGCCGCTCTCGGCGTGATCACCGTTCCCACGATGAGCTTCCTGGCGTCCTGCGCCAGTGGCGACAGCGGCTCCGACGAGAAGGTCGAGAAGGGCACCAAGTCGGCCGAGAACCCGCTGGCCGTCAATGAGAGCGCACCCCTCGAACTGGTCATCTTCGACGGCGGGTTCGGCACGAAGTACGCCGAGGACGCCAAGGCCGTCTACGCGAAGACGTACCCCAAGGCCAAGGTCACGTTCTCCAAGACACAGAAGATCCAGTCGGTCCTGCAGCCGCGCTTCAACGGTGGCACCCCGCCGGACCTGATCGACAACTCCGGTGCCCAGCAGATGGACATGGGCGTCCTGGTCGGCAAGAAGCAGCTCGCGGACCTGACTCCGCTGCTCGACGCCCCGTCCCTCGACGACCCGAGCAAGACGGTGCGCGACACGCTGCGCCCGGGGATCGTCGAGATGGGTCAGTTCGACGGCGACCCGGTCTGGATCATGTACTACGCCTACACCGTGTACGGCGTCTGGTACTCGCAGACCGCCCTGGACAAGCTCGACGCGGCGTACCCGGAGACCTGGGACGACATGCTCGCGCTCTGTGCGAAGGCCAAGAAGAAGGGCATCGCCGGCTGGACCTACGCCGGCAAGTACCCCTACTACCTGCCGTTCTCGCTCTACCCCTTCATCGCCAAGATCGGCGGTGTCGAGGTGCTCGACGCGATCGACAACCTGGAGCCGAAGGCGTGGGAACACCCCGCCGTCAAGGCCGCGTTCGAGGCGTACTACGAGCTCTACAAGAAGGGCTACGTCCTGGAGGGGACCCCGGGTCTCGACCACCGCGGTTCGCAGGGCGCGTGGGCGAACGGCAAGGCGCTGTTCATCCCCAACGGCTCCTGGGTGGAGAACGAGGAAGCGGCCATCATCCCCAAGGACTTCAAGCTGTCCGTGGGTGCTCCCTCCAGCCTCGACGCCTCGGACAAGCTGCCGTTCGGCACCATCTGGGCGTCCGGCGGTGAGCCGTTCATCGTGCCGGCGAACGCGAAGAACTCCCAGGGCGGCATGGAGCAGCTGCGCATCATGCTCAGCGAGGCCTCCTCGAAGTCCTTCACGACCAGCACCAAGTCCCTGTCCGCCTACAACGGCGGCACCGACGGCATCGAGCTGTCGGACGGCCTCAAGTCCGGCGTCGCCGCACTGGAGAAGGCCGGGACCAACGTCGTCAACCCGCGCCTGCAGGACTGGTACGTGAAGCTCCAGAAGGAGCAGATCGGTGTCTCCGGTCTGGGCGAGATGATGGCCGGCCGCGCTACCCCCGCCGAGGCGATCAAGAAGATCCAGGGCTACGCGGACGCCGCGGCCAAGGACGGGTCCATCAAGCACTTCAAGCACCAGTGATCCACGCGTCACCAGCGGCGGCACGGCAGGAAGGTCGGAGTCGGTAACGATGCAGCACGGTAAATACCGGTTCATAGTCGGGTTCTTGATCGCCCCGATGGCGTTGTACGTCATCTTCGTGATCTGGCCCTTCATCCAGTCCATCTACTACTCGTTCACGGACTGGACGGGGCTGAGCCCCGACTTCGAGATGGTCGGCTTCGACAACTACACCAAGATGTTCAAGGACGACATCTTCTGGAAATCGCTGGAGCACAGTGTGCTTCTGGCGGTCCTGCTGCCGCTGGTGACGCTGGGGCTCGCCCTCTTCTTCGCCTTCATGCTCAATGTGGGCGGACGGCACCGTAAGGGCGCGGTCATCTCGGGCGTACGCGGATCGGGCTTCTACAAAATCGCCTACTTCTTCCCGCAGGTACTCTCCATTGCGATCGTGGCGATCCTCTTCCAGTTCGCGTTCGACCCCGCCCAGGGCATGATCAACGGATCGCTGAAAGCATTCGGATTCGACCACAACCTGCCGAACTGGCTCGGTGACCCGAAGCTCGCGCTCTGGTGCATCGTGGCGGTCCTCGTCTGGTGCACCACCGGGTTCTTCGTGGTGCTCTTCTCGGCGGGCATGGCGTCCATCCCGAAGGACTTCTACGAGGCGGCCCTCCTGGACGGCGCCACCAGGGTCACCACGTTCTTCCGCATCACGCTGCCGCTGCTCTGGGACACCGTGCAGTCCGGCTGGGTCTACATGGGCATCCTCGCGCTGGGTGCCGAGGGCTTCGCCGTGGTGAACATCATGAGCGTCGGCCCCGGCGGACCGGACTACTCGACCACCGTCCTCCCGCTGTACGTCTACCAGGCGGCGTTCCGGGACGGACAGGCCGGCTATGCGACCACGATCGGTGTCGCCCTGCTCCTCGTGACCCTGGCGTTCGCCGCCATCGTCATGAAGCTGGGCCGGCGCGAGCGGCTGGAGTACTGATGAAGACGACTGACACCCCGCCCACCCTCCGCGAGGAGGCCGGCGTACCCGGACAGCGGGCGGCCAAGACCGACGGCGGCGGCACGTCCAAGGCGAAGCGCGGTGAGGGACACGTCCTCAACGTGTTCTCGCACGGTGTGCTCGTCATCTGGGCGGTCCTGGTGATCCTGCCGCTGTTCTGGGCCGTGATGTCCGCCTTCAAGTCGGACAAGGCCATCTTCAACTCCCCGTGGGCGCTGCCCGACTCCCTGAGCTTCGACGCCTGGGGCCGGGCCTGGAACCAGGCGCACATGAGCGAGTACTTCCTGAACACCGTCCTGGTGGTCGGGGGTTCGCTCGTCGGCACGCTCGTGCTGGGGTCCATGGCCGCGTACGTACTGGCCCGGTTCGACTTCCCCGGCAACCGGTTCATCTATTTCTTGTTCGTGGGAGGCATGAGCTTCCCGGTCATGCTGGCCCTGGTCCCGCTGTTCTACGTCATGGACAACATGGAGCTGCTGAACACGATCCACGGGCTGATCCTCGTGTACATCGCGTACTCGCTGCCGTTCACCGTGTTCTTCCTGACGTCGTTCTTCCGCACGCTGCCGACCTCGGTGGCGGAGGCGGCGCTGATCGACGGGGCCTCGCACACCCGGACCTTCTTCCAGGTGATGCTGCCGATGGCGAAGCCGGGGCTGATCAGCGTCGGGATCTTCAACTTCCTCGGGCAGTGGAACCAGTACATGCTGCCCACGGTGCTGAACACCGACCCGGACAAGCGGGTGCTCGCGCAGGGGCTGGTGGAGCTCTCCACCAGCCAGGGGTACAAGGGGGACTACTCCGGGCTCTTCGCCGGACTGGTCATCGCCATGCTCCCCGTCCTCGCGGCGTACATCGTCTTCCAGCGTCAGGTGGTGGCCGGTCTGACCGCCGGAGCGCTGAAGTAGCACCTCCGCTCCACCGGCGCTTCACCACGGAACCGCCCAACTGCCTCCGGCCGTTGGGCGGTTTCGTCTGTGTTCGGACGAATTTTACCGTTCTCATCTGGGAAGGTGCAGCGCTCAAACGGGGCTCCGCACGTTCAAGGTCTTGACGGGGCACACCCGGAAACGGTCAGCTATTGGTTCACATGTTAGAGAAAACGGCAGGAGTGAGTGAGTCGATGGAGACTCCGGGGTCGCAGACATCTCTGCATCGGGCCAATCTTGAGCGGGTCGTACGTGCCGTGCGCATGGCGGGGTCGCTCACCCAGGCGGAAATCGCCAGGAGTACCGGCCTCTCCGCGGCCACCGTCTCCAACATCGTGCGCGAGCTGAAGGACGGCGGCACCGTCGAGGTGACGCCCACCTCGGCTGGGGGCCGCAGGGCCAGGAGCGTCTCGCTCAGCGGTGACGCGGGCGTCGTCATCGGGGTGGACTTCGGCCATACGCACCTGCGCGTGGCGATCGGCAACCTGGCCCACCAGGTCCTTGCCGAGGAGTCCGAACCACTGGACGTGGACGCCTCCTCCGCGGACGGGTTCGGGCGGGCGGAGGCGCTGGTCAACCGGCTGATCAGGACCACCGGGATCGGCCCGGACAAGGTCATAGGCGTGGGCCTCGGAGTGCCCGGCCCGATCGACGTGGAGTCGGGAACCCTCGGCTCCACGTCGATCCTGCCGGGATGGACGGGCATCAACCCCAGCGCGGAGCTGGCCACCCGCCTCGGAGTGCCCGTCTACGTCGACAACGACGCCAACCTCGGCGCCCTGGGCGAGCTGGTCTGGGGGAGCGGGCGCGGCGTCCGGGACCTCGCCTACATCAAGGTCGCCAGCGGGGTGGGGGCGGGCCTGGTGATCAACGGGGCGATCTACCGGGGCCCCGGGGGGACCGCCGGGGAGATCGGCCACATCACCCTCGACGAAGCGGGCCCGGTCTGCCGCTGCGGAAACCGCGGGTGCCTGGAGACCTTCGCCGCCGCCCGGTACGTCCTGCCGCTCCTGAGGCCCAGCCACGGACCGGACCTGACCATGGACCGGGTCGTCCAGCTGGCCCGCGAGGGCGACCCCGGGTGCCGCCGGGTGATCGCCGACGTCGGCCGGCACATCGGCAGCGGCGTGGCCAACCTGTGCAACCTCCTCAATCCCAGCCGGGTCGTACTCGGCGGATCGCTCGCGGAGGCCGGTGAGTTGGTCCTCGGGCCCATCCGTGACTCCGTCGCGCGCTACTCCATCCCGAGCGCCGCACGACAGCTCTCGGTACTTCCCGGGGCGCTCGGCGGGCGCGCCGAGGTGCTCGGGGCGCTGGCTCTGGTGCTGAGCGAAATGGGCGATTCGACCCTGTTGGAGAACACGCTTTCGCCCGCCACGCCTGCCTTCACTTAGATAACGAATGGCACCGTTGTCATCTCGTTAAGTATTTACTCCTTGACGCCGCAGCTGCGGCCGAGTTGACTTCCGTCCACCTCGGCCGCAACGTCGCGGCCTCGTCAGGGAGGTTCGAGTTATGAACACGCGTATGCGTCGTGCCGCTGTCGCCGTTGCCGCCACCGCCATGGCGGTCTCGCTTGCCGCTTGCGGGAGCGCCAAGGAGTCCGCCGGCAAGTCGGACGACTCGTCGTCCGGCAAGAAGGGCGACGACCTCAAGATAGGTCTGCTCCTTCCGGAGAACGCCACCGCTCGGTACGAGAAGTTCGACAAGCCGATCATCGAGAAGAAGATCGGCGAGCTCACCGGCGGCAAGGCCGAAGTGGTCTACAACAACGCCAAGCAGGACGCCACGCTGCAGGCGCAGCAGGTCGAGACCATGATCACCAACAAGGTCGACGCCCTGATCATCGACGCGGTGGACTCCAAGTCGATCGCCAACAGCGTGCAGAAGGCCAAGGACGCGGGCATCCCCGTCGTCGCCTTCGACCGCCTCGCCGAGGGCCCCATCGACGCCTACACCTCCTTCGACAACGAAGAGGTCGGCCGGGTCCAGGGCAAGGCCCTGCTGGAGGCGCTGGGCGACAAGGCATCCCAGGGCCAGATCGTGATGATGAACGGCGCGATCACCGACCCGAACGCCGCGCTCTTCAAGAAGGGCGCCAAGTCCGTCCTGGACGGCAAGGTGAAGGTCGGCAAGGAGTACGACACCAAGGAGTGGAAGCCGGAGAACGCCAACGCCAACATGGAGGCGGCGATCACGGCTCTCGGCAAGGACAAGATCGTCGGCGTCTACTCCGCCAACGACGGCATGGCCGGCGGTATCATCACCGCCCTCAAGGCCTCCGGCCTGAAGACCCTCCCGCCGGTCACCGGTCAGGACGCCGAGCTCGCGGGTGTCCAGCGCATCGTCGCCGGTGAGCAGTTCATGAGCGTCTACAAGCCGTACTCCCCGGAGGGTGAGGCCGCCGCCACCATGGCCGTCTCGCTGGCCAAGGGTGAGAAGATCGCCTCCTCGGTCGCCACCTCCACGGTCGACAGCCCCACCACCAAGGGTGTTCCGACCTACCTCGTCCCGGTCGTCTCGCTGACCAAGGACAACATCAAGGACACGGTCATCGAGGACGGCGTCTACACCGTCGCCGAGATCTGCGCCGGCCAGTACGCGTCCGCCTGCGCCGCCATCGGCCTCAAGTAGTCCCACCCGCCGGACCCCGCCCCCCGCGTCACGCGGCCGGCGGGGCTCCGGCCGGGTCCGGCCCCCGCCTCCGGCGGACCTGCCGGACCCCGTGGGCCCGCCGCACAGCGGCCCGCCCACCCGAAGCCTGTCCGGTGCCCCGCCCTTCATCAGCCCCGCTCACGGGCGGGGCGCCGGACGGAAACGCTTCCTCGCTCTCCCCCCTGCTCAACCACCGCGCCTCCCCCCAGGCGCGGCATCCCCGCCGGTCAGGCGGCGAAGGAGATGGTTCACGTGTCCGCTACGCCCGTGTTGGCGTTGCGAGGGATCTCGAAGCGATTCGGTGCCGTACAGGTACTCACCGAAGTCGAGCTCGAGGTCCACGCCGGTGAAGTGGTCGCCCTGGTGGGCGACAACGGCGCCGGCAAATCAACGCTGGTCAAGACCATTGCCGGTGTCCACCCCATCGATGACGGCGTCATCGAGTGGGAGGGCAAGCCCGTCCACATCAACCGCCCCCAGGACTCACAGGGTCTGGGCATCGCGACGGTCTACCAGGACCTCGCCCTCTGCGACAACCTCGATGTCGTGGGCAACCTCTACCTCGGCCGGGAGCTGCGCCGCTTCGGCATCCTCGACGAGGTCGAGATGGAGCGCCGCTCCCGCGAGCTGCTCTCCACGCTCTCCATCCGCATCCCCAGCGTCCGCATCCCGATCGCCTCGCTCTCCGGCGGTCAGCGCCAGACGGTGGCCATCGCGCGTTCGATGCTCGGTGACCCGAAGCTGGTCATCCTCGACGAGCCGACGGCCGCCCTCGGCGTCGAGCAGACCGCCCAGGTCCTCGACCTGGTCGAGCGGCTGCGTGAGCGCGGTCTCGCGGTCATCCTCATCAGCCACAACATGGCCGACGTGAAGGCGGTGGCCGACAAGGTCGCCGTGCTGCGTCTGGGCCACAACAACGGCGTCTTCGATGTGAAGACCACTTCGCACGAAGAGATCATCTCTGCCATCACAGGTGCCACGGACAACGCCGTGACCCGTCGTGCGGCGCGCACCTCGGAGGTTTCGAAGTGACCACGGACAAGACCTCCACCGCCGCGGCGGGAACCCGGGTCGTCAACCCGGAGGCCGCCGACGGCGCCGCCACCGTGGTCGACCCCCGGCTGCTCGTCCGCGAGCAGGGCCTGAGCGGCTACTTCAGCGAGTTCAAGCGCAAGATCAGCGCCGGTGACCTGGGCTCGCTCCCGGTCGTCGTGGGCCTGGTCATCATCTGCGTCGTCTTCCAGAGCATGAACTCCGAGTTCCTCTCCGCGAAGAACATCACCGACATCTCCGTCGCGATGGTCGCCACCGGCATGATGGCCGTCGGCATCATCTTCGTGCTGCTGCTCGGGGAGATCGACCTCTCGGTCGGTTCGGTCAGTGGTGTCTCGGGCGCCATCATCGCGGTGCTCACCATCACCCACGGCATGAACGAATGGCTCGCCATCCTCATCGCCATCGTCAGCGGTGCGGTGATCGGCGCGATCCACGGCTTCTTCTTCGCCAAGATCGGCGCTCCGGCGTTCGCGGTCACTCTGGCCGGCCTGCTGTTCTGGCTCGGCTTCATGCTGAACCTGCTCGGTGACTCGGGCACCATCAACCTGGACAGCAAGGGCGTCGTCGGTCAGATGACGACGTACTACTTCACCGATGTAGCGGCGGCCTACGGCCTCGCGATCGTGGGTGTGGCGGCGTTCTTCTTCTCGGCGTTCCTCGACAGCCGTCGCCGTGAGGCGGCCGGTGTCCCGTCCCGTCCGCTCGCCGACATCATCGTGCGCACGGTCATCCTGGCGGTCTTCGCCTTCGCCGCCGCGTTCATGTTCAACCAGGACCGCGGTCTGCCCCTGGCGTTCGTCATCTTCATCGTCGCCCTGGTCGTCACGGACTTCGTCCTGCGCCGCACGAGCTACGGCCGGAAGATCTTCGCCCTCGGTGGCAGCGTCGAGGCTTCCCGCCGCGCCGGTATCAACGTCACCGCGATCCGCATCTCGGTGTTCGCCATCGCCGGTACGTTCGCGGCCATCGGCGGCCTGTTCTGGGCCTCGAAGATCGCGTCCGCCAACCAGAGCGCCGGTACCGGCGACCTGCTGATGAACGTCATCGCGGCGGCCGTCATCGGTGGCACCAGCCTCTTCGGTGGCCGGGGCCGCACCTGGAACGCCCTCCTCGGCGTGATGGTGATCGTCTCCATCCAGTACGGTCTGAACCTCGAAGGCATCGCCACCCCGGTCCAGTACATGATCACGGGTGCCGTCCTCCTGGCGACGGTCTGCATCGACTCCGTCACCCGGAAGACCCAGAAGACGGCGGGCCGCGCCTGAACCACGGCTCCGCGCGGGTGCCCGGCGTCCCCCAGGGGGTGCCGGGCACCCGCGCGTCCGTGTGTCCGCTGCTGTTCCCGCCGTGTTCGAAGAGGACGACGCGGGCTTTCGGGGTAGGAGCACGCAACGCGAGGTTCTGGCGGGTAACCCTGCCCCGCCGGGACCCCGGGCGTGAGAAGGAACGCACCGCCCGATGCCCCGGCCCCGGACCGGAACACTAGACTCGTGCAAATCGACACGCTCGACCAGCTCACACGCAAGGAGGCACGGGTGGACCTGCTGACCCGCATCGAGGGACCGCGCGACCTGGACCGGCTCGGCCTCGACCAGCTGGAACAGCTCGCCGGGGAGATCCGTACGTTCCTGGTCGACGCCGTGTCCAAGACCGGCGGGCACCTGGGCCCCAACCTGGGCGTGGTCGAGTTGACCATCGCGCTGCACCGGGTCTTCGAGTCGCCGCGCGACAAGGTCCTCTTCGACACCGGCCACCAGAGCTACGTGCACAAGCTCCTCACGGGCCGCCAGGACTTCTCCCGGCTCAAGAGCAAGGGCGGCCTCTCCGGCTACCCCTCGCGCGCCGAGTCCGCGCACGACGTCATCGAGAACTCGCACGCCTCCACCGTCCTCGGCTGGGCCGACGGTCTCGCCAAGGCCAACGAGGTCCTGCGCAAGGACGACCACGTCGTCGCCGTCATTGGAGACGGCGCCCTCACCGGCGGCATGGCCTGGGAGGCGCTGAACAACATCGCCGCGGCCAAGGACCGCCCGCTCGTCATCGTCGTCAACGACAACGAGCGCTCCTACGCGCCCACCATCGGCGGCCTCGCGAACCACCTCGCCACTCTGCGCACCACGGACGGCTACGAGCGCTTCCTCGCCCGCGGCAAGGACCTCCTGGAGCGCACCCCCGTCGTCGGCCGGCCGCTCTACGAGACGCTGCACGGCGCGAAGAAGGGCCTCAAGGACTTCATCGCCCCGCAGGGCATGTTCGAGGACCTCGGCCTGAAGTACGTGGGCCCCATCGACGGCCACGACATCGAGGCCCTGGAGTCCGCCCTGCTGCGCGCCAAGCGCTTCGGCGGCCCGGTCATCGTCCACTGCATCACCGAGAAGGGCCGCGGCTACACCCCCGCCCTCCAGGACGAGGCCGACCGCTTCCACGCCGTGGGCAAGATCCACCCCGACACCGGCCTGCCCATCTCCACCTCCGGTCTCGACTGGACCTCCGTCTTCGGCGAGGAGATGGTCAAGCTCGGCCAGGAGCGCGAGGACATCGTCGCGATCACCGCCGCCATGCTCCAGCCGGTCGGGCTCGGCAAGTTCGAGGAAGCCTTCCCCGAGCGCATCTACGACGTCGGCATCGCCGAGCAGCACGGCGCGGTCTCCGCCGCGGGCCTGGCCACCGGCGGCCTGCACCCCGTCTTCGCGGTGTACGCCACCTTCCTCAACCGCGCCTTCGACCAGGTCCTGATGGACGTCGCCCTGCACAAGTGCGGCGTCACCTTCGTCCTGGACCGGGCCGGCATCACGGGCACCGACGGCGCCTCGCACAACGGCATGTGGGACATGTCGATCCTCCAGTGCGTGCCGGGGCTGCGGATCGCCGCCCCGCGCGACGCCGACCAGGTCCGCGCCCAGTTGCGCGAGGCCGTCGACGTCGACGACGCGCCCACCGTCGTCCGCTTCTCCAAGGGCGCGGTCGGGCCGGCCGTCAAGGCGGTCGGTACCGTCGGCGGCATGGACCTGCTCCGCGTCCCCGACACCGACCGGCCCGACGTGCTGCTGGTCTCCGTCGGCACGCTCGCACCCATGTGCCTGGAGATCGCCGACCTGCTCGACGCCCAGGGCATCTCCACCACCGTGGTCGACCCCCGCTGGGTCAAGCCCGTCGACGAGGCCATGGCCCCGCTCGCGGACCGGCACCGGGTCGTCGTCACCGTCGAGGACAACAGCCGCGTCGGAGGCGTCGGCTCCGCGGTCGCCCAGGCGCTCCGCGACGCCGGTGTCGACCTGCCGCTGCGCGACTTCGGTATCCCGCCGGTCTTCCTCGACCACGCCTCCCGCAACGAGGTCATGGCCGAGATCGGTCTCACCGCCCCGGACATCGCCCGCCAGGTCACCGGGCTCGTCGCCAAGCTCGACGGCCGCTACGAGACCCGCGACGCGGAGCCCGTCCGCGACTGACCCCCGGCGCCGGACGCGACCGGCGACCCCCGCGTACCGCCGAATGGGCCGGTGCCGCCTCCCTGTACGGGTGGTGGCACCGGCCCGTTCGCGCGACATGCCCCGCAAGGCGCCCCGAGAGCCCGGGGCCTCCCCATGATGGCGCCCACGACGAGTGCGTGGAGGTACGCCGGTGAGCGTGGAACAGGGGACACCCCCCGGCCGGGACGGACTGTTCCGGACCAAGACGATCGAGCAGTCCCTGCGGGACACCGAGGAGCCCGAGCACGCGCTCAAGAAGTCGCTCTCCGCTCTCGACCTCACGGTCTTCGGCGTCGGCGTCGTCATCGGCACCGGCATCTTCGTCCTCACCGGCAAGGTGGCCAAGGAGACCGCGGGTCCCGCGACCGCCATCGCCTTCGCGGTGGCCGGGGTGGTCTGCGCGCTGGCAGCGCTCTGCTACGCCGAGTTCGCCTCCACGGTCCCGGTGGCCGGTTCCGCGTACACCTTCTCCTACGCCTCGCTCGGCGAGCTGGTGGCGTGGATCATCGGCTGGGACCTGGTGCTGGAGTTCGCGCTCGGCACGGCGGTGGTGGCCGTCGGCTGGTCCGGGTACGTGCGCTCGCTGCTCGACAACGCGGGCTGGTCCCTCCCCGACGCCCTCGCCGGGACCGACGTGGCGTCCGGCTTCGGATTCGACCTCCTGGCCTTCGTCCTCGTGCTGGCGCTCACCGCCGTCCTGGTGCTCGGCATGAAACTCTCCGCCCGCGTCACCACCGTGGTCGTCGCGATCAAGGTGGCCGTCGTCCTGATCGTCATCATCGCCGGGCTCTTCTTCATCGACTCCGCGAACTACTCGCCCTTCATCCCGGAGGCGCAGCCGCAGCCGTCCGGCACCGGACTCCAATCCCCGCTGATCCAGGCGCTGTTCGGTTACGCGCCCACCAACTTCGGCGTGATGGGCATCTTCACCGCCGCCTCCGTCGTCTTCTTCGCCTTCATCGGCTTCGACGTCGTCGCCACCGCCGCCGAGGAGACCCGGCACCCCCAGCGGGACATGCCCCGGGGCATCCTCGGGTCGCTCCTCATCTGCACGGTGCTCTACGTCGCCGTGTCCGTCGTGGTCACCGGCATGCAGCACTACACCGAACTCTCCGTCAGCGCCCCGCTGGCAGACGCCTTCAAGGCGGTCGGCCACCCCTTCTACGCGGGCGTCATCAGCTTCGGCGCCGCGGTCGGGCTCACCGTCGTCTGCATGATCCTGCTCCTCGGCCAGTCCCGGGTCTTCTTCGCGATGAGCCGCGACGGGCTGCTGCCCCGCTTCTTCTCGGTGACCCACCCGAAGTACGGCACCCCGTACCGTCCCACGATCCTGCTCGGCGTCATCATCGCGATCGTCGCCGGCTTCACCAGCATCAACGAGCTGGCGACCCTGGTGAACATCGGGACGCTCTTCGCGTTCGTGGTGGTCGCCCTCGGCGTCATCGTGCTGCGCCGCACCCGCCCCGACCTGCCCCGCGCCTTCCGGACCCCGCTGGTCCCCCTGCTCCCCATCGCGTCGGTGGCCGCCTCGGTCTGGCTGATGCTCAATCTGCCGGTGGAGACCTGGCTCCGGTTCGCGATCTGGATGGCGCTGGGCGCCGTCATCTACTTCGTGTACGGGCGCAAGCACAGCCGGCTGACCACGAGAGCCCCGCAGGGGGAGTGACCCGTGTACGGAGAGGGGCGTACGGCCGCGATGGCCCTACGCCCCTCTCCTGTGCCCAGCCGTGGTCCCTACCGGCGTCAGCCTCCGGTCGCCGGGGACTTCTTGGCCGACTCCGGGATGGTGGAATCCGTCCGGATCGCCTTCCACAGGTCGTCGGACTGCGGGTGGGCGGCCACCACCCGGTTCGGGTCCACCTTGTCGTACGCCACCGGCAGCATGATCGTCTCCATGGACGACGGGTCGACGCCGTTCATCGAACGGGCGAACTCCGCGAGGGAGGTCAGCGAGGCGAGGCTGGAGTCGGTGGTCAGCGAGTCGGTGGCGGCGTTGGCGATCTTGTACGACTTGGTGGGGCTGCCCAGCAGGTCCTGCTTCTTGACCTCCTTCAGCAGCGCGAAGAGGAACTGCTGCTGGAGGCCGATCCGGCCGAGGTCGCTCCCGTCCCCGATGCCGTGCCGGGTCCGGACGAAGGCGAGCGACTGGGTGCCGTCGAGCCTGTGCGTACCGGCGGAGAGGTCCAGGCCGCTGGCGCTGTCCTTGATGGGCTCCTCGACGTCGACGGTGACGCCTCCTATGGCGTCGACGAGACCCTTGAAGCCGGCGAAGTTGATCTCCAGGTAGTGGTCGATCCGCACGCCGGACATCTTCTCGACGGTCTTGACGACACAGGCCGGCCCGACCTGCGAGTAGACCGAGTTGAACATGACCCGCTCGGCGGAGGCCATCGTGGAGCCGTCACTGTTCCTGCACTCGGGCCGGGTCACCAGGGTGTCGCGGGGAATCGATATCGCGAACGCCTTGGAGCGGCCCTCGGGTACGTGCACCACCATCGCCGTGTCGGAGCGCGCACCGCTGACGCCGCCACCGCCGCCGAGCTCCTTGTTCTCCGACCCGGCCCGTGAGTCCGAGCCGAGAACGAGGATGTTCTGCCCGGACGTCGGCAGCTTCTCCGGCCGCTCCTTCTCGTCGAGCTTGGAGTCGATGTCGACGGCCTTGATGTTGTTGTCGAGGTCGCGGTACATCCAGTAGGCGGTGCCGCCGGCCGCGATCAGCAGGACGAGGACGATGACGAGCGTGATCTTGAGGCCCCGGCGCTTGCGGGGAGCCTTCTTCTTCTTGCGGGACCCGGCCCGCGCGGCGGGCTCCTGGTCCTGGGGAACGGAGTCGTGGCTCATCCTGCTCGACTTCCTTGATCTCGTGGCCGCCGAGGACCGGGGTAGGAGCGAGGACTCGGGTGGGGCCGGTCCGCGTGAGTGCGCCGTGAGGAGGGGACGCGCACTGAAGAGAGAGCGTGCACTATAGACATATTTTCGAATTCAATGGAAGTCTTCGCGTGATCTTCTAATCCGCCGGTGAATCGTTACGCAACCCTCCGGAAAGGGTGCGTCGGCCAGGTGGTGTCCGTGGACGGAGGGCGCCTCTCGGTCAAACGGCCGGGTAACTATGATGATCGGGTTCGGCCCTCTCCCTTTTGGAGAGCCGCCAGGAGGCCTGCGGACGCGGCCGGGGAAGTACGGGGAAGGACGACTCCACGCCATGTCGGTCAGATCCGGGCGCGACGCCCAGCGGAAGGGCACCACCCGCCAAGCCCGCCCCGAACCCGCCGAAGCCACCCGCACGGCACGCGAAACGGCCGACGGGCACTGGCTCGTACGAGGCAAGGACGGCAGGCTCTCCGCCTACGCGCTCGGCGACGGAGAACTGCTCCGCTGGACCGAGAGCAGCCCCGGAGGGCCGGACTGGACCGGCCCGGAGGCCTTCCCGGCCGAGGGCGTCAGCCGTCTGACGGTGCATCAGGGTCCGGGCGGCTTCGTGCACTTCGTCGCGCACCGCTCGACCCGCCGTGCGGAGGGCGAAACCGTCGACCTGGTCCACGCCACGCAGTTCCAGTCCGGCCGGCCGGTCACGACGTGGCACTCCCTGGGCAACCCGCACCGCGACCGCGAACAGGGCGTACGCGTCGGCGTTCCCACCGCCGTGACCGGAGCGGACGGGCTGCTCCACGTCCTCGTCCGCGACGCCGACGGCAGACTCCAGCTGCGCCGCGAACAGAACGGCGGCAAGTGGACCGGGTGGAAGGCGATGGGCGGCGGCCTCGGTGACGGAGCCGTGATCGCGGCGACCGCTTCCGGCCGGATCGAGGTCCTCGCCCCCGTAGCTCCCGGAGCTTCCGGCGCCCACGGCGGAGGAGCCGGCCCGGCCAAGCGCTGGAGCCAGCAGCCGGGCGGCGACCTCACCGAGGACCACGACGTCCCGTTCGGTCATGTGCCCGGCACCGCCGTGGCCCTGGAGACGACGCCCGACGTCCTCACCTACTACTGGGCGGACGCGGGCACCGGAGGCATATTCGCCCACCGTCCCGGCACGTGGGCCATTCCGCTCGACAGCGCGCCCGTCACCGGCCGGCCCGCCGCCCTGCGGGCCGCCCTAGACGGCTACGACTGCACGGTGCTCGCCCACCGGGACGCCGACGGCGGGATCATGCTCACGGCGTGCGGGACGGAGAACGAGGGAGCCGGCGTCTGGTGGTCGCCGACCGGGGAGCGCTCGGCCGGAGCCCCCGCCCTCGCCCATGACGCGAGCGGGCGCGTCGTGCTCGCCCTGATCGACCGCGAGGGGGCCCTGCGCGTCGCGAGGCAGCGCCCCGAACCGGGCCTGGCGATGGAGCCCGCCACCGTCGTACGGCACACCGCCGGCGGCTGAGACCACCATCGGGGAGGCGGCCGGTGCGCAGGAGGCGGCCACCACGGGGGAGGGGCCGCACCGGGAGACCGGCCCGCCCCGCCCCGCACGCGGGGGTCGCGGGAAGGACGTCACGTCAGGACGCGAGCTTCAGGCCGATCGACAGGTAGTTGCTGTCGGTGTAGTACGGATGGAAGGTGACCGCGCGGCCCGCGGACGTGGTGACGGTCCGCTTCGGGTAGACGTTGACCGGCTTGCGCTTGAGGATCTCGTCACCGAACCGCCCCAGCCGCAGCCGGTGGGACTCGCCCGAGACCGTCAGGTTCCCCGGAATGCTCAGCGACAGGTCCCAGATGGTGTCGAGGTCGATCATCCGGTCGCCGTACTGCTGGAGATCGACGGTGAAGCTCGCCGACCCCTCCGAGAACGCGCAGGGGATCGTGAGGTGCGCGTCCGCGTTCTTCCGGCTCTGTGCGATCACCTGTGCCCCCGCGCCCACCAGATCCAGCTGGGGTCCGCCCGGCAGCGTGGCGACGCCGAGCGCGTAGACCCGCACGGTGAGGTGGGGACCGGCCGTCTCGACGGAGAGCACCTCCGCGTGGGCGGCGAACTCGCGCGAGACGATCTGGAGGCAGCCGTCGTCCTCCGAGCGCGTCACCGTACGGAACCGCACCGGGCCCGTGTCCGTAGGCGACGAGATCAGCGAGTTCGTGGACTGCTGGAGCTCGCGGACCTTCACCCGGCGTATCACGCCGTCGTCCTCCCGGCGCAGCAGCACGTTCCAGATGCCGGGCGCGAGCCGGAGCCGGGCCGGGACGACGGCGTAGAGACGCCCGTCCACCGCGCGCTCCGCCTGCGCCGCCAGCAGCGCCTGACGGCCGTCGGCCGCGTTGACGCAGAGCACGGTGAAGTGGCCGCCGGGGGCGGTCGCCGGGTCGACGGCGAACTCCAGGTCACCCGCCGGGGTCGACCGGCAGAGCGCCTCCGGCCGGAAGTCCCTGGCCGTCAGCAGACCCGCCAGGAAACCCTCGTAGGTCTTCGCCTGTTCCTCGTCGCTGTAGCGGGCGGACGTCTCCAGCGCGTTCACGGAGAGCTGTGCCCGCAGGTCGGCGTCGCTCATCAGCAGGTCCAGGTTCTGGGCGAACGCGTCCACGTCGCCGACGGGGGACAGCCTCCCGTCCACACCGTCGGTGATGATCTCCGAAGGACCGTGCGGGCCCGCCGTGCTGAGCACGGGCACCCCGCAGGTCATCGCCTCGACGATGGTGAGGCCGAAGGTCTCGTCGGTCGAGGTGGAGGTGTGCAGGGCGGCCTTCGCCAGCTCCTCCCGCAGATGCCGGGTGTGCCCCATGAGGAGGACGCGGTCGTTCGCGCCGAGGTCGTCGATCTGCTTGCGCAGCGCGGGCTTCTCCGCGCCGCTGCCGAAGATGCGGAGCGTCCAGTCGGGGTGCCGCCGGCCGAGCTGGGCGAACGCGGCGATCAGCAGGTCGAACCGCTTCCAGTCCACCATCCGGCCGGAGGAGGTCACGATCCGCGATCCGCGCACGTCCGCCCGGAGGGCGGTGCCGCTGACGGCGTTGGGGATGGCGTGGAAGACGGTGCCCACCGCCCCGTACGCGTCCTGGTGCGTCCGGGCGTCCCGGGAGGTCACCGTGACGAACGCGTCCAGCTTGGGGATGGCGGCGTCCAGCACCTTCCGTGAACCGGGGGACTGGTGGTGGTAGTGGGTGTGCGCCTGTCCCAGGGTGACGTACGCCCCCGTCCCGAAAGCCGCGAGCAGCGCGATGATGTTCGGGGCGGTCGCGACGACGACGTCCGCGTCGCAGCCGGCGAGGTAGGCGGCGGTGCGTTCGTCCACCAGGCGGCTGTAGCGGTTGCGGTCCTCCGGCTTGTACCCCGCGCAGTGCTCGGACGGGACCGAGTGCAGCGGCTCGTCGAGGTCGGCCGAGCCGTTGCGGGTGTCCATCAGGCTGCGCAGGGACACCCCCGGCGCGTAGCGCAGCGGAGGGGCGTCGTGGTACTGGAAGAGGCTCACCAGCTCGACGTCGTGCTGCCGGGCGGCGAGCGAGTTGGCGAGCGTCTGGGTGGCGACGGACGTGCCGGCCTGCCCGTACGCGCTGTACATCAGGAACGCGATCTTCACGAGGTCCTCCTGGGGCGTGGCCGGTCCGGCCGGGGCTTCCTGCGGCGTCCCGGTGACCTCACCGGGACTGCTGTGGGCTGGTGCTGAGTCGGTGCGCCGCGCCCGGAGCGCCGTTCGGCCCCCGGACGTGTCGAGGATCGGCGACGGCACCGCGTCGACCGCCGAGCCCCGAGGGGCGGGGAGCCCGCCCGTACGTCGATCACCCGCCCGGACAGGCAGGGGAGCGGGCGGGTGATCGCGTCAGGCGCGCTGGTGCGGCTGCCGGTCCGGCTCCGGAGCGTCGGGCGGCGTGATCGCCTCCGGCGGCGGCGGATACTCGATGGGGAAGTCGCGCAGGCCCCGCATGTAGAGATCGGTCGCCGCACGGGTGAAGCGGTACGAGGACGGAGGGTTGTCCGGACCGAGCAGGTACTCCTTGAGCTGCTCACGGTAGGGCGCCATGACGTCCTGGTCCCGGGAGAACATCGCGGTGAGCGCGGTCTCCAGCCCGTTGCACTCCGCGTCGATCAGGTACGAGGCGTAGGCCGTGCGCTGTTCGTTGCGGAACTCGTCGTCCGGCAGGCCGTCCAGGTTGAAGATCGCGTACGGCTTGCGGGTGGCCACGAAGTCGGAGACCACGCTCGACATGTCGCCGATCAGCATGTCCGAGTGGTTGAAGCAGTCGTACAGCGTCGGCACCCGGCCGGTGACCACCTGGTGGGCGTCGACGGGCAGCGAATCCCAGTGCAGCGCGCCGGCCTGGTCGCGCAGCTTGCGGATCCGGATGGTCCGGTCCTCCTCGGTGAGGTCCGGGTACCTCGACCGGACACCGCGTTCCTGGAGAGCCGCGAGCTTCTTGTCGATCCGGGCCAGTTGCCGTGCGGCGGTCTTCGAGTCGAGGACCTTGCGGCCGAAGCGCCTGGCGTTGTCCTCCTGCAGGAGCGAGATGATGCGCCGGTGGGCGGCTGCCGCGGCGGGCGAGCGGGTGCCCGTCAGCGGATGGGGCTTGTAGATGATCCGCAGCTTGCGCTCGTCGGCGAGGAGCGTCCGGATGAGGCGTTCGCCCGCCGGTATGACGGAGGTGTAGCAGGCGTCGTCGGTCCAGCCCTCCCACGTGGGGGCGTAGATCACCGTGGGCACGTCCTGGCCGACCGAGCCGCTCCAGCGCTCCAGGGGCATCAGCTGAGGGCGGCCGACCTCCACGATCTGATGGGCCGTGACGGCGTGCTTGATGCGCTCGTAGCGGTCGCGCCCGGCCCGCCCGGCCACCCAGATCTCGTCGAAGACCTTGCTGACGCGGTTGCTGCTGGCGAGCTTGTCGCTGTCGCCGTGGCCGATGAAGACGTGCTTCACCTCGTGGCGCTGGAGCATGTGGACGTTCTTGCCGGCGTTGCCGGGGTAGAGCGTGACCCGGAGTTCGGGCATCTCCACCCGTGCCAGGTACTCGGCCTTGGGCACGCAGATGACCGGTACGGAGGTGGCGTCCAGGAAGCGCAGGGTGGCCCGTTCCCGGAGCACGATGATGGGGCGCAGCTCCATCGATTCCAGTGCCTCCAGCCACATGTTCACCTGGTACATGAAGTCCCGGGAGACGGCGGCGAAGGTGAAGTACAGGGCGACCTGGGGCCGGTACTGCGCGAGCTGCCAGTTCAGTTCGCCGATGGCGTCGTCCGGGGTCGGCAGGACGAGCGCGTTGCGCGCACCGGGCAGCAGGATCAGGACGGCCAGCGAGGCGAACCACACCGTGGCGATGGCTCCGAAGGTCACGAACTCCCAGCGGCCGGTGGCGACCGTGGCGATCGCCCCACCGACGAGCGGCACGTCCAGGTGGAGCGTCTTGCGGACGTGCTTGTCCATCAGGAACGGGTGCGGCAGCCGTCGGATGCCCAGCGCGTCCATGTCGATACCGCGGGTGGTGAAGGGGAGCGCGGCGCGTTCCGACTTCACCCGCTTGAGCAGCGCGCCGTAGACGAGCTGCAGGAAGAAGAGGAGGAGTAGCCCGACCGAGGTCATCTGGATGACGAACGAGTCCAGGTCACCGATCGATCCGCAGAGCGCCAGCAACAGGAACTGCCGGATCAGGAAGCGGATGGTGAGGCCGAAGCGCGAGTCCCGCAGCCGGTCGAGGCTCGGGGAGCCCGAGGAGTGCAGCGCCAGGTCGGCCGCGTAACTGGCCGCCGCCGCGCCGGCGAAGACCGGGAGTGAGGCCATGACGACCGAGACCAGCATGGCGAGGAAACTGAGAACCAGGACCGCGGATATGAGGAAGCCCAGTGCGGCTTGACGTTGTGCCTTGCCCATCAGCGGCAGGGCCCTCCTTCATGATCTGTGCGCGGCGCGGGGCGCGTGACGCGCGGCTACCTCGCCTATGCGGACAGGAGGTCGCACGTCACACGCGAAGGAGGCCGCCATGAGAACGGCACGAGGACGAGATGTGAGGAGAGTGCGAAGCATCCGATCGAACTCTAAACACTCGCGAGCGTCTCCGTGAACGTTCAACAGGGGAAAAGGATCGATCGCAGTACTTAGATGCCGAACAGTTACCCCACAGCTGCGCTCGGTGAAACAGACCGTACGGTCCGTCACGGTCAGTCGTCGCGACGGGACGGGTCTCCCGGCCACGCGGGACACGAGAAGACCGTGAGGTCGCGGCGGCCGGGCGTCTTCACGGAGAACGCGACGCAGAGCTCCGGCCGGGTCCCCGGCCGCACGGCGACACCCTCCGGCTCGCGGAAGTCCAGGCCGGGGGCGACCGTCACCTTCCGGCGCCCGACGGTCCGGCCCGTCCGCACGTCGAGCGCGGAGACGTAGGTGTCGCCGCCCCCGGACGGCGGATTGCCGCCCTTCTCGTCGGTGTAGTGCTTTCCGGTCAGCTGATAGACGAGGCGGCCCCGCAGCGCGCACCCCTGGAAGGTCTCCCCTTCCCGCAGCGCGGTGTCCTCGAGGCTCCACAGAGGCTCGTGGCGCCCAGCGGCGAAGTCGTCCATGTCATGGACGGAGTACCGGTGCGTCCGCCCCGTCCAGTGGCTCACCAGGACGCGACGGCCGGCGAGATCGAGGGTGGGGTGGACGTGGTGTCCGTCGGGGTACGGGCGGTGGTGGCGCACCTCGTCCGAGGAACTGTCCACCACGGCGCCGTCCCGGAAGCGGACACGCGCCACCGCCCGGCCGTAGCCCGTCTCCGGATCGGCGTCGGACTCCACCCAGAGGAAGACCTCCCCACGCACCGGCTCGGTGCCGAACGAGATGCCGTGACCGAACCCCCGCAGATGCATGCTCCCCGTCAGCGCGCCGGACTTGGAGAGGCGGGAGACGCACAGGTCACCGGCGAGCCGCCGCTCCCGGCCGCCGGGCGCCCGGTCCTCGTCCCCCAGCCGTACCGAGGCCGGCACGACCTGGAGGGCGTACACCGCCCCGCCGTCGTCCGGGTAGGAGAGGGACTGCGGGCCCGATACGTGGCGCAGCGGGCTGAGCGGCAGGTCCTCGGCCGCCGCGGACACGTCGAACTCGCCGACCGCGCCGGCCGGAGGACTCTCGGCGGTGTCCGATCGGGAGGTGCCGCCGAGCAGCGCGCCACCGGCCGCTGCCAGCAGGGTTCCGCCGCCCGCCACCAGCAGGGCCCGGCGCCCGGGACGATGCCGTCCGTCCTTCATGTCGCGCGCGACCGCCGTCCGATACGAGGGAGCCCAAGAGAGGAAAAGGAGCATTCTGCCACCTCGGCCCCGCGCCCGTGTCACCCGCCACCCGCCACCTGGCACCCGGGAACAGGAACGGGAACGCGAACGGGCCGCACGGAGGAGTCCTCCGTACGGCCCGCCCGGGACGGAACCGGGTGTTACGCGGGGACGCTCGCCACGCCCGGCGCCAGGAACGGCTTGCCGTTCACACGCTCGGAGACGCCCGACCGGTCCAGGTACGGCGTGATGCCGCCCAGGTGGAACGGCCAGCCCGCGCCGGTGATCAGGCAGAGGTCGATGTCCTGGGCCTCGGCGACGACGCCCTCGTCGAGCATCAGGCCGATCTCCTGCGCCACCGCGTCCAGGACGCGGTCGCGGGTCTGCTCCTCGGTCAGGACGGTGTCGCCCTGCTTCAGGAGGGCGGCGACCTCGGGGTCCAGCTCCGGCTTGCCGGAGTCGTAGACGTAGAAGCCGCGCTTGCCGGCCTTCACGACCGCCGCGAGGTTCGCGGAGACGGTGAAGCGCTCCGGGAAGGCGCGGTGCAGGGTCTCGGAGACGTGCAGACCGATCGCCGGGCCCACCAGCTCCAGGAGGACCAGCGGCGACATCGGCAGACCGAGCGGCTCGACGGCGCGCTCGGCGACGGCGACCGGGGTGCCCTCGTCGATGACGTTCTGGATCTCGCCCATGAAGCGGGTGAGGATGCGGTTGACGACGAACGCCGGGGCGTCCTTCACCAGGACCGCGGTCTTCTTCAGCTTCCGGGCCACGCCGAACGCCGTCGCCAGCGCCGCGTCGTCGGTCTGCTCGCCGCGCACGATCTCCAGCAGCGGGAGGATCGCGACCGGGTTGAAGAAGTGGAAGCCCACGACCCGCTCGGGGTTCTTCAGCTTCGACGCCATCTCGGTGACCGAGAGCGAGGAGGTGTTGGTGGCGAGGATCGCGTGCGCCGGGGCGACCGCCTCGACCTCCGCGAACACCTGCTGCTTGACGCCGATCTCCTCGAAGACGGCCTCGATGATGAAGTCGGCGTCGGAGAAGCCCTCCGCCTTGTCCAGCACACCGGTCACCAGGGCCTTGAGGCGGTTGGCCTTGTCCTGGTTGACGCGCTTCTTGGCGAGCAGCTTGTCGATCTCGGCGTGGACGTACCCCACACCCTTGTCGACGCGCGCCTGGTCGATGTCGGTCAGGACGACCGGTACCTCCAGGCGGCGCAGGAAGAGCAGCGCGAGCTGGCTGGCCATCAGGCCGGCGCCGACCACGCCGACCTTGGTGACCGGGCGGGCCAGGCTCTTGTCCGGAGCGCCGGCCGGGCGCTTGGCGCGCCGCTGGACCAGGTTGAAGGCGTACAGCCCGGAGCGCAGCTCACCGCTCATGATCAGGTCGGCCAGCGCCCGGTCCTCGGCGTCGAAGCCGGCACCCAGGTCACCGTCCTTGGCGGCGGCGATGATCTCCAGCGCGCGGTAGGCGGCCGGGGCCGCGCCGTGCACCTTGGAGTCCGCGATGGCCCGGCCCCGCGCGACGGCCTGGTCCCAGGCGTCACCGCGGTCGATCTCGGCGCGCTCCACCACGGTCTCGCCCTTGAGGACGGAGGCCGTCCACACGAGCGAACGCTCCAGGAAGTCCGCGCCGTCGAAGAGCGCGTCGGCGATGCCGAGTTCGAAGACCTGCGCGCCCTTGAGCTGGCGGTTCTGGTTCAGCGAGTTCTCGATGATCACCGAGACCGCGCGGTCGGCGCCGATCAGGTTCGGCAGCAGCGCGCAGCCGCCCCAGCCGGGTACCAGACCGAGGAAGACCTCGGGGAGCGAGAAGGCGGGCAGCGCCTTGGAGACGGTGCGGTACGAGCAGTGCAGGCCGACCTCGACCCCGCCGCCCATCGCCGCGCCGTTGTAGTACGCGAACGTCGGTACGGCGAGGCCGGAGAGGCGACGGAAGACGTCGTGGCCGCCCTTGCCGATCGCCAGCGCGTCCTCGTGACGCTTCAGCAGCTCGACGCCCTTGAGGTCGGCGCCCACGGCGAAGATGAACGGCTTGCCGGTGATGCCGACACCGACGATCGAACCCTCGGCCGCCTCCTTCTCGACCTGGTCGATCGCGGCGTCCAGGTTGGCCAGCGACTGCGGGCCGAAGGTGGTCGGCTTGGTGTGGTCCAGGCCGTTGTCCAGCGTGATGAGGGCGAACCTGCCCGCGCCCGCGGGGAGGTCGAGGTGGCGCACGTGTGCGCCGGTGACGACCTCGCCCGGGAAGAGCTCGGCCGCCCCCTTCAGGAGCTCGGTGGTGGCGCTCACTCGGAGCCTCCCTCGGCGTCGAAGTGCGGGTTTTCCCAGATGACAGTGGCGCCCATGCCGAAGCCCACGCACATCGTGGTGATGCCGTAGCGGACCTCGGGCTGCTCCTCGAACTGGCGGGCCAGCTGCGTCATCAGACGGACGCCGGAGGAGGCCAGCGGGTGGCCGTACGCGATGGCGCCGCCGTACTGATTGACGCGCGGGTCGTCGTCGGCGATGCCGTAGTGGTCGAGCAGGGCGAGCACCTGCACGGCGAACGCCTCGTTGACCTCGAAGAGGCCGATGTCGTCGATGGTCAGACCGGCCTTGGCCAGCGCCTTCTCGGTCGCCGGGATCGGGCCGTAGCCCATGACCTCCGGCTCGACGCCCACGTAGGCGTACGACACCAGACGCATCCGGACCGGCAGGCCCAGCTCGCGGGCGACGTCCTCGGCGGCGAGCAGCGAGGCGGTCGCGCCGTCGTTGAGGCCCGCCGCGTTGCCGGCCGTCACCCGGCCGTGCGGACGGAACGGGGTCTTGAGCCCGGCGAGCGACTCCATCGAGGTGCCGGGGCGCATCGGCTCGTCCGCGGTGACCAGACCCCAGCCGGTCTCACCGGCCTCGGCGTTGGTGCGGCGCACCGAGATCGGCACCAGGTCCTGCTGGATCTTGCCGTTGGCGTACGCCTTGGCGGCCTTCTCCTGCGAGCGCACGGCGTAGGCGTCGGCGCGTTCCTTGGTGATCTGCGGGTAGCGGTCGTGCAGATTCTCGGCGGTCATGCCCATGAAGAGGGCGGACTCGTCGACCAGCTTCTCCGACACGAAGCGCGGGTTCGGGTCCACGCCCTCGCCCATCGGGTGCCGGCCCATGTGCTCGACACCGCCGGCGACGACGACGTCGTACGCGCCGAAGGCGATGGAGCCGGCCGTCGTGGTGACGGCGGTCAGGGCGCCCGCGCACATGCGGTCGATCGAGTAGCCGGGGACGGACTGCGGCAGACCGGCCAGGATTCCGGCGGTCCGGCCGAGGGTGAGGCCCTGGTCGCCGATCTGGGTGGTCGCGGCGATGGCGACCTCGTCGATCCTCGCGGGGTCCAGGTCCGGGTTGCGGCGCAGCAGCTCCCGGATGGCCTTCACGACGAGATCGTCGGCGCGGGTCTCGTGGTAGATGCCCTTCGGGCCCGCCTTGCCGAACGGGGTGCGGACGCCGTCGACGAAGACGACGTCCCGGATGGTACGAGGCACGATGGCTCTCCTCCAGGTGCGGGATGGCACTGCTGCGGGGCACGCCCGGAAGCGTGCCGCCCACCCTCATGCTACTTGCGGGTAACCAGACTGCCCACCCCCTGTGGCCGGAGCGTCGAAGGTCACACCGGCCGGCGCCACGGAAGGGCGGTCCCGGGCGCGGAACGCGAGTCGGCAACCTGGCGCGATTTCGCTCCTCACGGCACCCGCCGCGTCGGTCGCGCGGCCCGGGACACGAGGACACCCCCGGTCGGCCGCGCGGACGCGCGGGCCGAGCCGGGGGTGTCGTCGACACGGTGTCGCGTGCCCTATTGCGTGTGGCCGGATGCCGGGTGCCGTGGCCCCGGGCGGGTTCAGGAAGCAGCGCTCGCGTTCAGCGCGTCCCGCAGCAGCGGGGCCACCAGCCCGATCTGCCAGCTCCGCGCGCCGTACCCCGCGAGCAGGTCCTCGACCGCCCCCGGGGTGACACTCTTCGGCGGTTCCCAGCAGACCCGGCGCACGGTGTCCGGGGTGATGAGGTTCTCCGGGGGCAGGTGCAGCCGCTCGGCGAGGTCGGCGACCGCGGCGCGGGCCGCCGTCAGCCGCTCCGCCGCCGCGGGGTCCTTGTCCGCCCAGGCACGTGGCGGGGGCGGGCCCGTGAGTTGCTGGCCGGGCTGCGGCAGCTCGGACTCGGGCAGCGCCTTGGCGCGGTCCACGGCGGCCTGCCACTGCTCCAGCTGACGCCGGTTCACCCGGTGTCCGAAACCGGGCAGGGCCGACAGGGCCTGGACGTTGAGGGGCAACGCGAGGGCGGCCTCCACGATCGCCCCGTCGCCCAGCACCTTGCCCGGGGAGACGTCGCGCCGCTGCGCGATCCGGTCGCGGGTCTCCCACAGCTCGCGTACGACGGCGAGCTGACGGCGCCTGCGCACCTTGTGCATGCCGGAGGTCCGGCGCCACGGGTCCTTGCGCGGCGGGGCCGGCGGCGCCGCCGCGATGGCGTCGAACTCCTCGTGGGCCCACTCCAGCTTCCCCTGGCGGTCCAGCTCCTTCTCCAGCGCGTCCCGCAGATCGATCAGGAGCTCGACGTCGAGCGCGGCGTAGCGCAGCCACGGGTCGGGGAGCGGCCGGGTGGACCAGTCGACGGCCGAGTGGCCCTTCTCCAGCGCGAACCCGAGGACGTTCTCGACCATCGCGCCGAGGCCGACCCGGGGGAACCCGGCCAGCCGCCCGGCGAGCTCCGTGTCGAAGAGGGAGGTGGGGAGCATGCCTATTTCGCGCAGGCAGGGAAGGTCCTGCGTGGCAGCGTGCAGGATCCACTCGGTACCGGTCAGCGCCTCGCCGAGACCCGACAGGTCGGGGCAGCCGACGGGGTCCACCAGGGCGCTGCCCGCACCCTCGCGGCGCAGCTGTACGAGATAGGCGCGCTGGCCGTAGCGGTAGCCGGAAGCGCGCTCGGCGTCGACGGCAACCGGGCCGCTGCCCGTGGCGAACGCGGCGATCACCCGGGCGAGGGCGTCGTCGTCCGCCACCACCGGTGGAATGCCCTCGCGCGGTTCCAGCAAGGGGATCGGCGCCGGGGCGACGTCGTCCGGGGGAGCGCCCCCGGTGGTTCGCAGTGTCGTGTCTGCTGCGGTCTCTTGGGCGTCGGTCACCCGTCAAGGGTATCCGTGTATGCGCGACACCCGACGACGGAACGTTCCGTCGCCGGGTGTCGGGCGTGTAAACCGGCCGGATCCCGCATCCCTGCGGGTGCCGGCGGGGGGTGATCAGTGGATGATGCCGGTCCGCAGGGCGACGGCGACCATTCCGGCGCGGTCTCCGGTGCCGAGCTTGCGGGCGATGCGGGCGAGGTGGGACTTGACCGTGAGGGCGGAGAGGCCCATCGAGACGCCGATGGCCTTGTTGGACTGGCCTTCGGCGACCAGACGGAGCACCTCCACCTCGCGGCCGGACAGTTCGCGGTAGCCGCCCGGGTGGCTCGGGGAGCCGGGAGGCCGGCGGTGCATACGGGCGGCGTTGGCGCCGATGGGGGCGACGCCGGGTCGGTTGGGATGGCCGATGTTGGTACGGGTGCCGGTGACGACGTAGCCCTTGACGCCGCCCGCGAGGGCGTTGCGTACGGCACCGATGTCGTCGGCGGCGGAGAGGGCGAGACCGTTGGGCCAGCCTGCGGCTCGGGTCTCGGACAGCAGGGTCAGCCCGGAACCGTCGGGCAGGTGGACGTCGGCAACGCAGATGTCGCGCGGGTTGCCGACACGGGGGCGGGCCTCCGCGATGGACGACGCCTCGATGACGTCACGAACTCCGAGGGCCCACAGATGGCGGGTCACGGTGGAACGGACGCGCGGGTCGGCCACGACGACCATGGCCGTCGGCTTGTTCGGGCGGTAGGCGACCAGGCTTGCGGGCTGCTCTAGGAGAACGGACACCAGGCCTCCTGGGGGAGTGGCGGGACGGGCCGGCTCGGGGATGAAGCCGGGGCGAACCGTGCTTGAAGGGTCATTGACCTCTTCGGCAGCAGACCCGTCCTCCTTTAGAGGAAGATCACGATTTGGTGAGTAACAATTCGGACAAATCGGACGCGCGATCGATTGTACGACAATGCGGCCGGCGGTCGGCCGACCCTGTCAGGAGTGGGTCGGGACGGTGCTTTCCCGGGCCGCCGGGCCGCCGGGCCGCCGAGGCTCCGGAGCTCCGAGGCTCCTGCGTCGGGGGCTCCGGGAGCCCGGGAGCGATCCGCCGAGCGCCGGACGCCGGACGACTACGACGCCTGCGGCCCCCGCCGCTGCGGCAGGGTGACCACCGTCGCGTCGGCCGCGCCCGACGGGGGCAGGCCCGCGATCTGGCAGAGCAGGTCGCCCCAGGCCGTCAGGTGCCCCGCGGTGTCCGGGACCCCGCCCGGCCCCTCACCGGGGGTCCAGGACGCGCGGATCTCGATCTGGGTCGCGGGGCGGCGGCTGCTCAGCTCGCCGAAGTAGTGCGACCCCGCCCGGGTGACCGTGCCGCCTGCCGACCCGTAGGTGAGACCGCGCGCCTCCAGGGCGCCCGTCAGCCAGGACCAGCACACCTCGGGCAGCAGCGGGTCGGCGGCCATCTCCGGCTCCAGTTCCGCGCGCACGAGCGTCACCAGGCGAAACGTTCCCTGCCAGGCATCGTGGCCGGCCGGGTCGTGCAGCAGCACCAGGCGGCCGTCCGCGAGGTCCTCGTCGCCGTCCACCACCGCCGCCTCCAGGGCGTAGGCGTACGGGGCCAGTCGCTGCGGGGGCTTGGTCGTCTCGATCTCCAGCTCCGGACGGAGCCGCGCCGAGCGCAGTGCCTCGACCGCCGACCGGAACCCGGGCGGAGTGGGTTTGCTCTCCGCACCGTCCTTCTGGGAGGGGTGGTCGGAATGATCGGAGAACTGTTCCTGCGCCGGAGCCATGCGGGGAAGAGTAGGCGGAACGCGGGCCGCGCGCAGGGAGAGACACCCTGGTGGGACCGTGCTCCTTGGGGCGGCGTGCGAAGATTCTGTGCGTGAGTGCCAATGAACGCCCCCCGGGCCAGCCGACGACGACCTCCGCCACCCACGACTCGGTGTTCCTCAAGGCGTGCCGGCGAGAACCCGTCCCGCACACCCCTGTCTGGTTCATGCGGCAGGCGGGGCGGTCGCTGCCCGAGTACCTGAAGGTCCGTGAGGGCATCGCGATGCTCGACTCCTGCGCGATGCCGGAGCTGGTCACCGAGATCACCATGCAGCCCGTGCGCCGCCACAAGGTGGACGCCGCGGTCTACTACAGCGACATCGTCGTCCCGCTCAAGGCCATCGGCATCGACCTGGACATCAAGCCCGGCGTCGGCCCCGTGATCGCCGACCCGATCCGCACCCGCGCAGACCTGGCCCGGCTGCGCGATCTGACGCCCGAGGACGTCCCGTACGTCACCGAGGCCGTCGGCATGCTCACCGCCGAGCTCGGTACCACCCCGCTCATCGGCTTCGCGGGCGCCCCGTTCACGCTCGCCAGCTACCTCGTCGAGGGCGGGCCCTCCCGCAACCACGAGCGCACCAAGGCCATGATGTACGGCGACCCCCAGCTCTGGGCCGACCTCGTGGACCGGCTCGCGGAGATCACCGGCGCCTTCCTGAAGGTCCAGATCGAGGCGGGCGCCTCGGCGGTCCAGCTCTTCGACTCCTGGGTCGGCGCGCTCTCCCCCGCCGACTACCGCCGCTCGGTGATGCCCGCCTCGGCCAAGGTCTTCGACGCCGTCGCTTCCTACGGCGTCCCCCGCATCCACTTCGGCGTGGGTACCGGCGAGCTGCTCGGCCTCATGGGCGAGGCCGGCGCGGACGTCGTCGGTGTCGACTGGCGCGTCTCCCTGGACGAGGCCGCCCGCCGTGTCGGTCCCGGCAAGGCGCTCCAGGGCAACCTCGACCCGGCGGTCCTCTTCGCCCCGACCGCCACGGTCGAGGAGAAGACCCGCGAGGTACTGGAGGCGGCCGCCGGCCTGGAGGGTCACATCTTCAACCTCGGCCACGGCGTCATGCCCTCGATGGACCCGGACTCCCTCACCCGCCTCGTGGAGTACGTCCACACGCAGACCGCGCGCTGAGCCGCGCCCGGCTCACTCCTCGGTGGGCAGCCAGGTGCCGTGCAGACCGAGCGGCACCCTGACGGGGATGCGGACCCGGGCCACCGGGCCACCGGCCGGGTCCTCGTCGGGCAGCACCAGGAGCCAGCTGGTGCCGTCCGTACGGTCGGTGGCGTACGTCAGCCAGTACCCCCCGCCGTCCACGGAGCCGGGCGACGGGGCGAACGCGGGCTCGCCGACCGAGAGGTCCCCGGCGTCCCACAGGCGGGTGACCGGTCTGCCGCCACCGGTGTCGAACCACCGCAGGGCGTCGTACTCGCCGGAGAGCAGCCCCGCGTTCCGGCCGCTGCCCGCCGCCATCGCGATCCGCCGGTGCGGGCTCCCGATCAGGCGGTCGTCGATGCGGGGCAGCTCCACCCGCATGTCGTCGAGCCGGGTGCGCCGCACGGTACCGGTCGCAGGGTCGACGACGGCCCGCGTGAGGCCCCTGGCCGTCGCGCCGCCCGCTCCCTCGCCGGAGCTCTCCCCGCCCAGGGAGAGGGCGGGCCACTGGACGTAGTCGAGGACGACCTGCCCCTCGGGGGTGTCGTAGGCGTTGACCGTGTGCCAGAGCCAGAACGCCTCCTCCTGGGCCCAGCGGACCTCCGTGCCGTCGCGGGGGATCAGCGCGACGCGGGTCCCCCGCTCGGGCCGCCAGGCCAGGAACGAGCCGCCGCTCATGGCGGCGTCGAGGTCGAAGAAGGCCGGGGCGAGGACCAGCACCAGATAGCGGTCGGTGAGTGCCATGTCGTGGATCATCAACGGCTCCTCCACCCCCGCCACCGGGGTGGGCCCCCTGCTCACCGAGCCGTCCGCCGCCACGACGGACCACGTCAGCCAGGGCGGCTCCAGGGCGTAGCAGAAGGCCGCCATCTCGCCGGTCGACGGATCGGTCTTGGGATGCGCGGTGATGCCGCCGGGCAACCTGCCGCCGAAAGTCTCCTTGCCCAGGGTGTCGAGCCCGGGGCCCATGCGGTACGGGCAGTCGGCCTCGCCCAGGGCCAGCAGTCGGCCCGCGTGCTCCACCACGTTGATGTCCGGAATCGGCTTGAAGTCACCGGCCAGATCCTGACCGACCTCGTCCGCGCCGGGAAAGATCATCGACTCCACCCCTCCCCACAGGGCGTGCCCGGCCTTCTCCTCCGCCCGCATGGCGGGCGTGCGGACGAAGCGGTTGCGGTAACGCGCCCGGCCCTCGGACATCCACACGCCGTGCAGCATCCCGTCCCCGTCGATCGGGTAGAGGTACGAGCCGACCGGGCTGAAACGCGGGTTCGGGCCGTTGCGCAGATAGACGCCGTCCAGTTCTCGCGGCAGCTCACCGACGACGTCCAGGTCCACCGCGTCGACCTCCTCGGTCACGGGGGCGAACCGTCCGCCGAGATGAGCCACGCGGGTGGGGTCGAAAACGGCGCTCATGTGGCCTCCCGGCATCAGACCGTCTCGGGCTCTCCTCCTCCCAGTGAAGTACCGGGACCCCCGTGGGGCCAGGCGGGAGAAGCGGCCCGGCCCCACCCCCTCCGGCCACTGCCCCCTCCGGCCCCGCCCCCTCCGGCCACTGCCCCCGTCCTCAACCGCCCCGTCCTGGCCGCCGCCCGGCCCGGTCGCCGAGCCCGCCGCTCAGGCCGAGCCCGCCGCCCGTACCGCCGTGCTCGCCTTCCGCGCGGCCACCAGGACCGGGTCCCATACGGGGGAGAACGGCGGGGCGTACCCCAGGTCGAGCGCGGTCATCTCCTCCACCGTCATCCCGGCGGTCAGCGCCACCGCCGCGATGTCCACCCGCTTCGCCGCGCCCTCGCGGCCCACGATCTGCACGCCCAGCAGCCTGCCCGTGCGGTACTCGGCGAGCATCTTCACCGTCATGGGCGCGGCGCCCGGGTAGTAGCCGGCGCGGCCCGTCGACTCGATGACGGCCGTCACGAACCGCAGCCCGACCGCCCGCGCGTCCTTCTCCCGCAGACCGGTCCGGGCGATCTCCAGGTCGCAGACCTTGCTCACCGCCGTACCGACCACACCCGGGAACGTGCCGTACCCACCGCCGACGTTGGCCCCGATGACCTGGCCGTGCTTGTTGGCGTGGGTACCGAGCGCGATGTGCCGGGTGCGCTTCGCCACCAGGTCCAGCACCTCCACGCAGTCGCCGCCCGCCCAGATGTCCTCGTGTCCGACCACCCGCATGGACAGGTCCGTGAGCAGCCCGCCGTGCGGCCCGAGCGGCAGCCCGGCCGCGCGGGCCAGGGTCGTCTCCGGCTCCACGCCGATGCCGAGGACCACCACGTCCGCCGGGTACGTCTCCGCCTCGGTCACCACCCCGGAGACCCGGCCGTCCGGGCCCGTGCGGACAGCGGTGACCGCCGCGCGGTTCACCGTCGTGATGCCGAGGCCGTCCATCGCCTCGTGCACCAGGCGCCCCATGTCCGGGTCAAGTGTGGCCATCGGCTGCTCGCCCCGGTTCAGCACGGTCACCTCGAACCCGCGGTTCAGCATGGCCTCGGCCATCTCGACGCCGATGTACCCGGCGCCCACCACCACCGCGCGCCGGCGGCCGGGGCCGGTCCGGTCCAGCGAGTCCAGCAGCGCCTGGCCGTCGTCGAGGGTCTGCACCCCGTGCACGCCGGGGGCGTCGATGCCGGGCAGCGCCGGGCGCACCGGCCGGGCCCCGGTTCCGATCACCAGCTTGTCGTAGCCGGTCCAGGAGGACGCGCCGGTCTCCCGGTCCAGCGCCCGCACCCGCCGGCCCGCGACGTCGATCTCCGTCACCTCGGTGCGGGTGCGCAGATCGATGCCGCGCGCCCGGTGCTCCTCGGGCGTGCGGGCGATCAGATCGTCGCGCTCCGCCACGTCGCCGCCCACCCAGTACGGGATGCCGCAGGCGCTGTACGAGGAGAAGTGGCCGCGCTCGAAGGCCACGATGCTCAGCTCGTCCGGCCCCTTCAGCCTGCGGGCCTGCGACGCGGCGGACATGCCCGCCGCGTCGCCCCCGATGACCACCAGTCGCTCCGTCATGCCAGGTCCCTTCGCCGCAGTGTGACCACCACGCTAGGCCGTCAAGTCGCGTCGGACACCGCCCGCCCGGCGGGAATCGTCGGACACGGCCCCGTGGCGCTGCCCGGCGGGCTCAGGGAGCGGGTGTCGTACCCGCGCCCCCCCGCTCGTCCGGGCCGGCCGCTACCGCCGGCGGCACCGGGGAGCCTGCTCCCGACGCCGGTACGCGGCGTCGGCGGGCCACCAGCCGCCAGACCACCAGGAGCAGGGAGAGGGCCGCCAGGAACGGGGCGGTGGCGCCGATCGCCATCGCGATCCACCGCAGCGTCGTGACGAACGCGTCCCACCCGCCGGTCACCGCGTCCCCGAATCCGGGATCGTCGTCCTCCTCCGCACCCGAGGTGTCCGGCTCGTTGAGGTCGAGGGTGATCGTCGCCAGCGACGTACGGTCGGCCAGGCTCGCCCGCTGCGCCAGCAGTGACTCCAGGTCCGCCTGACGGCTGCTCAACTGGCCCTCCAGCGCCACGACATCGCTGAGCCGCTCCGCCTTCGCCATCAGGGCGCGCACCCGGTCGACGCTCGCGCGCTGGGTCGCGATGCGGCTCTCCACGTCCACGACCCGGTCGGTGACGTCCTTCGCCTCCGAGGTGCGGGACAGGAGCTTGCCCGTGCCGGTCAGCCGCCTCAGCACCTCCTCGTACCGGTCCTCGGGGACACGCAGGACGAGGTGCGAGGCGTCGTGGACGTCGTCCACCCGCTCGGTCGACTCGCTCTCCACCAGCCCGCCGCTGCCCTCGGCGGCGGACCGGGCCGCCGCGACGGCCTTCGGGACGCTCTTCACCTCGATGGACATGACGGTGGTGCGGATGACGTGGGTGGCGGCCGTCGTGCTCTTGTCCACCGCCTTCCCGTCCGTCTCTCCGGCTGCCCCGGAACCCGCCGTGTCCGACCTGGCCGGGCCGGCCGCCGCCTTCGCCCCGCTGTCTTCCCCCTGCGCGACGGCTGCCTTCTCGTCCGAGGCGGACGTGCCCGTGCCGCCGCTGTCGCTCGCACCGCACCCGCCCACCGCGAGCAGGACGACGAGCGCCCCGGCCGCGAGAGCCGCGGTACGGAAACGGGTGCGCGGGCGCGCGTGCTCCGGCTGCTCCGGGTAACTCCTGGTTCTCCGTACGGACTGCATGACTGGTCCCCCCGGGTGATGAGTCGACGTGTGCCCCTTGGACGCCCCGGCCCCTCGCCGGGTTTCGCTCCCACGGTTTCGAAGCAGTCACGTTCGGGACTCGTTCGGGGTTTGAGAGAGTGGACCCATGCAGGGTTCTGAACAGCACGCGCACGCGACCGGGCCACACGTCGTCGTCGTCGGCGGGGGGATCGCCGGACTGGCCGCCGCCCACCGGCTGCTCGGCAGCGGGGTACGGGTCACCCTCCTGGAGGCCGCGGAGCGGCTCGGCGGGAAGCTCATGACCGGCGAGGTCGCGGGTGTCCAGGTCGACCTCGGCGCCGAATCGATGCTCGCCAGGCGCCCGGAAGCGGTCGGCCTGGCCCGCGCCGCCGGACTCGGCGACCGCCTCCAGCCGCCCGCCACGGCCGCAGCCTCCCTCTGGACGCGTGACGCGCTGCGCCCCATGCCCAAGGGGCACGTGATGGGTGTCCCGGGCGACCCGGAGGCACTGCGCGAGGTGCTCTCGCCCGAGGGCATCGCCCGCATCGCCCAGGAGCGCGAGCTGACCGCGACCGCCGTCGGCGACGACGTCGCGATCGGCGCGTACGTCGCCGACCGGCTCGGCCGCGAGGTCGTCGACCGCCTCGTGGAGCCGCTGCTCGGGGGGGTCTACGCGGGCGATGCCTACCGGATCTCCATGCGGGCCGCCGTGCCGCAGCTCTTCGACATCGCCAAGGAGGGCGGCCCGCTGCTCGACGGGGTGCGCCGGGTCCAGGCGCGGGCCGCCGCGCAGCAGACGGGCGGTCCCGTCTTCCAGGGCATCGCAGGCGGCCTCGGCACCCTTCCGGGTGCCGTCGCCGACACCGTGCGGGCCGGGGGCGGCGAGATCCGCACCGCCACCCCGGTGCTCGGCCTCTCCCGTACCGCCGCCGGCTGGGACGTCCGTACGGAGAACGGGGTGATCGCCGCCGACGGTGTCGTCCTCGCCACCCCCGCCTGGTCCGCCTCCACCCTGCTGGCCGCCGAGTCCCCGGGTGCGTCCGCCGAACTCGCGGGGGTCGAGTACGCCTCGATGGCCCTGATCACGATGGCGTTCCGGCGCGAGGACATCGAGGCGGTGGAGGCATTCCGCGGCCGCTCCGGCTTCCTGGTGCCCCCCGTCGACGGCCGCACGATCAAGGCCGCCACCTTCTCCAGCAACAAGTGGCAGTGGGTCGCCGACGCGGCCCCCGACCTCTTCGTGCTCCGTACGTCGGTCGGCCGGTACGGCGACGACGACCACCTGCACCGCGAGGACGACGAACTCGCCGCGGTCTCCCGCCACGACCTGGCCACCGCCACCGGCCTCACCGCCGGACCCGTCGACACCACGGTCACCCGGTGGATCGGCGGACTGCCGCAGTACCCGGTCGGCCACCTCACCAAGGTCGAACGCGTCCGGGGCGAGATCGCGAAGCTCCCCGCCCTGCGGGTCTGCGGCGCGGTCTACGACGGCGTCGGCATCCCGGCCTGCGTCGGGAGCGCCCACCGCGCCGCCGACGAGATCGCCGCCGAGCTGAGGGAGAGGCCGTGACGGGGGCCCGCCGTGTCGGGGCCGTCGTGACGGGACCGGCGGGGCAGCCCGCGGAGGAGATCACGGAGGAGATCGCGCGGGAGATCGCCAGGGAGATCGCGGGGGAGATCATCGCCACGCCTACCCTGGTTCGGGGCACGGAAGACGAGGCGGGACAATAGCCGTATGAGTGCGCCTGAGAAGATCCCGAACGCCGGTAAGAAGGCCAAGGACCTCAACGAGGTCATCCGCTACACCCTGTGGTCCGTCTTCAAGCTGCGCGACGTGCTGCCGGAGGACCGCGCGGGCTACGCCGACGAGGTCCAGGAGCTGTTCGACCAGCTCGCCGCCAAGGACATCACCGTCCGGGGCACCTACGACCTCTCCGGTCTGCGCGCCGACGCCGACCTGATGATCTGGTGGCACGCGGAGACCTCGGACGAGCTCCAGGAGGCGTACAACCTCTTCCGGCGCACCAAGCTGGGCCGCGCTCTGGAGCCGGTCTGGTCGAACATGGCGCTGCACCGCCCCGCCGAGTTCAACAAGTCGCACATCCCGGCCTTCCTGGCCGACGAGACGCCCCGCGACTACGTCAGCGTCTACCCGTTCGTGCGCAGTTACGACTGGTACCTGCTGCCCGACGAGGACCGCCGCCGGATGCTCTCCGACCACGGCAAGATGGCCCGCGGCTTCCCCGACGTCCGCGCCAACACCGTGGCGTCGTTCTCGCTCGGCGACTACGAGTGGCTGCTGGCCTTCGAGGCCGACGAGCTCTACCGCATCGTCGACCTGATGCGCCACCTGCGGGCCTCCGAGGCACGGCTCCACGTGCGCGAAGAGGTGCCGTTCTACACCGGTCGCCGCAAGGCGGTCGCCGACCTCGTCGCGGGTCTCGCGTAGGGTCCTCTGGTCGGCGTTCTCCCGGGGGCCCTCCCGGAAGACCGCCGGCCATCCGCACACCTGGTGGCCCGACTCGCAATGCCGGCGTTTCCCGGCCACCCCCGACCCGGAAGATCAGAGGGCGTCCGGACGCTTCCAGCGTCACGGACAGCCGCTCCAGCGACACCGGGTCCGGCTCCGGGTGCGGCTCGCAGCCTGCGTGCCGCACCGGCGTCCTTCCGGGGCGTGCGTGGTCCTCGTGACCCGCACGCCCCGGGACCCAGGGCCCGCGTCCGTCCCGCGAGGTTCCGGGACGCGGCGGCGCGACCGCCTCCCGGGCCGCCCCAGAAGAAAGCCCGAGGCCCGGTCATGACGACTCCGTCCGTTTCACCTTCCGCGTCCGTCACCGTCATCGGTGAGGCCGTCGCCGACGCCTTCGTCCACGCGACCGCCCCGGACGGCTCGACGCCCCTGACCGTCCATGCGGGCGGCGGCCCCGCCAACACCGCCGTCGCGCTCGCCCGGCTCGGCACCCCCACCCGCTTCGCGGGCCGCCTCTCGCAGGGCCCGCTCGGCGCCCTCCTGCGCGAACGGCTCGCCGGCTCCGGCGTCGACCTCGGCCCCTCGGTCACCAGTGCCCGCCCCGCCACCCTCGCCCTGGCGCGGATCGACGACTCCGGTGCCGCCTCCTACGACTTCTACGCCGAGGGCACCGCCGACTGGCAGTGGACACCCGCCGAACTCACCGCGGCACTCGCGGCCGGACCGCCTCCCGTCTGCGTCCACACCGGCAGCCTCGCCCTCGCGCTCCCGCCGGGCGGCGCCGCGATCGAAGCCGCCCTGGAACACACCCGGGACACCGCGACCGTCTGCCTCGACCCCAATGTGCGCCCCACCCTGGTCGACGTGGAGCGGCTGCGCTCCCGGCTGCCGCACTGGTGCGCGCTCGCCGACATCGTCCGCGTCAGCGCCGACGACGTGGAGCTGCTGATGCCCGGCACCGGGCCGGACGAGGCCGCGGACCGGCTCCTCGCGGCGGGAGCCGGGCTCGCGGTGGTGACGCTCGGCGGCGACGGCGCCCTCGCCCGCACCCGCGACCTCGACGTCCGGGTGTCCGCGCCCCGCGTCGACGTGGTCGACACGATCGGCGCCGGGGACGCCTTCACCGCCGGGCTGCTGCACCGCCTCGCGGCCGACGGGCTGCTGGGCGGCCGGCTGGACGGACTGACCGGATCCGCCCTGCGGGGCGCGACGGAGTTCGCCGTCGCGGTCGCCGCCCGCACCTGCGCGGTGGCGGGCGCCCAGCCGCCGTACGCCGCCGAGATGGCGGAGCGGGCGGGCTGACTGCCGCTCAGGGGGTTGCGGGCGTCGAGGAGGTGGGCCCGCCCCGCAGGATGCGCTGCGGTCCGGTGTCCCGGGCGACGGCGCGGTGCGGCGAGACCGGATTCGGCTCCCGGTGCGGGGCGCACTCGGCGTCCGGCACGGGTACCCGTCCCGTCAGCAGGTACGTCTCCAGGTGGCCGTTGACGCAGGCGTTGTCGGCGCCGCCGATGCCGTGCGAGCCCGCGCCCCGCTCGGTCACCAGCGCCGCCCCGCGCAGCCGCCGCCGCAGTTCCACCGCCCCGGCGTAGGGCGTCGCCCCGTCGCGCTCGGCCGCCAGGACCAGTACCGGCGGCAGTTCGCCGCGCCCGGTCCTCACGTCGAGCGGGTCCTGCCGGGGCTCCGGCCAGGAGGCGCACGGCAGGGTCGCCCAGGCGCCCGCCCAGGTGGCGAACGGGGCCCGACGGGCAGCCAGGCTGTGGTCGCGGTCCCACGTGCGCCAGTCGGCGGGCCACACTCCGTCGTTGCACTCCACCGCCGTGCGGACCGCGTCGGCGTTCTCGTCGCCCTTCGCCGTGTACGGCCGGGGTGACGCCTGGGCGATCAGCGGCTGCGGGTCGCCCTTCGCCCAGGCGGAGAGGGCCGACGCCCGCATCGCCCAGTAGTCGTCGTAGTACGCGGCGCCCAGGAAGGCCGCCTGGAGCTGGGCGGTCCCGACCTTCCCGCCGGCCGGGTTCCGCGACAGCTCGTCTCGTACGAGGTCGTAGCGGCCCCGCACCGCGTCGGCCGTCGCCCCCAGGCCGTAGACGTCGTCATGGCGGGCGACCCAGGAGAGGAAGTCCTCGAAACGGGACTCCAGGGCACGCGAGCGGGCCAGCCCCGTCCGGTAGCCGAGCCGCCGGGCGTCGGGGTCGAGCGGCGAGTCGAAGACCATCCGGCGTACGTGCGAGGGGAACAGCGTCGCGTACAACGCCCCGACGTACGCGCCCTGGTCCGTGCCCATGAAGGTCAGCCGCGGCTCGCCCAGCGCGGCCCGCAGCACCTCCAGATCGCGGGCGCCGTCGAGGGAGGAGTAGCGGCGCAGCGCGACCCCGGCGGTGCGCGCGCACCCGTCCGCGTACACCTTCGCGAGGACGGTCCGCTCCCGCTTGTACGCGGCCGAGGGGTGCTGCGGCGAGTCGGTGGGCGCTTGGGCAGCCTCCTCGGGGGGACGGCACGACAGCGCGGGCGACGGGGCGACACCGCGCGGGGCGTAGCCGACCAGGTCGTAGGCGCGGGCGGTCTTCCGCCAGGCGGGCCAGTCGCCGACCAGCGGGAAGGTGATGCTCGCGGCACCCGGCCCACCCGGGTCGTAGACCAACGAGCCCTGCCGCTCCGCCGCGTCGCCGGTGGCGGCTCTGCGACTGACGGCGAGTTCGATCCGCGGCCCGTACGGGCGCGCGTAGTCGACCGGTACGGCGAAGGTCCCGCACCGCAACGACTCCGGCAGCATCTCGCCCTCCGGGCAGTCGCCGAAGGCGATCCCCCGCTCCCGCGCCCGCGCGGCGGCGACCACCGTCCCGCGCGCCTCGGCCACCGACCGGGCCGTCGGGTCCCACGCCCCGGCCACCGCCCCGGCGGCCGTCCCCGCCGGCGGCACGGTGGCCGGGGCGGTGGCGGTGGCGGATGCGGCGGGCAGCGCGGCGAGTACCAGCGCCCCGGCCGTCGCGTACCGCGTGACTGCTGCTCTCACCGGTTGGTCCCTTCGTCCCTGGGCCGCAAGGTCTCCTGCGGGAAGTGGATCGTCGGGTTCCGGGCCGGTGAAGTAAAGGACCGTCGACAGGCGTCAGGAAGCGTGTCCCGGCGCGGGGGCGGCGCCCAGGCGCCCGGGACCAGGTGGTGTCCGGCGGATCATGACCGGGGTCGCCGTGCCCTGCCCGGCCCCGATCCGCCGGACACCCCCTACGCGTGCCCCGGACGGTCGGCGCGACGGCCCGTCAGGGCGGCGCGCAGCAGCGGGTCCTGCACGGCGTGCAGGCCGCGCACCGCGACGGTGGCGAGCAGGTGGCGGTGGGTGCCGCGCTCCGAGCCCGGACCCCGCAGCGAGTCGAGCCACTCCTGCCCGGCGGGGGAGGCCCACGGACTGTACGGGTGGTTCTCGATCCGCACGATGAGCAGGCAGCCCAACGCGAGCACCAGCGGCAGCGCGAACCAGACGAGCGCCGGTCCACCCGGCGAGAGCGACCGGCCGGGGAGAGTGACGGAGGCGAGCGCCAGCACCACGATCAGCACCGCCGCCCGCCTGACCTCGCCCAGCGCCGCCGCCGTCGCGCCGCGCAGCGCGTGCGGCATCGCCAGCCCGGCCGCCACCAGACGGTCCGCCAGCGCGCGTACCGGCTCGGCCGACGCGGCGGCAGCCCGCACCGGCGCGATCCTCGACTGGCCCTCCGGCCCGATGGCCCGGATCACCGTGCGTTCGACGTCGTCCCGGCCCCGGGGATCCACCACCGTCGCCCAGCCGGTGTGCGCCAGCAGCAGGCTCTGCCGCAGATGCATGGAGATCAGCGCCAGGTCCGCGACCCGCTCCGGACCGCCGGCCAGGAAGGCCGTCTCGTACAGGCTCAGGTCGTGCGGCACCTGGCCGGACCGGCAGGAGGGAGCGGCCGGGGGACGGGCGGCCCTGGCGGCGGCGAGGCAGAGCCGCAGGCAGGAGAGGGCCGCCGCGGCCCAGGCGATCAGCAGACATATCAACCAGACCATGACCGAGTTCTATGCGAGCCGAGGAGGAACCGGCCGGACCCGTTCACCATCCGGACACGGATACGGGGGAGTGGTGAATCTCCCCCGTGGCCCTTTTACGCCCTCCCCCGTAGCCTGGAGCCCGTGATCGTATGGATCAACGGCACCCACGGCGCGGGCAAGACGACCACCAGCGCCTTCGTGCAGCGGCTGCTCCCCGACTCGCGGGTGCTCGACGCCGAGAAGGTCGGCGAGACGCTCATGGACATCAAGCCCGGGCTGCCCGGACTGGACAACTTCCAGCACTGGCCCCCGTGGCGCCCGCTCGTGGTCGAGACCGCCCGCCACGTGCTCGACTACACCGGTGGGACGCTGGTGATGCCGATGACCGTCCTGGTCGAGGAGTACTGGCGCGAGATCAGCGAGGGCCTCGCCCACCACGCCATCCCGGTACACCACTTCGTCCTCCACGCCGACCAGGACACCCTCCGCGGGCGCATCGAGGGCGACACCGACATGGGCCCCTCGTCGTTCCGGCTGAAGTACCTGGAGCCCTACGCCGAGGCGGCCCGCAGCTGGCTCCACCGGGAGGCCGAGGTCATCGACACCACCCACCTCACGCCCGCCGAGGTGGCCCTGCGCATCGCGGAGGCGGTGGGGCGCTGAGAGCCGGTCGTGGCTCGCGCCCCCGCCCCGCCCTCAACTGCTCCCGCCCCCACAGCTCGACCCGCCGCCCCCACAGCTGGAGCTGGACCCGCCGCCGCAACTGGAGCTGCTCCCACCGCAGCTGGACCCACCGCCCCCGCAACTGGACCCACCGCCCCCGCAACTGGACCCGCTCCCCCCGCAACCGAACCCGCTCCCACCGCAGCTGGACCCCCCGCCCGCGCCGCAGCTCGAACCGCTACCGCCGCCCGGGCCGGCGCTCGCGCACCACACCACGGGCACCATCGCCACGCCCGCCCCGCTCGTGGCCCCGGCGCCGCCGTGCCGGGGCGGGGAGTACCCGCCCCGGCGGGGCGGCCTCGGCGCCCCGTAACGGGCGGCGGCCGTCAGCTGGTCCCGCAGAGCCGTGTCCGTCAGTGTCCGCAGACCGGAGGCGGCCACCTGCTGCGCGGGCGTACCGCCCGTGGCGTGGGCCCTGCGGTACGACGCGGCCGCCGCTCGACCCGCTTTGGTGATCCGGGCCCGGGCGCGTGCCGACACCACCAGGCCGCTCACCGCGCCGAAGAGGATCGCGGGCAGCATCTTGAGGACGAAGGGGAACGGCATCTCCGTCTGACCGTCGAAAGCCGAGTACTGGGCGATGGTCGCGATGATCGAGACGGGGAAGAGCACGAGACTGATCCCACCCTGGATCCCGCCCCAGCGGCGGCGCGTCCGCTGCTCCTCCGGCCGGGCCAACAGCCCCCGAGCCGCCAGCCCGTCGCCGATCTCCTGCACGGCGGGGTGGTGCATGACCGCGAGGCGCAGGATGTGCAGGGCCCCGTTCGGAGCGAGGGCCAGCTCGTGGAGGACGGCGCGCTCCACCGGGTCACGGGGCTGTGCCCGCACCACGGACACGATGCCCGGGCCGCCGATCATGACGCGCCCGTCGGTGTGCAGGGCGGTGAGAGCGGTGTCCACGACCCTCGCCGGACCGCCGTTGAGGAACGCCGCCTCGTGATCGTCCTGTACCGGGGCGCCGGGAGCGGTGTACCGCCTGCCGCTCCGGAGAGCTGTCGAGATGAGGAGGACGCCGGAGATCACGATCCCGAGCGTCAGCAGCAGTGCGAGCAGGTTCATGGTCATCGGTTCCCCCCGGAAGATGTCCTGAGCGCGGTGGTGGACGTGACGAACGCGGTGCGTGCCGCGCGGGCGAGCCGGGTGGTGCGGCGGGGCGGTCGCGCCCCCGCGCGCTCCTGCCACCAGCGGGCCAGCCGCCGCCGGGCCGCGTCGTCGGCGGGCTCACCCGCGACCAGCAGATGTTCGGCGAAGGCGAGCGCGTCACGGCGGTAGCCGGAAGCGGGCGGACGCCCCGCGGCGTAACGGAGGAACGCCGCGCGATAGCCCGCTCCCAGGATCTCCGGCAGCTCCGGCGCCACCTTCGCGACGATGCCGGCCCGCTTGGCGGCCAGGGCCACGCTCTGCACGCCCAGCCGCCGCGCGTCGAAGCCCGCGGGGACGGGTGCCCCGGCGACGAGCGAGGCGAGCAGGGCGCTCTGCGCGCCGGCCAGCCGCTCGCGGGCGGCGGTCGTGCCCCCGGCCCTGGGCGGTGTCCGGCGGATCAAGGTCGGGCAGGGCAGCGCACCGCGGGTACGGCCCGACCGGCCGGCCGTTTCCAACGTCTCGCGGATCATGGCGAGTTCACCCGCCAGCTGTTCGGCGGGCGGGAAGTCGTCGTCGCGTTCCAGCAGCACACCGGGCGGGTCCACCCGGGAACGCAGCTCCGTCAGGACGTCCAGCACCGGGGCCGTCACCGGATGGGCGTGCGTGTCGTGCCAGACGCCGTCCTTCTCGACCCCGCCCGCCACATGGACGTACGCGATGGCCTCCACCGGCAGTTCGTCCAGCGCCGTGGCGGGGTCCTCGCCCCGGTTGACGTGGTTGGTGTGGAGATTGGCCACGTCGATCAGCAGGCGGACCCCCGTCCGCTCGACCAGCTCGGCCAGGAACTGCCCCTCCGTCAGCTCCTCGTCCGGCCAGTTGACCAGGGCCGCGATGTTCTCCAGCGCCAGCGGCACCGGCAAGGCGTCCTGGGCGATCCGCACGTTCTCGCAGAGCACGTCCAGGGCGTCCCAGGTCCTGGGTACGGGCAGCAGGTGTCCCGCCTCCAGCGCGGGCGCGTCGGCGGACGTCCCCCCGGCCCGCACGAACGCGATGTGCTCCGTCACCAGCGGCGCCCCGAGCAGCTCCACCCGCGCCGCCAGGTCCGCCAGCCGCCGGGGATCGGGGGGTTCCGCGCCGCCGAGCCCCAGCGCCACCCCGTGCGGCACGACCGTGACGCCCCGTCCCCGGAGCCGTACCAACGAGTCCGGCAGGTGGTCCGCGCAGAGATTCTCCGCGACCGCCTCCACCCACTCGACGCCCTCCAGCGCCTCCACCGCGTCCGCGATCTCCGGACGCCAGCCGATTCCGATACCGAGCCTCATGAGCGCTCCCCCCTCTCCGGGCGTTCCGTTCGCTGCCCGTGGAGAGGTGATGACCCCGGCGCGCGGCGGCGAACCCGAACAGGGAGACGTTCAGAGGAGGATTTGAGGTTGCGGGGTGCGGGCGGCCCGATTCCCGATTCCCGGGGTGCGGAGCGGCGGGCCGTATGCGCGCGGGGAGCCGGTGACCGGGGGATCAGGCCGGACCGGTCGCGCCGTCCGGGTGCTCCGGCGCCGGGACGAGGTACTGGGCGATGCTGCGCAGTTTCTCGCAGGTCTCCTCGTGTTCGCGTTCGGGCAGGGACTGCCGCACGATTCCGGCGCCGGCTTGGAGCCAGCAGCGGTCACCCTGCTGGTAGACGCTCCTCAGGACGAGCGCGGCGTCGAGGGTTCCGTCCGCGTCGCAGGCGAGGACGGCGCCTGCGTACAGGCCCCTCGGTCGCCCTTCGAGGGCGCGGATGAGGGGGTAGGCGGAGGCTTTGGGGATGCCGGTGGCGGTAACCGCGGGGAAGAGGGCGGCGAACGCGCGCCAGGGGCCGTGGCCGTCCCGGAGCCGGCCGGTCACCGTGGAAGCCAGGTGCTGGACGGTGCCGCGTCGCAGGACGGACATGTACTCGCTCACGACGGTGTCGTCGCAGACCGCGGCAAGGTCTTCCAGCGCGAGCTTGACGGAGATGGCGTGCTCATGGATCTCCTTGGGATCGCTGAGCAGGTCGTCACGGAGGCGGGCGTCCTCGTCCGCCGTTCCGGTGAGGGCGCGTGTCCCGGCCAGAGGGCGGGTGGTGACCCTGCCCCCGGGGGTGACTTCGGCCACCGTCTCGGGGCTGAAGCCGACCGCCCGGATCCCGCCGAGGTCGAGGAGGAAGGACCGGGCCGGGGTGTTGGCCCGGCGCCCCGCGGCATAGGTGGCGGGGAGGTCCACGCGGTCCGGTACGGAAACCCTCCGGGAGAGGATCACCTTGGTGAGGGGCCCGTCGTCCTGGAGTTCCACCAGGGCCGCGGCGACCGCTGCCCGGAAGTTGCCCTTGTCCTCCAGGGGCAGCTGGACCCTTTCGGCGGGCGCGGCCGCGGAACGGCCCGTGCGGACCAGCCGGACCAGGAGGTCCAGCCGCTCGGGGTCGAGGGAGCGGATCAGGACGCTGGTGCCGTCCGTGCGCACCTCGTCGGCCGGGACGATCAGGTGCAGAAGAGTGTCCGTCCCGCTCGGTGCGGCTCCCGCCAGTACGGGCCCCAGCTCGAACGCCGCCCAGCCGTAGGCCCGCCAGCCGGTCACCGGCGTGCGGGCGAGCCACTCTTCGACACGGCTCAGGTCGGCGGCCTCCTGCCCGGCCAGCCGCAGCGAGGTCAGGGCGCCACCGGCCAGGGACCATTCGGTGCTGCTCTCGTACACCACGTACGGGGAGAACAGACCCGTCGCGACGAGCCGGGCCATGAGGTCGGGCGGCTCCTCCTCCAACGGCAGGCGTACTTCTCGGTAGCTCCGACGGGTCATGGCTGGTACTCCTCGAAGGGCCGACGGCCCCGGACGCTGATGAGCGGGTAGGAATTGGCGACGAACCCGGGGTCCCGCAGCAGACTCCGGAAGCGATCCAGATCGCGGTCCGGGATCCCCGCCCCGGCGAGCTGATGGGCGACCTGGTCGACGTTGTGACGGTGCAGGGCGATCCCCGCACTCCCTCCGGGCCATGCCTCGGCGTACGTGGTAGCCCTCAGGTCCACCAGGCCCGCCCGCAGCATCGCCCCGAGAACCCGTTGCCCCCAGAGGGGATCGGCTCCCGCTCCCTCCAGCAGTCCGACCAGCGCCGTGTGCACCCGACGGAAGAGAACCGCCGCGTCCTCGTCGGGTGCGGCGAGCACCGGCACCCAACTGCAGTCGAACTCCTCCAGTACCAGCCAGCCGCCCGGCCGCAGCGCCCCGACGAGTCGTTTCAGCACCCGTTGCCGTTCCGGCAGGTGCAGCAGGACCAGCCGGGCGTGCACCAGGTCGTAGCCGTCCCCCGGAAGCGGGTCCCGGACGATGTCGTGCCGCAGCAGGCGCACTTGGGGCCGATCGCTCCGGGCCTGCGCCCAGCGCGGCTCGATGTCGGTGATCGTCACCTCGCCGTCAGGACCGACCTGCTCCGCGAGCCAGTCACCCAACGACGCACTCCCGCCCCCGATCTCCAGGCACTTCCACCCCGCCTTCAACCCGGTCGACGCCAGTTGACGGCGGGACACCGGGTCGTAGCACGCCTCCAGAGCGGAGAAGCGCCCCTGCGACTCCGGGGCGGAGTTATCGAACAGGTACGGGGACACGGAGACCCCCCTCGGCGGTGCGGAATCGTGTGGTGGAGGCCGGGGAGAGGACGCACGCGGAATCAGTGCGCCCAGGACGGGGCCGGGGCGTGGTCGGCACACCCGCGGTCGCGCGGCGCGACGCGCCGGCCGTGGGCGGGGCGAGAGCTGTGATCATGGTTCCTCCTGTGAGAGATAGGGGGTCGGGGGTGCTTGGACCGTCTGGCGCGACCGGAGGGTGCGGTTCCCGAAGGCGGGCCCGGTCCCGCCCGGTGACGGCTCGGACCAGAACTCCACGGGGCGTCGAAGATGCTCCGGGGATGCGGCGGCCACGGCCGCCCCGCGGGGACCGGTGACGGTGCCGGGGGACCGGCTCGCGACGGGGTCCGGGGCGTTCGCGGCGGATCCGCGCGGTGCGCAGCGGCCGCGAGCCCACCCCGTACAGGTCCTGACGCCGTGCCAGGCCACCGCTCCTCGGGGGGCGGTCATCGCCGGTCGGGGCGACGTGCGTGCCGGGCGTTGCGACCCCGGCCATGATCCGCCGGACACCACCCATGGGGTGCAGCTGTCCGAAAAGTGACGATGCCGCGTGGGCAGGGCACCGGGCAAGGGGGCAGCGGGGGCTCTTGAGGGGTGATAGCAGCGAAACGGAGCGTGAGTGCCGCAAGGGCGTACCCACAGCGCACTGGAGCGCGCGGGCGCACGGAGAGCACGGAGAGCCCGATGGTCCGTTCCGCACCACCAGCGACTCATGAAGGCCGTGGCCCGGCAACTCCTGGCCCCGGCCGCAGTGCGCCGCGAACCGGATGACGGCACCCCTCCGGACGAGGGCGGTGGCCGAACACCGCCTTTGCGGCCGCGGGGGTACGGTGCCGTGCTGAGGCACGGTCGTGGGGGGTGCGCCGTCAGTCGGCGGTGGGCATGGCCTCACGCAGCGCCGCGTCGAGATTTTCGGCCAGCTCGTCGTTGCTCTTCGCGGTTCCTTCGCCGAAGAGCGGCGCGAGCTCGGTGCGCACCGCCTGGGTGAAGGCGCCGTAGTACGGGGTCCGCGGGCGCAGCGCGGCGCCGCGGAGGGCGGCCAGGAGCGTTTTGGAGGCGTAGGCGGGTCGGCCCTGCCCGTCGCGCGGCATGCGGTCGGCACTCTCGCCGGAACCGGCCGAGGGCGTCGCCGGCTGGTGGCCCTCGGGGCATCTGAGCTTGTCGTCGTCGTACGCGGACGTTCTGGTCGCCGCGAACCCGGCGTGCAGCAGGCGGCATTGGCTCTTCTTGTCGGTGAGCACGCGGATGAGGTCCTGGGCAGCCTCGAAATGTGGCGAGTCTCGTGTCACTGCGAGGTTCTGGCCGCCCAGTACCGCCTTGCCCGGCAAGGGGATGACCTGGAGCTGGGACGGCGTGAACGTCTGGCTCAACGCGCCGTAGGCGTAGGGCCAGTGACGCAGGAAGGCCGTCTTTCCGGCGGCGAAGTCCGCGAGCGACCCGGCCTCGTCCGCCGTGTACGTCAGGGTCAGCGCTCGGGCGGTTCTGGTGCGCAGATCGCTGATGCCGCTGAGCAGTCTCCCTTTGTTGCCCGTGTAGCGGCCCTGGTCGTCCGTGAGAGCGGCTCCGTCGTCACCGGACGACGCGAACGCCTCGATGGCGTTGACCGTACGGCCCTCGTAGTCCTTGAGCTGAGTGGTCCAGCCGGCCTGGTACGCCGCAGGCATCTCCGCCCTGTCCACATCGTTGATCACCTCCTCCAGATCGCTCCAGGTCTTCACCTTCCCCTTCAGGTCGGTGTCCTCCAGGTGCGCCAGCCTCAGATAGTCGGGCCGGTAGTAGAGGAGACCCACGTCGCTGTTGAACGGTAGGGAGTAGACGTCCCCGTGCCAGCGCGCTGTGCGTGCGACGGAGTCGATCACGTCGTCGTCGAGCAGGTCCTCGTCCAAGGTGCGGATGAGACCGGCCGCCGCGAACTCCGGTACCCAGGTGACGTCGAGGTTGACCACGTCGTACTCCGCGCTGCCCGACTGCAGCGCGCCGAGCAGCTGACTGCGCTGCTGATCGGCCGAGCCCGACAGCTCGACGAGGTGGGCCCGGTAGGCGTCCGCGCCGTTCGCCGCCCTCTGCTCGGCGTTCCAGTCGTCGATCAACTGCTGCCGGACACCGCCTTTGCCGGTGACATCGCGCCCGCTCGCGACGAAGAGGTCGTGGGATTCGCCGCTGTCCGCCTTGGGGACCGTGTTCTGCCCGCCACCGTCGGCCTGCCCGCCGCCCCCGGTGCACGCGGCCGCCAGGAGAGAGAGTGCGAGGATCGCGGCCGGCCACGGCGTCCGGGCGCGGGGGAGGGGGGAGGTCATCGCTGGTCTCCTGATCCGGTTCTGGCGACCTCGTCCTGCAGCGCGGGCACGAGATCGCTCCGGTTGGCGTCCAGACACCGTCCTCCACTGGCGACCGCGATCCGCTCGTTGGGCTTTCCCGCGTCGCACGTGCCCTGCTGCACCGATACGACGACTATGGGGACGCCCCTCTCACGGGCCGACTTCAGCAAGCGAGCCAACCGCCCTCCCTCGGTCAGTTTGTCCCTCTCCTCGTCGTCCGTGAGGTAGACGATCAGCCGCGGATGCTGGTCGTCGGTCTTGTGCTTCGCCATGAAACTCCAGGCGTCGTTCAGGGCGTGGCTGGGATCGGCCTCGACGGCCTCGACTTCGGCGCGCTTGTCGATCGTCGATTCCGCGTCCGCGTTCCGGTGCGAGCCGAAGTCGAGCAGAGTCGTGTGCGAGACCCCGTCCTTCTCGCCCACCGACCAGACGCCGTACGTGTCTTCGCCGCCGAGGCCGCGGAGCGACTGCTTCAGAATGCCGGGGGCGCCGCTCGGTCCGTGCCATTTGTCCCCCATCGAACCGGAGCTGTCCAGCAGGAACAGCACGCTGCCGGGGCCGTTCGCGCTGCGGTACGTGCGGAGCGCCTCGTTCATGGTGTCGCCGCTCGCCGCTCCCGCGAGCGGACCCGGGTCGGTGAGCGTGCCGTTGACGGTGTGCACGGCCCATCCCGTCGTATCCGCGGTGCCCCCACCGCCCGCGGGCTCCCGGAAGCCGTCCGCGCGGAAGACCTCCGCGCCGTCCTTTCCGCCGAGCCACTTGCGGAAGCCCTCGGCGGCCTCGTTCCGGGCGTCCCGGTCCCGCTGCGCGTTCTTCCAGGTCACCCGGACGTAGGTGAGGTCGAGCCCCGGTACGTCGTCCGGGTACTGCGCCACGCGCACGGCACGGCTCCACGAGTCGCATCCGACCCCGGTCGTGAAGAGGTGCTCGGGCACGAGCACCGCCGTACGGTCGTCCACCTCGTCCACCTCCGCCAGGTCGCAGAGCAGATCGCGCGCGGTGGGCGCGGGTGGCCCGGGCTGCGCGACGGTCCCCTCGGCGTCCCTGCCCGATGCCGCCGTCGAGTAGAGCCCGCTCGACGCCAACAGGGCAGCCTCCGTGAACTCCGGGTCGGCCCGGCGCACCTGTGCCCGGGGATACTTCTTCCGGAGCCCCGTGAGCAGGTCGGCGAGCTTCTGGCCCTTCAGCCGTGACGGGTCGTGCGCGAAGCTCTCGGGCACGGCGAGGACGATCGGCGAGGAGGCCAGCGGCTGGCGGTCGCTCAGGGACGCGAAGGCCGGACGGGTCCCGGAGTTCGCCCGTTCCACATCGGCCGAGGCGGCCGGAATCCAGATGTCCGGCTGAGACCCGATGTCGCGCTGCGGATTGATGTCACCGGTCGCCGGCTGCTGCCAGGCCTCGGTGTCGTCGCGGAACGCCGCCACGACGTCGGCGGCGCCCGCGCTGTACGTGGTGATTCCGCTGCGCCGGCAGCCGTCGTCCGTACGGTTGGCGCCGGACGCCATGTAGGCCGTGGCGGCCTTGCGCACGGTCGTCTCGACGTCGGGGTCGGTCAGCAGCCTCAGCTCCAGCGGCGGCGCGCAGCGTACCGGGGGGTCGAGCCGGTGCAGGACGTAGGCGCCGCAGCCGAGGAGCGCCACCACCACGACCGCGGCGGCGACCGTGACGGCCGGTCTTCTGCGCCACCACGACCCCGGCAGATCCTTGCTGACGGGCGGCGGGAGGTCGGTGGCCAGCAGGACGTCCACCCCGGAGGTGGCGGGCCTGCTCTGCGGTTCCCACGGCTCGGGGCGCTCCGTCTTGAAGTGCTTGGTCATGTACGACCTGAGCTCTTCGGAGAGAGCGTGGAAGCCGACGTCGCCGCCCTGCCCGGCCACGCCGCCCTTCAGGATCCGCAGAAGCTGCTCGGTGAAGGGCGTGGGCCGTGTGCCGGGACCGGAGCTGATCAGGTTGTTCGCCTGCACGCTCATCAGCTGGGAGACGCGCTGCTTCTCACGGCCGGCCTCCCAGACGAGTGCGGCGTTTCCGGCGTGGCAGCAGTCGAGGATGACGACGATCTGCTCGGCCCGGCTGCTGACCAGGGTCCCGAGAATCTGGCTCCAGGACTGGGACCCCTGGAACACGGCGGCGGAGCCGGCGACGACGCGCGCGTTGCGCATCTGGAGCCAGAGCTCGTCCGCGGCCGCGGGGACGGCGCCGTGGCCGGCGAAGTAGAACAGCAGCAGCCCTTCGGCCGACTGCACCGCTTCGTTGAGTGCGCGGGTGAAATCGTCGACGCCCTCGGGCCTGCACACGGTGATCTCGTCCGGCTCGAAGAGCTTCCCCGTACGCAGCACCTCCGACAGCTGCACCAGGTTGTGGTTCACAGCCCGCAGATCACGCGGCTGTATCTCCTGGTATTCGGGCACCCCGACGAGCAGCGCCCGATTCGCCCTGCCCCGTGGGTCGAACCGCTGTGGCACGGGGTTAGCCCTCGCTCTCCGGCGCCTCGGGGTCGCGGTCCGGGGTGCCGGCGCGGCCGTCGGGCGGCGCGTGCGGGGTGATCTCGGGGACGGGCGGAGTTCCCTGCTCCACCGAACGGCGGTTCTCCCGCCAGGCCCTGACCCCGGACTCGGTCGCGGCCAGCACCTCCTCGAAGAGTCTGGGCGTCACCGCACCGATCAGCACCAGCACGATGTCCATCCCCGCGCCCATGGTGGCGCCCGCTTCGCGGGTATCAACGGCTCTGGGACGCTCATGAATGCGGATGGAGTTGTCGTTGACCCAGCGTTCCAGGCTGCGTTCGCGCTCCAGCCACTTCTTCAGAGCGGCCACATCGACGTCGTCGGCCGTCTCTCCGAGAAGTGTGACGCGGATCGAGCTGTGTCCCCCGCGCTCGTCATCTGTCATAACTCCCCATAATGTCACGGGAGTTGTGGCCACCATGAGACTGACGTCAGCTGTTGTGACCACTCTGTGACAGATCTTGGGAGGCGCGGGGTGCCGGCCGCGGACGAGCTCCGCCGTCCACCGCCGGCTACCCGGCCCGTCCCAGGAGACCGAGCGGACCACACGATGAACCAGCTGTCAGGGCCGGGTCGGCGTGGTGCGTCAGGGGCGTCGGAGGCGCGGGAGGCGGCAGTAGAGCGTGCCTCCCTCGGCTGCGACGGTCGGCCCGGGGGCGATCTCGGTGAACCCGGCGTCGTGCACCACGGGCAGACCGCTCACCGTGAGGCGGCGCCAGGTCTCCGCGCCCGGGGTGGCCACCGAGAGCGGGAAGCCCGCCTCCTGCCACTCCTTGCGCTCCGCGTCCGTCAACTCCCACCAGGCGAGCTGCGCACCGTGGCCGACCTGCGCCATCGTCTTGCCCGCCGACATGTCGAGCTCCGGGTTGAGCCAGAGAACCGGACCGGTGGTGTCCGGGGCGGCCGGCGGTTCCGGGTCGTCCAGGTCCGTGCCGGAGACCTGGAGCTTCGCCAGCTCCTTGGGCCAGCCGTCGAGCGGCACCGGAGGGTAGACGCGCACCTCGGCGGCGTCCCCGGTGACCGTGATCCCGGGCAGCGCGCAGGCCTTGCGCCACTCCGCGCCCCGGGCCCGCCGCACCACCTTGCGTATCCGGGCGTCCTGCCAGTCCCGCATCGCCTGCGCCCACTCGCCCTCACCGAGCGCGCGGTCGTCGGCCAGGATGGTGAGCACCGCGCGCGCCGCCGTGCGGAGCGCGTCCGTACGGGCGGGCGGGTCGGTCTTCTCGATGTGCACCACCAGCGGCAGCACGAACTGCGGTGCCTCGTCCCGCGGGGTCGGCTCGGTCCGGAACGGGCTGTCCGCCGGAAGCGGTCCGGTGGCCCCGGCCGATTCGGCGCGGTCGGCGGGCTCGACCGGGGAAGCCGGGGAGGTGGCGGTCGGGTCCGGTGCCGACGGGGCTGCGGGAATGTCGTTGCTGCTCACAGAGCCAGTCTGCCAGGCACGTCGGACATGCCGGGCACCCTGGCCGACGGAGCCGTCCGAGCGCCCGGTGGGCCGCTTGGCTTTGTGGCATGTTCCGGGCGAGGATGCGCCGCATGAAGAGCGACATATTTTCCAGTGAGCACATGGCGCAGCAGGCGACCGTCCCCGGGATGACGCTGCAGAACGCCAAGTCGGTCAAGTACGCGGTCAGCGGCGAGATGCATGCCCGCCAGGGTTCGATGATCGCTTTCCGGGGCGACCTGCAGTTCGAGCGCAAGGGCCAGGGGATAGGCGGCATGCTCAAACGGGCCGTCACCGGTGAGGGGCTGCCGCTGATGGCGGTCCGGGGGAAGGGCGAGGCATGGTTCGCGCACGAGGCGCAGAACTGTTTCATCGTCGAGATCGAGCAGGGCGACGTGCTCACCCTCAACGGCCGCAACGTCCTCTGCTTCGACTCCACGCTCGCGTACGAGATCAAGACCGTGAAGGGCGCCGGAATGACGGGCGGCGGCCTCTTCAACAGCGTCTTCAGCGGATACGGAAAGCTGGCCCTGATCTGCGAGGGCAATCCGATCGTGATACCCGTGACGCCCCAGCAGCCGGTCTGCGTCGACACGGACGCGGTCGTCGGCTGGAGCGCGCAGCTCACCACCTCGCTCCACCGCTCCCAGAGCTTCGGTTCGATGGTGCGGGGCGGTTCCGGCGAGGCCGTCCAGCTGCGCCTGGACGGTGAGGGCTTCGTCATCGTGCGCCCGAGCGAAGCGAAGCCGGAGAAGACGTCGGCGAGCTGACGCCGTCGGCCCGCGGTGCCCGGGTGGCTGGGTGTCCGGGTGCTTGGGTGCCGGCCGAGCCGGGCGCAGCGTGGTGGACCGTGGCTGCCGGCCCGGGGGCCGTCGTACGCTCGGGGCCATGGACGACGAGACGTACTGCGCGACCCCCGCCCCCTCGGCCCCCGGCCCGGCCGTGCCGGCCGACGTGGGCGGGCCGTACGCCGAGTGCGTACTCTGCCGCAAACCGACGGAGTACCCCGAGTCGACGAAGGGCGCCACGCTCTGCCCGGTCTGCGCCTGGCAGGAGGCCGGCCGGAACGCCTGCTCCGGCTGACCCGCAGCGACGCCGGGCCCGGAAGTCGCCCGGGCGTCGACGGCGCCCGAGCCCGGCGGCCCGGGCCCGGCCGCCTTCCGGGCGCGCCTCGGCGCCTCAGCTCCCGGGGGCCGCCCGCATCAGCTCCGACACCTTCACGAACCGGTAGCCGCGCGCGCGGAGTTCGGGGACGATCCGGCGTACCGCCTCCTCCGTGGCCGGGGCGGCGCTACGGGTGCAGTGCAGCACCACCAGCGAGCCAGGGGTCACGCCTTCCAGCACCTGCTCGGCCACCGCGTCCGCGTCGGTCGCGAACGCGTCGCCGCCGACCACGTCCCACTGGACCGCCGTCACCCTCTCCGGGGCCAGCGCACGCAGCGCCTCGTCGTCGTAACAGCCGCCGGGGAAGCGGAAGTACGGGACGACGTTGCGCGCCCCCGCCGTGCGGAAGGCGGCGAACGCGCGTTCCACCTCGCCCCTCACCTCCTCCTTCTCCACGGCCGGGAGGCCGTAGCAGGGGGAGGAGAAGGCGTAGTGGCTGTACGAGTGGTTGGCGATCTCGAACGTCGGATCGGTGCCGATCGCCCGGGCCTGGTCCGGGTACTCCTCCGCCCAGCGGCCGGTCATGAAGACGGTCGACTCGACCTTGAGGCGGCGCAGCAGGGCGATCAGGGGCGGATTGTCGAATCTTTCGCCCGCCGCCGCCCGGTCGCCCTCGTCGGCCGTCATGTCGGCGTCGAAGGTGAGCGCCACGACCTTCTCGTCCGTCGGGGCCGCGCTCCTCGGACGCCGTTCGAAGACCGGGGTGAGCCCTTCGGGGCCCGGAGCGAGGGTGGGAGGCGGGGGGATTCGGCGCCCGGCGGCCGGGTCGGGGGTGGTGGACGGGGAGGAGGGAGCGGGGGCGGCGCCGTGCGGCGGTCGCGTGGTGGCGGGGTGATCGTCCGGACTGCCGCATCCGGCGAGCACCCCGCTCAGGACGACGAGACCGGCCAGGCACGCAGAACCGATCAGAGGCGAGACTTTCCGTGCTGAGGTAGTCATTCACGGAAAATATCGGACAATATGATTTATATGGGTCAGGTGGTCCGCCCGGCGCTGGGGGCGCCCCGATCGGCCGACGGCACACCTTCCGGGTCCGCACCCGCACCCGCCCCCACGCCCGTAACCTTCCCCTCCGTCTCCGTCTCCGTCTCCGTCCCCGTCGCGGGCGGGCGCGATGCGTCCTCCGTCCCGGGCGGGCGGCCCCAGGGGGTGTGGTGGAACAGCAGGTTCAGCAGGAACGCGGTGAACGCCGCGGCCGTGATGCCGCTGCCGAACACGATCTGGACCCAGGACGGGAAGTCGGCGTAGACGGCCTCGGACATCTCCGGCAGCAGGCCGATTCCCAGCGCCACCGCGGCGATCGTCAGGTTGTTGCCGCGGTCCAGGTCCACCCGGCGCAGGGTGTTCACCCCGACCATCGTGACCGTGGCGAACAGCACGAGGGCGGCGGCCCCCACCACCGGGCCGGGCAGCGCGGCGACGAGTTCCCCGAGCCTCGGGACCAGCCCGAGCGCGACCAGGACGGCGCCCGCCACCGCCGTGACGTATCGGCTGGAGACCCCGGTGAGGCGGATGAGGCCGACGTTCTGCGAGAACACGGTGTCCATGAACGAGTTCATCACGCTGCCGAGCACGCCCGACAACCCGTCCGCCGCGAGGCCGCGGGCCAGGTCCCTGTCCGTGACGGGCCGTCCGGTCGCCTCGCCCACCGCCAGCATCGAGGCGGTCGACTCGGTGAAGATCACCAGCATCACCACGCACATCGAGACCACGGCGGACACCGGGAACTCCGGGGCGCCGAAGTGGAAGGGTGCTGCCAGTCCCACCCAGTCCGCGTCCGATACGCCGGAGAAGTCGGTGAGGTCCAGGGGGATGGCGATCAGGGTGCCGAGGACCAGCGCGATCAGGATGCCCATCTGCCCGGCGAACCCCCTGACGAAGCGGGCGAAGAGCACGATGAAGACGATCACCCCGGCGGCCAGCCCGAGCCGGGTCCCCGACGCGTGATCGGCGGCCTCCGGGTCGTTGCCGGTGATCAGTCCGGCGGCCACGCCGATCAGCGAGAGGCCGATGACGGTGATGACCACACCGCTGACGAGGGGCGGGAAGTACCGGACCAGCCGCGCGAACGGCACGGCCATCAGCAGCCCGAAGAGCCCGGCCGCCAGCATCGACCCGTACACGGCCCGCATGCCGTACTCGCCCTGGATCAGGATCATCGGGGTCACCGACGCGAACGTGGCTCCCGTGACGACCGGCAGTCGGACGCCGAGTACCTTGCCGACGCCCAGGCTCTGGATCAGCGTGATCACCCCGGCGACCAGCAGATCCGCGTTGATCAGCAGACCGGTCGTCGAGGTGTCCAGCCCGGCGGCCGCGCCGAAGACCAGCGGCACGGTGACACAGCCGGTGTACATGACGAGCACGTGCTGGAATCCGAAGGCGGCGAGCCTGCCCGGGGAGAGGCGCCGGTCGACCGGGTGGACGTCCCGGCCCCTCGGTGGGACCGGTGCGGGAGCTGATACGTCCATGTCATGCCCTCCTGTGCAGGTCGCTGCGTTGGAGTGCATTGAGCCAGCCGTTCTTTGAGAACGTGCGGCCGTGCGGTGACGCGGGTGTTACGCGGGTGGGGAGCGATCACCGGCGCGCAGCCGACGTCCTGACGGCCCGTCGCACAACCGGACCTCCCACCGCCGTACGGGCGCCCCGAAACGGGCCCGCCCACCACCCGACGGGCGTCCCGAAACGGCCCGCCCGCCGCCGTACGGGCCACCGCCGGCCCCCGAGAGCCGGGGACGAGCGGCGGCCCGGTTCAGCCGGACCGGTCAGGCGAGGGTGGCCGTCAGGGTGATCGTCGTGCCGGACAGTGCCTGGCTGACAGGGCAGTTGGCCTTGGCGTCCTCGGCGGCCTTGACGAAGCCCGCCTCGTCCAGACCGGGGACCTGGCCCTCCACCGTGAGGTGGATGCCGGTGATGCCGGTACCGGGCTCGAACGTGACGTCGGCCTTGGTGTTCAGGCTGGTGGGAGGGTTGCCCGCGCCGGCCAGGCCGTGCGAGAGGGCCATCGAGAAGCAGGCGGAGTGCGCGGCGGCGATGAGCTCCTCCGGGCTGGTCTTGCCATTCGCCTGCTCGGCACGCGAGGGCCAGGAGACCGGGAACTCGCCGATGCCGGACGAGTCGAAGGTGACGACACCCTTGCCCTCCAGCAGGTTGCCTTCCCAGACCGTGTGCGCCTGACGCGTGGTAGCCATGGTGAATCCCTTCGGAAAACGGTGCGCGCGGTCGCGCGGAACCGCGGCACCTCGTGCGCCGCGGAACCGGTGGACGACGTGCCCACCCGGAGGTGTCACGCCGTCACCTCCACGAACCTACTGCGCCACCAGGCCCTTCGCGTCCCGCGCCAGGGCCGTCAGCCGGGAGATGGCCCGGAAGTACTTCTTCCGGTACCCGCCGTTCAGCATCTCCTCGCTGAACAGCCGGTCGAAGGGTATGCCGGAGGCGAGGACCGGGATCTCACGGTCGTACAGCCGGTCGGCGAGCACCACCAGGCGCAGCGCCGTCGACTGGTCAGGCACCGGCACCACACCGGTGAGGCAGACCGCGTTCACCCCGTCCGTCATGGCCCCGTACCGGCTGGGGTGCACCTCGGCCAGGTGGCCGAGGAGCGCGGAGAAGTCGTCCAGGGACGCGCCGTCGGCGGCGTACGCGGCCCGCGTGACCTGCTCGTCGTCGAACGGCGGCGGGGCCTCGGGCAGACCCCGGTGCCGGTAGTCCTGGCCGTCGATCCGCAGGGGACGGAAGTGCGCCGAGAGGCCCTGGATCTCGCGGAGGAAGTCGGCGGCGGCGAACCGGCCCTCGCCGAGCTTGCCCGGCAGCGTATTGGAGGTCGCCGCCAGCGCGACGCCCGCCTCCACCAGCCTGCTGAGGAGTGAGGAGACCAGCACGGTGTCACCCGGGTCGTCGAGCTCGAACTCGTCGATGCAGAGCAGCCGGTGCCCGCTCAGGGTCCGCACGGTCTGCTGGAAGCCCAGCGCGCCGACGAGGTTCGTCAGCTCCACGAACGTGCCGAAGGCCTTCAGCGCCGGTTCGGCGGGGGTGGCGTGCCAGAGCGACGCGAGCAGGTGGGTCTTGCCGACGCCGTACCCCCCGTCGAGGTAGACCCCGCGCGGACCGGACGGGGCCGCGGGCTTCTTCGCGAACCACCTCCGCCGGCCCTCGCCCGACGCGTGCGCACCGCCGAGACCCGCCGCGAAGGAGCTGAGGACCGTGACGGCCTCGCTCTGGCTCGGCTGGGTCGGATCGGGGACGTACGTGGCGAAACGCACCGAATCGAAGCGCGGTGGAGGCACCATCTCGGCGACCAGACGATCGGCGGGAACGTGCGGACGACGGGCGCACAAGGACAGCGGAGCCGCGCCGGGGAGGGAGTTCGCCCCCGGAGCGGTGGTGGAGGACGACACAACCGACCACCTTAGGCGGTGGCGGACGGGTGGCGTCCATGGGCCGGGGCCCTCCGGGCACCGTGCCACACTGCCTGACATGCGAAGTCTGCTTCCTCCTGTGACGGACCCGACAGCCACCGGCGCCCGCGCCTCCGCCCCCGTCCCGGCCGCCGACGACCGCGAGTGGAGTTTTGACGAGCTGGCCGAGGCGTACGCCTACCCCGCGGGCCCGCAACCCTGGCTGCGCGCCAACATGGTCACCACCCTGGACGGCGCCGCCCAGCACGACGGCCGCTCGCAGGGCATCTCCTGCCCCTCGGACATGCGGATCTTCGGCACCCTGCGCGGCCTCGCCGACGTGGTGATCGCCGGCGCCGAGACGGTACGCACGGAGGGCTACCGGCCCGCCCGCGCCCGCGAGGCGTTCGCCGCGCGGCGCGCTGCGGCCGGACAGGCGCCCGCTCCCGCCATCGCCGTGGTCAGCGGAAGCATGGACCTCGACTTCTCAGCTCCGCTCTACACCGAGCCGCAGGTCCCGACCCTGCTCCTCACCGGGGCCGCCGCACCGGCGGACCGGGTTCTGGCCGCCCGGAAGGCGGGCGCCCGGGTGGTGGTCGCCGGTGAGGGGACCCGGATCGACCCCGCGAGAGCCGTCCGGGAACTGGCCGCCCTCGGCCTGACCCGGCAGCTGACGGAGGGCGGGCCCCGGCTGCTCGGCCAGTTCGTCGCCGCGGGCGTGCTCGACGAGCTCTGCCTGACCGTTTCGCCGATGCTGACGGCCGGGGACGCGCAGCGGATCGCGGGAGGCCCGCCCGTACCCGTGCCGGAGCGGTTCGCCCTGGCGGGGCTGCTGGAGGAGGACGGCTTCCTCTTCACCCGGTACCGCCGCCCCTGAGATGCGCGGCCGTTCTGTCCGAGTTTTGACGGCGTGACGGAATTCTCCGTTCCGCTTGGCTTCCGCTGGGCACACTTACCTCTGCGATCTCCGTACGATCACGGGGAAGGATGGTTTCAGCAGCGGCCCTCCACCAGGTCGGCCAGATGAAGAAGCGGAAGGGCACCCGTCGTGTTCACAAGCGTTTTGATGATCGAGAAGCCGCTCACCCCCGAGGACGTCGACTTCGTCACGACCCTCCACGGCGACGAGCGGATCTCGTTCATCGTGCTCATGCAGCCGCGCGGCGACCAGGCCGACGTCCTGCTCCGCGCAATCGACGACGTGGCGCTCGGAGAACTGCGGGACGCAGCCAGGGAGAGCGAGGAGCCCGAGGGGAAGGACGCCCGCGAACCCGCGCGGCTGGCCCTCGAACACTCGCTGCGCGCCCTGCGGGCGGCGGGTTCCGAGGCCGTGGGGCAGCTCGTGGAGGAACACCCGCTGGACAGCCTGAAGACCGTCGTGGACGACGCGGGAGCCGACGAGGTCATCGTCCTCACCGCCCCGCACTACGTGGAGGAGTTCTTCCACCGCGACTGGGCCTCCCGGGCCCGCCACAAGGTCGGCGTCCCGGTGCTCAAGCTCTTCGCGCACAGCGAATAGGCTGGGCACCGGTGCCGGGCGGACCCGGCACCGCGAGCGACTTCAGGGAGAGACACGCATGGCACCCGGTATTCCTGCCGCCATGGAACGTCCGCACTTCATCGGCATCGGCGGCGCCGGAATGTCGGGCATCGCGAAGATCCTCGCCCAGCGGGGCGCGAAGGTGGCGGGCAGCGACGCCAAGGAGTCCGGGACCGCCGAGGCGCTGCGCGCGTCGGGGGCGACCGTCCACATCGGTCACGCCGCGGCCCACCTGGCCGACGACGCGACCTGCGTGGTCGTCTCCAGCGCCATCCGCGCGGACAACCCGGAGCTGGTGCGCGCCGCCGAGCTCTCCGTCCCGGTGGTGCACCGCTCCGACGCGCTCGCCTCGCTGATGACCGGCACCCGGGCCATTGCCGTGGCCGGTACCCACGGCAAGACGACCACGACCTCGATGCTGGCCGTCGCCCTCTCCTCGCTGGGCCTCGACCCCTCGTACGCCATCGGCGGCGACCTGGAGGGACCGGGCACCAACGCCGCCCACGGCGGCGGCGAGATCTTCGTGGCGGAGGCCGACGAGAGCGACCGCAGCTTCCAGAAGTACGACCCCGAGGTCGCGATCGTCCTCAACGTCGAGCTGGACCACCACGCGAACTACGCCTCCATGGACGAGATCTACGAGTCCTTCGAAAAGTTCGCCGGAAAGATCATCCCCGGCGGCACCCTCGTCGTCGCCGCCGACCAGCCCGGCGCCGTCGAACTCACCCGCCGGCTGCGCGAGAGCGCCCGGGACGACCTGAACATCGTCACCTACGGCGAGTCCCAGACCGCCGACGTGCGCGTCCACAAGGTCACCCCGCGCGGTCTGACCAGCGAGGTCACGGTCCTGCTGAACGGCAGGTTCCTCACCTTCACCGTCTCCGTGCCCGGCCGCCACTACGCCCACAACGCCGTCGCGGCCCTCGCCGCCGGCGTCGCCCTCGGCATCCCCGCGCACAACCTCGCCTCCGCCATCGGTACGTACACCGGGGTCAAGCGCCGCCTCCAGCTCAAGGGAGAGGCCGCGGGCGTCCAGGTCATCGACTCGTACGCCCACCACCCCACCGAGATGACCGCCGACCTGGAGGCCATGCGCGGCGCGGCGGCCGACGCCCGCATCCTGGTCGTCTTCCAGCCCCACCTCTTCTCCCGCACCCAGGAACTCGGCACCGAGATGGGCCAGGCCCTCGCCCTCGCCGACGCGTCCGTGGTCCTGGACATCTACCCGGCCCGCGAGGACCCGGTCCCCGGCGTCACCAGCGCGCTGATCATCAACGCCGCGCTGGTGGCCGGCGCCGACGTCACCGCCGTGCACGACCCGGCGGACGTCCCGGCGCTCGTCGCGGGAATGGCGAAGCCCGGCGACTTGGTTCTCACCATGGGGGCGGGCGACGTCACGGACCTCGGCCCGCACATCCTGGACCAGCTGTCGAAGTGAGGAAGCGAGCCACCGTGCCGTACGACATCGAGAAGCCAGACGAGCAGTGGCGGGAAGAGCTCTCCCCGGCCGAGTACGCGGTGCTGCGCAAGGCAGGAACCGAGCCCGCCTTCGTGGGGGAGTACACCGACACCAAGACCGAGGGCGTCTACTCCTGCCGCGCCTGCGGAGCGGAGCTCTTCCGCTCCGACACCAAGTTCGAGTCGCACTGCGGCTGGCCGTCCTTCTACGACCCGAAGGACACCGACGCGGTCGAGCTCATCTCGGACACCAGCCACGGCATGGTCCGCACCGAGGTGCGCTGCGCCCGCTGCGGCTCGCACCTCGGCCACGTCTTCGAGGGCGAGGGGTACGAGACCCCGACCGACCAGCGCTACTGCATCAATTCCATCTCGCTGAAGCTGACGCCCGACGCCTGACGCTTCTCCCCGGCAGGTGCGCGCACCTGGTACGGGCACCGGCCCCCACGACCGCAACGGTCGTGGGGGCCGGTGGCGTCCGGGCCGAACCCTCGCGGGCGGACGGTGCCGCCGCGGGCTCGTGGAGGCGGTCCCGAGCGGGACCGGGATCCGCGTCGGCGGCAGACGTGCGCGGACGTGGTCCCGGGAGTCAGTGGCCCCCGGCGAGTTCCCCGCTGAGCCGGTCGTGGAGACGGGCGCTCGGCTCGTTCAGGCCGGTGATCTCGACGGTCTTGCCCCGCTGGGCGTACCGGGCGCCGATCGTGTCGAGGATGGCCACGGACGAGGCGTCCCAGACGTGTGCGGCGGACAGGTCGATCACCACGCGCTCCGGGTCCCCGGCGTAGTCGAAGCGACCGACGAGTTCGTTGGCGGAGGCGAAGAAGAGCGCTCCGCTCACCCGGTAGACCACACGGGTGCCGTCCGGGTCGGTGACGGCGCTGACGTCCGCGGCATGAGCCACCCGCTTGGCGAAGACCACCATCGCGAGGACCGAACCGACCACCACGCCGATGGCGAGGTTGTGGGTGGCGACGACGACCACCACGGTGACCACCATGACCGCGATCTCCCCGGCGGGCATCCGCCGCAGCGTCTTCGGGGCTATGGAGTGCCAGTCGAAGGTGGCGAACGAGACCATCGCCATGACCGCGACCAGGGCGGCCATCGGGATCTCGGACACCACCGGCCCGAAGGCGATGCAGAGCACCATCAGGAACGCACCCGCGAGGAACGTCGACAACCGGGTCCGCGCCCCGGACACCTTCACGTTGATCATCGTCTGTCCGATCATGGCGCAGCCGCCCATGCCGCCGAAGAAGCCGGTGACGATGTTGGCGATGCCCTGGCCGACCGACTCGCGGTTCTTGTTCGAGCGGGTGTCCGTGATCTCGTCGACCAGCTTCGCCGTCATCAGCGACTCCATCAGGCCGACCAGTGCCATCGCGAGCGCGTACGGAGCCACGGTCGTCAGCGTGTCGAGGGAGAACGGCACGTCGGGCAGGCCCAGCACCGGCAGCGACGACGGCAGCTCCCCCCGGTCGCCCACGGTCGGTACGGCGATCCCAGCCGCCACCGTGAAGGCGGTGAGGACCACGATGGAGACCAGCGGCGCCGGAACGACGGCGGTGACCTTCGGGAAGAACACCAGCATCGCCAGGCCGGCCACGATCAGCGGATAGACCGCCCACGGCACGTCCCGCATCTCGGGAACCTGGGCCATGAAGACGAGGATCGCCAGCGAGTTCACGAAGCCGACCATCACCGAGCGGGGCACGAACCGCATCAGCTTCGCCACCCCCAACGCCCCCAGAACGATCTGGAAGACCCCGGCGAGGATCACGGCGGCGACCAGATAACCGAAGCCGTGCTCACGGTTGAGCGGCGCGACCACCAGGGACACCGCACCGGTGGCGGCGGAGATCATTGCCCGGCGCCCGCCGACCACGGAGATCACCACGGCCATGGTGAAGGCGGAGAACAGGCCGACCGCCGGATCCACCCCGGCGATGACCGAGAACGAGATCGCCTCGGGAATCAGCGCGAGACCGACCACCAGCCCGGCCAGCACCTCGGTGCGCCAGACCTTGGGGTCGCCCAGCCAGTCGGGCTTCAGCGCGCGCAGCCGCGCGGCCGGTGAATCGGTGGAGACGGCGGGGACGGTTGAGGACAAGGCAGCGGAAACCTGTCGTGCTCGGGCACACCACCGTGTCGGGCAGGCCGACGGCGTGCGTCTGGACGTGGTGCGCCGGGACGGCGCCCCGCGGACGGCCCGGTGACCGGGACCGGAAGCAGAGGGGGAACGGACCCCGGAAGATCCGTTCGGGCCGGGCCGGTCGCGCGAAAAGCTCGGGACGGACAGGCCGCGGCGGGCCCGAGGCCCTCACGCACGCTGTTCTCCCCGGCGCGGACCTCGCGGGACCGGACCTCCGCCGGGGGCGGCATCGGCCCCGGCACAAGGTGGGACGGGCGCGCGGAGCGTACCTTGACCACCACAAAAACCCTACCCCGACGTCGGGGCAGGGTTCGAGGGCGGCCGTCGCGCGGGGTCGTCACCTGAGCCAGGAGCGGCGCCATGAGCGGTGCCGCGAGCCGTGCGGGTGGGGGGGCGTGTGCGGGGCGTACGGGCGGCGTGCGGGCCGCCGGTGACAGTGGTACCCCGGGGCGGACGCGGGGGAGGGGCGGGGCGGGCGGAAGAGACCACGGGTGTGACGGAAACGTCCGGGAGCAGCCCCGGCGGCCCCGTGCTGCCGCAGCCCCGACTCCTGCGGCCCGCCGCGCGACCGCCGCCCCCTGCGTCCGCGTGGACCGGAGCAGGCACGTGGTGCCCGCGCCCGGCAAGGGCCTCGCGGGAGCAGGGGGCGGCGGGGGCGGATGGTCCGGCGGCGGTGCAGGGTCCGCTGAGTGCGACGAGTCCCGGCGGTGTGCCCGGCTCCTGAATGTCCCAGGGGTGCCGGGTTGCCCGCCTGGTCAGGCGGCGCGGGCGAGCTCGGCGCGGCCGAAGAGGAGCGCGTACCCCTGGGGGAGCGCCCGGAGCACCTGGGCCAGGAGATCGGGGCCGGCCAGCTGGGCCACCGTGGTCAGGACGGAGCCCGTGTCCCAGCGGGTGGTGGCGGTGCTCGCGCCGGTCCGCAGGGCGAGCGAGGTCACGAAGTCACGACCGGTGAGCGCACTTTCCGGTCTGCCGGCGAGGAGGACGTCGGCGGCCTCCTCCGGGAGGCGAGCCGCGAGGCTCTGGCGCTCGGATCCGGTCAACTGACCGCCGAGGCCGCCGAGTACGAGGCGTACCGCTTCCTCGGCCCGTTCCCGGGTCGGGTACGCGCCGTCGTAGCGGATCTTTTCGAGCATCAGGTCGTAGGTCATGGCCGGAACGCACTGGGTGGATTCAGTCGTGTGCTGCATCGTTCGGCGGGTGCCTCTCTCGTCGCAGTGGCCTTCTCGCCCGCGCCGGAAGTGGGAAGAACGTACGGAGCCGGTGCGCGTGCGGTGCGGAGCTGGTGTTCAGCCGGTACCCCTGCTCGGCCACCTCACACGTACGAAATCGAAGTGTGGGACGAGCGCCCCGTGACAAGGGTCACGTCCGGGTCCGTGGGGCATGCTGGAATCCTTCGACTGCAAGCCTGAAGTGCCGACAACGGCAAGGCTTCGCACGGCGGTTCGAACCGGTGCGATGTGTCTCCCGCCCTCGGAACCCGGTCGGGCGCGGCCGAGCGTGGCGCCCGGCCGTCTCGCATCTCGATACGCCGGAGCCGGCGGTACGGACGCTCCCGGGGGGCGAAAGGACATCCCCGTCCGGTCGGGGGAAGCGGGGCGCCGACGTCCACGGCCACGGTCACTTCGGCGGCCCCGTCGGGCGCCGCGCCCCCGGCCATGATCGGCCGGACACCACCTGGGCCATGTCTGACCATTCCCGCCGGGCGGCCGGCGCCCGGCACGGCGCCTCGCGGCGTTGTCGGACTGCCCGAGTACATCCAGTACACGGGCGATCCTCCGCCTTGCGATGCACCGCGCCGGACACCGCCCGCTGATCCGGCGCGGGTTGTCAGGCACGGCCTAAGCTCCCGCCATGAGTGACATCGATCTCCTTGCGGGAATTCTGTCCAAGACCGGGGACCTCGTCGAGGGCGTCCGTCCGGACCAACTGCCCCTGCCGACCCCCTGCGAGACCTATGACGTGGAGGCGTTGCGCAACCACCTCGTGGGCTGGCTCCAGGTCTTCGAGGCGGGATGCGAAGGCCGTGCCCCCGAAGGCGACCCGGCGGCCCATGTCTGCGGGGACGACCCGGCCGGTGAGTTCCGGACCGCCGCGGAGGGGCTGCTCGCCGGATGGCGGACGTACGGGTTCGACCGTCAGGTCCGGGTGAGGGATGCCGAGTTGCCCGCCCCGATGGTGCTCAACATGACGCTCATGGAGTACATGGGGCACGGCTGGGATCTCGCCGTCGCCACCGGGCAGGCGGTCCCCTTCACCGAGGAGGAGGCCACCGAGGTGCTGGCCCGCGCACAGGTCACGCTGCCGCCACAGTTCCGGGGCGAGGGGAAGGCGTTCGATGAGATCGTGCCGGTCGCCGAGGACGCCCCGGCCGTGGACCGGTTCGTGGGCTTCCTCGGACGCGATCCGGGGGCCGCCCGGCCGGCCGCCTGACAACCGCGCGAGCCGGTGGCGCGGCGCGTGGTGAGCCGGGCCGGGTCCCGCCGGACACCACCTGGCCCCTGGCCCCTCCGAACGAAGGGCGCCGCCCCGGACCCGTCAGGGGCGGCGCACCCTGCCCGCCAGCCGGCGGCCGATCCGGCCGAGGGCGCCCGACTGGCGCCGGTTCCACGCGCGGAAGGCCTCCGTCCGGCCGGTGCTGCCGGCCCGCCCCACGGCCTCCTCCACGGCCAGCACCTCGGCAGAGGAGAGCTCGCGCACGGCCGGGCGCAGCACCTCGTCCAGCAGGGCGGTGCTGGTTCGCGTCCAGTGGACGCCCGCGTGCGGAGGGGCGCTCCAGTTGAGGTAGCAGTCGGCGGCGTACGCGGGATCCGACCGCAGCCGGGCGGGTACGGGCTCCTCCCGAGCGGCCCTGCCGTAGGCGGCGAGCAGGTCCGGGTCGTCGGTCTGCACGAAGGCGTACAGCTCCGCGTCCGGCCGCTCCGGCTCCAGCAGGCGGCGGGCGAGCGCGCCGAACGCGTGCTCGAGGACGCCCGGTTCTACCGGTTCGGCGGCCGGACGCAGGGCGAGCGCCCGCTCCGCCCAGCCCTCTCCGGGCGCCGCCTCGTCCGGCGCCACTGCCCCGTCGCCCGCCGCAGCGGCGCCCGCCCCGCGCATCGTGCGGGCGAAGTCCAGCAACAGCAGCGCGGCGCGCTCCCGGCCCAGGATCTGGTGCGGGAAGCCGCGCAGCAGGTCGTGTGCCAAGTCCGCCGCATCCGTGTCGTGGGCCGCCGCGCCGAGTGCCGCGCGGACCAGGTGCGACCAGGTACCCGCGCTGCGGTGGGTGTCCGAGGTGGCCGCCTCCAGCAGCATCCGGGCCTCCGCGGCGGTCGGTTCCCGGTCCGTCCAGACCAGGCCCACCGCCGAGCGCAGCACCAGCGGTTCGGCGAACGGCGAGATCCCGGCGGCCCGCAGCACCCGGCTCAGCGCGGAGACACGGTCCTCGCCGCAACTCGCCGTGATCGCACGGGACTCGGCGCACATGCGCAGATGCGGCAGTGACTGCGTCCCGGTGAACGGAAGCGGCACCCGCCCCAAAAGCCGTTCCATGGCGGCGGGGTCCTCCGGCGCGATCCGGTCGAGCGCCACCAGCAGGGCGGTCCGTACGTCGAACTGCTCGTCCAGCAGCTCCAACAGGGCCGGGCCCCAGGTGAAGTCGGGGGCGGCCAGGAGCGCGGGGGCCACCCGGTCCACCAGGGAGGGCAGCAGCCCGGCGCAGTCGAGGTTCAGGAGCCGCGCCACGCGCAGGAGTTGCACGGTCCGCGCGATGTCGAGGGCAGCGCCAAAACCGCCCAGCTCGGCCAGGATCTCCGGTGCGAGGGCCTCGGAGATGGCCTTGCCCTCGGGGCCGGCGAAGGCGCTCCGGTCGGGGAGTTCGAGAGAGCCGTTGCCGCCGCGCACCGCCTCGGTGACCAGCATCGCGGCGAGCGGAGCGGTCGTGGGGACCGTGCACCTTCCGTCCAGGGCGCCGAACAGCCGCCCCACCGCGTCGAATTCGGGGCCGCTGCGATCGTCGATCGTGGCCGCGGTCAGGGCGTCGACCAGCTTCCGGGTCTGCTCCTCGTCGAGCGTGTACGGACGTTCCGCCGCCCAGTCGGCGGCCGTGGAACGCTCGTCGGGACCCAGTGCGATTCCGGCGCAGAGCGCGGTGACGGCCAATGGCCCGGCGGCGAACGGTTCGCCGTGCAACGCGCGCGCCCTCGCGAACAGTTCCGGAGCGCGGCTGCGCCAGACACGGGCGGCGGTCTCGGCCCAGGCGTCACCGGGCGGCGGGGACGGCCGGCCGTGCGGGCCGCCGCACAGGTGTACCCGGACCTCGGCGGCGTCGAGGAGATGAGCGTCCTCGGGGAGCACTCCGACGACCTGCTGCGGGGCGAGCGAGGGCCGCCGGGAGTAGGTGGTGAACGTCAGCCGCTCGGCGTGGTCCGGCGGCAGGACCGAGCAGGCCAGCCCGATCCAGCGGGCCACGTCCTCGCTCTGCCGCTCCACGAGCACCACCTGGGCCGTCGCGCCCGAGGCGCTCTCCAGCCGGACCCGGCGCAGATCGGCGAAGACGGCGGCGAGCCACGGGCCCCGGGAGACGGCGAAGTCCCCGAGCGCCTCACGCTCCAGGCCCGGACCGGCGTACGGCGAGGTGAGCGGGTCGGGTATCGCCCCGCTGGGTGTGGCGGAGGCCCAGCGGGGCGAGCGCCACGCGGCGATCGGCAGCCGGTCGCCGGGCAGGGGCGCACCGGCCGGCAACAGCACGGCGTGCGTGTGGAACCGCAGTTGCCCGGCCCCGGCACCCGGCGCGGCCAGCGGCACCGCCCGGGAGAGCAGCCTGCTGCCGTCCGACAGGTGGGTGAAGCTGAACGCCTGCGGCATGGAGCGGAGTTCGGCGTCCGTGGGGAGGAACGGCACGTCCCTCACTGGCTCGTACCCCAGGAGGGGCTCGATCTCCGAGAGCAGTGCCGTGGGTATCCCGGGGCCGACGGCGGTGAACCGTCCCACGGTCCCCTCGTCCCCCGGAGCGGCCGAGGTGTAGTGCAACTGCGCGAGGCTCATGCCCGGGGCCCTCTTCGTCCTGCGGCGACCGTCCCCGAACCCACGTGCGCGCAGGCCCGTTCCGGTGACGCGAGGGGCCGGCCGGCGACCGGGGCGGGGAGCGTTCCGCAGTCGCGTGGGGGCGACGCTATCAAGGTCCGGCGAACGTGCGGAGCGATCCGCCGGGCCGGCTGCCCGGGGCCACTCCGGGCCGCCCCCGCCGGGCATCGAAGGGGCGGCGCGGACGGCGGGGGCGATGTCGCCCGCCCGGCTCGCTCACGCGGGCTGGAGAAGGTCCCAGCGGTTGCCGTACAGGTCCTCGAAGACCGCGACCGAGCCGTACGTCTCGTGCCTCGGCTCCTCCAGGAACCGCACACCGGCCGCCTTCATCCGCGCGTGGTCCGCCGCGAAGGCCTCGGTGTGCAGGAAGAACCCGACCCGGCCGCCCGTCTGCGCCCCCACCGCCGCCCGCTGGTCCCCGTCCTTCGCGAGGGCCAGCAGGAGACCGGTGCCCGCCGCACCGGTGCCGCGCGGACGGACGACGACCCAGCGCGACCCGTCGCCCCGGTCGGTGTCCTCGGCCAGCTCGAACCCGACGGCGTCCCGGTAGAAGGCGATGGCCTCGTCGTAGTCGTGGACGACCAGGGTGGTCAGGGCGATGTGCGGCATCTGCGGCTCCTCGGAGGGATGCGGGGTGGTCCAGTTATACGTAACACTAACGAAGAGCCGGAGCGGGCCCGCAGAATGCCCACCATGGACACGTACGACCTCGCCCCGCTCGCCGCCCGTGCCCGGGCGCTCATCGTCCCTGGTCACCGCCGGATTCTGGGGATCGCCGGGCCACCCGGCGCCGGGAAGTCGACCCTCGCCGCCGCCCTGGTGGAAGCGCTGGAAGGGACCGCCGTACTCGTCCCGATGGACGGCTTCCACCTGGCCGGCACCGAGCTGGCACGGCTCGGGCGAGCCGCCCGCAAGGGCGCGCCGGACACCTTCGACGCCGCCGGGTACGCCGCGCTGCTGCGGCGACTGCGCGCTACGCGCACGGACGGGGGAACCGGCTCCGCGCCGTCCGGCGGCGAGACGGTCTACGCCCCCGCCTTCGACCGTGCCCTGGAGGAGCCGATCGCCGGGTCCGTGGCGGTGGACCCTGCAACGCCGCTTGTCGTCACCGAGGGGAACTACCTCCTCCACGACGACGGGCCCTGGGCCCCGGTGCGCGGGCTGCTCGACGAGGTCTGGTACCTGGAGATCGACCCGGGCGTACGGGTGCGGAGGCTGGTGGACCGGCACGTCCGGTTCGGCAGGCCGAGGCCGGACGCCGAGCAGTGGGTGGCGGGCTCGGACGAGGCGAACGCCCGGCTGGTCGAAGCCGGACGCGACCGCGCCGACCTGGTCGTCCGGCCGCTACAGCGCTGACGAGCAGGGGGTGGGGCCGGCGCGGTGAAGCCGACCCGCCGCACGCCGACGCGATCCGGCCGCCCGTCCCGCACGACCGCCCCGGCCGCCCGTCCCGCACGACCGCCCCGGCCGCCCGTCCCGCACGACCGCCCCGGCCGACCGCCCCGCACGACCGCCCCGGCCGACCGCCCCGCACGACCGCCCCGGCCGCCCGTCCCGCACGACCGCCCCGGCCGCCCGTCCCGCACGACCGCCTCGGCCGCCCGTCCCGCACGACCGCCTCGGCCGCCCGCCCCGCCGCACCGACCGTCCCGCCACGCCCGTCCGGCGCTCGCGTCCAGCGGCGGGCGGCGGCAGGATGCTCCGTGCGGCGCGCGCAGTGGCGCACCGCCCACCGGCAGCCGTACCGGCAGCACCCCTGGAGGCCCCGCATGACCAGCCCCACCCCGCCCGAGCCCTTCACCGCCGACGTCTACCGCGCGCGGATGGCCCGTGCGGCCGACTCCGCCGCCGAGGCCGGTCTTGCCGGTGTCCTGGTGGCGCCCGGCCCGGACCTCGTCCATCTGACCGGCTACCAGCCCGTCAGCACCGAACGCCTCACCCTTCTCGTCCTGACGCCCGGTCAGGAGCCGGTGCTGGTCGTACCGACCCTGGAGGCGCCCGACGCCGAGGCGGCGATCGGCGCCCCCGCCCTCTCGCTGCGCGACTGGACCGACGCCAGGAACCCGTACGAGGTGGCCGCCCCGCTTCTCGACGCGGCCGGCCGGTACGGCATCAGCGACAACGCCTGGGCCATGCACCTGCTCGGGCTCCAGCACCTGCTTCCCGGTACCTCCTACGCCTCGCTCACCCAGGTGCTGCCGATGCTGCGGGCGGTCAAGGACGCGGCGGAGCTGGAGCGGCTCGCGGCGGCGGGTGCGGCGGCGGACGCCACGTACGAGGAGATCCTGAAGGTGCCCTTCGCCGGCCGGCCGGAGACCGATGTCTCGGCGGACCTGGCGGAGCTGCTCATCGGATTCGGCCACTCGCAGGTGGACTTCGCCATCGTCGGCTCCGGCCCGAACGGCGCGAACCCGCACCACGAGGCCGGGGACCGGGTCATCGAGCACGGCGACATGGTGGTCCTCGACTTCGGCGGCCTGCGGTACGGCTACGGCTCCGACACCTCCCGCACGGTCCACGTCGGCGAGCCCACCGCCGAGGAGCAGCGGGTCCACGACATCGTGCGCGAGGCCCAGGCGGCGGGGTGCGCGGCCGTACGGCCCGGAGCCGCCTGCCAGGACGTGGACCGGGCGGCGCGCGCGGTCATCACCGAGTTCGGCTACGGAGACCGCTTCATCCACCGCACCGGCCACGGCATCGGGGTCACCACCCACGAACCGCCCTACATGATCGAGGGCGAGGAGCAGCCGCTGGTGCCGGGGATGTGCTTCTCGGTGGAGCCGGGGATCTACCTTCCGGGGCGGTTCGGTGTGCGGATCGAGGACATCGTGACCGTCACCGAGGACGGCGGGCGGCGGCTCAACTCCACCGCCCGCGAGCTGGCGATCGTCGGCTGACGGCCCTTCGCCGGCCGGCGGCGACGCGTCACCGGCCCCGCCCCGCCCGTCCCCGGTCACCCGTCCGCCAGCACCACGCACGACTCCGCCGGCAGGTGCAGCAGTCCGTCCGCGCCCGGCGCCTCCACCGGCGCCCAGGCCGCCAGCACCCGTCCGGCGGCGGCCCGGCTCCGCCCGCCGCCCAGCGGGACGGCGGCGGGGCGGCCGGCGAGGTTGACCACGATCCGTACGTCGCCCCGGCGCAGCGCCAGCCACCCGGCCTGCTCGTCGAACGCGACCTTCACGGAGGCGAGGTCCGGGTCGCGCAGATCGGGCACGCTCCCGCGGAGCGCGATCAGCTCCCGGTACCAGGCGAGCAGCCGGCCGTGCGGCTCGCGCTCCGGTTCGCTCCAGTCCAGGCAGGAGCGGTCGCGGGTCGCCGCGTCCTGCGGGTCCGGGATGTCCTCCTCGGCCCAGCCGTGCGCCCCGAACTCCCGCCGTCTGCCGTTGCGTACCGCCTCGGCCAGCTCCGGATCGGTGTGGTCGGTGAAGAACTGCCAGGGGGTTCGCGCCCCCCACTCCTCGCCCATGAAGAGCATGGGGGTGAACGGAGCGGTCAGCACCAGCGCCGCCGCACACGCCTGGAGACCGGGGGAGAGTGAGGCGGCGAGCCGGTCGCCGAGGGCCCGGTTGCCGATCTGGTCGTGGGTCTGGGCGTACCCGACGAAGCGGTGGGCGGGGGTGCGGTTGACGTCGACCGGACGGCCGTGGGCCCGCCCCCGGAAGGTGGAGTACGTACCGTCGTGGAAGAAGGCACGGGTCACCGTCTTCGCCAGTGCGGCCAGCGGGGCGGCGGCGAAATCGGCGTAGTAGCCCTGCGCCTCGCCCGTGAGGGCGGTGTGCAGGGCGTGGTGGAAGTCGTCGTTCCACTGGGCGTGCAGCCCCAGCCCGCCCGCCGCGCGCGGGGTCGTGGTGCGCGGGTCGCAGAGATCGGACTCGGCGATCAGCGTCAGCGGCCTGCCCACCTCGGCCGCCAGCGCGTCCACTCCGGCCGCCAGCTCCTCCAGATAGGTCAGCGCCCGGGTGTCGGCGAGCGCGTGGACCGCGTCCAGCCGCAGTCCGTCGAGGCGGTAGTCGCGCAGCCAGGCCAGCGCGCTGCCCAGCAGATACGCCCGTACCTCGTCGGAACCGGGGGCGTCCAGGTTGACCGCCGCACCCCACGGGGTGTGGTGCGTCTCGGTGAAGTACGGGCCGAAGGCGGGCAGGTAATTGCCCGACGGACCAAGGTGGTTGTGGACGACGTCCAGCAGCACCGCCAGCCCCAGCCCGTGCGCGGTGTCCACGAACCGCTTCAGTCCCGCCGGGCCGCCGTACGGTTCGTGGACGGCCCAGAGCGACACGCCCTCGTACCCCCAGCCGTGGGTACCGGGGAAGGGGCAGACCGGCATCAGCGACACGTGCGTGACGCCCAGTTCCGCCAGATGGCCGAGCCGCCCGGCCGCCGCCTCGAAGGTGCCCTCGCCGGTGTACGTACCGACGTGGAGCTCGTACAGCACCCCGCCCGGCAGCCCGCGCCCCCGCCAGTCGCCCCGCCAGACGTACGCGTCCTGGTCGACCACCGCGCTGAGCCCGTCCGGGCCGTCCGGCTGGCGCCGGGAGCGCGGGTCGGGGAGCGGCGGCCCCCCGTCCACCGAGAAGCCGTACCGGTCGCCGTCCACCGCGTCCGCTTCGGCCGTCCACCAGCCCGCGCGCGCCCCGTCACGTCCCATCGGCAGCCGTGTGCCGGCCAGTTGGAGACCGACCGAACCCGCCCCGGGGGCCCACACCTCGAACCGCATCCGCCACTCCCCGTCAGTCGTGTGTCAGTGAGTCCTACGAAAAGCCGGACGTACCGGAGGAAAGTCCGGCCCGGCTTCCATGATCGGCTGAAGTCGCACGCCCCGCCCCGGAATACTGGACCGGTTCCGCGACGGCCGAGGTGACCGAAGAGATGCCCCGTGTTCCGTGCATCCGCGCACGGGAGTACGGACCACCCCTTAAGGTCTGCTCTGATCATTGCCCTGCCCGATCCTGCTCATACGTACGCCGACGTACGGCTGATGGAGGCCGAAATGACCGTGCCGAAGTTCCCACCGGGCTTCCTCTGGGGAGCCTCCGCCTCCGCGTTCCAGACCGAGGGAGCCGTCGACGCCGACGGAAAGGGCCTCTCCGGATGGGACGCCTTCGCCGCCGTGCCCGGCCGCATCAAGGACGGTACGGACACCACCCGGGGAACCGGCTTCCTCGAACACTGGCGCGAGGACGTCGGCCTGCTCGCCGGACTCGGCGCCGACGCCTTCCGCTTCTCCATCAGCTGGCCCCGCGTGGTGCCCGGCGGCAGCGGCGCGGTCAACCCGGCGGGACTCGACTTCTACGACCGGCTCGTCGACGAACTCTGCGCCCGGGGCATCACCCCCGCGCCCACGCTCTACCACTGGGACACCCCGCTGCCGCTGGACGAGGAGGGTGGCTGGCTCAACCGTGACACCGCGTACCGCTTCGCCGAGTACGCCGGCATCGTCGCCGAACGGCTCGCCGACCGCGTCCCCATGTGGATCACCATCAACGAGCCGGCCGAAGTCACCCTGCTGGGCTACGCCCTCGGGCAGCACGCACCCGGCCGCACCCTCCTCTTCGACGCCCTGCCCGCCGCCCACCACCAGCTCCTCGCCCACGGACTGGCCGTCCGGGCGCTGCGCGCCGCCGGTGCCGCCAACATCGGGATCGCCGTCTCGCACAGCCCCGTCTGGACCGCCGGCGACTCGGACGAGGACCGGGAGGCCGCCGGGCTCTACGACACCCTCACCAACTGGCTCTTCGCCGACCCGCTGCTCGCCGGCCGCTACCCGGACGAGGGGTTCGCCGCCCTGATGCCGGGCCCGGTCGCCGACGACCTGAAGACCATCTCCACCCCGCTGGACTGGTACGGCGTCAACTACTACAACCCCACGCTCGTCGGCGCCCCCCGCCGCCCCGAAGTGCTCGAATCCTTCGCGGGGTTCGAGATTCCCGCCGAACTCCCCTTCGGCATCAGGGAGATCGAGGGGTACGAGAAGACGGACTTCGGGTGGCCCGTCGTCCCGGACGGGCTGCGCGAGACCCTCGTCGGGCTCCGCGACCGCTACGGAGACCGGTTGCCACCGCTCTACATCACCGAGAACGGCTGCGCGGTGGACGAGACCGTCAGCGACACCCGCCGTATTGCCTTCCTGGACGGCCACTTGGGCGCCCTGCACGCCGCGATCGGCGAAGGGGTGGATGTCCGGGGCTACTTCACCTGGTCGCTGACCGACAACGTGGAGTGGACCGAGGGAGCCAGCAAGCGCTTCGGACTCGTCCACATCGACTACGAGACCCTGCGCCGGACCCCCAAGGAGTCCTACGCCTGGTACCGCGAGGTCATCCGGGCCCAGCGCGCGCCGGACGTGCCGGAGGCTCCGGAAGTTCCGGAGGCCGGGCAACGGGCGATCGAGATCATCGGACAGCAGCCCACCGGGGAGTCGGAACCGGCCGCCGTCCGGCCCGCCTGACCCCGGGGGCGGGGCCGCCGGGGCTTCCCGGCGGGGCCCCGGTGGCCGATACTTCGCGTCATGGTTGCTCCATGGTGGACCCGGGCCGGCCTGGGGATGTTCGTTCACTGGACGCCCGCGTCGGTACCGGGCTGGGCGCCGCCCCACACCCCGTCGGCGGATCTCCCCGACGCCGGCCGGGCCGCCCCGCTCGCCTGGACCCCGTACGCCGAGTGGTACGAGAACGGGCTCCGCTTCCCCGGCAGCCCGGTCTCCGCCCACCACCGGGCCACCTACGGCGACAAGCCCTACACCGACTTCGGCCGGGAGTTCGAGGACGGGCTCGCGGGCTGGGACCCGGCCGCGTGGGCACGCGCCTTCCGCGCCGCCGGCGCCCGTTACGCCGTCCTCGTCACCAAGCACCACGACGGCTACTGCCTCTGGCCCTCCGGGGTCCGCAACCCGCACCGCGCCGGCTGGCACACCACCCGTGACGTGGTGGGCGAGTTCGCCGAAGCGGTCCGGGCGGAGGGGTTGCGCTTCGGGGTGTACTACTCCGGCGGACTCGACTGGACCTTCGACAGCCGCCCGGTGGGCACCGCCGCCCACATGCTCGCCTCGGTGCCGCGCGGCTCCTACCCCGCCTACGCCGACGCCCAACTGCGGGAGTTGATACGCCGCTACCGCCCGGACGTCCTCTGGAACGACATCGCCTGGCCGGCCGGCACACCCGAGATCCGCAGGCTGATCGAGTTCTACCGCTTCACCGTGCCGCACGGCGTGGTCAACGACCGGCTGCTGCCGCGCTCACCGCTCTGGCGCACCTTCGCCCTCCCCGGCGCCGGAGCCCTGTACAACCGCTGGGAGCGCCGGACGGTCGCCCGGGGGGAGGGATTCGTCCCGCGCAAGCCGCCCTACTACGACTTCCGTACACCGGAGTTCGCCCGCTACACGGGCCCCGACCCCTACGAGCTCACCCGCGGCATCGACCACAGCTTCGGCTACAACCGGAACTCCCCGCCAGACGCCTTCCTCGGCCGCGACGCCCTCACCGCACTGGTCCGGGAGACCGCGGCGGACGGCGGCAATCTGCTGCTCAACGTCGGACCGCGCGGCGAGGACGCCACCCTCCCCGGCGAACAACTGCTCCGGCTGCAATGGCTCGCGGAGGAGGCGGGGGCCGAGAACGCGCGGTCCACGGGGGCTCCGGAGAGCGCCGGGTGATCACCGCGCGGGCGCCCCGGTCCCGGTCCGGGCCACCCGTCCCACCGGCGCCCGCCCCGGCCCGCGGACGCCGCTTCTGGACACTCCGGGCCGCTCGGCCCGACAATCACCCTGTGACGTCCTCCTCCGAGTTCCACACGTATCCGGCGCGGGTGTCCGACGCCCAGCGCGACCGTGTCCTCGGCGTGCTCAGGGAGGGCGCCGCGCAGGGACGGCTCTCCCACGACACCTTCCTGCGCAGGATGGACCTCGCCCTCTCCGCCCACCGCCCCGAGGACCTGGCGGCACTCACCGCCGACCTGCGCGAGGAACGCGCCTGGAGCCAGAACCTGTTGCGCGCCGTGGGCGGCGTGTCCGGCTTCCCGGGGCGGCTGCGCATGGCCTGGCGGGCCGGAAAGCTGCCCCAACTCCTGCTGCCCGCACCCGGACCGTACCCGCTGCTCATCGGACGGGACCCGGGCAACGGACTGCGACTCAACCACGAGACGGTCTCCCGCAACCACGCCGAACTCACCGTACGGGGCCGGACCTGGCTCCTCCGCGACCTCGGCTCGACCAACGGCACCTGCGTCAACGGACAGCGGGTCATCGGCCTGGTCCCGGTCCGGGAGGGGGACCAGGTGAGCTTCGGCCACATGACCTTCCGCCTGACCGCACCCCCGCCCCTCCCGCCGGACCGACTGCCGGCCGTCCCGCCGGACGGCCGGCAGTCCCTCTGACTCCCGTCCCTCTGACTCCCGGGTTTATGAGTTCCGGGCGCCTATGACTTCCGGGCCCCCGGCCGCCGAGTCCGGCCGGTGCCCGGTCGCTGTCAGGCCCGCTGGTGCGGACCGCGCCCGGCGAGGTCAGGAACGGGGCCCCTTCCCTCTCGGCCCCTTCCTGAGCAGCGCGACCGGGCGGGCGGCGAACAGATCGGAGGCCCGCACCTCGCCCCCGCCGAACTCCCCCTCCGTGGAGAGGAGATCGTGCCAAGGGCCGGAGTCCGGCAGTGGCAGGACGGTGTCGCGCCAGCCGCCCGCTTCGGCCAGCCGGAGGGAGAGGCGGGTCACCGCCGTGACAATCTCGCCCGACCGGCAGAACGCCAACGCGTGACCGGCCGCCGGACCTCGCGCCGTGAGGGGCGCGTAAGTCCCCGACTCGCCAAATACGGCGGGGAGTTGCGCACGAAGCCGGAGTGCGGTGGTGGTTACCCGGGCCTTCTCGTCCGAGGCGGCCGATTCTCCCGGCCCCGGCTCCGTGAAGGGCCGCCGGTTGTCCGGGTCCACCAGGGCCAGGTACTCCCGCTCCGAGCCCTGGTAGAGATCGGGAACCCCGGGCATCGTCAGGTGGACGAGGGCCGCGCCCAGCACATTGGCCCGCACCTGGGGGGCGAGCGAACGGGCGAGGGCCGCGAGGAGCTCCCGGGCGGGCCCCCCGGCGCTGCCGGGCCCGGACGCCACGAAATCCGAGACCGCCCGCTCGTAGGCGGGGTCGGGCTCGGTCCAGGTGGTGTGGAGCCCCGCCTCCCGGACGGCCTTCAGGAGTGCGGGCTCCAGCCTCCCCGCGGCCTCGGAGGCGGGCAGGCCCACACAGCCGAAGGCCGACTGCCACGCCTGCCAAGCGAGTTGCCCGTCCGGTGCCTTCGCCTCGGTCGCACCCGTCAGCTGACGTACCGCCTCCGCCCAGCGGTCCGGGCATTCGGAGAGCGCCGCGATGCGGGCGCGGACATCGGAGCTGCGCTTCGTGTCGTGCGTGGTCAGCACCGTGCCGGTGGTCGGCCAGTCCCGGGCCAGCCGGGCGCAGAACGCGTGGAACTCGGCCGGCTCGACCGCGGGCCTGCCCGGCCGGCCGCCCACCTCCGTCGCCGAGATCAGCGGCACGTACCGGTAGAACGCCCTGTCCTCCTCGGACTTGGCGTGCAGGGCGGACGCGGTCTGGGCGAACCGCGCGCAGAAGGAGACCTGTTCGGGGCCGTCACCCAGCCTGCCCAGCGCCAGCTCCCGCACCACGTCCACCGCCCGCGCCTCCTCCGGTACGGAGAACGCCGCCTTCGCGTCCCGTACCGCCGCTTCCGGGAGGGCGGCCTCGGCGGACTCGGAGACGGGACCGCCCGCCCCGACGTACGGCCGGTACACCGGGACTCGGACCAGCAGTTCGGTCACGGCGGTGCGCAGCGCCCACGGGGCATGGTCACGCAGCCGGGGGTCCCGTGCGCAGATCCGTACGGCAAGCCGGGTGAGCCAGGCCGTCTCGGCGGCGAGGTCGTGGCTGACGACGTGCCGTGCGGCCCGTCGTGCGGACCGGGTCCATGAGCCCCCCAGATCTCCGGGCGGGTCGGCGAAATCGCGGAAGTGACCCAGGAGTTCGGCAGAGCCCAGCGGGTCGGTGAAGAGCCCGTCGATGCGGTGGAGCGCGTCGTAGCCGGTGGTTCCGGCCACCGCCCAGCCGGCCGGGAGGGTCTCCTCGCCGGTGAGGATCTTCTCCACCACCGTCCACCGGCTGCCGGTCCCCTCCGCCAGTCGTTCCAGATAGCCGGCAGGGTCGGCGAGGCCGTCCGGATGGTCGATGCGCAGCCCTTCGACGACACCGTCCCGGACGAGTTCGAGGATCTTGCCGTGGGTGGCCTCGAAGACCTCGGGATGCTCGACCCGTACCGCGATCAGCTCGGAAATCGTGAAGAAACGCCGGTAGTTGAGCTCGGTGCGGGCCAGCCGCCACCAGCCGAGCCGGTAGTGCTGGGCGTCCAGCAGTTCGGGCAGCGCCAGCCCCTCCGTGCCCGGCCGGAGCGGGAACTCCTGCTCGCCGTACCGCAGCACGGAACCGTCGACGGTGAGCCGCCCGAGCTCGTCGCCGATCGGGCCCGCGAGGACCGGCAGCAGCACCTTCCCGTCGCCGCCCTCCCAGTCGATGTCGAACCAGCGCGCGTACGGCGAGGACGGGCCCTCGCGCAGCACCTCCCGGAGCGCCGCGTTGTGGCGCGGGGAGGCGGCCATGTGGTTCGGCACGATGTCGACGATCAGCCCGAGCCCGTGCGCGCGCGCCGTCGCCGAGAGCCCGCGCAGCCCCTCCTCGCCCCCCAGCTCGGCGCGGACGCGGCGGGGATCGGTGACGTCATAACCGTGCCGGGACCCCGGCACGGCCTCCAGGACCGGGGAGAGGTGGAGGTGGGAGATGCCGAGCGAGGCGAGGTACGGGGCGGCCTCCCCGGCGTCCGCGAAGGTGAAGTCCGGTTGGAGCTGGAGCCGGTACGTGGCGGTGGGCGTCATGCCCTCGTACGTACCCACTCCCGGCCCGTCCGTGCCATCCGCCCCGCTCCGGGCTGCCCGCGACCGCACGGATGCACCCGGGGGAATTCACCCGGACGGAGGGTGTGGGCCAGGTCCCGGCGCCGGAGGGGATACGGGACGGGGGCGCCGGATGCACCGGCGCCCCCGTCCCGTACCCGTTGTTGGTGACTCGGGCGGAGACTCAGGCGGACCGTTTCAGGACCGTGAGGCTCCGGCCGATGAGCGAGAGGTGCTCGCCCCCCGTGACCTTGGGCCCGCTCCCCGGCGGTACCCCCTCGGGGCGGCCGGTGTCGACCACGACCTCCCACTGCGCGCCGTGGTTGACGGGTACGGCGAAGTCCAGCGTCTCCGCGCCCGCGTTGAACATCAGCAGGAAGGAGTCGTCGAAGATGCGTTCGCCGCGCGGCCCGGGCTCCGAGATGGCGTGCCCGTTGAGGAAGACGGTCATGGCCTTGGCGTGCGCGGCCTGCCAGTCCTGCTGGGTCATCTCCTCGCCCTCGGGTGTGAACCACGCGATGTCCGAGAGCTCGTCGTGGGTGCCTTCGACGGGGCGTCCGTGGAAGAAGCGGCGCCGCCGGAAGACCGGATGGTCCCGGCGCAGCCAGACCATGGCCCGGGTGAACTCCAGCAGCCCGTCGCCCGGCCTCCGTACGGCCTCCGTGCCGTCCGAGGTGTCCGACCCCTCCGTGCCGGTCTCCCCGTCCGCACCGACCTCGCCCCGCTTCTTCGCGGGATCGGGCCAGTGCACCCAGGAGAGTTCGTTGTCCTGGCAGTAGGCGTTGTTGTTGCCGTTCTGCGTACGGGCGAACTCGTCGCCGTGGCTGAGCATCGGCACGCCCTGCGAGAGCATCAGCGTGGCGATGAAGTTGCGCATCTGCCGCGCCCGCAGCTCCAGCACCTCAGGGTCGTCGGTCTCGCCCTCCGCGCCGCAGTTCCACGAGCGGTTGTGGCTCTCGCCGTCCCGGTTGCCCTCGCCGTTGGCTTCGTTGCGCTTGTCGTTGTACGACACGAGGTCGTGCAGGGTGAACCCGTCGTGGCAGGTGGTGAAGTTGATCGATGCGAGCGGCCGGCGACCGTCGTCCTGGTACAGGTCGGAGGAGCCCGTCAGCCTCCCCGCGAACTCCGCCAGCGTCCGGGGTTCGCCCCGCCACAGATCGCGCACGGTGTCGCGGTACTTGCCGTTCCACTCGGTCCACAGCGGGGGGAAGTTACCGACCTGGTAGCCGCCCTCACCGACGTCCCAGGGCTCCGCGATCAGCTTCACCTGGCTCACCACCGGGTCCTGCTGCACCAGGTCGAAGAAGGACGACAGCCGGTCCACCTCGTGGAACTGGCGGGCGAGCGTCGCCGCCAGATCGAAGCGGAAACCGTCCACGTGCATCTCGGTCACCCAGTACCGCAGCGAGTCCATGATCATCTGGAGCACGTGCGGGGACCGCATGAGCAGCGAGTTCCCGGTGCCCGTGGTGTCCATGTAGTAGCGCTGGTCGTCCGTCAGACGGTAGTAGGAGGCGTTGTCCAGCCCGCGGAAGGAGAGGGTCGGCCCCAGGTGGTTGCCCTCGGCGGTGTGGTTGTAGACCACGTCGAGGATCACCTCGATGCCTGCCTGGTGCAGCGCCCGGACGGCCTGCTTGAACTCCAGCACCTGCTCCCCGCGGTCGCCCCAGGAGGCGTACGCGTTGTGCGGGGCGAAGAAGCCGATGGTGTTGTAGCCCCAGTAGTTGGCGAGCCCGGCGTCGGCCAGACGGTGGTCCTGGACGAACTGGTGCACCGGCATCAGCTCGATCGCGGTGACGCCCAGTTCGGTCAGATGGGCGATCACCTCCGGATGCGCCAGGCCCGCGTACGTACCCCGCAGCTCCTCGGGCAGGCCCGGGTGGAGCATCGTCAGGCCCTTCACGTGGGCCTCGTAGATCACCGTGCGGTGGTAGTCCGTACGCGGTCGGCGGTCGTCGCCCCAGTCGAAGTACGGGTTGACCACGACGGAGCTCATCATGTGGGGAGCCGAGTCGAGGTCGTTGCGCGCGTCCGGCCGCCCGAAGGGGTAGCCGTACACCGCCTCGCCCCATTCGATCTTCCCGGCGACGGCCCGCGCATAGGGGTCGAGCAGCAGCTTCGCGGAGTTGCACCGCTGCCCGTTCTGCGGTTCGTAGGGTCCGTGCACGCGGAAGCCGTACCGCTGACCCGGCATGACGCCGGGCAGGTAGGCATGACGGACGAAGGCGTCGGTCTCGCGGAGCTCGACCGCCGTCTCGGAGCCGTCGTCGTGCAGCAGACACAGCTCGATGCGGTGGGCGGCCTCCGAAAAGACCGCGAAGTTGGTCCCGGCGCCGTCGTACGTGGCGCCGAGCGGATACGCCTGTCCCGGCCAGACCTGCATAGATATGACTCTTCCACTTCTGATCCGGGTGTGGTGCGGTTCTTCAGCCAGATAATCCCCGAAAGAGGCGCGCGTACCTAGTAGGTCGGCCGGTGCGGTCGCGAACGGGAGGCGTCATGCGCCGTATACCCCGGCGTGGGACGTCAACACGCCGTACCGCGTGACACCCCTGGGGCCCGTCCGGTCCGGCGCGGTGACCCCGCGACCCCGAACACCGGCCCCCCGCTGGTCACCTCACTATGAATCAGCTCACTCCTGCCCCGACCCGGGCGGAGAACCCACGCCTTCGGTACACCAGTTGACGGAGCGTCCTCGCCATGGGGCTGCACGGGTCCGCGCTCGCGGAGTACCCTTCCGTGATCGTTGGGTGGGGGAGTGGAAGGCGGTGTACGGGTGAGCTCGGGAGGGTTCGAGCTGCCTCCGGGTGACGTGAGTCACGAGGGGGAGCCGAACGACGCGCCGCCCGGGACGGTATCCCTGGCACAGCCCCTGGCGGTCGGGGCGGAGCTGGGCTGGAGCGCCGAGGACTGGGGCGAGGTGCGGACCCGCGCCCAGCGCGCCGGGCGTGCGTACATCTGGCTGAATCTCGTCGAACAGCGGCTCCGCGCGGTCGTCTCCGCCGTACTGCGTCCCGTCTACGCGCCGGTGAACGGCGAGGACTGGGTGGTGGCCGCCGCAGGGCCCGCCGGGCAGGAGTGGGTGCAGCGGGCCGTCGCGGTGCGCGAGGTGTCCCGCAGGAAGGGCTATCTGCTCGATCCGGCCGACGACAACGTCCTGAGCTTCCTGACCCTGCCCCAGCTCCGCGAGCTGATGGTCCAGCACTGGCCCTGCTTCGAGCCGTACTTCGACGACCGGCGTGACGTCGAGCTGGCGCTGGACGAGCTGGAGGTGGCGCGGAACGTCGTCTCCCGCAACCGCGCGCTCAACGAGGCCGTCCACGCCCAGGCCGAGCGGGCCTCCCAGCGGCTCCTCACCATCCTCGGCGGCGGTGCCGCTGCGCCCTCCGCCGACCGGCTTCCCGTCGACGCCGTCGAATCCCTGGTCGGCGACCGGTACGCCGACGTGGTCTCCGTCCACCCCGACCGGGTCCGGCTCCAGCGCCAGCTTCCCGCCGAGGACCTGTTCGGCAACTCCCGGCGGCTCGACGCGATCGGCATAGGACTCAACCTGCTCGTGCAGAACTTCTCCGGACGACGGCTGGTCCGGCTCGCCGAGACCGGCTGCCGGATCAGGCTGCTCTTCATCAACCCGGCCAGCAGCGCGGTCCGCCGCCGCGAACGGGAACTCAACCTCCGCAAGGGCGAACTGAGCCGGTCGGTCGAGATGAACATCCTGCACATGCGCAGGGTGCGGGCCAGGCTCCGCGACCCGGGGGCCTTCCAGATCCAGGTCTTCGACGAGACCCCGCGCTTCACCGCCTACCTGGTCGACGGCGACGGCCCCGACGCGGTCGGCGTCGTCCAGCCCTATCTGCGCCGCGCACGCGGGATGGAGGCGCCGGTCCTGGTCCTCCGCGGCGGCGGGCGTGCGGTCGTCCGGCCGGGACACGAGGCCGAGCACGGGCTGTTCGAGACGTACCGCGAGGAGTTCGAGTCGGTGTGGACCGACTCCCGGCCCGTCTCCTGAACCCGGCCGGCCGCCGACCGGTGTGTCAGTGGCGCGTGGCAGGGTGTTCCTCACTGGGGGTAACCACCATGGAGGAGGTACGGGATGAGCTGGCACCGGGAGCCACTGGTCGGCTTCGACCTGGAGACGACGGGCACGGACGTCGAGACCGATCGCATCGTCACCGCGGCGGTCGTGCGGCTGGACCCGGACGGGACGGTCTCGGGAGAGCGGACGTGGCTCCTCGATCCCGGGGTGGCGATACCCGAACAGGCTTCGGCGATCCACGGAATCTCGACGGACCACGCGCGCGAGCACGGCGTCCCAGCCGCGACCGCGATCGAGGAGATCGCGGAGACCGTCGCCGGAGTCCTGCGCTCGGGGACCCCGCTGGTCGTGATGAACGCGCGCTACGACCTGTCCCTGTTGGACCGTGAGTGCCGGCGGCACGGACTGGAGTCGATCACCGAGCGCCTCGGCGCGGTGCCCTCGCCGGTGGTCGACCCCCTGGTGATCGACAAGCACGTCGACAAGTACCGGAAGGGCAGGCGTGCCCTGCACGCGCTGTGTGCGCATTACGGCGTGTCGCTGGACGACGCGCACGACGCGAGGGCGGACGCGGTGGCCGCCGCCCAGGTGGTGCGGCGCATGGGCGAGATGCACCAGCCCGTCGGGACGATGCCCCTGCCGGACCTGCACGACCTCCAGGTGACCGCGGCGGCCGCGCAGTCGGTCTCGCTCCAGGCGTACCTGCGGCGCACCACGAATCCGACCGCCGTCGTCGAACCGGCATGGCCGGTCATCCCACGGAGCCGGTAGACCTGGAGGCGTGGGATTCCTGGGCGGACGACTGGTCGCATACGTCTCGCGCAGCCTTTGGCGACAGCGGCACCCGCTCGCGCACCAGGTCGATGTCGAGGATCTCCACCGGCATCTCCTGACCCACGGTGAGCGCGTCCGAAGCGTGATCGTCCCCTGCGAGATCAGCCCGGGGACGTCGATCACCCCAGGTGTAGTCGCCGATGTCCGCGGACCCGACAGGGGAGCCGCGCCGCCTACGAGGACGGCCCTCCGCCTCGCTCCCCACGAGCCGGATACCGTGTCGCGCCGGTATGCCGTGCCGCCCCTGCCCCGGGGCCCGGTCCACCGGCCGCGAAGACCACCCGGGAGCGGGACCCGCCCGGCGTCATGCCTCCGCACCCGCACGGCCCGGCGAGGTGTCCTCCCCGCCCGGCGGTTTCTCCGCGCCCGGTCGGCGCGTACGGTCCATTTCTCGCCATTCCGGCCGGAGTCCGGCCAGGTTCGTGGTGAGGAAGTACGCGGCCCCGCAGACAAGCAGCACCGGGGTGAGCCCGACAGCGGTCACCGCCGCCCCGGCCAGCAGCCCGCCGAGGGGGATGCCGGCCCAGGCCAGTGAGTCGCCGAGCGCGTTGACCCGGCCCAGCATGCGGCGCGGCACCCGCTCGACGAGAACGGCTCCCAGCACAGGATTGATGAAGCCGCCGCCGAAGCCGCCGACCGCGAAGACGGCCATGACCGTCCACAGTGGGGCGTCCGAGGCGAGAATCAGGAATCTCGGGGCCCCGACGAGGAGGAACCCGCCAAGGACGACCAGCCTGCGCTGGAGCCGGTGCGCGGTCGCCGCGGCGATCAGGCTCCCGGCGACCGCCGCCGCACCGAGCGCACTGCCGGTCAGGCCGATCGCAGCCGGACCGTGGCCGGACGCCCGGGCCCAGAGGGGGATGAGCACGGAGCTGATCGCGGCGTCCAGCAGATTGGTGATGCCCACCGTGACGATGACGGTGAGCAGCAAGGGTTCGCCGCGGAGGAAGGTGAAGCCTTCGCCGAACCGACGCCAGTAGCCCGGTTCCTTCGCGCCGGCTGCCACCGGTTCCTGGTCGGCTGCGTGCCCGACGCCGCGGGGCAGCACAACTCGGATGATGATCGATCCGAGAGCGAAGGAGCCGGCGTTGAGGGCGAGTCCGGTCAGGGGGCCGAGCAGCGCCACCAGGGAACCGCCGACGGCCGGCCCGAGGGTGGACGCGAGGCGCTCGATCACACCGGACACGCTCATGGCACGCTCCAGCGGCATTCCGGCGCGCTCGGCCGCCTCGGGCACCATCACTTCCTTGGCCAGGTCGCCTGGGCCGCGGGCCGCGCCGACTACCGCGACCAGGACCAACAGGAGCGGAAAGGACAGGAGGTGCAGTGCGTGGAGGAGGGGGACCAGAGCGGCGGCGACCGCACTGACCGTGTCCGTCGTCCAAGAGACGGCCCGCGGGCCGACGCGGTCCACCACCGGCCCCGCGAGCGCCTTGACCACGACGTACGGAGCCATCTCGCAGAAGGCGACCAACCCGGTACGCGTCGCGCTGCCCGTCGTGACGAGCACGAACCAGGGGAGGGCCACGGCCGAGATCCGCGTGCCGGTCAACGATACGGCCATGGCCGTCAGGACCCCGCCCAGCGGCCGTAAGGACCGCCCGCCGGATATGGCGCCGGTGGCTGGGGCGTCGCTGGTCATGACGCCTCCGTCGTCGTCCCCGGGCCAGCGTTGTCCTCGGGCGCGGCGAGCGCGTCCGGTTCGGGCAGGATGTGCGCGATGAGGCCGACCCGCTGGGCCCCCTCCGGAGCACTGGCCGCCGTGTCGGGGTCGTCCCTCCGGTAGCGGGCGACGACGTCCCTCAACTCCCGCCGCAGGGAGACGGCTTCCTCGGGAGTGAGCCGTAGGGACCAGTCGCTCATGTCGAAGGCCCCCCGCCACGCGCGGGGCAGCGTCTGTATCTCGTTCAGCGTCCGCTGGGTGCGCAGGGTGTAGGTGGCCGCGACCGACTGCAGGTACGTCAGTGCCGCCTCGGGCTCCCGGTCGGTCAGTTCGGGGTTGCTGAACTCCGTCGTCCGGTGGACCGAACGCCACCAGCGCTCCCGCGCGTTGCCGCGTTCCGCATCCTCTTCGACGAACCCGGCCGCCCCGAGCCGGCGCAGGTGGTAGCTGGCCGTCCCGGAGTTCACCCCCAGCCGTTCCGCCAGGCGGGTGGCCGTCGACGGGCCGTGCTTCCGCAGCACCCCGACCAACTGCACGCGCAGTGGATGGGCGAGGGCCCGCAGTCCCCTGGCCTCCAGGACGACCGCGCTCTCCTCTGCGGACCGTTCGACTCTCTCCGGCGTATCGCTCATGCGGCACACAGTAGACCGCGAAGAATTCTTTGCAAACGATTCTTCGCGAAGATTTCTTCGCGATCATTGTGGCGGGAAAGCGCGGTGGTGGGAGCTCACGGCCACTCTCAGAAGGGATACCACCGCACCTCGGGGTCACCGTCCCGCAGCGAGGCCACCCGGCGGCCGAATTCGGTGAGCGCCTTCGGATTGGCCGGTGCGTGCTGGGCGACCCAGGCGCAGCTGGCCGTCTCGCGGGCGCCTCGGAGCACGGCGCAGCCGTCCCACTCCCGTACGTCCCAGCCGTAGGCGGCGGTGAAGTCGTCGTAGGACCGGGCGGGCAGCCCGTACCGGTCGCGGGAGAGGGCGAGCACCACGAGGTCGTGCTCGCGCAGGTCGAAGGAGAAGGTCTCCAGGTCCACCAGAACGGGTCCGTCCGGGCCGACATGGACGTTGCGCGGCAGGGCGTCGCCGTGGACCGGCCCCGGCGGCAGGTGGGGTACGAGGGCGGCGGAGGCGGCGGCGAAGCCGTCCCGGCGCGCTCGCAGGTAGTCGGCATCCGCCGGGTCGATGGCATCGCCCGCCAGCCGGAGCCAGCGTTCGACCCCGCCGAGCAGTTCGCGGCGCGGCAGGGTGAAGCCCTCCGGCGCGGGCAGCGAGTGCACCAAGGTCAGCAGCGGGGCCAGATCGCGCGGTTCGGGTGCCCGTACGGCGTCAGGCAGCCGGTGCCACACGGTCACCGGGTGTCCCTCCACCGTACGCGGCGCGGGCTCGGCGGCCCGGACGGCTGGTACGCCGGAGCCGGCGAGCCAGCCGGCCACCGCGACCTCGCGTTCGGCGCGTTCGCGCAGTTCCGGATGGTGGGTCGCCTCACGGCCGACCTTGACCACCAGATCGCCGACGGCGAAGGTCGCGTTCTCGCCCAGCGCGAGGAGCTCCGCCTCGAAAGTCGTACCGGAAGGACCATTTCCGGCCAGTCCGGCAGCGGTCAGTACCTCGCGCGCTCGCTCTTCGTTCATGGCCTGATTTTCGCATTGGTGCAGGCCACCTTGACGAACGGTCGGCCCGTCAGGACCATGACGGAGGCCGGGCGAGCGGCCAGAGCGGAAGAAAGTCGATCCAATACGGCAAAGAGGTCGAATGGTGACATTAGCGACCGCGACGGAGCGGCCGGGACAGCGTCGCCGGGATGACGGACGGGGCGGTGTGCGGTCCGCCCGCGACCGGGCCGCCTGGTTCCTGGTGCTGCCCGCGCTCATCCCCATTCTCGTCCTCAGCGTCGGACCGCTGCTCTACGGCATCGGGCTCGCCTTCACCGACGCGCAGTCCGGCCGTACCCGCTCCACCCAGTGGATCGGCGCGCTGAACTTCCAGGACCTGCTCCACGACACCCTCTTCTGGGACTCCTTCCGGATCGGCCTGCTCTGGGCCGTGGGCGTCACCGTCCCCCAGTTCCTGCTCGCCCTCGGCCTCGCGCTGCTGCTCAACGAGAACCTGCGGATGCGCTGGCTGGCCCGCGCGCTGGCGATCATCCCCTGGGCGATGCCCGAGGTCGTCGTCGGCATCATGTGGCGGCTCGTCTACAACCCGGACGCGGGCATCCTCAACGAGACCATCCGCGACCTCGGCCTCGGCGACGGCCGGGACTGGCTCACCGGATTCGGCACCGCGCTCCCCGCCGTGATCGTCGTGGGGATCTGGGCCGGGATGCCCCAGTCCACCGTCGCCCTGCTGGCCGGACTCCAGAACACCCCGCACGAACTCCACGAGGCCGCCGCCCTCGACGGCGCGGGGGCCTGGCGACGCTTCCGTACCGTCACCTGGCCCGCGCTGAAACCGGTCGCGCTCTCCATCACGGCCCTCAACTTCATCTGGAACTTCAACTCCTTCGCCCTGGTCTACGTCCTGACCAGCGGCGGACCCGGCGGCCGGACCCGGCTGCCGATGCTCTTCGCCTATGAAGAGGCGTTCCGCTACGGGCAGTTCGGCTACGCGGCGGCGATGGGGTGTGTGATGGTCGCGGTGATCTCCGTGATCCTCGCCGTGTACCTGGCCGGCCGGCTCCGTGGAGGGGACGACACATGAGCATGCGCACCGGGCGTGCCACCCGCGCGGGGCAGTACCTCGCGCTCACCGGCTACCTCGTCTTCCTGGCGTTCCCGTTCCTCTGGCTGATCTCCACCGCCTTCAAGCCCGCCCGTGAACTGGGCTCGCTGCACCCCACCTGGATCCCCGACCACCCCACCCTGGACAACTTCCGGCAGGCGTTCGACGAGCAGCCGCTGCTCCAGGCCGCCGGGAACTCACTGATCGCCGCCGTCAGCGCCGGGGCGATCTGCGTCCTGATCGCCACCCCGATGGCCTACGTGATGGCCCGCCACCGGAGCAAACTCTCGGCCGCCGCCACCGGCTGGGTCGTGATCAGCCAGGCATTCCCCTTCGTCCTGCTGATCATCCCGCTCTTCCTGATCCTCAAGAACCTGCACCTGATCAACTCCCTGGCGGGCCTGATCATGGTGTACGTCGTCTGGTCGCTGCCCTTCGCGCTCTGGATGCTCGTCGGCTACGTCCGGGCCGTCCCCACCGAACTGGAGGAAGCGGCCTCCGTCGACGGTGCCGGAAGGCTCCGCACCCTCGTCTCGGTCACCGCCCCGCTGCTCGCCCCCGGGATCGTGGCCACCGCCCTCTTCGCGTTCATCACCGCATGGAACGAGTTCTTCTTCGCCCTCGTCCTGCTCAAGACCCCGGAGAAGCAGACCTTGCCGGTCGTCCTCACCCACTTCATCGGAGCCGAGGGCGCGGCCGACCTCGGACCGCTCGCCGCCGCCGCGTTCCTCGCCACCCTTCCCTCCCTCCTCCTCTTCGCGCTCATCCAGCGCCGCATCACCGGCGGGATGCTGGCCGGGGCGGTGAAGAGCTGATGCGCGCACTCACCAGGGCGGCCGCCTCCGCCGCGACCGTGCTCACCCTGCTGCTCGCCGGCTGTTCCGGCGGTAGGGACGCCGCCACCGACGCCCACGGGACCGTGCACCTGCGCTTCCAGTCGCTGGCCTGGCAGACGGAGTCCGTCGCCGCCAACAAGGAGCTCGTCACGGAGTGGAACGCCACCCACCCCGACATCCAGGTGGAGTACGTCCAGGGCAGCTGGGACAGCGTCCACGACCAGCTGCTCACCTCGTTCGAGGGCGACGAGGCGCCCGACATCATCCACGACGCCTCCGACGACCTCGCCGACTTCGCGTACGGCGGCTACCTCGCCGATCTCCGTACCCTCCTCCCCGACCGGCTGACCGAGGACATCCCGCAGACCTCCTGGTCCACGACCACCTTCGACGGCGGCGTCTACGGCGTCCCGTTCCTCCAGGAGCCGAAGGTCCTCATCGCCAACACGAAGATCCTCAAGGCGTCGGGGGTCCGCATCCCCACCGCCGACCGGCCCTGGAGCTGGGAGGAGTTCCGCCAGGTCACCAGGGAACTCACCGGGAAGGGGCGGTACGGGGTCGCCTGGCCGCTCAGGGAACCCGTCTCCGTCACCCTCAACCTGGGGCTCTCGGCCGGCGGACAGCTCTTTCTCCGGGGCGAGGACGGGAAGGTGAACCTCGGTTTCGACGAGGGCGACCAAGTGGTGCCCCGGACCATCCACGACCAGGTCACCATCGACCACAGTGCGGCGCGGACCGCGCTCGGCATGGGCGGCTCCGACACGCTGCCCGGACTCTTCGGCGGCAAGTACGCCATGGTGCCGCTCGGCTTCGCCTACCGGCAGCAGGTCGTGGAGCAGGCCCCCGAGGGCTTCGAGTGGAGCGTGCTGCCCGCGCCCGCCGGCAGCGCCGGCACGGCCCAGGGGGTGAGTCCGCAGACCCTCTCGGTTGCGGAGGACAGCCCGCACAAGAAGGAGGCGGTGGAGTTCCTCGACTTCCTGCTCGCCCCGCCCAACATGGTCCGCCTCGCCAAGGGCGACTGGATGCTGCCCACCGGTACCGAGGCCCTCGCCGACCCCGCTCTGCACACCGAGGACCAGGGCTGGGCCACCGGCACCGCGCTCGCCCAGAAGCTCCGCCCGGCCCCCGCCCAGTCCGTACGCGGCTACCCGGAGTGGAAGGACAAGGTGGCCACCCCGGCACTCCAGGAGTACTACAGCGGGGCGATCGGACTCGACGAACTGAAGGACCGCCTGGTCGGTGACGGCAACCGGGTGCTGGCGCGCTACCAGCGCTGACCCGGCCCGCGCACCCTGTGGGGCCTCACACGGCGGGCCGCTGGAGCCAGAGCCACTGCGCGTAGGTGAGCGTCCCGTGATCGGCCGGCGCCCGGGTGACCAGGCTCCCGTCACGCATGGCTCTGCCCATCCCGCCGGGGAGGGGGATCTCCACGATGGGGCTCTTCTTGCCCGTGTGGTGCGCGTACGCCCTGACCATCAGGGCCATCGACTCGACGCGCGGGCCGCCCAGGTCGGGGACGCGGCCCGCCGGGGCGCCGGTGGCCAGCTCCACCAGACGCGTCGCCACCTCGCGGGCGGCGACCGGCTCGGACTTCATCCTTGGTACGGCCACCACAGGACCCAGCCTGATCTGCCCGTAGATCTGGCTCGCGAACTCGTGGAACTGTGTCGCCCGCAGGATCGTCCACGGCACCGCACCGCCCTCGACCAGGCGCTCCTGGGCCACCTTTCCGGCGTAGTAGCCGTGCGGCGCCCGGTCGACGCCGACGATCGACAGCGCGAGGTGATGTCCCACCCCGGCGGCCTGCTCCGAGGCAAGCAGCCGCCGGGTCACCGTGGTGAAGAACTCCGTGGACGCCTTGGCCGACATGGTCCGGGTCGACGTCACGTCCACCACTGCCGCGACCCCCTGGAGCGCCTCCGCCGCACCGGAGCCGGAGACCAGATCGACACCGTGCGAACGGGAGAGCACCACGGCCTCGTGGCCCCGCTCGCGGACGACGTCGACCACATGCCGCCCGACGGTACCGGTGCCGCCGGCCACTGCGATCTTCACGCGGATCTCCTTCTCCTCGGCCGCCCCGGAAACCCGCCGACCGCCCTCCGGTGTCCGGGACCGATCATCCCTCCGCCCGGCGGCCCGGGCACCCGCGCATCCGCTCGGGGCAGCGTCCATGTGCCGGAACCGCCAAGAGGCGGCGGAGGATCCCGCAGCCCCCGGATCGCCCGTACGGGGACTCCGGGTACTCCGGGAACTGCCCGTGAACCGCTCCCGGCCCTTCACCAGTGACAACGCGTCGCGCGAAGCCACAGTTCCCTGACGCACTGTGACAATGGTCCGGTGGAAGAAGCCTTCCGGCCCCGGCCCCCACCGCCGCATACTCCAGGGCCTGCCCGTCCAGCCGGCGACGGGCGGAACCCACGGGAGGGAAGCCGAAGATGAACGAGCAGGGCACACCGGCAGGGGGCGCCGGCCGCTGGCGCCTCGGTGACCTGGAGGTCAACCGGCTCGGCTTCGGCGCCATGCGGCTGACCGGGGCCGCCGCGTTCCACCCCGGAAGCCGGGCCGACCGGGCAACCTCGATCCGGGTGCTGCGCCGCGCGATCGAACTCGGCGTCGACCACATCGACACCGCCGCCTTCTACTTCTCGGCGCTCCGTTCCGCCAACGAGCTGATCAACACCGCGCTGGCGCCCTATCCGGACAACCTCGTGATCGCCACCAAGGTGGGCCCGGTCCGTGACGCCTCGGGTGCCTGGGCGACCCCGGCCCGCCCCGACGAACTGCGCGGCCAGGTGGAGGAGAACCTCCGCCAGCTCGGCCGCGACCACCTCGACCTGGTCAATCTGCGCGCCATGGGCCAGGACTCCCCAGGTGGTGTCCGGCGGATCATGGCCGGGGGCGCGACGCCCGGCACGGCACCTCGCGGCGTTGCCGAAACGTCCGCATCGCTCCGCGATGAGGACGTTCCAGCGCCTTGCGATGCACCGCGCCGAACGCCGCGCCCTTCCCGACCTCGATCCGCCGGATACCACCTCGCCGAGCACATCGGCGCCCTGGCCGAGCTCCGTGAGGCGGGGCTCGTCCGCCACATCGGGATCTCCGGCGTCCGCCTCGGCCAACTTGCGGAGGCCCGGGAGACCGCCCCGGTGGTGTGCGTGCAGAACCGCTACGGGATCGACGACCGGGACGGCGAGGACGTCCTGCGCGCCTGCGGAGAGCTGGGGATCGCCTTCGTCCCCTTCTTCTCCGTCGCCGGGCAGGGCCGCGAAGGGGGAGCGGGCGGCCCCGAGAGCCCGCAGGTGCGTACGGTCGCCCGTGCGCACGGTGTCTCGACCGCCCAGGTCCGGCTGGCGTGGTCCCTCGGGCGTGGTGCCCACGTCCTGGCCATCCCCGGCACCGGGAACCCCGAACACGTGGCCGACAACGTCGAAGCCGCCCGCCTCCGGCTGTCCGCCGAGGAGACCGCGCTGCTGGACACCGTGGCGCCCCCGAAGCGGGGCGAGGACCCGAACCACCGGAGGTGACACGGCTCCCGCCCCGGCACTGAGGTGGTCTCCGGCGGATCAGGGCCGGGGTCGCGACGCCCGGCACGGCGCCTCGCGATGCGGTACCGCGCCGACCGCGGCGCCCTCCCGGCCTTGATCCGCCGGGCACCACTTAGGGTGAGCCCATGACGACGACGTACGCACTCCTGTTGCGCGGTATCAACGTCGGGGGCCACCGCAAGGTGCCGATGCCGCAACTGCGCACGGTGCTCACGGAACTCGGCCACAGCGGCGTGACCACCTACCTGCAGAGCGGCAACGCGGTCCTCACCGCGGCGAGCGACGACGAGAACGAGGTCGCCGGAGGAATCGAGCGGGCTATCGAGGAGCGCTTCGGGTTCGCCGTCGACTGCCTCGTCCGCTCCGGCGCGTACCTCCGGGCCGTCGCCGACGCCTGCCCCTTCCCCGCCGCCGAGCTGGAAGGGAAACAGCTGCACGTCACCTTCTACGACGGGCCGGTCACCGAGGACCGCTTCGCCCCGGTGGAGCCCGCCGCGTTCCTGCCGGAGGAGTTCCGGCTCGGCGACCGCGCGCTCTACCTCTACGCTCCGGACGGCCTCGGCCGCTCCGCCCTCGCCGTCGCCCTCGCGCGGCCCGCCGTCACCAAGGGCCTCGTCGCCACCAGCCGCAACTGGAACACCGTCGTCAAGCTCGTGGAGCTCACCCGTGACTGAACTCCCGCACCCCGTGGCCGAGGTGATCGAGAACGAGCTGCGCCTGCTCGACCCCGAGGTGCGCGGCTCCGCACCGCTCCTCGCGGCGATGCTGCACCCCGACTTCAGGGAGATCGGAACGAGCGGCCGGCTCTGGGACCGCGACATGGTCATCGCCGCGCTCCACGGGGAGGCCACCACCCGTCCCGGACCGCTGACCGCCTCCCGGATGCGGGGTGCCGAGCTCTGTCCCGGCCTCGTCCACCTGACCTTCGACACCGAACACAAGGGCGCCCGGGCGCACCGGAGTTCGCTCTGGCGGCTGGGCGACGGGGAATGGCTGCTCTACTTCCACCAGGCCACCCCGTTCGTCACCAACCCGTCCGTCGCCGACCCGTTCGCCGACGCCTGAGGGCACCACCCGGGCCCCGGCTCGGCTCAGCGGCGGGTCACCCGCTGCGCCCGGGCGCTCCACCGGCCCTCGGTACGCGTGATGCGCACCGGATGGCCGAAGCAGTCGCTGACCCGGTCGGTGGTCAGCACCTCGTCGGCGGAACCCGACGCCACGCACCGCCCACCGCGCAGCAGCATCGCGTGCGTGGTGGATGCGGGCAGCTCCTCCAGGTGGTGGGTGACCAGTACCGTCGCCAGCTCCGGATGCTCCTCGCGCAGAGCGTCCAGACTGTCCAGCAACTGCTCCCGGGCTGCCAGGTCCAGGCCGGTGGCCGGTTCGTCCAGGAGCAGCAACCGGGGACTCGGCATCAGACCGCGGGCGATCAGCGTCCTGCCCCGCTCGCCCTGGGAGAGCGCCGGCCAGCGGGAGTCCTCCTTGCCGCCCATCCCCAGCATCGCCAGCAGTCCGTCCGCCCGCGCCCGCTCGTCGGCGGACGGTGACCACCGCGGCAAGGGCATCACCGAGTTGGTGAGACCCGTCAGCGTGACCTGACGTACCGTCAGTGAGGACTGGAGCGGGTGGCGCGGGTTCACGTGGCCCAGCAGGGTCCTCAGCTCCCGCAGATCCACCCGGCCCAGCGTCCTGCCGAGCACCCGCACCGTGCCCCGGCTGGGATGGGTCACCGCGCCGAGCAGCCCCAGCAGGGTGCTCTTCCCGGCGCCGTTGGCACCCAGGAGCGCCCAGTGCTCGCCCTGCCGGACGGTGAGCGAGACGGTGTCCAGGATCGCCCGGCCGTCACGTACCACGGAGACCTCGTCGGCGTGGATCACCGGTACGGGCGCCTCGGCGGAGGGAGCGACGGGAAAGGAGAGCGGGCCGGCGAGGGGGGCCGAGGTCACGACGACTGCTCCTTACATCCATGCATCCGACACGTGACCCTATCGGTCCAGAATGCGGACAGGGCCCAGGGGCCGGCTCAAGCCGACAGCGGGAGCGCGCGGGCCGCCGACGCCTCGTCGTACCTCGCCAGCAGCAGCCGGGCCACGGCGGGAGAAGCTCCGAGGACTGCGGAGAGCACGTCCGCGCCGGCCTCGGCCGCACCCGCGACGATCCGGTCCGGGAGCCGGCCGGGCGCGAGGACGTACGGGGCCACCGCCACGCGGTCCACGCCGTCGGCGCGCAGTGCGCGCACCGCGTCCCCGGTGGGCGGGAATCCGCTGGGCGAAGAGGCGGAGGCGAACGCAGGCCGCACGGCGCACCAACCGGTGTGCCGCAGCTCCCGCGCGATTTCAGCGATCACTGCGATCGCCTCCGGGTCCGTGGAGCCCGCCGAGGCCAGAACCAGCCCCGTCGAGCGTCTGTCGGCGGCGGTGACCCCGGCCTCGTCCAACCGCTGCTCCAGAGCCGAGAGGAGCAGCGGGGAGGGGCCGAGGACGCCCGCCTGCCGGATGCGCAGCCGGGGCAGCCGGGTCCGGGCCTCGCGGAGCACCGAGGGGATGTCGGTCTTGGCGTGGAAGGCCCGGGTGAGCAGGAGCGGCAGCGCGACGACCTCCGTCACCCCCGCGGAGCCTCCCGCCCGTTCAGCGCTCACCGCAGCACTCCGCGTGTGCAGGCGTTCCAGCACCCTGGGCACGGACGGGGCGTTGAAGTCGAGGAAACCCGTTTCCACGCGGAGCCCCGGCCGCAGGGACCGTACCCGCGCGGTGAGCGCGTGCACGGTCGCCGCGTGCAGCGGATCGCGGCTGCCGTGGGCGATGACGAGAAGGACGGGTGCGTGCATGGAGGGGCTCAGTTCTTGACGAGAAGACCGCGGCTGCGCAGCACCCACCGCTCCAGCGGACTGAAGATCAGCAGGTCGATCGCGACGCCGACGAAGAGGATGAGCAGGATCGACAGGAAGATGCCGGGCATGTCGAAGTTGTTGCGGCCGTTCTCCAGCAACTGTCCCAGCCCCAGACCGAGATCGGGGGAGGAGGCGATGATCTCGGCGGCCATCAGCGAGCGCCACGAGAAGGCCCAGCCCTGCTTCAGCCCCGCGAGGTAGCCCGGCAGCGCCGCCGGCAGCACGATGTGCCAGGTGCCGCGCAGCCCGGTGGCGCCGATGGTGCGGCCCGCGCGGAGGAAGAGCGGGGGGACCTGGTCGACGCCGGAGACGAGGCCGTTGGCGATCGACGGGACGGCGCCGAGCAGGATCACCGCGTACATCATCGAGTCCTGGAGACCGAGCCAGATGACGGCCGGGGCGACCCAGGCCACCGAGGGCAGCGACTGGAGGCCCGAGAGGATCGGGCCGATCGCCGCGCGCACGAACCGTACCCGGGCGACGAGCAGACCGAGCGGCGTACCGATGACGACCGCGAGCACGAAGCCGAGCAGACCGCGCGAGACGCTGGTCCAGATGACCTCCAGCAGGGTGCCCTTGACCCACATGTCCTGCGCGCTGTCCCAGACGGCGGCGGGCGGCGGCAGCTTGTAGTCGTCGGTGACCTTCGCCCAGACCAGCACCTGCCAGACCAGGACGACCAGGACCACCGCCAGGACCGGCGGCAGGACCTTCTGGCCGAGGATCTTCCGGAGCGGCGTACGGGACACCTGTACGGCGTCCAGCGCGTCGAGCCCGGCCTCCAGACCCGCGAGGTCGTCCCGCTTCGCGGGCCCCGCCCCGGCTGCCGTCTTCCCGACGGACTTGATGTCAGTGCTGGCCATGGCGGCGGATCTCCCCACGCAGTTCTTCGGTGATCTCGACGGACAGTTCCGCGACGGCGGAGTCCTCGATGCGGCGCGGGTGTTCGATGCCGACGGTCCACTCGCGGGCGATCCGTCCCGGCCGGGACGACAGCAGCACGACCCGCTGGGCGAGGCGCACCGCCTCGCGCACGTTGTGGGTGACGAAGAGGACCGAAGCGTTGGTCTCCCGCCAGATCCGGGTGAGTTCGTCGTGCAGTACGTCACGGGTGATCGCGTCGAGAGCGGCGAACGGCTCGTCCATGAGGAGCAGTTGACTGTCCTGGGCGAGCGCGCGGGCCATGGCGACCCGCTGGCGCATACCGCCGGAGAGCTCGTGCACGCGCTTGCCGTACGAGCCGCCCAGGCGTACGAGTTCGAGCAGCCGCTCCGCTTCGGGGCGGCGCTCGGCCTTGGTCACCCCGCGCAGCCGCAGGGCGAGTTCGATGTTCTTGCCCGCGGTCAGCCACGGGAAGAGGGCGTGTTCCTGGAACATCAGGGCCGGCCGCCCGCCGGGGGTCTCGATGGACCCCGCGGACGGGCGGTCGAGTCCGGCCACCAGGTTGAGCAGCGTCGACTTGCCGCACCCGGAGGCTCCCAGGAGGGTGACGAACTCGCCGGGAGCGACATCGAGCGTGATGTCGTCCAGGACGAGCTGCTGACCGGTGGGTCCGGCGAAGGACTTCGATACGTGGCTGATACGAGCGGCGTGCTCGACCGACGCGCGGTCCTCGGCCTTGGTGAGCGTACTGGTCGCCATGGTCGTCACCTCCTGGGAAGCCTGGTGGGGATGGGCGGACGGGTTACTTGACGCCGAGACCGGCGTCGTCGACCGCGGGCTCGCCCTCGGCCTTCAGGACCTTGTTGAGCAGGGTCAGGTCGTAGATGCCGTCGAGGCTGGGCTTCTCCAGCAGGCCCGCCTTGACCGCGTGGTCCGCCTCGGCGTTCAGGGTGGCGGCCAGCGGGTCATCGGTGACCAGGATCGACTTCCAGGCCGGGTCGAGGACCTCGGGGGCGAGCGCCTTGCCGCTCAGTGCCTCCAGCGCCTTGTTGGCCGAAGCCTTGGCCGCGTCCGGGTTCGCGTTGATCCACTTGTTCGTCTTCACCGAACCGCGCAGTACCGCCTCGACCACGTCGGGGTGCTCGGTGAGGAACTTCTGCGACACGATGATGTTGGTGATGACGAACTTCTTGTCCGGCCAGAGCGACGTCTCGTCCAGCAGGACCTTGGCGCCTTCGGCGACCAGCTTGGACGCGGTCGGTTCCGGCACCCAGGCGCCGTCCAGCGAACCGGCCTTGTAGGCGTCCGGCGTCACCTTGTTGTCCGAGCGGACGACGGAGACGTCGCCCTTGCCGCTCTGGGCGTCGACCTTCCAGCCCTGCTCGGAGATCCAGTTGAGGAAGGCGACGTCCTGCGTGTTGCCGAGCTGCGGGGTGGCGATCTTCTTGCCCTTGAGGTCCGCCACGGTCTTGATCTTGTCCGGGTTCACGACCAGCTTCACGCCGCCGGAGGCCGAACCACCGATGATCCGCAGGCCCTTGCCCTGGGACTTGGTGTAGCCGTTGATGGACGGCGAGGGGCCGATGAAGCCGATGTCGATCGATCCGGCGTTGAGCGCCTCGATCTCGGACGGGCCGGCGTTGAAGGTCGAGGTCTTGACCTTTGTACCGCCGAGCTCCTTCTGGAAGGTGCCCTCCTCGACTCCCACCAGGGCGGTGGCGTGCGTGAGGTTCGGGAAGTACCCGATGCTCACGCTGTCCGCGGAGAGCTTCTTCTCCCCGGCGGAGACGTCCGCCTTCTTCGAGTCGTCGTCACTCGACTCGGAGCCGTAGCCGCAGGCGGTGAGAACCACGGCGAGCAGCGGCAGTGCGGCGGCAGCGACGAGGCTGCGGCGGACGGTGGTACGGGTGCTTGGCACGGGAGGTGTTCCTCTCGTTGGCCGGGCTCTACGTCCCTCGGGTCCGAGGGAACGCGGCCGGGCGGTCGGCAGGTCTTCGTCTGTACGGGCCGTGCGTGTGGTGCGGGAGGGCGCGCAGGCAGTGCGCGTACGTCATCACGCACATCGCGCCACCCCGCCCTGTCCGCTGCCGAGGGCACCGCTGCCCACACGACCGCCCTCCTTCGCGAAGGAGGAGAAGAAATCGGTTCTCATCAGAAGTCCCATTCGGCGTCGTCTTCGGCCGCTTCGGGTGCGGACCCGCCCCGGACGGCTTCGGCGAACGAGGCGCCCGCCATCCCGGCCGAGAGGGTCGTACCGTCCGCGGGGTCGATCAACAGGAACGATCCGGTGCGCCGGGAGTCGGCGTACGCGTCGAGCGCGAGCGGTTCGGCGGTACGGACCACCACCCGCCCGATGTCGTTGGCGACCAGCTGCCCCGGGACGGGGTGCTGGGAGAGGTCGTCGAGGGTGAGCCGCGAGGGGATGTCCTTCACGATCGCCTTGACCGTGCGGGTGGTGTGCTTCAGCAGCACCCGCTGGCCGACCGAGAGCGGCTGGTCGGCGACGTGGCAGACGGTCGCCTCGACGTCTTGGGTGGAGGCCGGGAGGTCACCGCTCGGCGCGATCAGGTCGCCGCGCGAGACGTCCACGTCGTCCGCGAGCCGCACGGTCACCGACTGCGGCGCCCACGCGGTGTCCACGCTCACGCCCAGCGCGTCGATGCCCGCGACCGTCGAGGTGCGTCCCGAGGGCAGTACGGTGACGGGCTCGCCGACCCGCAGTACGCCGGAGGCGATCTGGCCCGCGTAGCCGCGGTAGTCCGGGTGCTCCGCGGTCTGCGGCCGGATGACGTACTGCACCGGGAAGCGGGCCGGGCACGCGGTGAGGTCGTGGCTCACCGGGACGGTCTCCAGGTGCTCCAGGACCGTCGGGCCGCCGTACCAGTCCATGTGCGCGGACGGCTCCACGACGTTGTCCCCGGCCAGCGCGGAGATGGGGATCGCGGTGATCTCCGGGACGCCGAGGGAGGCCGCGTACGCGGTGAACTCCTTGGCTATCGCGGCGAACACCGGCTCCGCGTACTCCACGAGGTCCATCTTGTTCACGGCGAGGACGACGTGGGGGACGCGCAGGAGGGCGGCGACGGCGGCGTGGCGGCGGGTCTGCTCGACGACGCCGTTGCGGGCGTCGACGAGGACGACGGCGAGTTCGGCGGTGGAGGCGCCGGTGACCATGTTGCGGGTGTACTGCACGTGACCGGGAGTGTCGGCGAGGATGAACCGGCGCTTGGCGGTGGCGAAGTAGCGGTAGGCCACGTCGATGGTGATGCCCTGTTCCCGCTCGGCGCGCAGGCCGTCGGTGAGGAGGGCGAGGTCGGGCGTGTCCTGGCCGCGGTTGCGGGAGGCGTGCTCGACGGCTTCCAGCTGGTCGGTGAGGACCGACTTGGAGTCGTGGAGCAACCGGCCCACGAGGGTGGACTTGCCGTCGTCGACCGAACCGGCCGTGGCGAAGCGCAGCAGGGTGGTCTCGGCCAAGGTGTCGGCCGACTGGTGGGTCGTGGTGGTCATTTAGAAGTACCCCTCGCGCTTGCGGTCTTCCATCGCGGCTTCGCTCATCTTGTCGTCGGCGCGGGTGGCGCCGCGTTCGGTGAGGCGGGAGGCGGCGATCTCGGTGATGACGGCGTCGAGGGTGGTGGCGTCGGAGTCGACGGCTCCGGTGCAGGACATGTCGCCGACGGTGCGGTAGCGCACGAGGCGGGTTTCGGTGGGTTCGGTGTCCTTGGGGCCGCCCCAGTCGCCGGCGGTGAGCCACATGCCGCCGCGGTTGAAGACCTCGCGGTGGTGGGCGAAGTAGATCTCGGGGAGCTCGATGTGTTCGCGCTGGATGTACTGCCAGACGTCGAGTTCGGTCCAGTTGGAGATCGGGAAGACACGGACGTGTTCGCCGGGGGCGTGGCGGCCGTTGTAGAGCTGCCAGAGTTCGGGGCGCTGGCGGCGGGGGTCCCACTGGGAGAACTCGTCGCGGAGGGAGAAGACGCGTTCCTTGGCGCGGGCCTTCTCCTCGTCACGGCGTCCGCCGCCGAAGACGGCGTCAAAGCGGTGCTGCTGGATCGCTTCGGTGAGGGGGACGGTCTGGAGGGGGTTGCGGGTGCCGTCGGGGCGTTCGCGCAGGGTGCCGGCGTCGATGTACTCCTGGACGGAGGCGACGTGCAGGCGCAGCCCGTGGGCGGCGACCGTGCGGTCGCGGTATTCGAGGACCTCGGGGAAGTTGTGCCCGGTGTCGACGTGCAGGAGCGTGAACGGGACCGGGGCGGGGGCGAATGCCTTCAGCGCGAGGTGGAGCATCACGATGGAGTCCTTGCCGCCGGAGAAGAGGATCACCGGCCGCTCGAACTCCCCCGCCACCTCACGGAAGATGTGGACGGCCTCCGACTCCAGCGAGTCGAGGTGGCTGAGCGCGTACGGGTTGACGGTGCCTTCCGGCACGGTGGCGACGGACGTCACGCCAGGCCCCTCTCGGTGAGCAGCGCGTGGAGCGCGCTTGCGGACTCCTGCACGGTCTGCTGGTGCGACTCGATGCGCAGGTCGGGTGCTTCGGGTGCCTCGTAGGGATCGTCGACCCCGGTGAGGCCGCTGATCTCGCCCGCGGCCTGCTTGGCGTACAGCCCCTTCACGTCACGCACGGAGCACACCTCGACCGGCGTGGCCACGTGCACCTCCAGATAGGGGGTGCCCTCGGAGTGGTGCCGCTTGCGGACGGCGTCACGGCTGTCCGCGTACGGAGCGATCACCGGAACCAGCACCTTCACGCCGTTCGCCGCGAGCAGTTCGGCGACGAAGCCGATCCGCTGCACGTTCGTGTGGCGGTCCTCGCGGGAGAAGCCGAGACCGGCGGAGAGGAACTCCCGGATCTCGTCCCCGTCGAGGACCTCCACCCGGTGGCCGTCGCTCTTCAGGCGGCCCGCGAGTTCGTACGCGATGGTGGTCTTGCCCGCGCTCGGCAGACCGGTCAGCCAGACGGTGGCTCCTGTCTCCGTCACGCTCATCGATATCTCCTGATCAGTCGTCATCAGCCGTGCAGCCCGCACTCGGTCTTGCCCCGCCCCGTCCAGCGGCCGGCGCGCGCGTCCTCGCCCTCCAGCACCCGGCGGGTGCAGGGCGCGCAGCCGACGGAGGCGTAGCCGTCCATCAGCAGCGGGTTGGTGAGCACCCCGTGCTCCAGCACGTAGGCGTCCACGTCCTTTTGTGTCCACCGCGCGATCGGCGAGACCTTCACCTTGCGGCGCTTCGCGTCCCAGCCGACCACGGGGGTGCTGGCCCTGGTGGGGGACTCGTCCCGGCGCAGCCCGGTCGCCCAGGCGCTGTATCGGGTCAGGCCCTCTTCGAGCGGCTTCACCTTGCGCAGCGCGCAGCACAGGTCGGGGTCGCGGTCGTGCAGCTTCGGTCCGTACGCGGCGTCCTGCTCGGCCACCGACTGACGAGGTGTCAGCGTGATGACCTTCACGTCCATCACCGCCTCGACCGCGTCCCGGGTCCCGATGGTCTCGGGGAAGTGGTAGCCGGTGTCCAGGAAGACCACGTCCACGCCGGGCCGGGCCCGGGAGGCGAGGTGGGCGACGACCGCGTCCTCCATCGAGGAGGTGACGCAGAACCGCTCGCCGAAGGTGTCCGCCGCCCAGGTCAGGATGGAGAGCGCCGAGGCGTCCTCCAGCTCCCGGCCGGCCCGCTCGGCAAGTTCCTCCAACTCGGCGTCGGTGAGCCCGCCGTCCCGCAGGGTGTCCGTCATGTCCGTTCCCCTTCACCGTCGTTGCGCAGCAGCCCCTGGGTCAGCAGGCCCAGGAACTTCAGCTGGAACGCGCGGTTGCAGGACGCACATTCCCAGGCGCCGTGCCCGGTCTCGTGCGGGCGCAGGTCCTCGTCGCCGCAGTACGGGCAGTAGAACGGCGCAGCTCGCTCGCTCATGACAGCGACTCCGCCGTGGCCCGCGCCGCCCAGGTGGCGAAGCGCTCGCCCTCTTCGCGCTCCTCCTGGTAACGGCCCAGAACCCGCTCGACGTAGTCCGGTAGCTCGGCCGAAGTGACCTTGAGGCCACGGACCTTGCGGCCGAAGCCGGCCTCCAGGCCGAGCGCGCCGCCCAGGTGTACCTGGTAACCCTCGACCTGGTTTCCCTCGGAGTCCAGCATCAACTGCCCCTTGAGACCGATGTCCGCAGTCTGGATACGGGCACAGGCGTTGGGGCACCCGTTGATGTTGATGGTGAGCGGCTCGTCGAACTCCGGCAGGCGCCGCTCCAGTTCGTCGATGAGCGAGGCGCCGCGCGCCTTCGTCTCGACGATCGCCAGCTTGCAGAACTCGATGCCGGTGCAGGCCATGGTGCCGCGCCGGAAGGAGGAGGGCCGCACGTGGAAGTCCAGCGCCTCCAGTCCCTCCACCAGCGAGTCGACCTGGTCCGGAGCCACGTCGAGGACGAGCATCTTCTGCTCGACGGTGGTGCGCAGCCGGTCCGAACCGTGCGCGGCCGCGAGGTCCGCGATCTTGGTGAGCGTGGAGCCGTCCACCCGGCCGACACGCGGGGCGAAGCCGACGTAGAAGTTTCCGTCGTTCTGCCGGTGCACACCGATGTGGTCGCGCCAGCGGGAGGTGGGTTGCGCGGGGGCGGGGCCGTCGAGCAGGGGACGCTTCAGGTACTCGTCCTCCAGTACCTGCCGGAACTTGGCGGGCCCCCAGTCGGCCATCAGGAACTTCAGCCGGGCGCGGGTGCGCAGGCGGCGGTAGCCGTAGTCGCGGAAGATCCCGACGACTCCGGCCCACACGTCGGGCACCTCATCCAAGGGCACCCAGGCGCCCAGACGTTCGGCGAACCTCGGGTTGGTGGAGAGTCCGCCGCCGACCCAGACGTCGAACCCGGCACCGTGCTCGGGGTGTTCGACGCCGACGAAGGCGATGTCGTTGATCTCGTGGACCACGTCCTGCACCGGTGAGCCGGAGATCGCGGTCTTGAACTTCCGCGGCAGGTTGGAGAACTCCTTGCTGCCGATGTACCGCTCGTGGATCTCGTCCACCGCCGGCGTGCCGTCGATGATCTCGTCGTCCGCGATGCCCGCCACCGGCGAACCGATGATCACGCGGGGGCAGTCGCCGCATGCCTCGGTGGTGGAGAGCCCGACGGCCTCCAGCTTCTCCCAGATCGCCGGAACGTCTTCGATGGCGATCCAGTGCAGCTGGATGTTCTGCCGGTCCGTGATGTCCGCGGTGCCGCGGGCGTACTGCTGGGAGATCTCACCGATCACCCGCAGCTGGGCGGAGGTCAGCCGACCGCCGTCGACGCGTACCCGGAGCATGAAGAAGCGGTCGTCCAGCTCCTCCGGCTCCAGCACGGCGGTCTTGCCACCGTCGATCCCGGGCTTGCGCTGGGTGTAGAGCCCCCACCAACGCATGCGTCCCCGAAGGTCGTTCGGGTCGATCGAGTCGAAGCCGCGCTTGGAGTAGATGTTCTCGATGCGTGCCCGCACATTGAGAGCGTCGTCGTCCTTCTTGAACTGCTCGTTCCCGTTGAGGGGGGTGTAGTGCCCCATCGCCCACTGGCCCTCGCCGCGGTGGCGTCCGGCCTTGCGGCGAGGTGTGGTGGTCGCAGGCTGTTCAGGGGTAGCGGCCATGACAATACGTCCTTCGGGACTGCGGGAGGGCGGCTCTGAGCTGCGCACTCGCGTGGACGCGGTGGTGCGACGGGGCTTGCAGAGAAGAGGGAGCGCGGCGGTGCTGGGACTCTCAGCCCGCCGGACAGATGGCGCTGGACATGCGGCAGAGGTCGACGTGGCGTCGACTCACCAAGGCAATTCCAGTTCCAGGCATGACGGAAGCCTGTCACGCGTATCTCTGGCCAGTCCACACCTATCCACCATCCGGACGAGATCGTCTCGCTTCGTGAGACTTTGTGGCCTGCGTCACGCGTATGCCCACCCTCGGGCTCCGATCCGTCACCCTCTATGTCTCAAAGGTGCCGAACTGTGCGGAAGCCGGCTCCCGGGTCAGGGGTACGGCTGTCGGCTGGACGTCGTCCGGTCCCGCCGAAAACGTGAGCGCGGCGGATGACCTTGTCATGTGACGATCACTGCGGCGCGCCGGGGCAGCCGACGCGTCACTCGTAGCACCACAGCTTGGGGAGTGGCAATGAAACTGTTATCCGCTGGAGGTCCGGTACGTCTCGGCGCCGGCGTCGCCGTCGCGGTGGTGACCGGCCTGCTCGCCGTCGGCCTCGCCGCACCCGCGTCCGCCGACGAAGAACTGCCGCAGACCGACCAGTTGTGGGTCAACGAGCCCTACGAGCAGACGCTGCCGCTCGCCGTCGACGGCGGTCAGGCGGAATCCCGCGAACTCGGTGTCGGCATCTACCACGACAACGACAACTTCACCGTGACCGACGGCAGGCTCACCGTCGACGCCTCCGGCCTCACCGGAATCGCCGAGGTGACCTGGCCCGACAACTGCACGCCGAGCGGCGCGAGTGCGGTGTGCGACATTCCCGTGGTGCCCACGATCGGGGCCGACTACGAGGACCAGGTGTCCCTGACGGTGCGCGCGGCGGACGGCGCCGTGGCCGGAGCGCAGGGCCGGATCACCTACGGGGCGACGGCCACGGGCGGCCCCGACGGTACGCTCACCGCGCCCAACGGGAGCTTCGACACCACACTCACCGTCGGTGCCGGACCCGACCTCGCCATCGACCCGATCGCGGGCGTCGGGGCCGGCCGCCCCGGCGACGAGCGGACGATCCCGCTGAAGATCACCAACAACGGCAACCGGAGCGCGAACGGATTCTCCGTCCGCCTCTACGCCTCGTACGGCCTGACGGACCTGACCCGGTATGACGCCTGCACGTATACGACGACGGACGGCGAGGAGTACGCACCGCTGAACGACGTGGTCTGCGCGTTCGGCGACGTGCTGGCACCGGGCGACTCCTTCGTGCTGCCGGAGCCACTGACCGTACGACTCGCCCCGCACGCGCTCCACGAGCGGCTCGACATCGACGTCGAGCCGGGCGACGGCGTACAGGATCTCGACTCCCAGGACAACTACACCGTGCTCCAGATCGGCGCCGAGAACACCGCGGACTTCTCGGTGAGCGGTGACACCGTCTCCGGTGCGGCGGGCCAAACGGTCACGGCCGAGCTCACGTTCAAGAACAACGGGCCGGCCTGGTTCGGCAACCTCGGGTCCGGTGACCCGGTGGCCGCGGTCCGGCTGATCGTGCCCGAGGGCACCAAGGTCACCGGCGTGCCCGACGGCTGCACCCCGCGCACCCTGACCGGTGGCTACTACCCGCAGCAGACGGGCGCCCCGCGCTACGACTGCGAATTGAACTACTGGGTGATGGAGAACACCCAGCACACGTTCGCGTTCTCCGTGCGCGTCGACACCGTGGTGCCCGGCGCTACCGGAGCCGTGAGCATCCACCCGATGTTCGGCGAGTTCGGTGCCCACCCGTTCGACTTCGACCCGGACGTCACGAACAACACGGCTGTCCTCGCCGTGAACTGACGGTACGTCGATGGCCGTGTCCGACGACACGAGGTGCCGTGCCGGGGCACCGCCCGCCCGGTGGGATCGTCGGACACGGCCCGACCGGTGCCGCGACCGGCGAGGTCTGCCGGGCGCGGCAATAAGGGCTGTCCCGCAATTCGTGGTGGATCAGTGCGCGGCGTCGGATGCGGCGCATCGCAAGGCGGAGGGACGTCCACATACTGGATGTATGTGGACGTTCCGACAACGCGGCGAGGCGCCGTAGCTGTCGTCGCGCACCCGCCAGGAATTGCGGGACAGCCGTTAGGCGCGCGCCCCCGGCCACGGCCCCGGCGCCGCGACCTCGTACTCCTGGGTGACCTTCGTGTCGAAGAGCCGGAACCCGCGGCGCTGGTAGTTGGCCAGGGCGTGCGGGCCGTCCAGCGAGCAGGTGTGCACCCACACCCGGCGGGTTGCGGGACGTTCGGCCCACCGCTCGGCGAGATCCCAGGCGCGCGAAGTCCCCAGGCTGAGCAGATGCCCACCGATACGGCGCCCCCGGAAAGCAGGGAGGAGCCCGAAGTACATGATCTCCACGACGCCGTCGTCCTGCGGGTCCAGCTCGATGTACCCGGCCGGCGTCCCGCTCACGTACGCCACCCACGTCTCGGCCCCCGGCCGGTCCACGATCTCCTGCCACTGCGCGTACGTCAGGGCGAGCCGGTCCGTCCACCGGACGTCCCCGCCCACCGCCGTGTAGAGGAAACGGCTGAACTCCGGCGACGGCACCTCCGCACGGACGATCCGCACATCGCCGTCCGGGGCCTTCGCGGGCACGAGATCGGTGGGAGCAGTCTGCTCCAGGGACCAGGTGGTCACCTCGGTGGTGGGACCGGTGGGACCGTTGGGAGCAGTGGGGCGATCGGGGCTGTTCATGGGCGTCAGCGAACCATGAGGGCCACCGGACGGAGGCGGGGGGTCCCCCGGACGCGCCGGAGAACCGGACCTCTCGACCCAAGCGGGCACACGCGCCGCGTCGCTCGGGGGCCGCCCGGCGCGCCCCCTCAGGCGCTCCCCGCCGACGCCCTGGCCCGTACCACCACCGGTGCGGTCGAGTGCGGCAGCAGATCGGCCGGTTCTTCCGGGTGGACGATCTCCACGTCGACGCCCTCCCGGAAGCGGTACGGGCGGTGGGCCAGCACCTCCGCCAGGTGGCGGCGCATCCGCGAGATCTCGGCGCGCACCGTGACCGTCCGGGTGCCGTCGCCGAAGATGTCCCGTGCCAGCTCGGAGGCGGTACACCCCTCCTTGTGCAGCGCCAGCGCGTACAGCATCTCCGCGTGCCGCGGCGAGAGGCGCTGCGTCCAGGTCCCCACCGGCCCCGCCACGTGCACCACCGGCTGCCCGGGCCGCCCCAGGTCCAGCACCACCCGGCGCGGCGGCCCGTCCGAGGCATTGGTGGACGCCCCGTCCACCACCTGGACAAGCCAGCCCCCGGGCAGCGGCTCCACCCGGCACATCCCCAGCGACGGGAACCACGCCCGGCCCGGGGTGAGTGACTTGGGCAGCGGCAGGCGGTCCACCGGCGGCATCCCGGCCACCGCCGCGAGCCACCCGTGGGTGTCCACCGCGAGGGCCCGGCCGCCGATCCGGCAGAGGATCGGCGCGGCCACCGACCGCAGCCGCTCGATCGTCGCCAGATGACGGTTGCGTATCTCGCTCTCGGCGAGCTTCGCCACCGAGTCCACCAGGGCGAGCGTCGCCGGGTGGAAGGTGGACTCCGGACCGCTGATGTCGACGATGCCGATCAGCCGCCCGTCACGCGGGTCGCGCACCGGTGCCGCCGCGCACGTCCAGCTCTGCAGGGCGTGCACGAAATGCTCCGCGGAGTGCACCCGAACGGGGGTACGCGCGGCCAGCGACGTGCCGATCGCGTTGGTCCCTATCACCGGCTCGGTCCACGTGGCGCCCTCCTCCAGCAGGATGCCCTCCGCCCGCCGCATCACGGAACGGTCGCCCTGCCGCCACAGCACACGCCCCTCCGCGTCGCTGACGACCATGATCTGGCGGGTGCCGTCCGCGAAGGCGGCCAGCCCCTCCCGCAGCAACGGCATCACCGTGCCGAGCGCCGTGGCACGCCGCTGGTGTTCGATCTCCTCGGCTTCCATCAACGGCCCGTCCGGCGCCCGCTCCGGGTCAACCCCGCTGCGCAGCACCCGGGACCAGGAAGCGTCGATCTCCGCCCGGGGCGCGGCACGCGGGGGCCGGCCCGACAGCCGGGCCTCGCGGGCCCTGCGCAGCGCGCGCACCGCGTCGGCGGGCGCCGGCCCGGGAGCCGGCAAGGGCGTTCGGGCAGGGCCTGTCTCCATCACAGATCTTCCCCCACAAAAAGGTTCCTCGGCCCCCGGTCGAGGCCCCAAGGTACTCATCCTGTCGCGTGAACGGGTCCGCGCGCCCCACGCGTACGCCCCGCTTGCAACCCTTTGCAACTCTGGCCATGCCTCGGGCGAAGGGTGAGACTGTGGGGACACCGTTCGGTGCGGCTTCGCGCCGGCGCCGCCCGGTGCAGCACTGGCGTGGAGGGTGGTGCCGTGTCGGCGCAGCACCACCCTCCTTCGCTGTGCGCCGTGTTCCCGGGGAGCCCCGCGCACTCAGGGGGTGTCCGGCGGTCGGCCGCCAGCCGTCACGGCGTCTCCGCGTCCGGCCTCGCCCGGGCGACGACGGACGCCAGGTCGAGGGTGTGCGGAAGCGTCCCGAACGCCGACCCCCAGTCGCCGCCGAGCCGCGAGGCGCAGAACGCGTCGGCGACCTCCGGCGGCGCCCAGCGCACCAGCAACGACCCCTGGAGCACCAGCGCCATCCGCTCCACGATCCGCCGGGCCCGCGCCTCCACACCGTCCAGATCGGCCAGTTCGGTCAACAGGTCCTTGATCGCCCCGTCCAGCCGGTGATCTGCTCCCCGCGCCTTGCCGACCTCCCGCAACAGCGCGTCCAGCGCCCTGGGCTCCCGCTGGAGGGCACGCAGCACGTCGAGGGCCTGCACATTGCCGGAGCCCTCCCAGATGGAGTTGAGCGGCGCCTCCCGCAGCAGCCGGGGCATCCCGGACTCCTCGACGTAACCGTTGCCGCCCAGGCACTCGAGCGCCTCGCCGACCACCGCGGTGCACCGCTTGGTCACCCAGTACTTCGCGGCCGGGACGGCGAGCCGCAGGAACGCCCGCTCCTCCTCGGTGTCCGCGTCGTACGCGGCGGCCAGCCGCATGCCCAGCACGGTCGCCGCCTCCGACTCCAGCGCCAGGTCGGCCAGCACGTTGCGCATCAGCGGCTTCTCGATCAGCAGCCCGCCGAACGCGCTCCGGTGGGTGCTGTGGTGGATCGCCTGCGCCACGGCCTGCCGCATCAGCGCGGCGGAACCGACGACGCAGTCCAGACGGGTCGCCGCGACCATCTCGATGATGGTGCGCACTCCCCGCCCCTCCTCGCCGACCCGGCGGGCCCAGGTCCCGTCGAACTCGACCTCGCTCGACGCGTTGGACCTGTTGCCCAGCTTGTCCTTGAGCCGCTGGATCGCGAACGTGTTCCGGGTGGCGTCCGGCAGCACCCGCGGCACCAGGAAGCAGGTCAGACCGCCCGGCGCCTGGGCCAGCACCAGGAAGCCGTCCGACATCGGGGCCGAGCAGAACCACTTGTGCCCGGTGAGCAGGTACTCGCCCTCGGCGGCCAGCGGTTCGGCCGCGGTGGTGTTGGAGCGGACGTCCGTGCCGCCCTGCTTCTCGGTCATCCCCATCCCGAAGAGGACCCCGGGCTTCTCCGTGGGGGGCCTCAGCCCCTCCTCGTACACGTGCGAGGTCAGCAGCGGCTCCCACACGGCGGCGAGCGCCGGATCGGTACGGAGCGCGGGCACCGCCGCGTGCGTCATCGACAGCGGGCAGCCGTGCCCCGCCTCGGCCTGCGTCCATACCAGGAAGCCCGCCGCCCGCCGCACGTGGCCGCCCTCCCGGCCCCACGCGTCGGTGAGCCCGGCGGTCACCGCGTGACCCAGCAACCGGTGCCAGGCGGGGTGAAATTCGACCTCGTCGATCCGATGTCCGTATCGGTCATGGGTGCGTAGTTTCGGCGGATTCTCGTTCGCCTGCGCTCCCCATTCCTGCGCCTGCGCCGAACCGGCCGCCTGTCCCAGCGTGCGCAGCTCCTGCCGTGCCTGGAGCAGGATTCCGGGGGCGAGATGTCGTTCCACCGCTTCCGACAGGGCGCGATCCGCGCCAAAGACGTCGTAGCCGACCAGCGGCGGTACTTGATTGGTCACTGTGTGGGTGGTGGCTGCCATGCCGATACGGTAAGGACGTGCAGGCAGCAAAGGAAACACCCGAGCGGAGATCGAGCCGGCTCCACCGTGCCCGAGTTCTCTACCGCAACGTCTCCAAGCGGCAGATGGTGTGGCATCTGCTCAAGGACACCGTCAACTCGTGCATGGAGTACCGAATTCTCGGGCTCGCCGCCGAGGCGGCGTTCTTCACCCTGCTCTCCTTGCCGCCGCTGCTGCTCGGCCTGATCGGCCTCCTCGGGTACGTCGACGACTGGACCTCCACCACCACGGTCGCCTCCATCGAGCGGAACATCCTCGACGCCGCGCAGACCGTCCTCTCCGAGCGAGGCGTCAACGACTTCGCCAAACCGCTCCTGGACGACATCACCAACGGGGCCCGCCCCGACGTCATCTCCATCGGCTTCGCCATCGCCCTGTGGTCCGGCTCCCGCGCGGTGAACGTCTTCGTCGAGACCATCACCGTCATGTACGGACTCGACGGCCAGCGCGGCATCGTCAAGACCCGCCTGCTCGCCTTCCTGCTGTACGTCGTCGCCCTGCTGCTGGGGGCCGTGGTGCTGCCCCTGCTGGTGGCGGGTCCGGACCGGGTGGTCGAGCTGGTCCCCTGGGGCACCGAGGTCCTCGCCGTCCTGTACTGGCCCCTGGTCATCCTGCTGACCATCGCCTTCCTGACCACCCTCTACCACGTGTCCGTCCCCGTGCGGTCGCCCTGGATGGAGGATGTCCCGGGGGCTCTGGTGGCCCTGGGAATGTGGGTGATCGGCAGTTTCGTCCTGCGGTTCTACCTGACCAGCACCGTCGAGGGTCCGACGATCTACGGATCCCTGGCCGCTCCCATCGCCGTACTCCTGTGGATCGGCGTCTCCGCCTTCGCGGTGCTCGTCGGGGCGGCGGTGAACGCCGCCATCGACCGGGTGTGGCCGTCCATGGCCACGGCCGCGGCCCGCGAGGCCAACGACCTCGCCCGCGCCGCGCAGGCCGCCGAGTTCGTTGCCCGGACCCGGCCCTCGGCCTGGGCGATGTACGCCGACGACGAGGACGGCACGGACGAGGGCGGCGACATGCCCTCGGAGTACCCGGAACGCTGGTCCCGCTTCCTTCCCCCGGACGACCTGAGGTCCCGGCTGCACGCGGCCTGGGACAAGGACGCGAAGAAGCCGGAAGAGCGCAGGGACGCAGCCGACGGGCAGGTCGGCGGCTCCACCTGGAAACCGGGACCCCCCAAGTAGGACCGGCGGAGAGGGCGCCCGGACCGTCCGTCGGCGGGCCGCTCGTGCCATCGGGCGGACGACCTCTCTGGCGCGGCCCGTCCGCGAAGGTGCCGGGCGCGCCGCACCCGGTGCGTCACGTGTCGCGCTGGTGGCGAGTGTTCCGGCGGAGTTGCTCGGTGTGCTCGGTCAGGGCGTCGATGCGTTCGGCGAGGTCGGTGTCCTCGGGCCGCAGGTGGGGGCGGGATTCGGTCAGCGGGCGGATGAGCCGGGCCGGCTCGTGGTGCGCGAGGGCCCGGTTCAGCTCGTCGACGGCGCTCGCGGCGCCTTCGGGCAGCCCGGTGAGGGCGGTGACCCGGCCGGCGAGCCGGCGGAGGTCGGCCGCGTGGTCGCGGGCCCACACGGTGACCGTGCGGTCCGCGGCACGGGTGGTGCGGGTGGCCTGGACGCGTTCTTCGCCGGTGCTGCCGGCCGTGCCGGGGCGCTGGCGCAGGTAACGGCGTTCGGCGGCCTGCCGACTGGCGACTCCGAGCGGACCGGCGAGGTCGGCCCAGCTCGCCCCCCGGTCGCGTGCCGTCTCGATCAGCCCGCTCTCCCAACCGGCGAGCTGCTCCCGGACCTCGCGCAGCACCAGCAGGGCGGCGAGGGCCGGGTGGGGGCCCGCTTCGGGTACGGGCCCCGCGGCGTCCGCCGGCGCGTCCCGCGCGTCCCTGACGGCCCGGTCGATGACCTCCAGCGCCGCGGCGGCGGCCAGGAAAGGGACAGGGGAGTCCGGCCCGGCGGTGCCGTGAGCGTCATTCATCGCGATCTCCCTGCGTCGGTCATCCTGCAGCTCCTGTCACCCTCTGGATGACATCGTGCTTGTCATCGTTTCGATGACATGTTACAACGGATGCACCTGGAAGCGCATTGGCAGTTCCTGCCTGAGCCAACTGGAGGTGTTTCGCAATGTTGATGCGCACTGACCCCTTCCGCGAGATGGACCGCATCGTCCAGCAGCTGTCCGGCACTTCGGGGACATGGTCGAAGCCGTCCGTGATGCCGATGGACGCCTACCGGCAGGGTGACTCCTACGTGATCGCCCTCGACCTCCCCGGAGTTCCCCCGGAGGCGATCGACGTCGACGTCGAGCGCAACATGCTGACCGTCAAGGCCGAGCGCAGGCCCGCGGAGCGGTCCGAGGGCGTGCAGATGGAACTGTCCGAGCGGCCCCTCGGCGTCTTCTCCCGCCAGATCATGCTGGCCGACACCCTCGACACCGAGCACATCGAAGCGGAGTACGACGCGGGTGTCCTGACCCTGCGGATTCCGATCGCCGAGCGTGCCAAGCCGCGCAAGGTCACCATCGGCGGCCGGTCCGACCAGCGGCAGATCTCCGGCTGAACCGTCCGGCACCCGCGGCGGAGGACGGGACACCCGCTTCCTCCGACCCCGACCTCCGCCCGGGAACACCCGGCCCGACGGCGGCCCCGACACAGCCCCTGAGCCGGCGCGCACCCCCGACCGGGGCCCGTCCCTCCGGCGCCCCTTCCCGACGGCGCTCCTTCCCTCGCGCGTCCATCCGCTCCTCGGGGGTACCGCACGAGCCGACGCCCACATCGGTTACAGCCCCGTCCCGTTGCCGAGCCTCGAACAGAAAGGCAAGCACCGCGTCATGCACGACCAACTCCGAGCGAACCCGACCCCTGCGGCCATGACCTTCGAGCAGATGCTCGAACGTGTCCGCGACGAGGGTGCCTACCCCACCCTCGAACGCGCCGAGGAAGTCGTCCACACCGTCCTCGCCGCCCTCGGCCGCCAGGTCGGCGGCGGCGAACGGGTCGACCTCGCGCAATGCCTCCCCGTCGAAGCCGCGCTCACCCTCAGCGGGCAGATCCCCGCCGGACAACGGCTCACCGGGTGGGACTTCGTCGCGGACCTGGCCGCCCGTACCGGCACCACCCCGGCGACGGCGCGCTGGGACACCGGAGCCGTACTCGCCGTCGTCGCCCGCCTCGCCGGCCCCGATCTCCTCGGCCGGGTCCTCCGCGGGCTCCCCGGCGGATACGCCCTCCTCTTCGGACAGCCCGAACTGCGCCGCCCCCGAACCCCCGCGTGACCTCGGAGAACCCCGCTCGAAGCACGGGGGCGGGACCTCCTCGCCCCCGGAGCGAACGCCTGCCGGTGACCCGCGACGCGGGGCGGCGACGCCGGAGAGCCGCGCACCCATCCAGGAGGAAGGACGGGAGGACCCTCTGGAGAGGTGCGGACAGCCCTTAGTCTCGTGGGCGGGACCGTGCTGCTCCGGATGCCGGGCCGGCCGCTCCGGACAGGGGAACGCCGTGGAACTGCGCCATCTGATGGGCTTCGTCGCTGTGGCCGAGGAACTGCACTTCGGCCGTGCCGCCCGACGGCTCCGGATGGCCCAGCCACCCCTCAGCCAGCAGATCCGCCGACTCGAGAAGGAACTCGGCGTCCAGCTCTTCGAGCGGAGTACCCGCTCCGTGCGGCTGACCAGCGCGGGGGAGTCCTTCCTGGGCCCCGTGCGCGAGGTCCTGGCCGGAGTGGAAGCCGCCGTCGGTGTCGCCCGCGCCGCCGGGCGGGGTGAGTACGGCAAGGTCACCATCGGCTTCGCCGGGGCCTCCTCCCACGAGACCCTGCCGAGACTCACCCGTGCCGTCCGGGCCGCCCACCCCGGCCTCGAACTGGTCATGACCGGTCAGACCTACGCCAACGTGGCCCTGGCCCGGGTCGCCGACGGCTCGCTCGACCTCGGGTTCGTCCGGCTGCCGGTGAGCGCTCCGGGCGTCGCCCACCGGGTGATCGGCGAGGAGGAACTCATCTGCGCGCTCCCCTCCGACCACCCGCTCGCGGCTCTGCCCGCCGTGCCGCTCGGCGCACTCGCCGACGAGCCGTTCGTCTCCTTCCCGGCCGACGCGGGCTCCACCGTCCGGGACGCGATGGAACAGGCCTGCGCGGCGCACGGGTTCACCCCGCGCGTGGTGCAGGAAGCCCCCGACTCGTACACGATCATGGCGCTGGTCGCGGCCGGGGTGGGCGTGACCCTGACCGTCAGCTCCTGCGGACACATCCAGCAGAACGGACTCGTGCACCGCCCCCTCGCCGGGCCTCCCGTACGCCGGTACACCGCGCTCGCCTGGCGGGAGGACAACCCCTCGGCCGCCCTGCGCGTGGTGCTCGCCGTGGCCTCGGAGGCGTTGCCGACACCGCCCGAACGACCGGCCACGACCGATTGAGACGTCGAGCGTCCTGAAGCAGGGCCATTTCGGTATTGGACCGACTCAGTCGCGGGGTGCGAGGGTCGTGTCGGGCACGGAACGCGCCGGGCCCGCGCCGCCGGCACCCGCGCAATGCCGCAGGTCCCCACGCGCCCCGCCGTACGCGCGCACGCCGCCCCGGCCCGTGAGCCGTACCCGCACCGAGAGGCACCCCGTGACCGACCCGCTCGACGTCGTCGTCTGTGAACCGCTGCGCACCCCGATCGGCCGATTCGGCGGCGCCTTCGCGCGGTCGACCCCCGCCGAGCTCGCCGCACGCGTCATCTCCGAACTCGTCGCGCGCACCGGCATCGACCCGGAGCGGGTCGACGAAGTCATCCTCGGTCACTCCTACCCGACCGCCGAGGCACCCGCCATCGGCCGGGTGGCCGCACTCGACGCGGGGCTGCCCGTCACCATCACGGGCACCCAGATCGACCGGCGCTGCGGTTCGGGTCTCCAAGCCGTACTGGACGCGGCGATGCAGATCCGCGCCGGCTTCAGTGAGGTCGTGATCGCAGGCGGGGTCGACGTCATGAGCGCCGCCCCCTACTACACCCATGACGGCCGCTGGGGCATCAAGGGCCCCGGCCTCCAGCTCCACGACTCCCTCGCACGCGGCCGGGCCACCGCCGGCGGCCTCCACCACCCCGTCCCCGGCGGCATGATCGAGACGGCCGAGAACCTGCGCCGGACGTACGGAATCAGCCGCGAGGACCAGGACGCGCTCGCCCTGAGCTCCCAGCGACGCGCCGCCCGTGCCGCCGCCGAGGGCCGCTACGACGCGGAGACCGTCCCCGTCACGGTCCGGACCCGCAAGGGTGAGCAGACCGTCACCGCCGACGAGCACCCCCGCCCCGAGACCACCGCCGAGCAACTGGCCTCACTCCGACCGGTGATGGGCAAGTCCGATCCGGAGGCGACGGTCACCGCCGGCAACGCCAGCGGCCAGAACGACGCGGCTGCCGCCTGCCTCGTCACCAGCGCCGCCACCGCCGAGCGCCTGGGCCTGACCCCGCTGGTGCGGCTGGTCTCCTTCGCCCGCGCCGGCGTCCCCGCCGCGACCATGGGCATCGGCCCGGTCCCCGCCACACGGACGGCGCTGGAGCGGGCCGGCCTGACGCTCGCCGACCTCGACCTCATCGAGATCAATGAGGCGTTCGCCGCCCAGGTGCTCGCGTGCACCCGCGAGTTGGGGCTCGGCGAGAAGGACCACGAGCAGCGGATCAACGTCAACGGCTCCGGTATCTCCCTCGGCCACCCCGTCGGCGCCACCGGCGCCCGCATCCTGGCCACCCTCAGCCGGGAGATGCACCGCAGCGACGCCCGCTACGGCCTGGAGACCATGTGCATCGGCGGCGGGCAGGGCCTCGCCGCGATCTTCGAGCGGGTCGCCGTCTGACGGGACAGCCCTCAACTCGACATGACGGAAGGCCCGGTCGGGAAGCGGCGTCCGCTCCCCGACCGGGACAGCCCTTGGCTGTGCGCCGTACGTCAGTTGCGTGCGTCCCGGGCGCGGCGCATCAGCAGCACCCCGCCGAGCAGCATCGCAGCGCTCGTTCCGGCCGCCAGGCCGGTACCGGCCGCGCCGGTCTCGGCCAGCTCCGGCGGAGCCGGCGCCACGGGCGTGTCGGACGGCGGGACGTCGGCGGGCGGGGCATCGACCGGCGGGACGTCCACCGGGGGGACGTCGACGGGCGGTTCGTCGACGGGCGGGTGGTCCACCGGCGGGTTGTCGACGGGAGGGTGTTCGACCGGCGGGTGGTCCACCGGCGGGTTGTCGACGGGAGGGTGGTCCACCGGCGGCTCGTGCACCGGCGGCTCGTCGACCGGCGGATGGTCGACCGGCGGGACGTGAACGGGCGGCTTGGCCGGCGGCTCGACCACCACCGGCGGCGCGGCGGGAGTGCTCGTGTTGGCGCAGGTGTTGCCGAACGCCGGGTTGAGCAGCGCGATGACGTTCACCGTGTTGCCGCACAGGTTGACCGGGACGTGGAGAGGGACTTGGACCACGTTCCCGGACGCCACGCCGGGGGAGCCGACCGCTGCGCCGGACGCGCCGGCGTCCGCGAACGCCTGCCCTCCGGCGGCGGAGATGAGCCCCGAGGCGGCGGCGATGAGCAATGTGCTTTTCTTCAGAACCTGTCGCATTTCCTGCTCTTCCTTGGAAATTTCCGTATGACTGGACTCGCCCGAGGAATGCTGGACGGGCGTCACTGTGCGACCGGGGCCGGAGACCTTGGCGGAACAGACGTCCCACGTGCGCGCTGGATAACAGCCCTAACGACGCGGGCCCGTCATGGAAACTCAGAAGGCGCAGGGGAAAATGGCATTCACTCGAACGGATGATCCTTGAATGCATGGAATGACGGGCTGTCCCAAGGAAGGTTGCCCCGACCATCCACTTCGGCTGACCGTTCCCCGGGGCATTCAGGCCCGTCAGCCCCGCTGTGGGAGCGTGCTCCCGCCTGCGGAAGCCGAGTACGACCTTTCCGGCCCTGTGGGGCGCCGTGAGGGCGCGGGGGGTCCGAAAGAAGGCTCGTACGCGCGGTCGGGCATCCACCCGGGCGGGCGGTCGTGGGCGCGTTCTCCCAGGTGGAGCAAGGGAATGTCGGGCAATCGGGTGAACGCGGAGAACCAAACGGTGAGCTGTGAGTTGTTCAGGCCGCTCCTCCACGGGGCAACGAGTACGAGAAGGGTTAATCGTGATCAAGAAGGTTCTGGCGACGAGTGCCGTCGCCGCTTCCATCCTCGGTCTCGGGGCCACGCAAGCCATGGCCATCGGCAACGACGGCGGCACGACCTCGGTCAACGGCAACGGCGCCACGCAGTCCTACGGCAACGCCGAGACGAACGGTGACTGGAGCCCGCAGTTCGGCCTGGTCCAGGGGTCGCTGAACAAGCCCTGTGTCGGTCTGCCGCTGAAGGCCAACGTCGGCTCGCTCATCGGGGCCATCCCGATCACGCTCCAGGACATCAACGTGCTGTCCTCGCCGCAGAACCAGCAGTGCACCGAAAACTCGACCCAGGCGAAGGGCGACGAGGCCCTGTCGCACATCCTGGACGACATCCCGGTCCTCTCCGGCAACGGTGTCGGCAACAACTGATCCACGCGCTCCCAAGGGCCCGGGCCGACGGCCTTCCTCCCCGTCCGGCCCGGGCCCGACCCCTGCCGCTCCGCGGCAGTGCGTGGCGGCCCGTCCGTGCTCGCGTGCCTGTCGCGGGACCGGCGGCCGTCGGATCATCGCACCATGCGGGTGGATTTGAAGAAAATCTCTTCTCAGAGAGTTTCGATTCCGCCCCCTCCTCGTTATGAAGGAAAGCGTCGGAGTCACGGGCGTTCGAAAGAACGCCCGTGCATCACGAAATACGTGAGCGCCTCGGACTCCGCCGCGAGAAAGGGATGAAAATGAAGTACACCAAGGTTGCCGCTGTCGCCGCCGGAACCCTGATGGCGCTGGGTGCCGCTGCCCCGGCCATGGCCGACGCCGGCGCCGAGGGCGTCGCGGCCGGTTCTCCGGGCGTCATCTCCGGAAACGTCATCCAGGTTCCGGTCCACATTCCGATCAACCTCTGCGGCAACACGATCAACGTGATCGGCCTGCTGAACCCGGCCTTCGGCAACACCTGCGTCAACGCCTGAAAAATGGCCGGGTGAGCCGCGCTCGCCCATGGTCGGCCCCGGATCACCTCGGTGACCCGGGGCCTTCGCCGTCACCGGGGTCGCCTCCTGTTCCGCGGGGCGCTCTTTTGCGGGCGGGACGAGCGGACAATTCCTCCCCACACAGTTTCCGTGGCGATCCGGGCTCGTTGTTCTGGTGCGAGCGGCAGGAGTCACAGCCAGAGAGGGCTTGTGTGCGGTCGCCCTGAGTGGCCGATACGGCTGCCGCTCCAGAAGGGAAGCTGAAAGTGAAGTACGCGAAGACTGCCGCGCTCCTTGCCGGTTCGGTGGTCGCCCTCGGAACGGCCGCCCCCGCGTTCGCCGCCGCGGAGGCCCCCACCGCACCCGTCTTCAGCCTCGACACCGGTCTGAACCAGGTCATGGACAACGCTCCGCAGGTCGTCGACGCGGTCGGCGGCACGGTGGACGGCGCTACGGAGACGATGAAGAAGGACGGCACCGTCGGCAAGCTCGCCGGTGAGGCGAAGAGCGCCGCCAAGGGGGCTACGCCCCTCCTCGGCGGCCTCTCGCTCGGCGGCTGACAGCCCTCCACCACGCACCGCGGACAACCCCTCGGGGGATGTTCATGAGTTTCATCGGCGCGGAGGCACGTGTTTTACCGGACCGGTTCGCTTCGGACACCGATTTCCGGCGGCGAAACGGTGGCGCAACACCTTTTGAGTGAACCGGCGCAACCCATCCCGTTCCCGAGAGTTGATCAGGTCGCTCCGGACAGGCGGGCACGTAGACATTTCACGAAGGGCATTTCCATGTTCAAGAAGATGATGGCCTCCGCCGCGGTCGCGGCCTCTGTGGTCGGCGTCTCGGCCGCGTTCGCGCCGGCCGCCATGGCCATCGGTAACGACGGCGGCACCACCTCCGTCAACGGCAACGGTGCCGTGCAGTCCTACGGCAACTCCGCCACGCACGGCGACTGGAGCCCCCAGTTCGCGCTCATCCAGGGCTCGCTGAACAAGCCCTGCATCGCCCTGCCGGCCAAGGCCAACCTCGGCTCGCTCATCGGCCTGATCCCGATCTCCGTCCAGGACATCAACGTGCTGTCCTCGCCGCAGAACCAGCAGTGCACCGAGAACTCGACCCAGGCGAAGGGTGACGAGGCCCTGTCGCACATCCTGGACGGCCTCCCGATCCTCTCGGGCAACGGCACCGGCAACCGCTGACCGGCGCGGTGCGGGTGTGACGCCCACGCGGCGTACCCCGACCCGCTCCTCACCGGCGCTCGACCAGACATGGGGCCTGTTCCTCCGTGGCGCGACCGATCATTCGGCCGTCCGGAGGGGCGGGCCCTCCGTCGTTCCCGCGTCGACACGTGCGGCGGGCGACCCGCGGCCGATGCGGGCGAGGTCCGTTCGCCGCGCCACCGCGCACACAGGTACCGCTGTTGGGCCGGATGCCGCAGGGGCGCCGGCGTCGTGGCCGGGTGCGGGTAGGGCTCTTCCATGGACCAGTACGACAGTCAGAATCCGCCGCACGACCGTCGGCCCGCGGACAGTGACACCCCCATCTACGACCGGCTGTTCGCCGAATGGCAGGCAGTGAGCCGGCTGGGCGCCGAGCCGGTGGAGTCCGCCCCAGGAGTCATGGGATGCCGGGTCCCGGCAGCCAGAAATCACCGCAAAACGCCCGGAGATTAGCCCGGAGGCGTCTATTTCACGCCAGATCAAACCCATTTGAGTGGTGCTGCGCAACCGAATGTGCCGGAGGGGGTTGATCAATACGTTCCACAACGGAACGCTCCGAAAGGTGAAGCGTGATGAAGAAGATGATGACCGGCGCGGCTATGGCTGTGTCCCTGATCGGTCTGTCCGTAGCCGCGGCCCCGATGGCCCTGGCGATCGGCAACGACGGCGGCACCACGACGGTCAACGGGAACGGCGCCGAGTCGGAGGTCGGCAACAGCGAGACCAACGGCGCCTTCAGCCCCCAGAACCAGCTCATCCAGGGCACGCTGAACGACCTGTGCCTCGGTGTGCCGGTCAAGGCCAACGTGGGCTCGCTGATCGGGCTCGTCCCGATCACGGTCCAGGACGTCAACGTCCTGTCCAACCCGCAGAACCAGCAGTGCGCGGACAACTCCACGCAGGCGAAGGGCGACGAGCCGCTGTCGCACGTCCTGGACGACATCCCGCTCCTCTCGGGCAACGGCGCCGGCAACAACTGACCCGCGCGCGGCCGGGCGGCCGACGGGGCTCTCCCCGCCGCCGCCCGCACCCGCGGGTGAGGCACCGCTCATGACGATGCCCACCACCCCACGGGGGGTGGTGGGCATCGTCATGTCCGGGGAGCCGGGCGAGCCGACCGGTCAGCCGAGTGTGCGTACCGGCATCAGGCAGTGGGCCGAGGTGGCGACGATGTCGGGGTTCGCGGCGTACGCGCGCAACTGGTCCTCGCTCACCGGCCGACCGGGCACCGCCTCGGGCCACGGACGGGTCGCGAACATGCCGTACACCTGGCCCTGGTCCCTCACGGCGGCCAGCCACTCGACGGGCGCCGGGTACTGCGCCGTGAGGTGAGGAAGGGTCAGGACGGCCTGCCCGGCCTGGACGAGGAGCTTGACCTGGAGCCCGGGCTGCTCGGCCGCGTCGGCGACTCCGCCGCCGACCTTGAGGCCGGCCCGTTCCAGAGCCGTCCGCATGGCGGCCTGGCCGACCAGCGGACCGTCCTGTCCGTCTCCCAGGGAGTAGGTCAGAAGGAAGGCGACATCATGTCCGCCCCCCGGGTGCCGGCCGCTCCAGCCGATCACGATCTGGGTGCCCAACTGGGCAGGGGAGTAGGGGTGGGTGGACGTCTGGGGTGAGGTCATGCTCGGCACCCTAACCGTGGCGGACCGGGTGTTGTGCACGCTTATCACCTGAACGAGGGAGATCTGCGCGTAACTCCGGCCCGTAGCCGCGGAAGTGCCCAGAGGCGCGGTCGGCCGTCCAGGGCCTGTATGGGGCTGTCCCGACAAATCCGTTGGCGGTCGCCGGGAGCGACTGGCTAGGGTGGACACCGTCCCCGTGCGACACCGCACGGGGCGCCGAACCGGCGAACGGCCGTCGGCGAGGAACCAGGAGGTGAGGACATTGATGACTGTCATGGCGACGGGCGCTGCCCGCAATCGGACGAGCACTGTTCTCCCCCCTGTGGCCACCGGCTGACCTTCACTCCCTCCGCGCGACGCGCGCTGCCGGGGCCACCCTGTGAAGGGTTTCCCCTTGTCTTTCTTCTCCCTCACCGTTCTCTCCGGCCTCCCGGCCCCGTCGCATCCCCTCACGCCCTACGGCTGGGACGACGACTGGGCCGCCGCCTTCGCCCCGTACGCCGCGCAGGGTCTCCTGCCCGGCCGCGTGGTGCGGGTGGACCGGGGCCGGTGCGACGTGATCACCCCCTCCGGCACCCTGCAGGCGGACAGCGCGTTCGTGGTGCCCCGCGACCCGATGCGGATCGTCTGCACCGGGGACTGGGTGGCCGTCGATCCCGACGGTGACCCGCGGTTCGTCCGTACGCTGCTGCCGCGGCGAACGGCCTTCGTACGGTCGACCTCCTCGCAGCGTTCCGAGGGGCAGGTGCTCGCCACCAACATCGACCACATCGTCATCTGCGTGTCCCTCGCGGTCGAGCTCGACCTCGGACGGCTGGAACGGTTCCTCGCGCTCGCCCTCTCCAGCTCCGGTGGGGACGCCCTGCTGGGCGGCGCGGCGGGTGCCGGTGGACAGCCCGAGACCGTGGTCGTCCTGACCAAGGCCGACCTGGTGCCGGACGCGGCGACGCTCGCGCACCTCACCGAGGACGTGGCCGCCGTCGCACCGGGGGCGCAGGTCCTCCACGTCAGCTCGCACACCGGCGAGGGCGTCGACGTGTTCACCGCCCTCGTCTCCAGCGGTACGAGTGTGCTCATCGGCATCTCCGGCGCGGGCAAGTCCACCCTCGCCAACACCCTGCTCGGCGAGGACGTGATGGAGGTGATGGCCACCCGGGACGTCGACGGGAAGGGCCGTCACACCACCACGACCCGCAACCTTCTCGTCCTGCCGAACGGTGGTGTGCTCATCGACACCCCGGGACTGCGCGGAGTCGGACTCTGGGACGCGGAGGCGGGCGTCGGCCAGGTCTTCTCGGAGATCGAGGAACTGGCCGGAAACTGCCGCTTCCACGACTGCGCCCACGCCTCCGAGCCGGGCTGCGCGGTGGCCGCCGCCATCGAGGACGGGTCCCTCTCCGTCCGGCGGTTCGACAGCTACAGGAAGCTCCTGCGCGAGAACCAGCGGATCGTCGCCAAGACCGACGCCCGGGTCCGTACCGAGATGCTGCGGGAGTGGAAGCGCAGAGGGGCGGAGGGGCGGTCCGCCATGGAAGCCAAGCGCGGACGGGTCAGGTAAAGGCCACGGGATCACGGGTCACGGGATCACGGGTCACGGGATCACCCCGCACGCCCGCCGGGCCGGTGCCCCGGTCCGGCGGACGTGATGAGGTAATGAGCGGCATGACCTATTTCATGTACGACATCACCGGCACCCCGGTCGAAGAGCCCGACGCCGACGCCGTACGGGCGGCCGTGGCCTCCCTCGGCGAGACGGACCGCGAGAACCCGGACATCTCGCTCACGCACGAGTCCGGCTGGTCGCTTACCGCCTACGCGGGAGGGCTGCTGCTCTGGGAGAACGTGGAGGACGACACGCTCGTCCCCGGCGTGATCGAGCGGGCCACCACCGAGGACGTGCTCCGGCTGTTCGGCAGGCTCGCCGCCGGGGACACCGACACGGTGGAGGCGGAGGGCTGGCGCCGCGAGTGAACGGGCGCGCGGGCGGGCGGGGGCGTCCTGGGCCGGATTCTCACCCCAGGACGACCGCGCCCAGCCACGCCCCGGCCACCAGCAGACACGCGTACAGCTCCACCAGCACCGCGTATCCCGTCGCCCGCATGACCGACCTGACCGAGGCCCACCCGGCGCTCCGGGACCCCAGCCGCAACCGCTCGACGCCGTAGACACCGCCGACATAGCCGAGGGCGCCGCCCACCACCGGCACGACGAAGAACGCCCCGATGGCGGCGAGCCCGCCGACGAGCTGGGCCCGGCGCGGAGCCCCCGACTCCTTCGGCCGACGGGGCGGCAGGAGCGGCTTCAGCGCCTGGTTCAGCAGCAGGAGGGCCGTCGACCCGATCAGCACCCCCCAGGCGAGCGGCGACACGTCGGTCAGTGCCCACCACACCACGGCGGCCCAGACGATCGCCTGGCCCGGTACGCCGGGGACCAGGACCCCGATCAGCCCGAGCAGCACCACCAGACCCACGGCGACGAGCTGCCACACACTCATCCTCCCAGCCTGCCGGAGACCCCGCCTTCCCGCGCGTCAGCGCAGGTCGGACGGGGCGCGCCCGACCCCGGTAGGGCGGCCGCGCCCCGGAACCCGCCCGAGCGGAGGCGGAGGCGGGGAAGTGATCAGGACCGCGGGGGCAGGATCAGGACCGGGATCAGGACCGCGGGACCAGCATCAGGACCGGGGCCGGGATCAGGACCGGGGGTGGATACGGGCCACCCAACCGCGCTCGTACGCGTGCCAGCCCAACTGGAGCCTGGTCGACACACCCGTCAGCTCCATGAGCCCCTTCACCCGGCGCTGGACCGTCCGCAGCCCCAGCTCCAACTGCTTGGCCACGCTCGCGTCCGTCAGACCCGCGAGCAGCAACGACAGGATCTCCAGATCGGTGGAGTCGGGACCGCTCTCACCCTCCTTCAGACACCCCTGCTCGCCCAGCCGGAGCGGCATCGCCTCGCGCCAGACGGCCTCGAACAGGCCCATCAACGACTCCAGCAGTCCGCTCGCGTGGACGACCAGGGCCGCGGGCTCGGCGTGCCGGCCGGTCAGCGGCACCATGGCCAGGGCCCGGTCCGCGATCACCAGCTTCGTCGGTACCCGCTCCACCACCCGGCACTGTTCGTCCCGGCCCAGCGCGGCGGAGAGCTCCAGGATGCCCTGCGGCAGCGACAGCACCTCGCGCTCGACGACGACGCGGAAGGACACCCCGCGGGAGGCCGCCCGTTCCTCGGACTCGTTCTCCATGCCGCTCACCGCGATGGGGTTCCCGGTCACCAGCGCGCAGACCTCCGTGACCGCGCCCAGTTGCAACTGGTGGAAGCGCTGGGCCACCGCGCTCGCCCCGGTCACCACCTCCACCAGGTCGTGCACGGTCGGTTCGCTCGCCTCGGCGCGGTACTCGGCCGCCAGCAGCGCGGACGCCAGCTCCGCCTGGTCCAGTTCGTGCCGCTGCTGGATCAGCAGCGCGCCCAGCGCGACGCCCGGCGGTGCCGCCACCCACCGGTCGGACCGGGCCGACGACTGTGCGGCGAGCCCCTGCTGTTCCAGCCGGCGCAGGGTGCGTTCGGTCTCCGCCTCCGGCAGACCCAGACGGTGGGCGAGATGGGGGAGCTCGGCCGCTCCCAGGGCGACCAGCGCGCGGTAGGCGGCTTCCTGCCGCTCGTCGAGACCTATGGCACTCAGCATTCTCCTCGGACCCTCCCCGGGCGTCGTGGACCACGCACCACCTGCGCCGGCCGACCCGCCGTGGCGGAAAACGGCCACGGCGCAAACCCGCCGCGCCCATCATCCCCGTACCGGTGGCCCCCCTGCCAAGGTGGCACCACCCGAAGGCCGTTCCGCGTCCCCCGAAGGCGCGCCGGCCAGCCGCGCGGGCGGCCCGGACCGGTCCGCCGGGCGTCCTTCCCGTGGGGGGTGGGACAGCCCGGCGGGCCCACCCGAGGACACGTTTTTTCGCGAGGACCCGGTTTGGGCCGCCGTTCGCGGTGGACAATAAGGCCATGAGTCAGCAGGGGGAGAACCCCACCGCCCACGAGGACGAGTGGTGGCGCAAGCTCTACGACGAGGGCGCCCCGGACACCGGGCCCGCCGCCGCGCGGGAGAGCCTGGACGAACGCTTCGACTCCGCCGCGGACGCGGTGAGTTCGCCGGCGCCGACAGGCCCGTCCGACGGCCCGTCGGGCGCGGAGGCGTACGGTTCCGCCCCGGCCGGCCCGCACGCCGGTGCCGCTCCGCAGACCGACGCCGACCCCGACGCGGAGGCGGACCCCCGGGCCGGTTTCCGGGCCGCCGCACCCCGGGCCGGGACCGATGACGAGGAAGCGCTCCTCGCGGACGGGGAGCACGTGGAACCGGACCGCACGGATCAGGCCCCCGCGGATCAGGCCCCCGCGGATCAGGCCCATGAGGACACCGTGATCACGGACGCGTGGCTGGGCGCGGTGTCACCCGCGCCGCGGCGCCCGGAGCCCCGGCCGTCCGGGCCCCGCCCGTCCGAGTCCCTGCCACCCGAGCACCTGCCACCCGGGCCCCGGCCGTCCGAGCTCCGGGCTCCGCAGCGTCCGCCGGAGCAGCTGCCATCCGGGGGCCGGCCGCCGGTGCTCGGACCGCCGCCGCAGCGCCCGTCCTCCCCGCAGGACCCGCCGTCGCCCCCGCCCGCGCCGCCCGTCCCGCCCGCGCCGCCCGTCCCGCCCGCGCCGGACGCCGTGCCGCCGCGCCCCGCCACGCCGCCCGGGGCCGTCCGGTTCGCGGCACCGTGGGAGGCGCCGGCCGGGTCACCGGAACCCCGCACCTTCGCCGTACCCGTGCCCGTGCCCGTGCCCCCGGAGCCGGAGCCGGAGCCGGAGCCGGAGCCGGAGCCGGAGCCGGTGGAGAGCCGGAACGACCGGGCCGGTGGCAGGCACGCCAAGGGTTCCGCCCCGCAGGACACGGATGCGCCACCCACCTCCACCGGGCGCCGACCGGCCGCTCCCGGACACCTCGGGGAGCACCCGCCGGCCTTCGAGGCCGAGCCCGCCACCCTGCCGGCCACCACCCCGCTCAACCTCGACGGACTCGTTCCCGACACCGTCCTCGACGGTGCCCGGTACGGCACGTACACCCTCCGCACCGTCTCCGTACGCGGCGACGCCGCCCGGTTCCGCGGCGAGCCCCGGAGCGACGCGCTGCTCACCGCCCGGTTCGGCAGCGGCGAGGGCGGACTGGTCCTCGTCGCCGTCGCCCGGGGCACCCGGGGTGCGGAAGGGGCGCACCTCGCGGCGGCGGACGCCTGCCGCTGGATCGGCGGGGCGGTCGGCCGCAGCCACGCGCGCCTCTCCGAGGACATCCGGGCCGGACGCCGGGGCGACCTGAAGTCCGGACTGCACCGGCTCACCGACCGTACGTACGGCAAGCTCCGGTCCCGTGCCGCCGAACTGGGGCTGGACCCCCGGGAACACTCGGTCGCGCTGCGCTGCCTGCTGCTGTCCGCCGATCCGCGGTGCCGCACCCGCGTCTTCTTCGGCGTCGGCGGCGGAGGCCTCTTCCGGCTCCGCGACGGTGTCTGGCAGGACCTCGAACCCGCACTCCCCGAGGGCAGGGCGGCCATCGGTGAGGCGGTCGTCGGCTTCGGCTCGCCGCCGCGCGAGCCGGTCGGCACGGGCAGACCCGGCACCGGCGCTCCCGACCCCGCCGAGGACCGGCTGACGCTGGACCTCCAGATCGTGACGCCCGCGGGGCCGTACATCGAGGACCCGGTGCCACCGCCCTCCGAACCCTTCAGGTTCCGGGCCTCCGTGGCCCGTTCGGGCGACACCCTGCTGCTCTGTTCGTCGGGGCTCGCCGAACCGATGCGCGCCGAGCCGGCCCTGGCCGGGGAACTCGCCGGGCGCTGGGCCGCGGAAGGCCCGCCCGGCCTCGCCCAGTTCCTGGCGGATCTCCAGATCCGGATCGAGGGGCACGCCGACGACCGCACCGCCGCCGCGGTCTGGGAGGCGTAACCGCGCCCGCCATGGGTTGATGGACTGCGGAGACCGTCCGGCTGCGATTCCCGGGGGTTCGGGAGTTTCGGGTTCCGGAGTCCGGACAGCCGAGCGTGCACGGAGCACGGGCAGAGAGGGCACATTCCCATGGCCAAGCAGAACGTGTCGGAACAGTTCGTCGACATTCTCGTACGGGCGGGAGTGAAGCGGATGTACGGCGTCGTCGGCGACAGCCTGAACCCGGTCGTCGACGCCATCCGGCGCCACTCGGGCATCGAGTGGGTCCAGGTCCGGCACGAGGAGACCGCCGCCTTCGCGGCCGGTGCCGAGGCACAGATCACCGGCAGCCTCGCCGCCTGCGCCGGCTCCTGCGGCCCCGGCAACCTGCACCTGATCAACGGGCTGTACGACGCCCACCGTTCCATGGCGCCGGTGCTCGCTCTCGCCTCGCACATCCCCTCCGGCGAGATCGGACTCGGTTTCTTCCAGGAGACCCATCCGGAGCTGCTCTTCCAGGAGTGCAGCCACTACAACGAGATGATCTCCAACCCGCAGCAGATGCCGCGCCTCCTCCAGACAGCCATCCAGCACGCCATCGGCCGGGGCGGCGTCAGCGTCGTCTCCATGCCCGGTGACGTCGCCTCCCAGCCGGCGCCCGAGAAGTCGATCGAACACGCCCTGGTCACCTCGCGGCCCACGGTCCGCCCGGGGGACGAGGAGATCGAGAAGCTCTGCCGGATGGTCGACGAGGCCAAACGCGTCACGCTGTTCTGCGGAAGCGGCACGGCGGGCGCGCACGCCGAGGTGATGGAGTTCGCCGAGAAGGTGAAGGCGCCGGTCGGACACGCGCTGCGCGGCAAGGAGTGGATCCAGTACGACAATCCGTACGACGTCGGTATGAGTGGCCTCCTCGGTTACGGCGCGGCGTACGAGGCGACCAATGAGTGCGATCTGCTGATCCTGCTCGGCACCGACTTCCCGTACAACGCCTTCCTGCCGACCGACGTGAAGATCGTCCAGGTCGACGTCCGCCCGGAACGCCTGGGGCGGCGTTCCAAGCTCGATCTCGCGGTCTGGGGCGACGTGCGCGAGACGCTGCGCTGCCTCACTCCGAGGGTCAAGGCGAAGAGCGACCGAAAGTTCCTCGACCGGATGCTGAAGAAGCACGCCGACGCGCTGGAGGGCGTGGTCAAGGCGTACACCCGCAAGGTCGAGAAGCACGTGCCGATCCACCCGGAATACGTGGCCTCGGTCCTGGACGAAATCGCCGACGACGACGCGGTGTTCACCGTCGACACCGGCATGTGCAACGTCTGGGCGGCCCGGTACCTGACGCCCAACGGCAAGCGGCGGGTGATCGGTTCGTTCAGTCACGGCTCGATGGCCAATGCCCTGCCCCAGGCGATCGGCGCCCAGTTCACCGATCGCAACCGTCAGGTCGTCTCGATGTCCGGCGACGGCGGTTTCTCCATGCTGATGGGCGACTTCCTCACCCTCGTCCAGTACAACCTGCCGATCAAGGTCGTACTGTTCAACAACTCCTCCCTCGGCATGGTGGAGTTGGAGATGCTGGTCGCCGGACTGCCCTCGTTCGGTACGACCAACAAGAACCCGGACTTCGCCGCCGTGGCGCGCGCGGCCGGTGCCTACGGCGTCCGGGTGGAGAAGCCGAAGCAGTTGGAGAGCGCCCTGCGGGACGCCTTCAAGCACAAGGGCCCCGCGCTGGTCGACGTCGTCACGGACCCGAACGCCCTGTCCATTCCGCCGAAGATCAGCGCTGACATGGTGACGGGGTTCGCGCTCTCCGCCGGGAAGATCGTGCTGGACGGGGGAGTGGGCCGGATGCTCCAGATGGCCCGCTCCAACCTGCGTAACGTTCCCCGGCCCTGACCCCGCTCACCGGCACAGAACCCGCTCACCGGCAGGGCCCGCGCCGCCGGTGGGGGACGGCGGCGCGGGCCGGACGCGGAGGCCGCGGTGGAAGTGACGTGTCAGCAGCCGTGGTTGACGAGGTCGAAGCTCACGTAGTGGTCGGCGGTGTAGTAGTCCTGCACCGCCGACCCGGTGACGATCCGGCGGGCACCCCGGGTCGAGGAGCCCGGCGTGACGACCGTGTACTCGTGGTAGTAACCGGTGGTCCGACTGGGCAGGACGCCCTCGCGGTTCTGGAACACCGCGCCGTCCTGCGCGTAGGGGAAGGGGCCCCCGGCGTCGATGAGGTCGAGCGTGTGGTGCGCCTGGGACGGGAGGGCGGAGTAGCAGATGCTGCCGACCGACGCGACGGAGGACGGCGTGTGGGGGGAGGAGGCGGCGTACGCCGGGGAGGAGGCGTACGCCGCGGCGGATGCGGGGGAAGGGTCCGCGGCGGCGGCCGTTACCGGGGCGCCGACGAGGAGAGCGGACAGGAGGGCGGCGGTGCCGCCGAGCGTGATGACCCGTGGGGGGATTCGCATGGGTCCTATGATGACGCGCGTAGATCCCTCCACGTCAACGGCAACTCCCCGGAATTTTCCGGAAGTTAACCGAGCGACTCCGGCCGTCGGCAGCGCCGCGCGCCACAAAGCGTGATCGCGCGGTGACGGGGCATGCATCCCGTGAGGACGTTCGAGGGATCGAGCAGAGGGAGGCTGATTCGGCGTGCGGGCGGGGGACATGATGGAACGTCACAACAGGGCCGGCCGTCGCGGAGGCGGGGGGCGGTCCCCCGGCGGAGGAGAGGTGCGGGGCGAGAGCCTGTATCGCCGCCTCGGCCACACGGACAGTTCCGCGGTCGGAAAGGTCCGGCGCGACCTCCGGGACTTCCTCCGCCCGCGGATCGGGACCGAGTCCGTGGAGACCGCGGAACTGCTCCTGAGCGAAGTGCTGACCAACGCGCTGATCCACACCCGTCACGGCGCGGCCGTCACGGCCACGGTCGAGGGGACGAGGGTCAGGGTGGAGGTGCGTGACTTCGCGTCCGGCATGCCCCGGTCGTACGTACCGAACGCCGACGACGGTACGCACGGCAGGGGCATGATCCTGGTACGCAGCCTCGCGGACACCTGGGGGGTGGAAGCGCAGGTGCTGGGCAAGGTGGTCTGGTTCGAGGTGGCCGACTGAAGGCCGTGCCGCGATTCCCGACGGAGCGGGGCGGCGGCGGTGCGTCGCGAGGCGGCGGAGTGGTCCGTGGGCATGCCGTCCTGTGACGCACCGTACGGGCGTTGCCCGGGTGCTCAGCCGAACTGCTGCTCAAGGTCCTTGAGTTTGCGCTCCAGGGAGTCGAGCCGGGGGAGCGCCTGCGTGTCGTCCTCGGCGGTGAGGTCGACGGTCAGCGGGTCGCCCCCGGGCTCGCCCGCCGTCCGCGGGGAGCCAGTGACGGCCTGCAGTGGCGGCCGGGGGCGCAGGGGCAGATGGCCGGGTTCCGTCGTGGCGGGCTCCACGGCTGCCCGGTCCGGGTTCGGCGCGGGGGGCAGGGCGGGAACGTCCACCTGACGGCCGCCCCGGCCCCTGCTCCAGGCGCGGTTCTGCCGGTTGAGCGCCTTGATGCGCGCCCGGTCGAGCTTCTCCTGGTCCCGCCTGCGGACGCGGTCCTGTTCCTGCTCGCGGCGGTCGTCCCGCACCTCGTCGACCGCCTCGTCCAGGGTGCGCACCCCTTCGAGGAGCATCAACGACCAGGCGTCGAAGGTCTCCCGGGGGGCTCGCAGCCAGCGGACGATCCGGATCTGCGGCAACGGCTTGGGCACCAGGCCCTGTTCACGCAGCGCCGCCCGGCGGGTCTGCTTCAGTGCTCGGTCGAAGAGCACCGCCGCAGAGAGCGACATACCCGCGAAGAACTGCGGCGCGCCCGCGTGGTCCATGCCGCGCGGCGCGTGGACCCAGTTGAACCAGGCCGCCGCCCCGGCGAACGTCCATACCAGCAGCCGGGATCCGAGGGCCGCGTCCCCGTGGCTCGCCTCCCGTACGGCCAGTACGGAGCAGAACATCGCCGCGCCGTCGAGGCCGAACGGGACGAGGTACTCCCAGCCGCCGCCGAGGCCGAGGTTCTGCCGGCCGAAGCCGACGAGGCCGTGGAAGGAGAGCGCGGCGGCGACCGCCGCGCAGCAGAACAGCAGGAGGTAGGAAGCGGTGGCGTAGAGCGCTTCCTTGCGCCTGCGCCGGTCCTCGCTGCGTTCCCAGGTGTCGTCGGCCGAGGCTTTGCCGGCGGCACGCTTGCCGCGTGCGACCACCGTCACCGCCGCCATGACTCCCACGAGCAGTACGGCGCCCGGAAGCAGCCAGTCGAGCGACATGTCGGACAGTCTCATGCGGGGTTCCTCGGGTCACGTGGGACGTTTCGGACGCCATCGTGACGGAACTTCCGCTCGCCTCAGGCGGATTCGGGGCAAGAGCACGCCTTCGGGGGGTCCGGAGCGTACAGGTGACCGCATTTTGGTCGAACTGCCGGACGAAACGGCAGAGTTGTATTCGAGAGGGACTCCCTCGTGCGGGTGGAGTCGATCAGGGGGCGGTGGCGAGCCTCTTCACGCGGTCGCTGTCGCACGTGCGCGGGCAGGTCACGCAGGTGTCCTCGGGGCGCAGTGTGTAGAAGAAGCAGCAGCTGGCGCGGTCGCGTGTCGGCAGCGACTCGCCGTTCGGGCCGGTGAGTTCGCGGAATCCGGCTGCTCCGACGTACGGCTCGGTGGCGCCCGGGAGCAGGCGCTCGAGTTCGGCCATCGCCCGGGTCTCCTCGCCCAGCAGGTGGGCGATGTACCAGAGGCCCTCGACGATCTCGTCCGTCGCCATGCCCCACAGCGCACGCTTACCGCGCCGCATGCGGGGGCCGAAGCCTTCCATGACCGGGCCCATGTGGGCCGCGACGGAGGCCAGCACCTCGGCCCGGAGCGCCGCTTCGTCCGGTACCACGCGCGCGTCGGGGTGCGAGGCCGCCGGGTCGTCGGGCAGGCAGGAGAACTCCCGTACACGGACGGCGAAGTGGCCCAGAGCCCGCTGGAACGCCACGTCCTCGGCCGGGAGCCGCGGCACCCTCCGGTGCAGGAACCACGGCAGGGTCACCAGCAGGCAGGCGGGCCAGGCGTACCGGTGGAGCCCGAAGCCGGCCACCACGTCCGGGCGGGCCCGCTGCCGGTAGTCGCGCTCGATCTGCGCTTCGTCCCACGCCAGGAAGGTGTCGACCACCGGGCCGCCCGCCGCCAGCTCGTCCGCACGCACCCAGCCGGAACCGGCGGGCAGGGGAGTCGCCGCGTCGAGCACGTCGGTGCGCAGGCCGGGGAAGACCTCGGCGAGGCGCGCGTACGCGGACGTCACCGGGGAGGCCGGAGTGACGGTGCCGACGGGCACAGTGGGAACGGTCATGCGGGACCACCGAATCACGAGCGTTGGCAGGCAAGGCTTACCTTACCCGACGTGATCGACGTGTGGACCCGGGGGTCGGGCGCCTATCGTGCACGGGTGACGGCGTCCGAGCGGGACGACGCGGGCGGGGCGGGGACGAGGAGGACCGGTGGACCAGGGCAGAGCGCGGCAGGACACACCCGCGTACTCCGCGTACCCGGCGGAGCGTCCCGGAGCCCCGGGGGCGTTCGACGCGTTCGGTGCCGGTACGGCCCCCCGGGTGCCCGCCCAGACGGCGCGCGGCGCGGCGCGTGGCGCGGCGCGTGGCGAACACACCCGCGGTGAGCACACCCGCGGAGAGGCCGCCGCACCGCCGCCGGTCCACCGCTACTCCGTACGCGGGCAGATCCTGGACGCCCTGCGGGAGGCCCTGGCCGCCGGGGAGCTCGTCCCGGGGCAGGTGTACTCGGCCCCCGCACTCGGCGCGAGTTTCGGCGTGTCGGCCACCCCGGTGCGCGAGGCGATGCAGCGGCTGGCCGCGGAGGGCGCGGTGGAGGTCGTGCCGAACCGGGGCTTCCGCGTCGTCGAGCGCGGCCCGCGGGAGCTCGCCGAACTGGCCGAGGTGCGCGCGCTGATGGAGGCACCCGTCGTGCTGCGGCTCGCCCGGACCGTGCCCGCCCCCCGCTGGGACGCGTTGCGCCCGCTGGCGGAGGCCACGGTGGAAGCGGCGGCGACCGGCGACCGCTCGGCCTACACGGAGAGCGACCGTGCCTTCCACCGGGCCCTGCTCGGGTTCGCCGGCAACGCCCAGCTGGTGGCCCTCGCCGACGACCTCCACCGCCGCTGCCCCGGCCCGCTGCCCGGGGCCGCACCGGGCCGGCCCGCCGGTCTGCGGGCCGACGCGGCGCAGCACACCGCACTGCTGGAGGCGCTGGGCGACCGTGACCTGACGGCCGTACGGGCGCTCGTCGCGGAGCACTACCGGAGCCCGGCGGACGGGTGAGGCAGGGGCGGCGGCGTGACCGGGCGCCCGGGGGCGGGTGGCCCGGGACTCCCGGGTACGCCGTTCAGTTCGCCGCGGCGACCTCGGGCTCCGGAGGCTCGTCGAGCAGCGGGGCGAGCCAGGTGGGCACGCCGCCCAGCAGCCGGAAGAGGCGGCCCGCCTCGGCGCGCAGCCGGGTGGCCACCGGCTCCGTCTCGGTCTCCGCGAGGGAGATCAGCGCGGGTGCCGTTCCGACGAGGTAGCCCAGCTCCTCCCGTATCCGCAGCGACTCCGCGAACCCGTGGCGTGCCTCCGTCAGGTCGCCCTCGCCCAGGGCCAGGGACGCGAGGTGGCGCCAGGTGAAGGAGAGCAGTAACGCGTCCCCCCGGGCGGTGGCGCCCGCGTGCGCCCGGCGGAAGGCGGCCCGCGCGGAATCGGGCGCCTGGGCGATGTTCTGCGCGATCAGCCCGCGCCGGAAGTCCAGCAGGGGCCGGCCCGGGGCGTCCGGGGCGAGCAGGGCCGCCGCGCGGCTCAGCGCCACGGACGCCTCGTCGGCCCGGTCGCGGATGCCGAGCAGGGTGGAGGCGTACGCGAGGTAGCCGCGCTCGCAGGCCGCCGCTCCCCGCTCGGCGTTGTCCTTGGCGAGTGCCTCAGCCGTCCGCAGGGCGTCCTCGGCGTCGGTCCAGCCCTCCGTCGTGTAGAGGCAGCGCTCGGTCAGCAGGGCGGCGCGCTGGAGGGCGGCGGCCGGGTCGGTCGCGGCGCTCTGCCCGAGCAGCGCGGCGGCGTCCGTCCAGCAGGCGCGGGAGCGCAACCGCCACACCGCGGTCAGGAGGGGAGGTTCGTCATCGGCTGTCGTTCCGGACCCAGACATGGCGATGGACGCCACATTGCCTCCCCGAGCGCGCCATTGAGCTGTTGAGTGTGGGCGCATCTCAGCACGGATCGGCAGCCCGGCCAAGAGGGCGGGCCAGGTTCAGGTGAAAGATTTCACAAACGGGTGTCACCCTTACCGGGCCCGGGCGGTGCCCGTCCGGACGCGGAAGGTCAGCTCATGCGCAGGGCGAGGAAGAAATCGAGCTTGTCCTCCAGTCGGGCGAGGTCGCGACCCGTCAACTGCTCGATACGCCCGACGCGGTAGCGCAACGTGTTGACGTGCAGGTGGAGGCGGGTCGCACACCGGGTCCAGGACCCGTCGCACTCCAGGAACGCCTCCAGCGTCGGAATCAGCTCGGCGCGGTGGCGCCGGTCGTAGCTCCGCAGCGGGTCCAGCAGCCGCGCCGTGAAGGCCCGCCGCACGTCGTCCGGGACGAACGGCAGCAGCAGTACGTGCGAGGCGAGTTCGTCGTGGCCGGCCGCGCAGACCCGGCCCGGGCGGGCCGCCGCGACCCGGCGGGCGTGCCGGGCCTCCTCCAGCGCGCCGTGCAGCCCCTCGGCCGAGTGGACGGCCGCGCTGACGCCCAGCGTGAGGCGGCCGTCGTCCGCGAGCCCCGCCGAGAGCGGCTCCCGGACCGCGTCCAGCAGGACGCTCGCGCGCAGAGCGGAGTCCGCCCCGTGGGCGGAGCCGTCGTCCGAGCCGTCGGTCCCGGACCCCTCGCCGGGCCCCGGACCGGCCGGGGGGCCGGAGAACGACGACAGCGGTACGAGCGCGATGGCCTCGTCCTCCGTGTACGCCACCGCTATCCGGTCGGCCGAATCCGGCCCGGTGGCCGCCGGATCGACCAGGATCTCCTCCAGCAGCGCCTGGGCCACGGGACCGCCCGCATGGTCCCGGGCGCCGCCGCGGGCCGGGGAGTCCGCGCCGTCGGCTCCCGCCTCCCACTCCACCCGTGCCACCACGACCTGCCAGTGCGGTGCGGTACCGAGTCCGGGCAGCAGCACCGGCGCCGCGACCCGCAGCCGCGCCGCGATCTCGGCCGGGGCGGCGCCGGTCTGCACGAGCTCCAGCACCTCCTGGGCGAGCCGGCGCCGCACCGTGCGCGCGGCGTCGCGCCGGTCGCGCTCGACGGCGATCAGCTGGGTGACCCCCTGGAGCAGGTCCAGCCGGGCCTCGGGCCAGTCGCCCGGATCGGCCTCCACCGCGAGGAGCCACTCCGAGAGGGCGGACCCGCGCGAGGGCTGCGGGGCGGGTACGGTGCTCCGGCCGGTGTTCCGGATCGGGAAGAGCGCGTACGTGGTGCCGTCCACCGAGGCCGCGTGCGGACCCCGGCGGCCGGTCCTGGCCGCCGCCAGATGGCGTCCCGCGAGAGCCGCGGCGACCGGTCCCGGCAGCGGCTTCCCGGCGTCGGCGATCCGGCGCCCGGTGGGGGAGAGCACCCACGCCGAAAGGGACAGGTCCCCGGCGAGCAGGTCCAGCACCACCTCGGGACCGCCGCCCGCCGGACCGGAGGTCATCAGCCTCCGGTGCCGGTCCACGACCGCCGCCAGATCCCCGGCGCGCTCGCCCGACACCTGCCGTACGACGTGTTCGGTGATCGTCGCGAAGGCAACCGTCTCGTTCACCGCGAAGAGCGGCATGCGGTGGCGCAGACACGCCTCGGCCAGGTCGTCGGGTACGGGACCGAGCTCGGCCTCGCCCGCAGCCAGCGCGCTGACCCCGGCCGCCGCGAGTATCCGTACGAAGGGCTCGGAGTCCGCGGCGTCACGGCGCCAGGCCAGACCGGTGAGCACGAGCTCACCGCCGGAGAGGTAACGGCTCGGGTCGCGCAGGTCCGTCGTCATGACGCCGCGGACCGGACGGTCCAGCTCGTCCTCGCCGCCGAGCAGCCGCAGCCCCAGCGCGTCGGTGTCCAGCAGTGCGCGCAGCCGCATCTCGTTGCCGCCGATCTGTTTCCGTAGGTGCCAGGAGTCCTGTGAATTGCGGCGAGGTTTCCGACCCCCGCCATTCGTTCGAATCTACAAGACGAGCGAGGAGACCAGCCAACTCCTTCATTGTTTCGGTGACTGCACCGGTTGGAGCACGGCTTGTGTACTGGGGGCCACCCTGCGTCAACAACTGATGAAGGGCGACCGCTGCCCGGCCCCACGCGGGCCCCCACCCTGCGCAGCCCACCGAGAAGAGAGCCACTCATGGACTTCCTTCGACCCGCCGCCTGGGAGGACGCGCTCGCCGCCAAGGCCGAGCACCCGACGGCGGTGCCCCTCGCCGGAGGCACGGACGTCATGGTCGAGATCAACTTCGACCACCGCCGTCCCGAGCACCTCCTCGACCTGACCCGGATCGGTGAACTCTCGGAGTGGGAGGTCGGCGAGCGGACCGTTCGCCTCGGAGCCTCGGTGACGTACGGCGCGATCATGGAACACCTCAGGACCGAGCTGCCCGGACTGGCTCTCGCCTCGCACACCGTCGCCTCCCCGCAGATCCGTAACCGGGGCGGGGTCGGCGGCAACCTCGGCACCGCGTCCCCGGCCGGGGACGCGCACCCGGCGCTGCTCGCCGCGGGCGCGGAGGTCGAGGCGGTGTCCGTGCGCGGGACGCGGATGATCCCGATCGACGCGTTCTACACCGGCGTCAAGCGGAACGCGCTCGCCCCCGACGAACTCATCCGAGCCGTGCACATCACCCGCGCCGACGGCCCGCAGCAGTTCTCGAAGGTCGGCACCCGCAACGCGATGGTCATCGCCGTCTGCGCCTTCTCGATCGCCCTGCACCCCCGGACCCGTACGGTGCGCACCGGCATCGGTTCCGCCGCGCCCACCCCGGTCCGCGCCACCGCCGCCGAGGAGTTCCTCAACGCCGCACTCGACGAGGGCGGCTTCTGGGAGAACGGCCGCACCGTCACCCCGTCCGTCGCCCGCGAGTTCGCCGGCCTCGCCTCGGGCGCCTGCAACCCGATCGACGACGTCCGGGGCACCGCCCGCTACCGCCGGCACGCGATCGGCGTCCTGGCCCGCCGCACCCTCGGCTGGACCTGGGAGCAGTACCGCACCGGCCGCACACCCGAAGGAGCCCGCTGACCATGCGCGTCCACTTCACCGTCAACGGCAGGCCGCAGCAGGCGGACGACGTCTGGGAGGGCGAGTCCCTCCTGTACGTACTGCGGGAACGCATGGGCCTGCCCGGCTCCAAGAACGCCTGCGAACAGGGCGAGTGCGGCTCCTGCACCGTCCGCCTCGACGGCGTGCCGGTCTGCGCCTGCCTCGTCGCCGCCGGGCAGGCCGAGGGCCGCGAGGTCGTCACCGTCGAAGGGCTCGCCGACTACGCCCGCCACCGCGCCGACGCCCACCCCGGCAGTGGCTGCGCGGCCGGCGCGTGCGGCACGAGCCTGGACGAGGCCCGCGGATGGCAGGCCGAGCCCGGACCGGACGGCCCCCCGCTCTCCCCCGTCCAGCAGGCATTCATCGACGCCGGAGCCGTGCAGTGCGGTTTCTGCACCCCCGGACTCCTGGTGGCCGCCGACGAACTGCTGGAACAGCGGCCCTCTCCGTCCGACCAGGACATCCGCGAGGCCCTCTCCGGCAACCTCTGCCGCTGCACCGGGTACGAGAAGATCCTCGACGCGGTCCGCCTCGCGGCCGCCCGCTCCGGAGAGGCGGACCGGTCATGACGACCACCGGCACCCCGGTCGGCCTCACCCAGGGCGCACGGACCCGCGGCGGCATCGGCGAGTCCACCCCCCGCCCCGACGGCACCCTCAAGGTCACGGGGGAGTTCGCCTACTCCTCCGACATGTGGCACGAGGACATGCTCTGGGGCCACACCCTGCGCTCCACCACCGCCCACGCCGAGATCCGCTCCATCGACATCGCCGAGGCGCTCGCCACCCCCGGTGTGTACGCGGTCCTCACCCACGACGACCTGCCCACCAGCGTGAAGAACTACGGCCTGGAGATCCAGGACACCCCCGCCCTCGCCCACGGCCGGGTCCGCCACCACGGCGAACCGGTCGCCCTGGTCGCCGCCGACCACCCCGAGACCGCCCGCCGCGCCGCGGCGAAGATCCGCGTCGACTACGCGGAACTGCCCGTCGTCACCGACGAGGCCTCCGCCACCGCACCCGGCGCGCCCCTGCTCCACGAGGGCCGCGACGACCACCACAGCCCGCACGTCCCGCACCCCAACATCGTGCACCGCCAGCCGGTCGTGCGCGGGGACGCGGCGGCGGCAGCCGCCCGCGCCGACGTGATCGTGCGCGGCGAGTACACCTTCGGCATGCAGGACCAGGCCTTCCTCGGCCCCGAGTCCGGACTCGCCGTCCCCGCCGAGGACGGCGGCGTGGACCTCTACGTCGCGACCCAGTGGCTGCACTCCGACCGGGGCCAGATGGCGCCCGTCCTCGGCCTCCCCGAGGAGAAGATCCGGATGACGCTCTCCGGCGTCGGCGGTGCCTTCGGAGGCCGCGAGGACCTGTCCATGCAGATCCACGCCTGCCTGCTCGCGCTGCGCACCGGCAAGCCCGTCAAGATGGTCTACAACCGCTTCGAGTCCTTCTTCGGCCACGTCCACCGCCACCCCGCCAAACTCAGCTACGAACACGGCGCCACCCGGGACGGCAAGCTGACCCATGTGAAGTGCCGCATCGTGCTCGACGGCGGCGCCTACGCCTCGTCCTCCCCGGCCGTCGTCGGCAACGCCGCCTCGCTCTCGGTGGGGCCGTACGCCGTGGACGACGTCGACATCGAGGCGCTCGCCCTCTACACCAACAACCCTCCCTGCGGGGCGATGCGCGGCTTCGGAGCCGTCCAGGCGTGCTTCGCGTACGAGGCGCAGATGGACAAGCTCGCCGCCGAACTCGGTCTGCACCCCGTGGAGTTCCGCCGGATCAACGCGATGGAGCAGGGCACCCTGCTCCCCACCGGCCAGCCCTGCGACTCGCCCGCACCGGTCGCCGAACTCCTCCGCCGCGTCACGTCCCGCCCCCTGCCGCCCGAACGGCAGTGGCTGGCCGTTGATCCGGCGTCGGGCGCCGGGTCGGTCGACGTACGCGCACTGCCGGGCGGGCTCTCCAACACCACGCACGGCGAGGGCGTCGTACGGGGCGTCGGCTACGCGGTGGGGCTGAAGAACGTCGGCTTCTCCGAGGGCTTCGACGACTACTCCACCGCCCGGGTCCGGATGGAGGTCATCAACGGCGAGGCGGTCGCGACCGTGCACACCGCGATGGCGGAGGTCGGACAGGGCGGCGTCACCGTGCACGCCCAGATCGCGCGCACCGAACTCGGCGTCGGCCAGGTCACCCTCCAGCCCGCCGACACCCGGGTCGGCTCGGCCGGCTCCACCTCCGCCTCCCGCCAGACCTACGTCACCGGCGGCGCGATCAAGAACAGCTGCGAGGCCGTCCGGGAGCGCGTGCTGGCGTTGGGACGCCGCAAGTTCGGTACGTACCACCCCGCGTGGGCTACCGCCGAACTCCTGCTGGAGAACGGCACGGTGGTCACTGACGGCGGCGAGACCCTGGCCGGCCTCGCCGACGTCCTGGGCGACGAGGTGATCGAGGTGGAGCTGGAGTGGCGCCACCGGCCCACCGAGCCCCTCGACCGCCGCACCGGTCAGGGCAACGGCCATGTGCAGTACTCCTTCGCCGCCCACCGGGCCGTGGTGGAGGTGGACACCGAACTGGGACTCGTGAAGGTCGTCGAACTCGCCTGCGCCCAGGACGTCGGCAAGGCACTCAACCCGCTCGCCGTCGCGGGACAGATCCAGGGCGGCTCCACCCAGGGACTCGGCGTCGCCGTGATGGAGGAGATCCTCGTCGACCCGAAGACCGCCAAGGTCCGCAACCCGTCCTTCACCGACTATCTGATCCCGACCATCCTCGACACCCCGCCCATCCCCCTCGACGTACTCGAACTCGCCGACCACAACGCCCCGTACGGCCTCCGGGGCGTCGGTGAGGCCCCCACCCTCTCGTCCACCCCCGCGGTGCTCGCCGCGATCCGGGCGGCGACGGGCCTGGAACTCAACCGGACCCCGGTACGCCCGGAGCACCTCACCGGCACCTGACCGCCTCGGGCGGGGCGGCGGCCGCCGGGGTCGCCCGAGAGCCGGTGCGACCTGCAAACCGATGGAGCCCGAGAGGAGAGACACGTGCTGGACATCGCCGCCGAACTGCACCGATGGACCGTGCAGGGAAGAGACTTCGCCGTCGCCACGGTCGTCCGGGTCACCGGAAGCGCGCCACGGCAGCCGGGCGCCGCCCTCGCCGTCGACCGGGAGGGCGAGGCGGTCGGATCGGTCTCCGGCGGCTGCGTGGAGGGCGCGGTGTACGAACTGTGCCGCCAGGCCCTGGACGACGGGATCACCGTGCGCGAGCAATTCGGCTACAGCGACGAGGACGCCTTCGCGATCGGTCTCACCTGCGGGGGGATCATCGAGGTGCTGGTCACTCCGGTAAGGACCGGCGACGCGGTCCGGCCGGTCGTGGCGGCCGCGCTCGCGGCGGCGGCGGCCGGGCGGCCCGCCGCACTCGCCCTGGTCGTCAGTGGCCCCGCCGAACTCCTCGGACGTGCTGTGGCCGTTCCCGCACGTGGTATTCAGGATAAGCAAGTTGACGGGGCGTCAGGTACGGTGAGCGGCTTCGAGCGGGCGGCCGCGGCGGAGGCGCGGGCGATGCTGGCCGCCGGACGAACCGGCTCGGTCACGGTCGGTGCGGACGGCTCGCGGTGCGGCCGGCCCGTCACCCTGTTCGTGGAGTCGAGCGTGCCGGCGCCCCGCATGATCGTCTTCGGGGCCGTCGACTTCGCCTCGGCCCTGACCCGGGTGGCGACGTTCCTCGGTTACCGGGTCACCGTCTGCGACGCCCGGCCCGTCTTCGCCACGGCCGCCCGCTTTCCCGAGGCCGCCGAGATCGTGGTCGACTGGCCGCACCGCTATCTCGCCACGGCCGAGGTCGACGCGCGTACCGTCCTCTGCGTACTCACCCACGACCCGAAGTTCGACGTACCCCTGCTGAAGGCCGCGTTGCGGCTGCCCGTCGGGTACGTCGGTGCGATGGGGTCGCGGCGTACCCACCGGGAACGGGAGGCGGCGCTGCGGGAAGAGGGCGTCACCGCGCACGAACTGGGCCGGCTGCACTCACCGATCGGGCTGGACCTCGGGGCGCGGACGCCCGAGGAGACCGCGCTCTCGATCATGGCGGAGATCGTCGCCGAGCGGCACGGCGGCAGCGGCGCGCGACTCACCGACGCCCGCACCCCGATCCACCACGAACCCGCCCCGTCGACGGCGGCGGACTCCACGAACGCCGCATCCCTGGACACCACTGCCCTGAACGCCCTTTTCCCGCCTGGCGGGTAGTCGCCACGGCGGTTTCCTGCCAGAGCGAAACCGCGTAGCCGTCTGCCATTTACCGGTAGATCAGCACCATGACATTTTCAGCCCCTTCCGCTTCCGGCCGGGCGAGACCCGCTCGTCAGGGACGCACACTCCTCCTCATGGCGACTTCCGTCGCGCTCGTGAGCGGTGTGATGCTTCCCGCCGCCGGTTCCGCTTCGGCCTCCCCCCACCCGGCGACCCCCCAGGCCCCGGCGGCGCACGGCCGTCAGGCGGCCGAACCCCAGAGCCACGACATCACTCTCGTCACCGGCGACGTGGTGCACTACGTCGAGGGCACCGGAGCCGGCGAGGACGGCACCGTCACCGTGGACCGCCCCGACGGCGCCACCGGTGGCGTCCATGTGCAGCAGTCCGGCGACGACCTCTACGTCCTGCCCGACGAGGCCACCTCCCTCCTCGCCGCCGGGAAGCTCGACCGCCGGCTCTTCAACATCTCCGCGCTGATCACGATGGGGTACGACGACGAGCGGACCGGCGGCATCCCGCTGATCGCCACCTACCCGCAGTCCCCGGCCCGCTCCCTGCCCGCCGCGCCGGAAGGCGCCAAGAAGGTGCGCACCCTGGAGTCGATCCACGGAGCGGCCCTCACCGCCGACAAGGCCGACGCACGCACCTTCTGGGACGACATCTCCCGTAAGCAGAACGCCCGTTCGCTGGACGCGGGCATCTCCCAGCTCTGGCTGGACGGCCGTTCGACGGCGTTGCTGTCCGAGTCGGTACCGCAGATCCACGCCCCCGCCGCCTGGGCGGAGGGGTACGACGGAGCGGGTATCAAGGTCGCGGTCCTGGACACCGGCATCGACGCCGACCACCCGGACGTCAAGGACCGCATCCTGGAGTCGAAGAGCTTCGTCCCCGGCGAGGACGTGGACGACAAGAACGGCCACGGGACGCACGTGGCCTCGACCGTCGCCGGCTCCGGCGCCGCGTCGGGCGGTCTGAACAAGGGGGTCGCCCCGGGGGCCGGCCTGCTGATCGGCAAGGTGCTCGGGAACAGCGGCGAGGGCGCCGACTCCGGCATCATCGAGGCGATGGAGTGGGCGAAGGCCGAAGGGGCCGACGTCGTCTCGATGAGCCTCGGCGCCCCGGTACCGGACGACGGCAGCGACCCGATGGCGCAGGCGGTCAACGCCCTCTCCGCGGACGGCGGCCCACTCTTCGTCATCGCGGCAGGCAACTCCTACGGCGCGGGCACCATCAGCGCGCCCGGCTCGGCGGCCGAGGCGCTCACCGTCGCCGCCGTCGACAAGCAGGACAACCGCGCGGACTTCTCCTCCATGGGCCCGCTGATCAACACCCACGGCCTGAAGCCGGACGTGTCCGCCCCCGGCGTCGGCATCAACGCCGCGGCCTCGCAGTCGGTTCCCGGCATCGAGGGCATGTACCAGTCGATGGACGGCACCTCGATGGCGACCCCGCACGTCGCCGGTGCCGCCGCGATCCTCAAGCAGCGCCACCCCGAGTGGTCCGGTCAACGCGTCAAGGACGCGCTGATGAGCACGTCCACGAGGCTCCCCGCGTACACCCCGTACGAGCAGGGCACCGGACGGGTCGACGTCGAGGCCGCGGTCGATGCGACCATCGGGGCCACCGGATCCGTCGAGGTCGCCGACTACGCCTGGCCGCACGGAGCCTCGGACGAGGTGGCCCGGCGGACCATCACCTACACCAACTCCGGCAAGCAAAACGTCACCCTGGACCTGGCGACCGACTCGGCCTCCCCGGCGTACACCCTCTCCACCCCGCGCCTGACCGTCCCGGCGGGCTCCTCCGCCGATGCCGTGCTCTCCATCGACCCGTCCAGGATCGACGCGGGAACCCTCTTCTCGGGCCAGGTGATCGCCACCGACGCGGCCGGCGTGACCGTCGCCCACACCGGCTTCGCGGTGTCCAAGGAGGAGGAGCGCTACGACCTCACCATCAAGCTCCGCGACCGCGCGGGCCGACCGGCCGACGGCCAGGTCGTCTTCGCCGCGCTCGATGACCCGGCGCTGAGCGTCGTCGGCGTCTCCGGCGACACCACGCTGCGGCTCCCGCCGGGCAACTACGCCGTCTGGACCACACTCGACATCGACGGCGACCGCACCGACTCCAAGGCGCTCGCCTTCCTCGCGGCACCCGAGACGATCCTCGGTACGGGCCCGCAGACCATCACGCTCGACGCGTCGAAGGCCCACAAGATCAGCGCGAAGGCACCGCAGGAGTCCGAGACCCGCCAACTGCGCTACGACATGGCCCGAACGGCCCCCAGCGGGCTCCTCCAGCGTGACGTCTACCAGATCCCGCTGACCTACGACGAGTTGTGGGCGGCCCCCACCAAGAAGGTCACCCAGGGCAGCTTCAGCTTCCTGACCCGCTGGCGTCTGGGCGAGGAGCTGATCGACGTCACGGCCGACGGTGTCGACGTCCCGGTCACCGCACAGGCCGGATCCGTGGTCGCCGACGACCGCGAGCAGAAACTCGCCGCCGTCTACGCGGGCGACGGAAGCGCCGCCGCCTACAAGGGACTCCGGGCCGACCGCAAGGCCGTGGTCATCACCCGCAGCGACGCGGTCGCACCGGCCGACCGGCTCGCCAACGCCGTCGCCGCCGGAGCCGAAGCGCTCTTCGTCGTCAATGACGGTCGCGGTGTCTCCATGGAGACCTACACCGAGTGGGGCACCGAGTCGGCCATCCCGGTGGCCTCCGCCCAGGCCGTCGCCGGCCAGTCCCTGATCCGGGCCGCCCAGCGGGGCAAGAAGATCGACGTCGACCAGAAGAAGTCCGCCGACTACCTCTACGACCTCGTCGACCGCCACGACGGCACCATCCCCGACCGCTCCCTCGCGTTCACCCCGTCCACCCGGCAACTCGCCAAGGTGGAGAACACCTTCTACGGCGCCAAGAAGACGGCCGGCGCCGGCTACCGCTACGACATCCCGGAGTACGGCCCGGGGGTCGGGTTCGACGAGTACGAGACGTACCCCGGCGTCCGCGAGGAGTGGGTCACGCCGCTGCCGGGCGACTCCTTCTGGTACGAGAACCACTCCGTCCTCAACGCCACCGCCACCGACATCGCCGCCGAGATGCGCAGCGCCTCGCTCGACTACACGGCGGGCCGCACCTACCGCGACGAGTGGTTCGCCCCGGTCACCTCCCCGCGCCTCGGCACCGGCTACTGGGGCCCCTTCCGTTCCTCCACCAACGACATGCAGTTCAACATCACCCCCTGGACCGACTCGGGCGACGGCCACTCCGGCTCGATGCCCGCGGACGAGTACGACACCACCAGCTACGCCTTCTACCAGGGGAAGACCCTGATCAAGGAAGGGATGGGCCGGGCCGGCTTCGCCTGGGACCTGTCGCCCGAGAAGCTGCCGTACCGGCTGGTCCTCGACTCCCGCCGGGATGCCGAGACCTGGAAGTCCTCCACCCGGACCCACAGCGAGTGGTCGTTCCTCTCCGGGGCGCTCGCACCGGGCGAGAACGGATACGCGGAGGCCGACATCCCGCTGATCCAGCTGGACTTCGACATCGACACCGACCTCGCCGGTGACGTGAAGGCCGGCAGACAGGTCGAACTCGGCCTCGACGCCGGGACGCAGGCATGGCTGGACGGCGCGGTGCGGGCAACGAGCGCCTCACTCCAGGTGAGTTATGACGACGGAGCCCAGTGGAGCGCCGTCAAGCTGAACAGGACCGCGTCCGGCCGGTGGACCGCGACGTTCACCCCGCCGAAGAACGGGGCCTCCTCGGTCTCCCTCAAGGCGCATGCGCAGGGCCCGGACGGCCTCGCGGTGGACGAGGAGATCATCCGGGCCTTCGGCCTGAAGTGACCTCCCCGGACCGAGAACCAGCGGTGGCCCCGATCCCCCTCACCGGGAGGGTGCGGGGCCACCGTTCTCCGTACCGCCGCCAGGGCGGGAACGGCGGCCGGCGCGAAGCCCGGAGCGCCCGGCCAGGGCGGCCACACCTACTCGCGGGGTCGCCCCCCGGTTCAGTTGCCCGACTGGAGAGCCGTCCAGGTGGCCTCGCCGACGATCCCGTCCACCGTCAGCCCGTGAGCGGTCTGGAAGGTGCGCACGGCGGTGGCGGTGCCCGGTCCGAAGTCTCCGTCCACGGGGACGGTCGAGCCGAGGGCCGCCGTCAGCGACCGCTGGAGGCGCCTGACGTCGTCACCGGTGGTCCCCTGCCGCAGGACGGGGGTGGCGCCCGCCGACAGCAGGGCCGTCCAGGTCTTGGCGCCCACGATGCCGTCCGCGCTCAGTCCGCGGGCCCGCTGGAAGGCCTGGACCGCCGTCGTGGTCGCGGGGCCGAACTGCCCGTCCACCGAACCGGCCTCGTAGCCCTGGGTGTTGAGGAGCTGTTGCACGGCCTTCACCTGGGCGCCGCTGGAGCCGGACTGCTGGGTCGTGTACGAGGCGAAGCTCAGCGCGTCCGTCGTACCACCGGTGGAACCGTCGACCAGCTGCATGTAGTAGGTCCAGTCCCAGTAGGGGCCCGGGTCCGTGTGGTCGTTGCCGGGCGCTTCGCTGTGCCCGATGATGTGCGCCCTGTCCTTCACGATGCCGTGCCGGTCGCAGAGGTAACGGGTGAGCGCCGCCGAGGAGCGGTACATCACGTCGGTGAACCAGCTCGGGTCGTCGATCCAGCCCTCGTGCTCGATGCCCAGGGCCGAGGCGTTGGCGCTCTTCGCGTGGTACGCGGTGTCGCTGTCGCGCACCATCTGGGTGATCTGGCCGTCGGAGGAGCGGATCACGTAATGGGCGCTGACCACGGCCGCGGGGTTCTGGAACCAGCTGATGGAGCCGGCGTACGACCCCTGGGTGACGTGGATGACGACCTTGTCGATGGCCGCCGTCCGGCCCGGCTTGTAGTTGGTGGTGCTGGCGGGGACCCAGAGCGCCGAGGGGTAGTCCGCCGACCGGGTGCTCACCTCGCCCGGCGCGAGTGCGCCCTTCTCCGGCGAGACCGGACGCGAGGTGACGGTGATCTCCTCGCCCCCGGGGGTCCTGCCCCGCAGCCCGCCCGCGAGGAAGGAGTAGACCGCGTCCGCGTAGAGCGCCGCGGCCGGCCCGTCGGCGCCGCCGTACCGGGCGACGGCCGGGTACCAGGAGTCGACGTCGAGCCGCTCGTCCCGGTCGAGTCCGAGGGAGTCGGCGTACGAGCGGAGTACGGCGGCACCGCCGAGGACGTTCGTCGCGGTGTTCTCGCGCAGCTGGGCGGCCGAGGCGCCGGTGAGGGCGGCGGCCTTCTCCAGGGACCGGTTGGCCGAGTTGCTCACCAGGTGCATGACGCCGTAGCCGTTGTCCTGGCTGGGCAGTCCGTGGTGGTCGTCGAAGTGCGTCTCGCCGTAGCCGACCGCCGCGAGCAGGTCGCGGGGTACGCCGTACTCGGCGGCGGCGCGGGCGAAGGCCCGGTTCAGGGATGGGGCGGCCGGGTCCGGCGCGGCCGACGCCAGGGCCGGCTGTCCCGCCGCTACGACGGCCGCGACGGTGAGGGCCGCCAGGGCGGAGGCGGAGGTGCGACGGCGCACGGGGCGTCTGGGCATGTCTGCTCCTGCGGTGTTCGTGGGGGGAGGGGAAGCCCTCGGTCCGGTGGGGTGGGCCGAGGGCTGCCGGGCGGGCACAGGCTATCCATCTGAAGAATGCATGACAACGACGCGCCGGTCCGGCTCGCCGGGCCAACACCCCATCGGCGCAACCCGGCTGACACGGCGTCGGACAAACGGCGGCGCCCGCCTCCGGAGTGGGAGACGGGCGCCGGGGGCCGTGGACCTACCAGCGGTCGCGGTGCACGGCCTCGGCGACCGGGCGGCGCCGCACCGGTCCGAAGTTCCCCTTCGGCCACCCCACCGGAATGGCGGCGAAGGTGCGCATCTCCTCGGGAATGCCGAGCGCCTCCTTCCACTCCTGCTCCAGCATCAGGTGCCAGATGGTGACATTGGCCGCGAGACCCAGACCCCGGGCCGCGAGGAGCAGGTTCTGCACCCCCGGATAGACGCAGGAACCTTCCGCCAGCGCCTGGAAACGATCCTGCGTGGCCATCAGGCGCTCGGTCGCCACCGGCCCCAGCGCCACGGCGGAGGCGATCAGGCCCTCCTCGTCCAGGCGGGGTTCGGGGAACCGGTAGCACGGCACGACGAGCGCGGGCGTATCGGCGAAGTGGTCGCGCTGGTACTCGATGGCCGCGACCATCCGGCCGTACGCCGCCTCGTCCATGCCCTTCGGCGCGTACTTCCCGGTCGTCGCCAGATAGGCGTCCACGCACCGCTTCCACAGGGGCGCCAGATCCGCCATCACCTGCCGGTCGGTGACGACGACGTACTCGTAAGCCTGCATGTTGCCACCGCTGGGGCCCCACACGGCCGCCTGCACCAGCCGCTCCAGCGTCTCCCAGGGCACCGGTTCGGGCGAGAGCCGTCGCATGGCGCGCATGGTGGACATGGTGGCGAAGAGGGCGGGGTCCCCGGCCGCCGAGACGTCCCGGGGCAGTGATTCCGTTGTCATGGTCGCGGAGTGTACGGGGCCACACGGGTGAACGTACGGGGGTGTCTGGCGCCTGCCGAAGAGTCCTCCGGCACGGACGCGGCACGGGTGTCACCACCCGGCCGGCACCTGCGGATTCGTACACCTGCCCAGACCCCCACCGCACGGGGGAACGCGGGGCCGATCATGCTCCGTGAGGGCGTATAAAGGGCCCTTCGGAGCAGCCGGCGTCCCCCGATGGCCCACCTCATCCCCACGCGGCAGGCGTCACCGCGTCACCGAGCGGAGGAGCGCGCCATGAGCACCTCGGAACACATCACCGACCTGCTGGTGTCGAACTTCGGTACCGACCCCGAGTCGATCGGGGACGATGTGCCGCTCCGTCGGCTCCGTCTCGACTCCCTCGCCCTCGAAGAGCTGAGACTGCTCATCGAGGACCGGATGGACATCGACCTGGAGGACGTCGAGATCACCTCCCGCGACACCGTCGGCCGGCTCGTCTCCGCCGTGCACGACAAGGTCACCGCATGACGGGCCGGCCGGTCCCCGGTCCGTGGCCGCGGCCCCGCCCGGAGCCGTTCCACGCCGCCGTGACCGGCATCGGTCTGGTCACCGCGGCCGGTGTGGGTACCGACGCCTCGTGGCGCGGGGTCCGCGGTGAGGGCGGCGAACCCTCCGTGCCGCACCGCAGCGAACTCGAAGGGCTGCCCTGCGACTTCTTCTACACGGTCACCGGGCTGGACACCAGGGCCGAACTCGGCATCGCCGCGCAGCGGCTGATGGACCGGTTCTCCCAACTCGCCGTCATCGCAGCCCGCGAGGCCGTCGCGGACGCGGGACTCGACCCCTCGCTCTGGGAGAGCGCCCGGGTCGGCGTCGTCATCGGCTCGGCGCACGGCGGACTCCCGTTCTACGACGCACAGCACACCGCCCTCGCCGAGCGCGGCGCGCGCAGGGTTTCGCCGAAGCTCGCCCCCCTCGTCGTCGTCAACGGCGCGGCCAGCAGCGTCACCCTGGACCTCACCGTCCACGGCCCCAGCCTCGCCGTCTCCACCGCCTGCTCCTCCGGCACCGTGGCCATCGGCACGGCACACCAACTGCTGCGCACCGGGGCCTGCGACATCGTGATCGCGGGCGGCGCCGAATCGGTCTGCTCCCGGCTGCTGATCGCCAGCGCCTGCCAGATGAAGGCGGTCTCCACCCGGCGGGACGACCCGCGCTCCGCCTGCCGCCCCTTCGACGTCCACCGGGACGGCTTCGTCGTCGGTGAGGGCGCCGGACTGCTGGTCATGGAACACCCCGACCACGCCCGTGCCCGGGGTGCCACCGTCCGGGCCCACGTCAGCGGCTACGGCGCCGCCAGCGACGCCTTCTCCACCGTCGCCCCCGAACCCGACGGCCTGGGCGTCGAGCGCGCGCTGCGCACCGCTCTCGCGGACGCGGGGCTCACCGGCGGGGACATCGGCCACGTCAACGCGCACGGCACCTCGACGGTCGCCAACGACCTCATCGAGGCGACCATGATCCACCGGGTCATCGGCGACCAGGCCCTCGTCACCTCGACCAAGGCGATGACCGGTCATACCCTCGGGGCCGCCGGAGGCATCGAGACGGCTCTGACGGTCCTCGCGCTCCAGCATCAACTGATCCCGCCGACCGTCAATCTCGACGCGCCGGACCCCGAGATCCCGGTCGAGGTGGTGAGCAAGGAGGCGCGGCCGCACACCTTCGAGCACGCCGCCAAGACCTCGCTCGGCTTCGGCGGCCACAACGCGGCCCTCATTCTCACCCGGGCCTGAGGCAGGAGGAGACCGCATCATGACCGAGGAGATCGTCCGGTCGCTGTCGGTGGCAGGGGTGCCCTTCGCCTACCGTCTGCTGAGGAGTGGCAGTGGCGCGGGGGGACCTGCGCCACTGCCGGTACCGGGCCCCGGTGCCGGTCCGGACGCCGCGTGGGTACCGCAGGTACCGCACCCGGAGAGGACGCCGGGCGCCGGGGCACTCCCGCGCCCCGGCCCCGTCACCGAGCCCGTCGTGGTGCTCGGCGGCGCACTCCAGGGCATGTACGGGTGGCCCCAGATGGACGACCACCTCGGCCCGGTCGCCGACGTGGTGACCGCCGACCTGCCGGGCATGGGGAGCGCCGGCGCGCTGCCGCCCGGACCGAGCGCCGCACTGCTGCGTGAGGCGGTCACCCGGATCGTCGACGACCTCGGTGCCCCGCGGATCAACCTCTTCGGGTTCTCGTACGGCACCGCGATCGCCTTCGACTGGGCCCGCCACCACCCCGGCAGGGTCGCCCGGATCGCCCTCGGCGGGGTCCCCACCCACGTCTCCCCGGCCCAACGCGAGCACTGGCAGCGGGCGGTGGAGCGGATGACCGCCGGCGACCCGGAGGGCCTCGCCACCCTCGCGGCCGAGGCCCTGATGTGCATGGACCCCGAACGGTACGTCCACCGGGGCGCGTTGGCCCAACGCTATGTGCGGCGGTCCTTCCTGCACGCCCTGCGCACCTCGCCGCACGCCGCCGACTCGCTGGTACGGGCCCTGGGCGACCGCCCCGACTTCTCCGGCGGCCTCACCGGGGTACCGGCGCTGGTCTTCGCCGGTGAGCACGACACGGTCACCTCACCGGAACGGCAACGGGAGTTCGCGGCGACCGTCGAGGGCAGCCGGTTCCTCACGCTCGCCGACGCCGACCACTGGGTCGTCCTCGAACGCGCGGACGACGTCGCCCAGTTGGCGGCCCACTTCTTCACGGACCGCCCGCTCCCCGAGGACCGGAGGCCCTGCCCGGCGACCCGGCAGGCGTATGCCGCGCCGGGCCCCCGGCCCGGGGTCTGAGCAACCGCACGTGCGGCGTTCCGCCTGGCGCACGGTGTCCCGTGGTCCGGCACGGCGGAGGGCCGCCCGCGAGCGGACGGCCCCCATGGTCGGCGGTGCGGGTCAGTGCCCCTTGCCGTGTCCCCCGTCCTTGCCGTTGTTCTTGCCGCCGTGCTTCGTACCGCCCTTGGCCGGACCGCCGCCCAGGGCCACGCGGACGATCTGCGGGTCGTGGTCGCTCGCCTGGTCGGCGAACTCCGCGTTGATGTGCACCACGTCGTAGTCGAGCCGGCGGACGCCGGGACTCGTCAGGATGTGGTCCAGCGTCTGGGAGTTGCCCTCGTACACGTAGCTGTACTGCTCGTTCGCCGGCAGCGTCGTGATCAGCGGCTTGAGGACCTTGCCGTCGGTCAGCCGGGTCACGGCCGGGGAGAACGCGAAGTCGTTGAGGTCGCCGAGCGTGATCACCTTGGCCGACTTGTCCGCCGCCAGCAGTGTCTTGACGAAGGTGTTGACCTCGGCGGCCTGCTGGACGCGCTTGACCTCCGAACTGCGCTCCGGCTCCTGGTTCTTGCCGTGCAGGGGCAGGTCGCCGCCCTTGGAGGCGAAGTGGTTGCCGATGACGAAGACGGTCTCGCCGTTGAAGCGGAACTCGCCCACCAGCGGCTTGCGGCTGTCCGCCCATGCGGCGCTCGTCGGGTTGATCCGGCCGGGCGAGGCGGAGAGCTCGACGCCCTTGCGGGTGTCCACCACGGTGACGGCGGTCGTCGCGGTCCCCCCCGGGCGGTCCACGAAGGAGACGCGCTTCGGGTTGAAGAGGAAGACGTTGCGGATGTTCCCGCCTGGCTCACCGCCGTCCTTGCCGTCCTCGGGGGCGATGTAACGCCAGGAGTAGCGGGGTCCGCCCGCGGCGACGATCGCGTCGGTGAAGCGCTTCAGGGTCGCCTCGGAGCCGACCGTGCCGTCGCTGGTGGCGCCGTTGTCGTCCTGGATCTCCTCCAGGGAGACCACGTCGGGCGAGGAGAGGTTGACGGCGACGCCCGAGGCGAGGGTGTCGAACTTCGCCTGGTCGTCGAGGGCGTCGAGGTTCTCCACGTTGTACGTGGCGACCGCGAGTTCCTTCTTCTTCTGCTTGCGGGTGACCTCGCGCTGCAGCCCGTTGTCCGTCCGCGTGCCGACCTCGGTGGCCTGGAGGGCGTAGCCGCCGAAGGAGACGTAGTCCAGGACGCCCGTCGTGGTGCCGGCGAGCACGTCGCCCACGTTCGCGGTGGGGAGCGGCTTGGTGGTGTCCAGGGACATCACCTCGATGCGCCCGGTGTTCTGGTCGGTGTACGAGGTGTAGATCGTGCCGCCGCGCGCGCTCGGGTTCTCGTTCGGCTTGACCGTCACCCACATCTCACCGTAGGTGTTCGTCGCACCGACGACCCGGGTGTCCGCGATCTGCACGCGGACGCCTTCGAGGGACTCGTACAGGTCGAGGGCGTAGGTGTCCGGCTCCAGGGGGAGCGCCTCGATCGAGCCGCCGCCCGCGGTGGGCGTGTACGCGGCGGGTACCGAGGACGCGCCGAGCACGACCGGCGCGGGCAGGGCGTTGCCGTGCGACAGCACCGTGGTCTTGGGGGCGGTGATCTCGGTGACCGACTGGGCCCCGGTGCCCGGGTAGTACTCGTCGACCTTGCCGGTGACCAGGACGGCATCACCGGCGACGACGCCGGGTGCGGCCGAGCCGGTGTAGACGAAGACCGCCTCGCTGGTGCGGGCGTCCGCGTCGGGGGTGGTGTCCTGGAGCCAGTAGCCGCGCGAACCGGTCGTGCGGATGCCGGTGACGACCCCCGGTACCGCCGTGACGGTCTGGCCGTCGAGCGGCGAGAGCCGGGTGGTGCCCTGGACGTCGTGCACCCGGACGGTGCCCGGTTCGGTCGGCTCGCTCGGCTCCCCGGGATCCGTGGAGCCGCCGCCCGAGGTCTGGCCGGCCGTGTTGACCGGGGTCGGGGTGCCCGCGACGAGGTCGGCGGCGTTGTTGTCGGTGTCGGCCAGCGAGGCGGCACGGGCCACGGAGGCGGTCGCGGACGGCGCGGGGGCCGGGCCGGTCTCGCGGACGACGGCGGAGCCGTACCCGACGAGGTCCACGATCCGGGTGTCGATGGCGCAGTCGGCCGCGGTCTTGCAGCTGAGCGGGGTGGTGCCCGACACCAGGGCGACCGTGCCGCTGCCCGCGGCCATCGCGACGGTGCCGGTGGCGTCGGGGGCGGGGAGGGCTATCGTGCCGCCCGTACCGGCGGCCTCGGCGACGAGGTAGCGGCCACCCGGGGCGACCGCGCCGGTCAGGGGGGACACCTGCCAGAGCGAGCCGGCGGACGGGGTCCCGGGCAGGTACTGGACGCTGTAGCCCGAGAGGTCGAACGCCGCACCGCCCGCGTTGCCGAGCTCGATGAAGTCACGGGTGAGCGTGGCGCCCGAGTTGCCCCCGCCGCCGTAGACCTCCGCGATCACGGCGTCGGCGGACGGGGTCGCGAAGGCGGCGGGCAGGGCCGTCACCGACAGCGCGACGGCGACGACACCGGCCAGCGCGGCCGAACGGGCTCTGGATATCTGCACGGGTACTGCCCCCAAAAGTGTAGTGAGAGCAGAAAGCTATGCGCGTAGAACTGGCATGACAAGGCATCAGAGGTTAATTCCCCGCATCGTGTGGGTGAGTTGCGGGTGCGAGGGATGCGGCGGGGGTGCTCGATGGGTGGGCGTCGGCGGTGCGTTCGAGTGGTTCGGGGTGCCGGGATACCGGGTGCCGGGGCGCCGGGGTGTGGCGCGTCCCCCGGCCCGCGGGCCGGAGTCCGGCGCGTGTGCCGACCCGGCGCACGGGAACGAGTTCCGCATGCCGGAACTGCCTTGCGAAGAGACACCTGACGGTGTGCCCGGCGGGGCGCCCGAAGGGATGTCCGAGGGGAAGTCCGTGCGGGCCGGGATGAGGAATCCGGGCAGCCCGCCTAGGGTCCGAAGCATGACTCCGAGCGCGGCGCGTCCCGGTCCGCAGGGGCCCGGTACACCTCCCGGTTCCCCCTCCGGTTCCGGCGGCTCCGGGCAGGGTGAGCCCGACCCCCACCGCTGGCGGGCCCTCGCGGTCTGCCTGGTGGCCGGGTTCATGACCCTGCTGGACGTGTCGATCGTCAATGTGGCGTTGCCGTCCATCAAGGAAGGGCTCCACACCCCCGCATCGGACCTCCAGTGGGTGCTCTCCGGCTATGCCCTCGCCTTCGGCCTCTTCCTGATCCCGGCCGGACGGCTCGGCGACGCACGGGGGCGGCGCGCGGTGTTCATGGTGGGGCTCGCCCTGTTCACGCTCTCCTCCGCCGCCTGCGGAGCGGCCCAGTCCAGCCTCTGGCTGGTGGTCGCCCGACTGGTCCAGGGGCTGGCGGGCGGTCTGCTCTCGCCCCAGATCTCCGCCCTGATCCAGCAGATGTTCTCCGGGCGCGAGCGCGGCCGGGCTTTTGGCATGTTCGGCACGGTCGTCGGCATCTCGACCGCCGTGGGACCGCTGCTCGGCGGGCTGCTGATCCAGTTGGCCGGCGCGGAGGAGGGCTGGCGCTGGGTCTTCTACGTCAACCTGCCGCTCGGCGTCGTCTGCCTCCTGCTCGCCCGCAGGCTGCTGCCGGACACCCCTTCGGCCGGTCATGTGCGCGCCCGCGACCTGGACCCGGTCGGGGTGGTGCTGCTCGGAGCGGGCGTGCTCTGCCTGCTGCTGCCGTTCGTCCAGGCCCAGCAGTGGCACGGCAACCAGAAGTGGCTGCTGGTCCTCGTCGCCGCGGCGCTGCTCGCGGTGTTCGTCGCCTGGGAGGCGCGCTGCGCCGGCGGGGGGACGCAGCCGGTGCTGGACCTGTCGCTCTTCCGGCTCCGCTCGTACTGGCTGGGGTGTCTGCTGATCCTGCTGTACTTCGCCGGGTTCACCTCGATCTTCTTCGTCACCACGCTCTACCTGCAGTCCGGCCTCGGCTACAGCGCACTCCAGGCCGGCCTGGCCATCTCCCCCTTCGCGGTCGGCTCCGGCCTCTCGGCCATGATCGGCGGACGGCTGGTGGGGAGATTCGGACGCCCGCTGGTCGTCGTGGGACTGGCCATGGTCGCGGTGGGGCTGGCGGGAACGGCCCTCGCCGTGCACCAGGTGCCGGGGCAGAACGCGGGTTGGGCGATGGCGGCACCCCTGCTGTTCGGCGGCATCGGCAGCGGTCTCGTCATCGCCCCCAACCAGACGCTCACCCTCTCGGACGTACCGGTGGCCCACGCGGGCAGTGCCGGCGGCACGCTGCAGACCGGACAGCGCGTCGGCTCCGCCATCGGCATCGCCGCGGTCGGCTCGGTCTTCTTCGCCCAGGTCACCGGGGACGGCTGGGCCACGGCGTACGACCACGGCCTCATCGTCTCGGTCGCCTTCGTCTGCGCCGGACTCGTCGCCGCGATCGCCGACGTGGTGGCCGGCCGCCGCCACGGCAGGCGTACGCAGAAGGTGTCCGGGCGGGCCGGCGGGGCGTGACCGGCGTACCGGCTCGCGGCGCCGCAGGGCACTACTTCACGCGGGCCGGAGACAGGGGGTTCCCGGAGGCGAGGGGTGACCGGGAGAGCTCCAGGCAGCCCGCGGCGATCAGAGCGACCGCCACCAGCTCCGGCAGGAGCCACCAACCGGTACGCAGCGTCTCCCCGAAAAGCGTCACCCCGTAGAGGATGCTGATCAGCGCGTCGCCGAGCGTCAGCATCGGCTGAACCGCCACCAGAGTGCCGGCCTGCAGGGCGTTCTGGAGCAGGTACAGCGCCCCGACCCCGGCCGCCGCGGTGGCGTAGAGCTGCCAGGAGGCGAACAGCTGCGCCACCCCGCCGGAGCCGTCCAGCCGGGCCATGGCGTCCTTCATCAGGGCCGCCGTCAGCGCGTAACCGCAAGCGGCGGCGAGCCCGAGCAGTGCGGCACGGGTGTTGCGCCGGGACGCCAGGGCGGCCACGATCAGAGCCGCCTCGAACAGCCCGGTGACGAGGAGCGCCACGACCCAGTCGGCGCCCCGTACGGTGTCGTGACCCCCGCCCGGGGCGGCCGACGCCATGCCCAGGGCCAGGCCGACCGTCACGGCCGCGACGCCGTACCAGACCTGACGGGGGACCCGGACGCGCATGACGAACCCCGCCAGCAGCAGGGTCGCGGGGAGCTCGATAACGAAGATCGGCTGCACCACCGCGATCGGTCCGGTCGCGAGGGCCACCGCCTGGCAGACGGCCGCGGTGATCACCAGCGCGATCCCGCCGAGCCACACCTTCTGGCGCAGCAGATGGCGGAAGAGGGAGAGGCGCATCGCCGCGGAATCCGGCACGTTGGCGGCCGCCCGGCGCTGGAGGACCGAGGCGGCGCCGTTGCTGAGCGCGGTCAGGATGGCGAACAGGACACTGATCACCGCTCCATCATGCGGGCGGGGGTGCTCCCGCCCCGGTCACACCGGCTCGCCGAGTGTGTCGGCCGAGCGGGTACGGCGGCGGGCGGGACGGCCGCCGCAGGAGCGGGCGCGGCCCTGTGCGCGGTGCTCGCCCCGCGCCCTGTCCCGGTAACTGTCCGCGGGAACGCCCTTGCGGACAGCTATTGTCCGCGAACCCGCGTACCGTGCCCGGCATGGCCGCCCGGACGAACCCATCCCCATCCCGTCCCGCCCCCGGACCGGTGCGCCCGGCCGTCCTCTCCACCCGGGCGCTGAACCGGGCCACGCTCCAGCGGCAACTCCTGCTCGACCGCTCGGAGACGTCCCCGAGGGATGCCGTCGCCCACCTCGTCGGACTCCAGGCGCAGAACACCAGGCCGCCCTACTTCCAGCTCTTCTCACGGCTCGCGGCCTTCGACCCCGCCGACCTCTCCGCGCTGATGGAGTCCCGCGAAGTCGTACGGATCGTCACCCTGCGCTCCACGATCCACACGCACACCGCCGAGGATGCCCTCACCCTCCGCCCGCTCGTCCAACCGGCCCGGGACCGCGAACTGAGACTCTTCCGTCAGGGGCTCGCCGGGGTGGACCTCGACCGGCTCAAGGACCTCAGCAGGGCGCTCGTCGAGGAGCGGCCCCGTACGGTCAAGGAGCTGCGCACCGCGCTCCTCGCCGCGTGGCCGGACGCCGACCCGCTCGCCCTCACCGCGGCGGCCCGCTGCGCGCTCCCGCTGGCGCAGACCACCCCCCGGGGTCTCTGGGGGCGGAGCGGGCAGGTCACGCTCACCACCCTGGAGCACTGGCTCGGCCGCACCACGTCGGACGCCCCCGTCCTCGCCCCCGACACACTGGTGCTGCGCTACCTCGCGGCCTTCGGCCCCGCCTCCGTGAAGGACCTGCAGAGCTGGGCCGGACTCACCCGGATGCGCGAGGTCTTCGACCGGCTGCGGCCCCGGCTCCTCACCTTCCGTGACGAGAACGGCGTCGAACTCTTCGACCTCCCCGACGCCCCGCGCCCCGACCCGGACCTCCCCGCCCCGCCGCGCTTCCTGCCCGAGTTCGACAACGTCCTCCTCGGCCACGCCGATCGCACCCGGGGCATCCCGGCCGGGTTCACCGGGCGCAACGGCAAGGGGAACCAGGCGTACGGGACCGTGCTCGTCGACGGATTCCTCGCCGCGATCTGGCGCCTCGACCGTACGGACGACACCGCGACCGCCACCGTGCAGCCGCTGGGCCGGCTCGGCCGTGCGGACCGGGAGGCCGTCGCCGCGGAGGCCGGACACCTGCTCACCGTGATGACGGACGCGGGCGGACACGACGTCCGCTTCGGCGACTTCGTGGACTTCGGGGAGTGAGCGCGCCCGTTCGGAACCGGGCCGCCTGCGAGCCCGGGTGAACAGTGAGCCTGCGCGGAGGGGTGCTGGGGCGGGTGGGGCTGATTGAATCGGGGGAGGCGACCGGTCCGGTCCGCACAGAGTCCGGTCCGCAGGCAGTCCGGTCCGCACAGAGGAGGACACAATGTCGGCAGGCAGCGCGACCGGTACGTTCCGGGCCGCCCGGGACTTCCTGCTCCAGCACCGTGAGGACTGGGCGACCGCGTACGAGGGATTCCGCTGGCCCAGGACCGACCATTTCAACTGGGCACTCGACTGGTTCGACGTGATCGCCGAGGGTAACGACCGCACCGCCCTGCACATCGTTGAGGAGGACGGCCGCCGCACCGAGATGTCGTTCGCCCGGATGTCGGCACGCTCCAACCAGGCGGCCAACTGGCTCGCCGCCCAAGGCGTGCGCGAGGGTGACCGCATCCTCGTGATGCTGGGCAACCAGGTCGAGTTGTGGGAGACGGCGCTCGCCGCGATGAAGCTGCGCGCCGTGGTCATCCCCGCCACCCCGCTGCTCGGACCGCTCGACCTGCGTGACCGGGTCGAGCGGGGCCGGGTCCGCCATGTGATCGTGCGCGCCGGGGACACCACCAAGTTCGACGCGGTTCCGGGGACTTACACACGCATGGCGGTGGGCGACGCCGAGGGAGGCGTCGACGTCCCGGAGGGGTGGCTCTCCTACTCCGGCGCCGACGAGCACACCGAGACGTATGTCCCGGACCGGGAGACGGCCTCCGACGAGCCGCTGATGCTGTACTTCACCTCCGGCACGACCGCCAGCCCCAAGCTGGTGGAACACACCCATGTGTCCTATCCAGTCGGTCACTTGGCGACGATGTACTGGATCGGGTTGCGGCCCGGAGACGTCCACCTCAACATCTCCTCGCCCGGTTGGGCCAAGCACGCCTGGTCCAACCTGTTCGCCCCCTGGAACGCCGAGGCGACCGTCTTCATCTTCAACTACCAGCGCTTCGACGCGAGTCGGCTGATGGCCGAGATGGACCGCTCGGGCATCACCAGCTTCTGCGCGCCGCCGACCGTCTGGCGGATGCTCATCCAGGCCGACCTCACCCGGCTCGCGCACCCCCCGCGCGAGGTCGTCGCGGCCGGGGAGCCGCTCAACCCCGAGGTCATCGAGACCGTACGGCGCGCGTGGGGCGTCACCGTCCGGGACGGCTTCGGCCAGACGGAAACCGCCGTCCAGGTCGCCAACTCGCCGGGCCAGCAGGTGAAAGTCGGGTCGATGGGCCGCCCGACCCCCGGTTACAAGGTCGAGCTGCTCGACCCGGTCACCGGCGAGCCCGGTGCCACGGAGGGCGAGATCTCCCTCGACCTCGCCGACGCCCCGGTCGGGCTGATGACGGGCTACCGCGGGGACCCCGAGCGTACGGCCGAGGCGATGGCCGGCGGGTACTACCGCACCGGTGACATCGGCGCCCGCGACGGTGACGGATACATCACCTACATCGGCCGCGCGGACGACGTCTTCAAATCCTCGGACTACAAGATCTCACCCTTCGAGCTGGAGAGCGCCCTGCTGGAGCACGAGGCGGTCGCCGAGGCCGCGGTCGTGCCCGCCCCCGACCCGCTCCGGCTTTCGGTGCCCAAGGCGTACGTCGTGCTCGCCGAGGGCTGGGAGCCCGGGCCGGACACCGCGAAGGTGCTGTTCGAGCACTCCCGGGCCGTCCTCGCCCCGTACAAACGCCTGCGCAGGCTGGAGTTCGCGGACCTGCCGAAGACCATCTCCGGGAAGATCCGCCGGGTCGAACTGCGCGAGCGGACCGCCCGCGCCGACGGTACGGAGTACGCCGAGAGCGACCTGCGGTGAGCACGGACCCGACCCGCGGCGAGCGGACCGGCCCGCACGCGCGGCGCCGTCGCCCTTCCTGGACTCAGGCGGCCTCGACCATGTCCGGTCCGGGGCCCCGCGTCGCCGCCGCCCACTCGATGAGCAGGACCTCGTACGCCTCGGAGGACCAGTCGCGCCCGGCGCGAGAGTCCACCAGGGCCCTGATGGCCTCGTTGGTCTCGCCGGCGGACGGGCTCGCGGACCGCCCCCGGACGGGCTCGGGCACGGCCGGGGTCGGGGGCTGGTCGGGGCTCAGGATTTCGTTCGGGCTCGACGGCTCGTCCTGGAGAGGAGCGTCGGAGGAGGAGTGACGTGAAGTCAAAGCCATGCAAGCAGGCTAACGTTCACCACTGACAACGTCGGCCCGGGCCGTGCGGCCGGATGCCGGGACGGGCGGCGGGGCGAGGTTCGTCAGCGCGACGGGCCGGGGCAGCACGATCCGCGCAGGTTCACGGCGCATGCAGACGCGGGGCCTCCGGTCCAGGCCGTTGTCCGCCTCCTCGGCCCTGATCCGCCGCAGGCCGGCGGTGAGTTCGTCCTCCCGCAGCGAGGTGAACCCGATGCGCGTGTAGTACGGCGCGTTCCACGGGATGTCGGTGAAGGTCGTCAGGGTGAGCGCGGTGAGTCCCTGGCGCTCCGCCCACGCGGCGACGTGGTCGATGAGCGCCCGGCCGATGCCGAGCCGGGCCGCCGACGGATCGACCGAGACCTGTTCGATGTGGGCGGCGCCGTCCACCGGGTCCGCGATCAGATAGCCGACGGGGCTGTCGTCCGTGAGGGCATGGGGGTGGGCCGCCACCCAGCAGCGCCCGGCGGCCCGGTAACTCTCCAGCAGTTCGAGGGAGGGCGGTTCGTCGTCGGCGACGTCTGCCATGCCGAGGGCCCTGAACGGTTCCCCTGCGGCGCGCTCGATGTCCTGGAGCCGTCGGAGATCGGAGCGTCTGGCGGAACGGATGCGCATACGGCCAGTATGGCGAGCACCGGCCCGCCCGGGTAGCGGGACTCCGGAAGTCGCCGGGGACCCACCGGACGACACTCACCGCGCCCACCGGACACGCCCCGGCCCCGGCCGCCGGGCCGGGGCGCCGGCGTGCGGCTCTCCTACGCCCCCGCGCTCAGCAGCTTCTCGGCGGCGGCATTGACCGGCTGCGGGGTCCCGGTGAGGTCCATGGCGAACAGTGGCATCGACACCAGGTCCGCGCGCCGCGTGGCCGCGTCCTCGTATCCCGCCAGCGAGAAGAAGATCCCGGACACGGACTCGCTCAGCGCGTTCAGCCAGAGGCACTCGATGTCACGCACCCCGGTCGGGCAGGTCGAGGTCTCGACCTGGGCCAGCGCCCCTTCGGCCCGCAGATCGATGCGGGAGACCGGGCGTTCGATCGGCTGGGCGACCCCGTGGAAGCCGAGCCAGCCGAGGTACAGCCCCGCCACCGTCACCGCGTCCCGCGCGGTACGGATCGGCAGGGGCTGGAAGGGTGGGCGCGGACGGGGCGCGGTGCGGGGGAGCGGGATGTGCGCGGGGGGACCGTCGGCGGTCGCCGGTCCCGGGGCGGTGCCCGGATCGGGCTCCGGCTCCGTGCCGGGGCGGGCGGGGGGCTCGGTACGGACCGGGACGCGCAGGACCGTACCGCAGGGGCACCCCAACTCCGGCTGCGGCCACTGGTCCTCGCGCCCGCAGACGTCGCAGCGCGCGGTGACCCAGAAGTCCGCCCAGACGCGTTGGGTGACCGTGGTCGCGGGTGCCCCACGCACCGCACGCAGGGCGGTGGGTGCGCCGCAGGGGCATGAGTAGACGGGGATGACGAACGCGTGGTCGCGCAGACAGAGGGGGCAGCGCACGTGCACGGGCTCCACAGCGTCTCCTTCCGCCGGCGCCCGGGTGCGACGCGGCGTTCTGTGGGTGAGGGGTGAAGGGTGAAGGGTGAGGGGTGGTGGGTGAGGGGTGAGGGGTGAGGGGTGAGGGCCGATGGCTGCCGGGGCGGTGGGTGAGAGGCGGGGAGGGCGCGTCACGGGCAGAGGCAGGCCCGGGGAGGCGGGGCCCGTTTCCGCTCCTCGTGCCCCTGCCCCCCCACATCGTCCTCCAGCGAGGGGTGCCGGGTCAGGTGATCGGTGCGGTTCCCGGTCGGTCCGGGCGACCGGGGCAGCCACCGGGCCGCGTTACAGTCGGGGCCGAGCCGGCCGCACGTCGGCGGAGCAACCGGGGAGGCACCGTGCGTCTGAGGGTGGAATTCACCACCGAACCCTTCGATCTCGACGAGGCCCCCGCGCACGCGGTGGTGGCCCGCGAGGTCATCGGCGCCGCGCCGCTGGACGCGGTGGACGTCGGCCCCTTCGGCAACACCGCGGAGGGCGGCGCGGAGGTGGTGCTGGCCGCCGTGGACGTGTTGCTCCGGCGCACCCTCGATGCCGGCGCCACCCGGATATCGTTCCAGGTCAACGTGATCGGGGAGGGGGAGCGGTGAGTACCGGCCCCGCCCCGGACCACCCGCTGGTCGCCGCCGTGAAGCCCCTGGTCGATGCGATGGGCGCCGAGCTGCTGGAGGCCGCCCAGGCCCGGCCGGACGACGTCGTGCTTGCCTGGGAGGGCCGGGACGTCCTGGCCGTCCGGCTGCCCCAGCTCTCGGAGTCCCTGGACCACATCCTCTCCGCGATGGAGCGGACGTACGGCGGGCCACTGGCCGGACTGGACCGCCGGGCGAAGCAGTCAGTGGTCCGCACCCTGGAGGCCCGGGGCGCGTTCGCCGTACGGCACGGGGTGGAGACGGTGGCGGGCGCCCTCGGGGTCAGCCGCTTCACCGTCTACAACTACCTCAACCGCGAGAAGAACCTCTGAAGTGCTGGGCCGGGTCGGTCTCCTCCGGCCCGTCGGGCGGAGGGCGCGGGGCCTTCCGCCGCCCCGACAAGCCAATTTCAACAAACTGTTGACGAGGCGTCGGCCGGGGGCGTTAGCTGTTCGCAGTTCGCAGTTCGCAGTTCGCAGTTCGCAGTTCGCAGTCCGCACGACGCACGACGCACAGTGACATGACAGCGACGATCAGCGCGGAGGCTCCGTGACGTCGAGCTCCCCACCGGGCCTGGCCCGGATCAACGCCCTGGCGCACGACGAAGTCGCCGGCGTACTGCACGAGATCTGCTCCAGCGAGGCATGGGTCGCCGCTGCCCTCGCGCTCCACCCCTACGCCACCGCGGACGACCTGCTCACCGCGAGCGACGCGGCCACCGCCGCGCTGTCCGTGGACGACCTCGCCGAGGCCATGGCCGGTCATCCGCCGATCGGGCGGCCCAGCCCCGGCGATCCCGTGTCCGCGCGGGAGCAGCGGGGGATGGCGGACGCCTCCGACGACCTCAGGGCCGAGATGCTCGAACTGAACCTGGCCTACCAGGAGCGCTTCGGCCACGTCTTCCTGATCTGCGCCACCGGGGCCACCGCCGGGCAGCTGCTCGACGCGCTGCGAGCCCGCGTGTCGAACACGCCCGGGACGGAGAGCACGATCGTGCGCACCGAGCTCGGCAAGATCAACCGTATCCGGCTGACCCGCCTCGTGACCGAAGGGATGTGACGGTCCTGAGCACCGGCACCACCACCTCGGTGTCCACGCACGTTCTGGACACCTGTATCGGCCGCCCCGCGGCCTCCGTCCCCGTCCGCCTCGCCACCCGCCCCGACCCCACCGCCGGCTGGACGCCGCTGGGCGGCTCGGTGACCGACGCGGACGGCCGCTGCGCGGACCTGCCCGGCCTGCCCGAGGGCACCGCCCAGGTGCGCCTCGAATTCGACACCGACGTCTACTTCGCCCGGGAGACCGACGGGCCGGCCGCTGCGGTGGTCGCTCCACCGGCCGCCGCGCCGCCCGTTGGCGGAACGTTCTTTCCCGAGGTCGCGATCACCTTCACCGTCCGCCCCGGCGAGCACCACCACGTACCCCTGCTGCTCAGCCCGTTCGGCTACTCCGTCTACCGGGGGAGCTGAGGCCCCCGCACCGGGGCACCCGGCCACCTACCTCGTCGCCGGCGCGTACGCCACCGCGACGGGGCGGCCCGCCGTACCCGTACCCGTCCGTGCCTGGAACCCGTCCGTACCCGGAACCCGTACGTACCCGGGCCCGTACCCGTACGCGTCCCGCTCGGACGAACGCCCCGTCCGTACGCCCCCGGGCCCGCACCCCTGACGGCGCCGCTTCCCGCTCTCCGCAGAAAGGTTCCGGCACCCATGAACACTCCCGCAGACCAGACCCCCGAGACCCCCGCGACCCCCGAGCCCGCCGCCGCCCGGTCCCGCACCGTGGTCCTCGGCCAGAACCAGTACGGCAAGGCCGAGAGCCGCGTCGTCAAGATCGTGCGGGAGGGCGGCACCCACCACATCAAGGACCTGAACGTCTCTATTTCCCTCTCCGGAGACCTGGACGAGGTCCACGTCTCCGGCGACAACGCCCACGTCCTGCCGACCGACACCATGAAGAACACGGTGTACGCGTTCGCCAAGGAGCACGGCATCGACTCCGCCGAAGAGTTCGGCATCCACCTGGCCCGGCACTTCGTCTCCTCCCAGCCGGCGATCACCCGGGCGCGGGTGCGGATCGAGGAGTACGCCTGGGAACGCATCGAGGACCCCACCGCCACCGCCCCGGACCGCCCGCGGCACTCCTTCGTACGCAAGGGCCAGGAGATCCGCACCGCGCAGATCGGTTACGACGGCGAGCGCTGGGAGGTGATCTCCGGGGTGAAGGAACTCACCGTGCTGAACTCCACCGCGTCCGAGTTCTGGGGCTACGCGAAGGACAGGTACACCACCCTCAAGGAGGCGTACGACCGGGTCCTCGCCACCGACGTCTCCGCCCGGTGGCGCTACCACTGGTCCGAGGAGACCGAGGAGATGCCCCACTGGGAGGAGTCCTGGCGGCAGGCCCGCGAACATCTGCTGCGGGCGTTCGCCGAGACGTACTCCCTCTCGCTCCAGCAGACGCTCCACCAGATGGGCGCCCGGGTCGTCGAGAACTGCGACGAGATCGACGAGATCCGCTTCTCCCTGCCCAACAAGCACCATTTCCTGGTGGATCTGGAGCCGTTCGGACTGGAGAACGCCTCCAAGGACGGTGCCGTCTACCTCGCCGCGGACCGCCCCTACGGACTGATCGAGGCCACCGTGCTGCGCGAAGGCGCCGAGCAGTTGATCCCGGCGGACCTCACCAGCCTCTGATCCGCTCCCGCACCTTGCTCGGCACTCCTCGGCACTCCTCGGCACTCACAGAAGGACCCACGATGACCGACCCGGCAGGGCCCCAGCGACTCGTCATCGAGAACTGCGCGGTCGCCACCGTAGACGCGCACGACACCGAGTTCTCCGACGGCCATGTCGTCGTCGCGGGCAACCGCATCGAGTCCGTCGGCGCCGGCCGCGCCCCCGAGGGGCTCGCGGGCGTGGTCCGCCGGATCGACGGCACCGGCCACCTCGTCACCCCCGGACTCGTCAACACCCACCACCACTTCTACCAGTGGATCACCAGGGGCCTGGCCACCGACCACCACCTCTTCGACTGGCTCGTCGCGCTCTACCCGACCTGGGCGCGCATCGACGAGCCGATGGTCCGCGCGGCGGCGCAGGGCTCGCTCGCCATGATGGCGCGCGGCGGTGTCACCACAGCGATGGACCACCACTACGTCTTCCCCCGGGGCTCCGGCGACCTGTCGGGGGCGATCATCGGCGCGGCCCGGGACATGGGCGTCCGGTTCACCCTCGCCCGGGGCTCCATGGACCGCGGCGAGAGCGACGGCGGACTGCCGCCGGACTTCGCGGTGGAGACGCTCGACGCCGCCCTCGCGGCCACCGCCGCCACCGTGGACGCCCACCACGACCCCGCGTTCGACGCGATGACGCAGATCGCCGTGGCACCCTGCTCACCGTTCTCCGTGTCCACCGAACTCATGAGACAGGGAGCCGAGTTGGCTCGTGCCAAAGGGGTGCGTCTGCACACTCACGGCTCGGAGACCGTCGAAGAGGAGCAGTTCTGCGAGGAGTTGTTCGGGATGGGGCCGACCGACTACTTCGAGTCCACCGGGTGGCTCGGCGACGACGTCTGGATGGCCCACTGCGTCCACATGAAGGACTCCGACATCGCCGCGTTCGCCCGTACCGGTACGGGCGTGGCGCACTGCCCCTCCTCCAATGCCCGTCTGGCCGCCGGGATCGCCCGGGTGCCGGACATGCTCGCGGCAGGCGTACCGGTCGGCCTCGGGGTGGACGGCACGGCCTCGAACGAGTCCGGCGAACTCCACACCGAACTGCGCAACGCCCTCCTCGTCAACCGCCTGGGGCCGCACCGCGAACGCGCGTTGACGGCACGTCAGGCCCTGCGGCTCGGTACGTACGGCGGCGCCAGGGTGCTGGGCCGCTCCGACCACATCGGCTCCCTCGAAGCGGGGAAGCTCGCTGACCTGGTGCTCTGGCGGATGGACACCCTCGCCCATGCCTCCATCGCCGACCCGGTCGCCGCCCTCGTCCTCGGCGCGGCGGCGCCCGTCACCCTGTCGCTCGTCGACGGCAGGCCCGTCGTGGAGAACGGCCGGCTGACGACCGTGGACGAGGATGCCGTCGCCGCCGCCACCCGCAAGGAGGCCCGGCGCCTGGCACGCGTCGCCCGGGCGTAAGGGCGAAGCACGGCCTGGTACGTCCCGGAACGCCTCCCACCCGGTTTCGGACAGCCCGCGGTCACGCTTCGGCGCGATGGCGGGTGGAGCGGCTTCTTGGGGGTACGCGAGCCGAGCGACGCAGGGCGGACCGGCGCGCTGTGAGGGGAGTCAGCTGATGAAGTTCGACGACGACGCTGCCCTGGACACCTCCGAGGTCCAGGACAACCGGGGCGGGGCACTGGGCGGGATTCCCGGTGGCGGGAAGACCGTGGGCGGTGGGGTGGTCGGCCTGCTGGTGCTGATCGCCTCGGTGGTGTTCGGGATGGACCCGGGCATGCTCAGCTCGGACCCCGCCCCCGGCACCGGCGGATCCAGTCGTACCGAAGCCGGCGATCTGGCAGCGGACTGCCGGACGGGTGCCGACGCCAACACGAAGGACGACTGCCGCATCGTGGCCGTGGTCGACAGCGTCCAGGCGTTCTGGAAGCAGACCGAGTCAGCCGCCGGAAAGTCCTACACGCAGGCCCCGACCTGGCTGTTCACCAACAGCGTGAGCACCGGCTGCGGCGACGCGACGTCCGAGGTGGGCCCCTTCTACTGCTCCGCCGACGACAAGGTCTACCTCGACCTCGGCTTCTTCGACGAGCTCACCAGCAAGTTCGGCGCCAAGGGTGGCCCCTTCGCCGAGGCGTACGTCGTCGCGCACGAGTACGGGCACCACATCCAGGACCTCAGCGGCACCATCTCCCGCGGCAGCGGCCAGGGCCGGAACAGCGGCTCGGTGAAACTGGAGCTCCAGGCCGACTGCTTCGCCGGAGTCTGGGCCCACCACGCGACCACCACTCCCGACCCGAAGAGCGGCAAGCCCCTGATCACCGAACTCACCGAGTCGGACATCAATCTGGGACTGGACGCGGCCGCCGCAGTCGGCGACGACCGTATCCAGGAGAAGTACCAGGGAAAGGTCACGCCGGACTCCTGGACCCACGGCTCCGCGGCGGAGCGTCAGAAGTGGTTCACCACGGGTTACCGGTCCGGCAAGGTCGCCGACTGCGACACCTTCGCCGGAGCGTGACTCTGCCGCATCAGCCGATGTGGTGGCCGTCCCCGTACACCTGCCAGTCGAGCTGCGGGTTCAGTCCGAGATTGCCGTTCCGCAGGAAGACCCGCTGGGCGGTGTCGACTCTGCTCGTCCCCGAGTGGGCCGCCTCCCGCCGCATGGCCCACACCCGCGCGCCGAGGCAGGCGTCGAGGTACACCGTCTCGTCACCACCCTTCGACGGCGGTTGGGCCGAGGTGAGAGACCGCCGGCGGATGGTACTGAAGCGCGCGCTGTCGTCGCCCTGCCGTACTGCCCCTGCCAGTCGAGGGTGGAGTTCTCCGCGCTGGAGACGAGCTCCCTGGCGATCCGCTTCTTCGCCGGGTCGTCGAGCCCCTTCCCGGGCTCTCCGCCCCCGCCGGAGCAGGCGGCGAGCAGGGTGGTGGTCAGCAGGGTGGCGGCGGCGTACGGGAGGAGGCGGCGGGTGGCAGGACGGACGGTGCGGTCCCCCCGCGAGCCTGCCCGGCCGGGGTGAGGCGCTTCGGCCGGGTCGCCGCCTGTAGCGTCGGGGGCATGGAAGATCAGTCTGTTGTGGATGTGGGCGATGTACGGCTGGCGTACCGGGCCTGGGGCGACCAGTACGGCTCGCCGGTCGTTCTCCTGCACGGTCTCGGCGGTTCGTCCGCCGACTGGGAGGCGGCCGGGACTCTGCTCGGCGCCGAGTGGCGGGTGTACGCCCTCGATCTGCGCGGGCACGGTGAGAGCGACTGGCCGGACGAGTACGCCTTCGAGCAGATGGTGGACGACGTGGTCGGGTTCCTCGACGCGTGCGAGCTCGACCGGGTCGGGCTGGTCGGCCACGGCATGGGCGGCACGGTCGCCCTGCTGCTCGCGGAGGAGCACGCCGACCGGGTGGAACGGCTCGTCCTGGTGGAGACTCCCGCGCCCTTCCCCGGCGACCCGGGGCCGGCAGGACGGGCCGAGGGTCCGGTCGACTACGACGAGAACGCCGTGCCCGCGGTCCACGCGCAGCTGTCCGACCCCGACCCGGAGTGGGCCGAGACGCTGGGCGAGATCGTCGCGCCCACGATGATCATCGCGGGCGGGCCGGAGAGCAGCCTGCCGCAGGCGCTCCTGCCGGAGGTGGCGTCACGCATCCCCGACTGCCGTCTGGTCACCGTGCCCGGCGGCCACCGGATGCACCAGACCCGCGCCGATCAGGTCGCGCAGCACATCAGCGAGTTCTTCACCAGCTGACGGGCGGCGTCCCGGGCGACGGCCCACGCGGAGGGAGGCCCGGCGGAACCCGCCGGACCTCCCTCTTCGTACGTACGCGGTCCGGCCGTCAGTCGGCGCCGAACTCCATGGCGGCGCTGTCGAGCAGCTTGTCGCCGCCGGGGGCCTCCCCGCGCGAGGCGATCTCCTGGGCGTTGCCCTCGGGCATCGCGCCGATCAGCGCCGTGGACGCGGACTGCGCGCCGATGAGCGCCTGGTGGGAGGTGCCGACCATGCCGATGGCGGCGTACTGCTCCAGCTTGGCGCGGGAGTCGGCGATGTCGAGGTTACGCATCGTCAGCTGACCGATCCGGTCCACCGGCCCGAAGGCGGAGTCCTCGGTGCGCTCCATGGACAGCTTGTCCGGGTGGTAGCTGAACGCCGGTCCGGAGGTGTTCAGGACCGAGTAGTCCTCGCCGCGCCGCAGCCGCAGGGTCACCTCGCCGGTGACGGCCATGCCGACCCACCGCTGGAGCGACTCGCGGATCATCAGCGCCTGCGGGTCCAGCCACCGGCCCTCGTACATCAGACGGCCGAGGCGGCGGCCCTCGTTGTGGTAGCTGGCGAGGGTGTCCTCGTTGTGGATCGCGTTGACCAGCCGCTCGTAACACGCGTGGAGCAGGGCCATGCCCGGCGCCTCGTAGATGCCGCGGCTCTTGGCCTCGATGATCCGGTTCTCGATCTGGTCGGACATGCCCAGGCCGTGCCGGCCGCCGATGGCATTGGCCTCCAGCACCAGATCGACGGCGGAGGCGAACTCCTTGCCGTTGATGGTCACCGGGCGGCCCTGCTCGAAGCCGACGGTGACGTCCTCGGTGGCGATCTCGACGGACGGGTCCCAGAACCGCACGCCCATGATCGGCTCGACGCTCTCCAGACCGGTGTCGAGGTGCTCGAGGGTCTTGGCCTCGTGCGTCGCGCCCCAGATGTTGGCGTCGGTGGAGTACGCCTTCTCCGTGCTGTCCCGGTACGGCAGCCCGTGGGCGAGCAGCCACTCGGACATCTCCTTGCGACCACCGAGCTCGGTGACGAAGTCGGCGTCCAGCCAGGGCTTGTAGATGCGCAGCGACGGGTTGGCCAGCAGGCCGTAGCGGTAGAACCGCTCGATGTCGTTGCCCTTGAACGTGGAGCCGTCGCCCCAGATCTGGACGTCGTCCTCCAGCATGGCGCGCACCAGCATGGTGCCCGTGACCGCGCGGCCGAGCGGGGTGGTGTTGAAGTACGCGCGCCCGCCGGAGCGGATGTGGAAGGCCCCGCAGGTCAGCGCGGCGAGCCCTTCCTCCACGAGGGCGGTCCGGCAGTCGACCAGCCGGGCGATCTCCGCCCCGTAGGCGTGAGCGCGTCCGGGCACGGAGGCGATGTCGGGTTCGTCGTACTGGCCGATGTCGGCGGTGTACGTGCACGGAGCCGCGCCCTTGTCGCGCATCCACGCGACCGCGACGGAGGTGTCGAGACCGCCGGAGAAGGCGATTCCGACGCGTTCCCCGACGGGCAGAGAGGTCATTACCTTAGACATAGGAAAAGTATGCACTTCGATGCATGTTCATGCAACCCGGTCGGTCGAGTCGTCACTCACTCGATGGGGGGATGGCGGGCGAGGTGCCCCCGGAAACTCCTTGGGGCGACCATGTGGTCACGCAAGGTTACTGAATCTCGGCATGGGTAGGTCTCGCGTCGCCCCGGGTCTCTCCTCGGTCCGCACCGGCGGAAGGCCGGGGGCAGAAGTGGAAGCCACCTCGTACCCGTCCCTCCGGGGGCGGGATCTTCAGGGAGATCGCTCATGGCAGTACGGAAGACCGCCGCGACCCTGCTGGCCGCGACGACGCTCGTCGCCGGCTCGCTGTTCGGGCTGACGGGGCCGGCGTCGGCCTCCGCCCGGCCCGACGAGGCCACCCTCGCGGCGAAGGCGCTCGCGGGTGCCCGGCGGCACGCGGTGGAGTCGCCCACCGCGACCAAGTCCGCCGCCGCGGCGCTCTCCTGCTCCTACGCCTACGTGTGCGGGCAGGGCGCCAACGGCAACAGCTTCGCCTACACCAAGTGCAACACCCTCTACCAGCTGCCCAACCTGACCGGCGGCGGCCCCCTCGTCAACAACCAGACCCCCGGCACCGTGGCGTACTTCTACGACAAGAACCAGAACTACCTCTTCTCCTCCACCGCCTATCAGTCCACGACGGTCAACTGGACCCCGGTCTGGTACGCCATCGCCTGCTGACGCCGCGTCGGTGATCGCGGCGGGGCGCCCGTGCCGCTTCGGGACGAGGCGGCACGGGGTGCTCCGCCGCACGTCCGTCCGGCCGTCGAGGCGGAACCCCGCACTCCGTCACCACGTCCGGGGTCCCCGACGCAAGCAGGGCGAGGCGCACAACCCCACATTGCGGAATGTTCCGCGCACCCCCCTTGTGACCCGACCGCACACCGTGCCATACAGGTCTGGACCAATGCCCCGATGAAAGGCGGCAGCGCCGTGCAACGTCCCCCCACGCGTGTCGTGTCGACCTGTTCCGCACTCCTCCTCCTCACCCTGCTCACCGGCTGCGGCGGTTCGGACGAGGCGGCCGACACCAAGGCGCCCACCACCCCCCAGGACGTGACCGCCCAGGTGAGCAGCGCCACCTCCGTGCACGTCATGTGGGAGCAGTCCTCGGACGACAAGGCGGTCACCGGATACGAGATCTACCGCGGCGGCACCCGTGTGAAAGCCGTCCCCGCGACCAAGCGCATGATCGACGTCGACGGGCTCACCGCGTCCACCGGCTACATCTTCACCGTCCGGGCCCGGGACGCGGCCGGCAACCTCTCCGAGCCCGGCCCCGGCGTGTCCGCCACCACCCGGCCCACCCCGCCCGACGACCGGAAGGCGCCGTCCGTCCCGGTGGCACCGCACGCCACCGCGGTCGGCACCGACAGCGCGACCCTGTCCTGGAAGCCCGCGACGGACGACGTCGGAGTCTCCTCGTACGACGTCTACCAGGAGGACTCCCGCATCCACAGCGTCTCCGGCACCGTGACCAGCGCCCGGCTGACCGGCCTGCGCCCCGGGACCGTCTACACCTTCACGGTCCGCGCCCGCGATGCCTCGGACAAGTCCTCGGACGACAGCCGGTCCGTCGACGTCACCACCAAGTCCGCCCCCGGCGCACCCGCGAGCACCGCCCCCACCGGCCTGCGCACGGAGACCAGCGGCGGGGCCGGCCGTTACGTCGTGGGACTCTCCTGGGACCAGCCCGAGGTGGGCGGGGTGATTCCCGCCTACGAGCTGTACCTCGACGGGAAACCGACCACGACCATCGTCTGGGGCGGTACGCCCCCCCAGGGCCGCGCCACCTACGAGCTGACGCTCACCGAACCCCGGGGCACCCGGCACTCCGTCAAGCTCCGGGCCAAGCTCCCCGACGGGAAATGGGGTGACTTCTCCGCGCAGCGCACCCTCGTACTCGGCGGCTGAGGGCAGGGCGCGGGGCGAGGGGCGGCGGTTGCGGCGCCCGGCCCCGCGGACGGGCGGGAGCGCCCGCCCTGTGGTCCATTGATCCCTGGGGCGTGTCCGCGGAAGCCCCACGCCCCGCGCCGCCCTCCCGCCGGACGCCGGACGCCGCACGCCGGTACCGACGGGGACCGCCGCGGACACGAGTGCCGGACGCGAGTACACGAGGAACAGGGGTGTGCACCATGGACCTGAGCACCCGGGTCGACGCGCTGATGGACGGTCTGATCGCCGACCTGGAACGGCTGACGGCCATTGCATCCATCGCCTTCCCCGGCTACCCGCCCGAGCCGGTCCTGGAGGCCCACGACCTCGTGGTGGAACTGCTGCGGGGGGCCGGCGTCACGCGGATCGACCGGCTGGACTTCCCCGACACCGCGCCGGTCATCGTGGCCGAGGTGCCGCCACCCACCCCCGACGCACCCACCGTCCTCCTCTACGGCCACTACGACGTGCAGCCCCCGGGCGACGAGAGCCTCTGGCGGTCGCCGCCCTTCGAGCCCACCCTCCTCGACGGCGGAGGCGGCCTCAGGGCCCGGGGTGTCGCCGACGACAAGGCGAACGTCATCGTCCACCTCGGGATGCTGCGGGCGTTCGGCGGGGTGCCCCCGGTCGGGCTGAAGATCGTCCTGGAAGGCCAGGAGGAGTACGGCAGCGCCTTCGACACGTACCCTCCCACCGATCCGGAACGCTTCGCCTGCGACGCCATGGTCATCGCCGACCTCGGCAACATCCGCCCCGGCAGCCCCACCCTCACCACGGGGCTCCGCGGTGCCGCGGAGGTCGTCGTCGAAGTCCGTACCCTCACCGAGCCCCGGCACAGCGGCGAGTTCGGCGGCGCGGCCCCCGACGCCCTGCTGACCCTGCTCGCGGCACTCTCCACCCTGCACGACGTGCACGGCGACGTGGCGGTGGAGGGACTGCGGCGGGAGGAGTGGACCGGCACCACCTTCACCGAGGAGGAGTTCCGCTCCCTCGCCGGGGTGCTCGACGGGGTGCCCCTGACGGGATCGGGCAGCCTCGGCGAACGGCTCTGGAGCGGACCGGCGATCACCGTCATCGGGATCGACGCCCCCGGCGTCGACCGGGCGGCCTCGGCCGTCGTGCCCTACGCGCGCGCCAAACTGAACCTCCGGTTCCACCCGCTGCAGGACCCCCGGGAGGCCCAGGGACGCCTCGTCACCCACCTGGAGGCACTCCGCCCGTTCGGCATCCCGCTCACCGTCACCGCCGGGGACACCGGCCCCGGATTCGAGGCGAGGACCGACGGCCCGGCCTACCGCGCGGCTCGCACCGCACTGCGCGAGGGGTGGGGCGAGGAACCCGCGTACATCGCCAGTGGCGGGTCGATCCCCCTGGTGAACGGCCTGGCCGGAGCAGCGCCCGGAGCGGAGGTACTGCTGTTCGGAGCCCAGGACAACATGTGCAACCTGCACGCCCCGAACGAGCGAGTGCTCTTCTCCGAACTCCGGTCGGCGGTGATCGCCGAAGCCGCCTTCCTGCGGGAATTCGCGGCCGGCCACCGGGCCGGAGGTGCCGCATGAGCACCGGGGTGACGGGCGGCGCCGACTCCCAGGAGAAACCACCGGGCAAGCGGAAGTTCATCTTCCCGAGCGCGCTGACGATCCTCGCCCTGGTCACCCTCGCCGTCTGGGGGATCGCCTTCCTCATCCCCTCCGGGGCGTACGACCGCAATGCCGAAGGCGCCCCGGTCCAGGGCACCTACCACCGGGTCCCCTCCGGCCAGAGCTTCGTGGACCGGCTCAACGACCTCTTCCTCTCGCCCGTCAACGGCCTGTACGGAATTCGGGACGCCGAGACCGGCCGGGTCGGACCCGATCTGGCGGGCGAACTGTACGGCAGCGCAGGCGTATTCCTCTTCGTCATCGCCATCGGCGCGTTCATCACGGTCGTCTTCGCCACCGGAGCCCTCGACCGGGGCATCGGCCGCCTCGCCCACCGGCTGCGCGAGCGCGGCGCGCTGCTCATCGCCGGCGTCATGGTGGTCTTCTCGCTGCTCGGCACGGTGGAGGGTTTCGCCGAGGAGACCCTGGGCTTCTACGGACTGATCGTGCCGCTGATGCTCGCCCTCGGCTACGACCGCATGGTCGCCACCGGCACGATCATCCTCGGCGCAGGCATCGGGGTGCTCTGCTCCACCGTCAACCCGTTCGCCACCGGCGTCGCCTCGTCGGCCGCCGACATCTCCCTCGGCGACGGCATCGTGCTGCGCGGGCTCATGTGGATCGTCCTGACCGCCGTGACCATCGCCTACGTCGTCCGGTACGCCTCCCGGGTCCGCAGGGACCCCGCACGCTCCCTCTCCGGCTTCCTGCCCGGCGACCACGAACAGTCGGCGGTGAAGGCGGAGGAACCACCTCCGCTGACCCCGCTGCACCAGATCATCCTGGTCCTGGTCGGAGTGACCTTCGCCTTCATGATCTTTTCCGTGGTGCCCTGGTCCAGTGCCCTCACCGGGGACGCGGACGCCACGCCCTACGGCTTCGAACTCGGCTGGTCGTTCCCGCAGCTGGCAGCCCTCTTCATGGTCGCGGCCGTGGTCGTCGGCGTGGTGGCCCGGCTCGGTGAACAGAGGCTGAGCGCGACGATCGTGCAGGGCGCGGCGGACTTCATCTCGCCGGCACTGGTCATCGTGCTGGCCCGCGGCGTCACCGTCATCATGAACAACTCGCAGATCACCGACACGGTGCTGCACTCCATCGAGGGCGTGGTGTCCGGGGCCTCGTCCGGTCTCTTCGCCGTCGTCGTGTTCATCGTCAACCTGCCCCTGGCGTTCCTGATCCCCTCCACCTCCGGCCACGCGACCCTCGCCATGCCGATCCTCGCGCCCCTCGCCGACTTCGCGGGTGTCTCCCGCGCCGTGGTGGTGACGGCGTGGCAGGCGGCGAGCGGCTGGATGAACCTCTGGGTGCCGACGACGGCCGTCACCATCGGCGGCGTCGCGCTGGCCAAGATCGGCTACGACAGGTACCTGCGCTTCGTCTGGCCGCTGCTCGCGATCCTGTTCGTCCTGATCTGTGCATTCGTCGCCCTCGGAGCGGTATGGACGTGATCATGACGCTCCGTCGGACGCCCGGAGCGACTGCCGTTCATCCAATTTTTCTTGCCGGTCCCGCCACGCATTCCCCGTCGTTTGCGTGCGACCTGCCCGTTTCCCTCCCGAATTGGCCTTCCGAGAGGCGATCAGGAATGCGTAAGGAATAGCCTCCGAACGGACAACCGACTTGCCTGAAGAGCCCTTCTGGGGATAGATCTATTTCACGACCCTGGGGAGGGACGCCACCGCTGGTGGGGGGATTCTCGTTTCCGTCATGCCGTGCGCCGGTTTCACGACCGACACCGAAGGCACATCGACGGCACCATCACATCCGACACCGCATTACGCGCGAGTCGGCTCCGGCACGTGCGCCGCTCTCCTGGGAGTCGTCATTTCCACAGGAGGCAGAATGCCCAACCTCGCAATACCCGGGTCCAGGCGGACCCGGAAGATGGCCACAGCGGCAGCGATCGTCTGCGCCGGTCTGATGGTCAGCGGTTCGATGACGATCACCGCGCACGCGGCCGGGAACGACGCCGCGATCCCCGGCACGGTCACCGTGCCGCACCACACCACACGCCCCACCTTCTCCATCCCGGGGCGTGAGAAGGCCGCGGCACCCAAGCCGCGCTCGCTGACCCGTGCCGCGGCCGTCACCTCGGCCGCCCAGCGCGCCGACTTCGACGGTGACGGCAGCGGCGACCTCGCCTACCGCGCAAGCTGGGGCGACGTCTACACCGACTGGGGCTCCGACTTCGCGACGGTCATCCCCGCGGAGAGCTCCCAGGTCAAGGACCTGCTGCTGCCGGGCGACATGACCGGCGACGGCCTGCCCGACCTGCTGACGGTGACGCCCACCGGATCGCTCCGCCTCCACAACGGGGCCGGCGCGACCTACGAGGGCGGCATGACCTCGTACACCACGCTCAGCAGCGGCTGGCAGGCGTACAACAAGCTCGTCGTTCCGGGTGACCTGAACGGCGACGGCAAGAGCGACCTGATCGCCCGCAGCACCGCCGGGCTGTTCCTCTTCCCGGGCACCGGCACCAACTTCGGCAAGGCCATCAAGATCGGCGGCGCCGGCTGGAGCCAGTTCGACCAGCTGGTCGGCGCCGATGACCTCACCGGTGACGGTGTCGCCGACCTGGTGGCCCGTAACGCCTCCGGGGTCTACGTGTATCCCGGAAACGGCAGCGTCGCCGGGTACCCGTTCAAGACGCAGTTCAAGATCGGCGGCACCGGCTGGCTCCAGTACAACCAGATCACCGGCGGCACCGACTACAACGGCAACGGCACCGCCGACCTCGCGGTCCGCGGCTTCGACGGCACGATGTACTACTACGACGGCAAGGGCAACGGTTTCTTCCAGGACCGGGTGTCCGCAGGCTCCGGCTGGGGCGGTATCTCCCAGCTGGCGGGTGCCGGCAACCAGGCGGCGTACGGCAAGGCCGGGGTGTTCGCCCGGACCAGCAACGGCACGCTGTACTACTACGACGGCACCGGTACCGGGAAGCTGGAGGCGAAGTTCCTGGTCGGCACGGGCTGGACCCGCTCCGACAGCCGCCTCACCCACAGCGTCTCGCTCCGGTCCGACGGCCTGTCCGACCTGATCGCGCACAGCACGTACGACGGCCACCTGTACAACACGGCCGCCTACGCGCTGGACGACACCGACCTCGCGGCCGGTTCGAAGTCGTACAACCTGGTCGTCGGCCCCGGCGACCTCAACGGTGACGGCAAGAGCGACCTGCTCGCCCGCAGTTCCACCGCGCTGTACTTCTACGCGGGCAACGGCGACGGCCTCTCCATGAAGGGCCGGGTCCAGGTCGGCGGCAGCGGCTGGAGCCAGTACAACAAGCTGGTCGGCGCCGGTGACTACAACCTCGACGGTCGCGCGGACCTGCTGGCCCGCAGCTCCGCCGGGCTGTTCCTCTACCCCGGCACCGGCAAGGCGGCCACCCCCTTCGGGACCCGCGTCCAGGTCGGTGGCAGCGGCTGGAGCCAGTACTCCACCCTCGCGGCTCCGGGTGACATCAACGGGGACGGCATCGCCGACCTCCTGACGTCCAACTCCAAGGGCCAGCTGTTCTTCTACGCGGGCACCGGCGTCACCAAGACGCCGTTCAAGGCCCGCGTCACGATCGGCAGTGGGGGCTGGAACCAGTACCCCGACCTGGTCTGATCGCTGAACCGGACGACGCGCATCCAGCGCATCGGCTGATACCGGCCGCCCCTTCCCGCCCACACGGGGGGAGGGGCGGCCGGTCCGTTTTCACGGCCGACCGATGCGTACCCGGGTCAGTCGCGGCTGATACCCGCGACGAAGGAGGCCCAGGCATCGGACGCGACCGTGAGGGTGGGGCCGGTGCGGTGCTTGGAGTCGCGGATGTGGACGGTGCCGGGCGAGGTGGCGACCTCAAGACACTGTCCGCCCTCGGCGCCGCTGTAGCTGCTCTCGAACCAGCGCAGCGCTGCTACCGAACCACCCGTGGTGTCGTGGACGTTCATACCTCTCCCAGCTGTTTTTCGATGAAGGCCAGCGACTCACGCGGGGTGAGCGCCTGCCAAATCGGGCCGACAGGGCTCGGACTTCCGCGCGTTCGGTCACCAGTGTGCTCCGACCCTGCACTTCGAGATAGCCGACCGGCTCGCCGTGTTGCGGGGTGAGCACCGTGAACGGTCCGTCCACGCCGGCGTTGTCCTCGCGGTCCGAAGGCATCACCTGGATCTCGATATTGCGCTTCTCCCCGATCAGCAGAAGATGTTCAAGCTGACCCCGCCGGACCTCCCGGCCGCTCAGTCCCCGGGTGACACGTACTCCTCCATGACGAAACTGAGCAGGGGGGCCGGCCACCGGTGGAAGATTTCGGTTGGCTCGCGGCGTCGAACGCCGCGAGCGCGCCCGCATCCGCAGTGAGAAGGGCGCGTCCGCCGTGGCGGCGGACCAGCCCTCACCGCGTGATCAGACAGCCGGATCCGAACTCTTCTCCGCGAGGCTGATTGCTGCCCGCCGTCTCAGATCGCGCCGCACCTCCCGAAACTCGTCTTCCGTGCGCGCAGCACCTCGCACCGCCTGCTGCAACGTGCGCTCCGACTCTTCGAGGGACCTCTGGAGTCCGGCAGCTTCCTCTCGGACGACAGCGCTCCCATCCCTGACAGGACCGCTGGACCTGACGAAGTCGGCCAGCGTGATCCGCTCCTCGTAGACCGATACCTGGAAAGCAACGAGAGCATCCGACACCTGCATGGCGACATCCTGACATGCGACAGAACGACATGCCTGCCCGTCAGGACCTGTTGCCGGCCGCTGAGGAGAACCCGGCCGCCGCCGAGCCGCCGGCCGCCGTCCCGGTGACTCAGCCGGCCAGGCGGGGGAGGCGGGCGGCGGCGGTGCCGATGCCGGTGGGACCGGAGAGGGTGCGGCGATGGTGGTGGCGCAGGTCGGCTTCGCGGTAGCGGCCGCTGATGGCGTGCCAGTGCAGGTTGCCGGTCATGGCGGTCCTGAGCCGCTCGACGTGGTTGGCGACGGTCTGCCGTTCTGTGCTGTCGAGGTTTAGGTCGTCGCAGAGGACGGGCAGTTCGGCGGTGGCCAGGTGCTCGAACTCGTCGAGGCGTGCGGTGGCGAGGTCGGCGACGACCCGGGCCGCTTCCGGGTAGCCGCAGTCGAAGAAGTGCTGCACCACGAGCGAGGCGTTGTGGAAATCCCCCTCGAACTCGATCTCCCGCTGGTACGAGAAGAGGTCGTTGACCAGGCCGGCGTGGTCGGCGGCCGTCTGTTCCAGGGACCGCACGGTGCCGCTGTCCCGGACGGCGTCGGGCAGTTGCCGGTGTACGCCGCCGCCCAGCAGGGCCGGGACAGTGGTGAAGAATTCGCCACCGGCGGTCCGGCGGCGCAGTTCGAGGAAGTCCACCGGGTCGGGGAGACGGTGGTGGGCGAGGTTGGCGATCTCGGTCAGCCAGCCCTCGAACAGCTCGGCGAGCAGCCCACGCACGGTCTCCCGGGCGGCGGGCGTGAGGCCGGTGCCGACCCGGGACCAGAGGTCGGTGAGCCCGCGCTCCAGCGCGTCGGCTGGCACGACCGGGACGGTCGGCTCGGGAGCGGTGATCTCCATCAGCCGGGCGGAGGCCAGCTTGGCCCCGGCGAGGTCGCGCCGGCACCCGTAGGCGGCGTCGAAGAAGTCGTCCCCGTAGCAGCCCCAGGCGACCAGGGAGGTGGCCGCGGTCATCTGCTCGGCGGTGAGGTCGGGCATGGTGCACGCTCCGAGCAGGCCGAGGTCGAAACGGGCGAAGGTCTCCTCGGTCCACACCCGCCGGCCGCCGGCCCGCGGCTCCGGGGCGAACATGCCCGTCCGGCCGGCCCATGCGGCCACGTCCCGCCGGACCCCGTCCACATGGGGGCTGACCCGCACCCGGGCCGGGAGCCGCATCTCGGGCACCTGGGAGGGGCCGGTGGGCTGGTGCGGGACGAAGGCGAAGTTGCGCAGGCGCTTGGCCCCGGTCGCGCTGACCACGCGCTTGATGTCCATCGCCGAGGTGCCGAGCGCACCCAGCGGCAGCGGCAGACCGGCTTGCGGGCCGCCGTTCATGTAGCGGCTGGAGCGCAGGTGCCACTCGTGGCCGCCTGCCTGCCAGTCCTGCAACCCCTTGACGTAGGCCGCGACCCGGGCGGTGTCCTCGCCACCGAGACCGTGGTCGGCGAGGAGCGGGCCGAGCGCGGTGAGCGCGGTGTCCTCGAACTGCTGCAGCCGGGACGTCAGCAGGTCGTTGACCCGGTCGGCGGCCTCCTGCGTGCTGATCCCGAAGAAGGTCTCCAGCACCAGCACGCCGTTGCTCAGCTCGCCCTCCTCCTCCCTCTCGCGCTGGTACGAGAAGAGGTCGTTGCGCAGGTGCACCGCGTCCGAGAAGGTGTCCCGGAGTACCACCAGCGGCCGCGACCGTGCGACGGCGGGCGGGAGCTCCGCCCCGACCGCGTGCTCCACCAGCACGGCCGACCAGGGCGCACCGCCCACCTTGCGGCGCATCTCGATGTACTCGACGGGGTTGGGGACCCGGCCGATGCTGATGTTGGACAGCTCCCAGATCGACTCGTTGAGCAGGTGCTCGGTGCTGAGCGCGAAGCGTTCGCGCCAGTCCGCCGAGGTACCCGGGGCGGTGCGCAACCACAACTCGGCCAGACCTGCCTCCACCGGGTTGCGCGGCTCAGGCGTCGGAGTCGCAGGGGCGAGCGGCATGAAGGCGGGCAGCCGGTCCAGGTATGCCTTGCCGCCGGGCCGGTCCTGGCTGTGCTTGAAGGTCTTCACGAAGTGGTCGTCGAAGAAGAAGACCCACACGTACCAGTCCGTCAGCAACGCCAGCTCGGCCTCGTCGCAGTCCGGGTGGGTGTAGGCACACAGCAGCGCGTAGTCGTGCGTGTCGAGGTCCTGCTGCTCCCAGACGCCCGAGCCCTCCAGCATGCCCATGCCGCGCGCCCAGTCGCGGGAGTGTTCCCGGGCCTGCTCCAGGTGCGGGTTGAGCCGGGCCGGGTACGGCAGGTAGAAGGCGGGGAGGTTGAAGGGCTGTGGCATTCGCTTCACGCTCTCTTCGGGGGAACGGGGAAACCAATCGGCGACGCTCGCCGGTGCCGGTTGCACCCGCCGGTGTTTCGGCGCCGGTCGACTGACCGGCCGGGTCGGCGGTCGGGGCGCGGTGCAGGTCGAGGGCGGCGCGGGCAGCTGCGGCCACGACGCCGGTCGGGTGGGTGCGTCGGCGTAGGTCTCGAGCAGGACCTCCGACGTGCGGACGGCATCCGCGCCGCCGCCCGCCACCGTTGCAGCACGCACGGCCCCCACCGTCCGGCCGAACTCCGCCTCCCTGCCCGCTCGGGCGGGGGACCTCTCGGCGATGTCACACATCGCCCGCGCGAAGTGCTGGTCACCCGCCGTCGCCACCACAGGAGCAGAAGCCATGACCGTCAGTGTGGCGAACGCCCCCGCCCAGCCGGACCGGCTTCCGTCCGCCGTCACCCGTCCGAGTGAGGACCACGGAAGCTGCCGAAGGGCGACGGCGAGCAGGCGCCGTGGGACCGCCCGGTGACCGCGCTCGCTGCGGTGGACAACGCCGGGAGCGGCGACCGGGCGATCCTGCCCCTGGCGGGATCGCTGTGGAGGATGGTGCCGGGCAGGGCCACGGGCAGGTGCTCAGCGAGGTCCAAGCCCTGTCCGGCCGTCGATGAGTTCGCGAGCGATGTCCAGATGTCCAGCGTGCCGCGCGGTCTCCTCGATCACATGCATGACAATCCCGCGCAGGTCAGCGAGTTCGTCCCCCAGCGGTTCGGGGGGGCGACCCCGCGGGGGTGCCGACAAGGGCGTGCGGGCGATCACGGCATCGGAACGGCGACACTGATCCTGGTAGAAGGCGAAAACCACCTTCGGTTCTCGTGGTGTCGTCAGCGGGGCATGGTCATCGGGCCATGGCAACGGTTCGGCCGCTCCGAGGACGACCTCCTGGAACCAGTGCCTCTCGGCGTGCCCCAGATGTTCTACGAGCCCGAGGGGCGTCCAACCGGAGGGCAGGACCGCCGTGGTCAGTGCCTTCGTGTCGAGCCCGTCGACAATCGCCAGCACGCTGGCTCGCTGTGCCGCGAGGAACGCCGAGAGAGTCTTCTTCTCCTTGCCGGGTGAGTTCATGCGCGCAGGGTCCCCGTGGCCACTGACAAGGCGGCCGCGATCTTCGGTCGCCGACGCTCCGCTCAGCGCAGTTGCTCGTACGCGGGCAGGGTGAGGAAGTCCGTGTAGTCCGTGTCCAGCGCCACCCGGAGCAGCAGGTCGTGGGCCTCCTGCCAGCGGCCGGCGGCGAACGCCTCGTCGCCGATCCCGGCGCGTACGGTGGCCAGTTCCTCGGCGGCGACCTCGCGGGCCAGGTCGGCGGTGGCGTGTCGGCCGTTCTCGAAGACGACGTCCGCGTTGATCCACTGCCAGATCTGCGAGCGGGAGATCTCCGCCGTTGCCGCGTCCTCCATGAGGCCGAAGATGGCGACGGCACCCGTACCGCGCAGCCATGCCTCGATGTAGCGGATGCCGACCGCGACGGCGTTGCGCCAACCGTCGTACGTGGGGCGGGCGTCCAGGCTGTCGACGGCGATCAGGTCGCCCGCCGCCACCGACACGTCCTCGCGGAGCCGGTCCTTCTGGTTCGGCTTGTCGCCGAGCACCGCGTCGAAGGAGGCGAGGGCGATCGGGACCAGGTCCGGGTGGGCGACCCACGAACCGTCGAAGCCGTCGGCTGCCTCGCGGTCCTTGTCCGCCTTGACCTTCTCGAACGCGACCTTGTTGGCCTCGGCGTCGCGGCGCGAGGGAATGAAGGCCGCCATGCCACCGATGGCGTGCGCTCCCCTCTTGTGGCAGGTGCGGACGAGGAGTTCGGTGTACGCGCGCATGAACGGGGCCGTCATCGTGACCGCGTTGCGGTCCGGCAGGACGAACTTCGTACCGCCGTCACGGAAGTTCTTGACGATGGAGAAGAGATAGTCCCAGCGTCCGGCGTTGAGTCCGGAGGCGTGCTCGCGCAACTCGTAGAGAATCTCCTCCATTTCGTAGGCGGCGGTGATCGTCTCGATGAGGACCGTCGCGCGGACCGTGCCCCGGGGGATGCCCACGTACTCCTGGGCGAAGACGAAGACGTCGTTCCAGAGCCGGGCCTCCAGGTGGGACTCCGTCTTCGGGAGATAGAAGTACGGGCCCTTGCCGAGGTCGATCAGCCGCTGGGCGTTGTGGAAGAAGTACAGGCCGAAGTCGACCAGCGCTCCGGGGACCGGTGTTCCTTCGAGCTGGAGGTGACGCTCGTCCAGGTGCCAGCCGCGCGGGCGGGTGACGACGGTCGCCAGCTCCTTTGCCGGCCGCAGGGCGTACGACTTCCCGGACTTCGGGTCGGTGAAGTCGATGCGGCGCTCGTAGGCATCGATCAGATTGAGCTGCCCGAGGACGACGTTCTCCCAGGTGGGGGCCGACGCGTCCTCGAAATCGGCCAGCCAGATCCGGGCACCGGAGTTGAGGGCGTTGATCGTCATCTTCCGGTCCGTCGGACCGGTGATCTCCACCCGGCGGTCGTTCAGCGCCGCCGGTGCGGGCGCCACCCGCCAGGAGTCGTCGGCGCGGACGCCGGCCGTCTCCGACAGGAAGTCCAGCGTCGAGGTGCGGGCGATCTCCGCGCGGCGCTCACCCCGGCGGGCGAGCAACTCATCACGGCGGGGGGTGAACCGCCGGTGCAGTTCGGCCACGAACGCGAGGGCCGCGTCGGTGAGCACCTCCTCCTGCCGGGGCAGGTGCTCGGCGTCGACGATGACCAGCGGGGAGGGCGCCGGTGCGGACATGGGCTGTCACTCCTTCAGCGAGCGGGCGAGCGGGCGAACGGGCGTGCGCGGTCTTCGACGTATCTGTCTCTTCTGGATAGTGGATAGTAGTTTCCTCATGGTGGAACCTCAATGGTCCCAGGGCGTGGCGTGGCGTGGCGTGGCGTGGCGCGGACGGTCCAGGCCGTCGGCCCTGTGTCGCTCGGACGGGGTTCCGGTCGTGCCGAAGGTGTTCGACGAGGGCCGGGGACGGAGGACCGCCCCGGCGTACGGGGACCCGGCCCGGGTCGTCAGGGGCCCGCGAGGTGCCTCAGGTCCTCCGGGGTGTCGATGTCGTACGCATCCGCCACGTCCGCGCACTCGACGAGCGTGAGAGCCGCCCGGTGCTCCCACAGATGGGCCCGGGCCCCCTGGTCACCCGTGGCGCCCGCCGACACTCCCGCCCAGTGGTCCGCGCCGAGGAGTACCGGGTGGCCCCGCGTGCCGTGGTACGAGGCCGCCGCGAGGCTCGCCCGCGAGGTGTGCGCCGCACGGACCCGGGAGACGGCCTCGGCGCCGACACCGGGCTGGTCGACGAGGAGAACGAGCGCCGCCTCCGTCCCGGTGCCCGCGAGGGCGGCCAGACCCGCGCGCAGCGAACCGCCCATGCCCTGTTGCCACTCCGGATTGACCGTCACCGCGCATCCCGCGAGCGAGCTCCGGGACCGCACCTCGTCGGCGGCGGCGCCCAGCACCACCACGATCCGGTCACAGCCGCCGTCGCGCAGTGATCGAATCGCGTGTTCGACCAGTGGACGCCCCCGGTGCATGAGCAGCGCCTTGGGCCGCCCGCCGAGGCGCCGACCGCCGCCGGCGGCGAGCAGCACCCCGGTGACCAGGGGGTTCATCCGCACAGGAACCATGTCCACTCAATACCACCGACACGTCGTCGAACGGGCTGGTACGCGCGAAAGTGGGGTCCCTCTCAGGGGTAACCCCGATTTCTCGTCACGGAGTGGCGCCGGCCACCTTCAATGGCGTTAACTTGCCTCCACTCCGGCGCACTTGACCACGCGCCGGAGCGCGAAAGGCATAGGCACGACGTCGTGCAAGGGGGAGTGCATTGTTGCGAAGTATGGAGCAGCAGCGGGTGACCGGGAGCAGCGAGGACCCCAGGGTCACGGAGTTGCGGACAGCGGTGTCCCGGCTCCGCCGCGAGCTGGCCGGACATCCCGCCGAGTTCTCCGACCGGGGGATCGCGGAGGAGGAGCTGGCCGCGCTGGACTCCATGGCGGTCAGCGGGGTGCCGGAGATTCCCCGGCTCCGCCGTTCCCTGCTGCTGATCGCGGGAGCGATCGGTTCGGTGAGCGCGCTGGCGCCCGCGCTCCGGGCGGTACGGATCGCGGTGGACCTCTTCGGCGAGCCGCCGCGGCGGTGAGGTGTCGCGCGGCGGTGAGGTGTCGCGCGGCCGGTGTGCGGTGCCGGGGGAGGGGCGGTACAGCCGGGCATCGTGGCTCCGCCACTCCTCCCTCCCCCGACGTGCTCCCCCCGTGGCTCAACCGCCCGCCGCGAGAACGGCGGAGAGCTCCTTCGCCGTCTGCTGGAGGATCGGCACGATCCGTTCCGTCGCCGCCTCGGTGACCCGCCCGGCCGGGCCCGAGATGGAGATCGCGGCGGCGGTGGGGGAGCCGGGCACGGCGACCGCCAGACACCGAACCCCGATCTCCTGCTCGTTGTCGTCGACGGCGTAACCGGCGCGGCGGACCTGCTCCAGCGCTTCGAGGAAGCCCTCCGGAGTGGTGATCGTCTTCTCGGTGGCGGCCGGCATCCCGGTGCGTGCCAGCAGTGCCCGTACCTCCTCGGGCGACGCGTGCGCGAGCAGCGCCTTGCCGACGCCGGTGGAGTGCGGCAGGACCCGGCGCCCCACCTCGGTGAACATCCGCATCGAGTGCTTCGAGGGCGCCTGCGCGACGTACACCACCTCGTCGCCGTCGAGCAGCGCCATGTTCGCGGTCTCGCCCGTCTCCTCCACCAGGTGCTGGAGGTAGGGCCGCGCCCAGGTGCCGAGCAGTCGGGACGCCGACTCGCCCAGGCGGATGAGCCGGGGGCCCAACGCGTAGCGGCGGTTGGGCTGCTGGCGTACGTACCCGCAGACCACCAGCGTGCGCATCAGACGGTGAATGGTGGGGAGCGGCAGACCGCCGGCCGTGGAGAGTTCGCTCAGACCCACCTCGCCCCCTGCGTCGGCCATCCGCTCCAGCAGGTCGAAGGCGCGCTCCAGGGACTGCACCCCACCGCTGGAACCGGCGGTCTTGGAGTCGGAAGTGCTGGCGTCGGACGGCGGCACGTCAACGGTCCTTTCGAAGCGGTGGGCAAGGTAGCAGCGTACCGGGACCGTCGCGGTCCGCGCACTGGTCGTGGCAGGGCGTATGCACCGGTCAGAGGCTGTTTTCCACGGCCGGAAGCAGGGGGGGCCGGGGGCCTCGCGGGGGCGTCTGCCGTCCCCGTGGGTCGTCCGGACGCGGTCCGGGGCGGGGAAAGCCCGATTCTGTTTCCGGGACGTTTCGGCAGGCCGCGCGCCCTCTGCCGGCGGGCCGCGCGCGGGACGCTCCGGCGGCGGAGGGGGCTTGACGGAGGGGAAACCCGCATGAAGACTCCCCGCAGGAAGCCCCTTCAACAATTCGTTGACGTCGCTGAGGTCGTCCCGCCGCGAGCGGAGCGAGGAGTACCGGTGTTCGGTGGACACGTACGGAGAGACCTGGACGCGGACGGGGGGACGAGCGGGCCCGCGCACGCCGATCTGATGCTGCGGTCGACCCGCGTGGTCACCCCCGCGGGGACGCGCCCCGCCGTGGTCGCGGTCCGTGCCGGGCGGATCGGGGCGGTCCTGCCGCACGACACCGAAGTACCTCCGGGCGTACGGCTGGAGGAACTCGGCGACCGGGCTCTCCTCCCCGGGCTCGTCGACACTCATGTGCACGTCAACGACCCGGGGCGCACCGAGTGGGAGGGCTTCTGGACGGCCACCCGGGCGGCGGCCGCCGGGGGCATCACGACTCTCCTCGACATGCCGCTCAACTCCCTCCCGCCGACCACCACGGTAGGGCACCTGAGGACCAAGCAGCGGGTCGCGGCCTCCCGGGCGCATGTGGACACCGGCTTCTGGGGCGGTGCGGTCCCGGCGAACGTCAAGGATCTGCGACCGCTCCACGAGGCCGGCGTCTTCGGCTTCAAGTGCTTCCTCTCCCCGTCCGGTGTCGACGAGTTCCCGCACCTGGACCAGGAGGGGCTGGGGCGCTCGCTGGCCGAGATAGCGGGCTTCGGCGGTCTGCTCATCGTCCACGCGGAGGACCCCGGCCACCTGGACGCGGCCCCGCAGCGGGGCGGCCCCGCCTATGCCGACTTCCTGGCCTCGCGCCCCCGGGCCGCCGAGAACGCGGCGATCGAGGGGCTCATCGCCCATGCGAAACGGCTGAACGCCCGCGTCCACGTCCTGCACCTCTCGTCCGCCGACGCGCTGCCGCTCATCGCCGCGGCGCAACGCGAGGGGGTACGCGTCACCGTCGAGTCCTGCCCGCACTTCCTCACCCTCACCGCCGAGGAAGTACCGGACGGGGCGACCGAGTACAAATGCTGCCCACCCATCCGTGAGGCGGCCAACCAGGACGCGCTGTGGCAGGGGCTCGCCGACGGGGTCATCAGCTGTATCGTCTCCGACCACTCGCCCTGCACCTCGGACCTGAAGACGCCCGACTTCGCTTCCGCCTGGGGCGGCATCTCCTCCCTCCAGCTGGGGCTGCCCGCCATCTGGACCGAGGCCCGACGGCGCGGCCACTGTCTCGACGACGTGGCGCGCTGGATGTCCACCGGCCCCGCACGGCTCGCCGGACTGGACCGGAAGGGCGCCATCGAGCCCGGTCGCGACGCCGACTTCGCCGTACTCGATCCCGAGGCGACCTTCACCGTCGATCCCGCAGCCCTCCACCACCGCAACCAGGTCACCGCCTACGCGGGCCGGACCCTGGACGGCGTCGTCACGTCGACCTGGCTGCGCGGGAGCCGGATCGTCCACGACGGCGTCTTCGCCGACCCCTCCGGCCGCCTGCTCGAAAGGAACCTGTGACCATGACGGAGCCCGTGACGCCGCGCTGGACCGGAGACGCCCTCCCCTACACGGGGGGCGACCCGTACGCCGACTACCGCACCCCGGGCCCCGCCGGATTCCCCTTCGGCCACTACGTGGACCTCGCCGCGCGGCAGCTCGGCGCAGGGGTCGTCGCCGCCAACGACGAGTTCTTCGCGGAACGGGAGAACCTGCTGAAGCCGGGACACGCCGTCTTCGACCCCGAACGCTTCGGGCACAAGGGCAAGATCATGGACGGCTGGGAGACCCGCCGCCGGCGCGGTGCGAGCGCCGACCGCCCGCACCCCGAGGACGAGGACCACGACTGGGCACTCGTACGGCTCGGCGCCCCCGGCATCGTACGGGGACTGGTCGTGGACACCGCCCACTTCCGCGGCAACTACCCACGCGCCGTCTCCGTGGAAGCCACCTCGCTGCCGGGCGCCCCCTCGCCGGAGGAACTGCTGGCGCCGGACGTGAAGTGGACGACGCTGGTGCCCCCTACGGAGATCGCCGGCCACGCCGCCAACGGCTTCACGGTCGACGCCGAGCAGCGCTTCACCCACCTGCGGGTCAACCAGCACCCGGACGGGGGCATCGCCCGGCTCCGGGTCCACGGAGAGGTCGTACCCGACCCCGCGTGGCTCACCGCCCTCGGCACCTTCGACCTGCTGGCCCTGGAGAACGGCGGCCGGGTGGAGGACGCCTCGGACCGCTTCTACTCCCCGGCCACCAACAGCATCCAGCCCGGCCGCTCCCGGCGGATGGACGACGGCTGGGAGACCCGCCGCCGCCGCGACCGGGGCAACGACTGGATCCGTTACACCTTGCCCGCGCAGGCGGAGATCCGGGCGGTGGAGATCGACACCGCCTGTCTCAAGGGCAACGCGGCCGGCTGGGCGACACTCTCGCTCCGCGACGAGGGCGACGGAGCGGACGGGGACGACGAGGCGTGGACCGAGTTCCTGCCCCGCACCCGCCTCCAGCCGGACACCAACCACCGGTTCGTCCTGGAAGCGCCGCTACGCGCCACCCGGGTGCGCATCGACATCTTCCCGGACGGCGGGATCTCCCGGCTGCGCCTCTTCGGCTCCCTCACCGAGACCGGCGCGCACCGGCTGACGGCCCGTCACCACGAGCTCGGCGGCTGAGGGCTCGCGGAAGAACAACATGCGGGCACCCGACGCTCCGGCCTGCGAAGTCACGTCTCGGAACCAGCAGGTTGATTCCTGCGATCCCCTAGGGGCGTGGGTCAGTAACCGCTTCGCTGCAGCCGAGGCCGGAGAGCGGGGTCTCGGGTGGGCCGGGGGCTGCCTGGTCATGGATCCGGCCATGACCAGCGGTGTGACCACTGAGCCCGCCATCATCCTTGACGCCATGGAGCTGACTGCCGATCCGGAGCTGGAGGTCCGGTTCGCGAAGTCGGCCCACCAGATCCTGGTGGAGCTGGTCAGCGGAGGTGCTGCGCTGGGCTGGGTCGAACCACCCTCACGGGATGAGGTGGCGGAACTTCTTGACCGCGTCGTCTCCGCGGTGCGGGCCGGGGATGCGGCCCTGCGTGCTGCTTACCTCGACGGTCGGCTCGTGGGACTGGGGTACTGGCTGCGTTACAACGACCGACCCATCGGCCACACGCCGATCCGGAGAAGGTCGCGGTAGACGCTGCTGCCCATGGTCGCGGCGTCGGCCGGGCGCTGACCTCTGCCCTGATCGCTGACGCCCGGGAGGCGGGTATCGAAGTCCTCACCCTGGACGCCCGTGGCGACAACACCAGTGCCCTGCACCTCTACCGGTCGCTGGGCTTCACCGAATACGGCCGTCTCGCCGACTTCGTCGCCGTCGGCGAACACCGCTACGACAAGGTCTTCTGCATGCTGGACTTCCGTCGGCAAGACTGAGTCACTGCCACGCACCAAGGCCCGACGGCGCCCGGTTGCGCTCCGTGCTCTTCCATGCGGGACGATCACCACATATGTGGTGGGGAGAGACTGTCGAGTCGGTCGAGACGAAGCGGTCTGGGGCCGTCCGGCGGCGGTGGACAAGACGTTTCGGGCCTTCGATCCGCACCAGGTCCTGCTGCTGCCTCCGTCGCCGGACGACTGGCTGCCCGAGGACCACCTCGCCCGGTTCGTCCGCCGACCTGGTCGACGGGGCGCTCGACCGGGGAACGACTGAACGTGCTCAGCTCTGCCCGGATGCTGGTCACCCCGGCTGTCGGCCCGTCCGCGCCGATAGCGTCCACGCGGAGTCGGGCGATCACTTGGGGGTAGGGATGGAGCTGCGGACCACCGCGCTGGCGGGCACTCACGTGCGACTGGAACCGCTCACCCACGACCATCACGACGGGCTGTGCGAAGCGATCCGCGACGGCGAGTTGTGGAAGCTGCACGTGACGCTCGTCCCTCACCCCCACGACGTGGGTGCGTTCATCGACGACGCGCTCGCCGCTCGCTCCGCCGGCACCCAGCTCGCGTACGCGACCATCGACCTGGCTACCGGACGCATTGCCGGATCCACCCGCTTCATGGCGATCAGCCTGCCGAACCGCAGACTTGAGATCGGTTTCACCTTCCTCGGCCGTGCCTGGCAGCGCACCGCCGTCAACACCGAGGCCAAACTGCTGATGCTGAGCCACGCGTTCGAGACCCTCGCCATGAACCGCGTCGAGTTCCTCACCGACGTCCGCAACAGCACATCGCGGGCCGCGATCACCCGCCTCGGCGCCACCCACGAAGGGATCTTGCGCCAGCACATGGTCATGCGCGACGGCTGGATCCGTGACTCCGCGCTGTACAGCATCACGGCCCCTGACTGGCCCGACGTGAAGAACGCCCTCGCAAGCCGCCTTGAGCGGCAATCGCGCACCCTCTGACCAGTCGTTCAACCACCGCGAGAACCGGGCGCGTCCGCCCACAGGGGCTGAGTACGTTCACCTGTACGCCGACAGCAATGCGCGCGAGAGGTCGAGCGGCAACCGCGCCACGCGGTTTGGCGATCGCTTCTCAACGCTTTCGGTTGGGGCCTGAGACGGTGAGAAGCGCGGGACGCTGGAGTGGTCCTGTAGCCCGGCCTCGCCGTATGTGTCGTACCGGCTCTTCCCCGTGGACAGGCACGCGCGGGAGACGCCGGCCCCGGCTGCCATCTGGGCGATCGACGGCTGGGGCAGCGTTCCACGAGCCTTCGGCTTCCTTCGACGTTCAAGGGGCGTTCGCATGTGTCACTGGAACACCTCGTCGCTCCGGCCGGCCGCGACGCCGGTGCGGAGGGGGAGGGCGAGGAGTAGCGCGACACCGACCAGGAGTCCACTCGCCCACAGCGGTCCGAGGCCCCCGGCCTCGGTACTGAGGGTGGTCGCGGCGACCAGAGGGCCGGCGACGGCGCCGATGTTGAGTGCCGCGGTCGCATACGAGCCGGCCATCGTGGGGGCTTGTGCTGCCTCGTAGAGGACCCGGGTGATCAGTGTGCTGCCCAGGGCGAACGACAGCGCGCCCTGCACGAACACGAGGGTGCACAAGGCGACCGGCCTGTCGGCCATGACCGCCAGAGCCGGCCAGCCGATGAGCAGCAGCGGACCACCGACCGCGATGACCAGACCGGGACGCTGGTCCGACAGTCGGCCGGCGACGGTGACGCCGACGAAGGAACCGGCACCGAAGAGCACCAGAACGACAGAGATCCACAGCTCACCCAGCCCGGCGGTGCCGGTCACGACGGGAGCGAGGAAGGTGAAGCTTCCGAATGTCGCCGCGTTCACCAGCGCGCCCAGCAGCATCACCAGGATCAACCGCGGCCTGGTGAGCAGGGCGAGCTCCGCCCGCAAGGCAGGGCCGCCGGTCGCCTCGGCCTTCACGCGTCCCGCCGGGATGCCCCTCAGGACGCCGAGAGCCGCGGGCAGGCAGAGAGCGGCGACTGCCCAGAATGTGGCCCGCCAGCCGAGCACCGTCCCGAGTACCGACCCTCCGGGGACACCGGCGATCGTGGCCACCGTTGTGCCCGACAGCAGCACGGCGAGCGCACGGCCCTTCTTGTCCGGCGGGACCAGTGTGGCGGCAGCCGTCAGAGCGACGGCCAGGAACCCTGCGTTCGCGAGCGCGGCGACGACCCGGGTAGCGAGCAGGACCGGGAAGCTGGTGGTGACGGCCCCTGCGGCGTGAGCTGCCGCGAAAGCGAGGATGAATGCGAGAAGGCTGGATCTCCTGGGCCAGTTGCGGGCAAACGCGGCCACAAGCGGGGCCCCGACGACCATGCCGATCGCGAAGGCCGAGGTGAGCGTGGCGGCGGTCCCGACGGTGACGTCGAAATCTGAGGCAACGTCCGGCAACAGGCCGGCGAGCATGAACTCCGAGGTGCCCATGGCGAAAACCGCCACAGCAAGCAGGTACAGCGGGAGAGACATCGAAGGCTCCGAGGTGAGGAGAAGCACGGGAAGGTCATCTCGTCACCGCGGCCGGCCCCATGGGCACACTCGTCCCACCACGGAATGCGGCGCGACGACAGGGCTACAGGCTCAGGGCTTCAGGGGGCTGACGGCGTGACCGAAAGCCCCCACCTCGTCTGACTCAGGACTCGACATGGCTCGCACGCTACCCGACCGACGCCCCGTGAGGCACCTGTGCCACCAACGTCATGTCCCGCAACAGCCAGTGCCCCTCCCGGCAAGCTTCGCCCGTCGCCGGTGGCACACATGGCCGGTCGCGGCACCGGAGGAACGACGGGCGCGGGCGGGGACGGGGACGGGGACCGGGGGTGCCGGAGCGGATCGGTGCGCCCGGAAGGTTCGGTACGCGGTGGTATGTCACCCTGGTCGCGGTGCGGCCCGGGCCTCCGGTGCCCGGCGGCACGTCACCGTACGTCCCGACCAGGAGCAGCCATGATCTTCATCGCCGTCAAGTTCACCGTCCTCGTCGCCGAACGCGACAACTGGCTCCCCGCGATGGAGGAGTTCACCCTCGCCACCCGCTCCGAGCCGGGCAACGTCTTCTTCGACTGGTCGTTCAGCGTGGAGAACCCCAACCAGTTCGTGCTGCTCGAAGCCTTCCGGTCGGCCGAAGCGGGCGAGGCACATGTGCAGTCCGCCCACTTCCAGGCCGCCATCAAAACAATGTCGTCCCTGGTCGCCGAGGTCCCCGAAATCATCAACGTCGAGGTCCCGGGCGACGGCTGGTCCCGGATGGCGGAGGTCGCCCCGGTCAACCGCTGAGGAGAGGCGGGGGGAGGGATGGCGGTGGTCCGGGCGGGCGGCCGTCGCAGCGCCGACCGCACAGGTCCGGCCCGTCGCCCGTACCACCGGGCTCTTGGTAGCGCCACCGCCGGCAACGGCTACGGCGCTACCACCGGTTGTGCGCCTCCTCGGCCCAGCCGACCAGTCCGTCGAGATCCGTCGCCGTCCCGTCGTCGGTCAGGGCCCAGCCACTGAAGGTGCCGAAGCACTGATGGGTCTCGTTGGCGACGACCCCGAGGTTCGTCCGGCCGGCCTTCTCGTGGAACGGGTGGAACCACACGTCCACCCGCTCTCCGGCGATGTGCCACGGCCGCAGCCAGTCGGACCGGTCGTAACTCCACCGGAGTTCCTCGCCGATCTTGTGCAGGCGGCCGTCGACGAACAGGGCGTTCTCCGTGACGCCGGTGCCCTCGGTCCACTTGCCGCCCAACTGGAGCGCGCGCCCCGGAGCCGCTCCGGCCGCCCAGTTCCACGTGATCGTGTACGGCCACTTGCCGCGGCCGTGATCCAGCACGGCGAACGCGTCCGGACCGCCCACCGCGTACGTCCGCCCCCGCACCGCCAACGTACCGCGCACGGGTCGCCCGACGTCCTTGACGGTGTACTGGAACCGCTTGCCGCTCCACGGAACGACCACGCCGAGCGCTTCGTGCCCCGGAGGCAGCGGCACCTCCACGTCGAGGCGCACGTCCGGCCCGGTCGCCCGGATCGTGGAGCCGCCCGGGGTCTGCGCGATGTCGATCTCCAGGGTGCCCGTCCGGGCCGAGACGGAGCCCTCGCCGCTGCGTGCGGGCAGGACCGTGCCACGGGCCAGCGGCACCACCGCGTCCGTACGGTGCTCGACGCCGGTCGCCCGGTCCAGTACGTAGAGCTCGTGCACGCCCGCGTAGTCCAGTGACGAGACGACCAGCCCGACGATGTGGTCCGGTGTGACGATTCCCCAGTACTCCCAGCGCTTTCCCCGGCCCCAGCCGCGCAGGTTGGCGGTGTGCAGGGGGCGGCGGGTCCAGCCGACCGCCGCGGGGTTCAGCCGCCCGTCGGGGCGGCAGAGGTCGACGGGGGACGTCAGCTCGGGTTCATGCGTCATCCGCGCAGAATAGGGCCACCGGGCGGCCCTCGGACCGGGCGGTCAGAACTCCTCGTGGTCGTCCGGATCGCCGCCGAACCGGTGCCGGTCCCCCGAACCGATCCGGTCCAGTTGGTCCGGCGTCAGCTCGAAGCCGAACAGATCGAGGTTCTCCCGCTGCCGCCCCGGGTCGGCCGACTTCGGGATCGGCACCACGCCCAGCTGGGTGTGCCACCGCAGCACCACCTGGCCGGGCGTCACCCCGTGCTCGCGGGCGATGGCCACGGTCTCCGGTGCCTCCAGCACCTCGCGGCCGCGCGCCAGCGGACTCCAGGCCTGCGTCACGATGCCCTTCGCCGCGTGCACCTCCCGCAGTTCGTCCTGGGGGAGGAGCGGATGCAGTTCGATCTGGTTGACCACGGGCACCACCCCGGTCTCCCGCTCCAGCCGGTCGAGCTGCGCGGGGGAGAAGTTCGAAACACCGATGGAGCGGACCAGCCCCTCCTCACGGAGTTTGATCATCGCCTTCCAGGTGTCCACGTACTTGTCCACGCGGGGCAGCGGCCAGTGGATGAGATAGAGATCGACCCGGTCGACGCCGAGCGCGGCCCGCGACTCCTCGAAGGAGGCCAGCGTCTCCTCGTAGCCGTGGTGGCGGCCGGGCACCTTGGTGGTGACGGTGATCTCCTCGCGCGGCACTCCGCTGCGGGCGATCCCGCGTCCGGTACCGCGCTCGTTGCCGTACTTCTTCGCCGAATCGACGAGCCGGTAGCCGAGGCCCAGCGCCCCGGCGACGGCCTCCTCCGCCTCGTCGTCGTCCAGCGGATAGGTGCCGAGACCGACCGCGGGAAGGGTGCGGTGGTCCAGGAGGGCGAGCTGCGGGGTGGCGCTCATGATCGTCCTTTCCCGGTTCCGTGCGGTCCCGCCAGCGTAGGACGGCCGGTGCCGCCGGGCAGGTCGCGGCGGACGGGGCCCGTGCGGGGGCGGGGGCGCGGGGTGCGCGTGTTCGGCGAACGGGTGAACGCGACCGGGGACGCGGGTTCCGCCCCGGGAACGGCGCCGGATAGCGTGACCCGGTCCGTGCGCGAGCCGGCGAGGTCTCCCACGCCGCGTCCCTCGCGATGACGTCTCCGCCGCGCGGAGATCCCCGGTCGCGGGGATCCGCCCCCGCCGGCAGACCCCTCGCCGCGCGAGAACCCACGAGTACCAGGAGTACCGAGTGTCCGCTGCCGCCCTGCCCGCCGTCGCCCCGTCCCGCCCCGCCTGGTCGACCGACCTGCCCGTACTGGCGGTCGCCGTCGTCTGGGGATCGAGCTACCTCGCGGCCAAGGGCATCACCACACCGGGGACCGTCGTCGCGGTCCTCGTCCTGCGCTTCGCTGTCGTGCTGCCCGTCCTGGCCGTCGCCGGAGCGCGCGGTCTCCGCGCCCTCACGGCGGCCCAGTGGCGGGGCGCGGGGCTGCTCGGTCTCATCCTCAGCGGGATCTTCCTGCTGGAGACGTACGGAATCGTGCACACCTCGGCGACGAACGCCGGGCTGATCATCAGCCTCACCATGATCTTCACCCCGCTCGCGGAGTCGGCGGTCAGCCGAACCCGGCCGACCGGCCGCTTCCTCCTCGCCGCCGGGCTCTCCGTCACGGGCGTGGTGCTGCTGACCCAGGGCGGCGGGTTCACCAGCCCCTCCGGCGGTGACCTGCTGATGCTGCTCGCCGCCCTCGCCCGTACGGTCCACGTCCTCGCGATGGCCCGGATCAAGGCCGTCCGGTCGGCCGACTCGCTCTCCCTGACCACGGTCCAGCTCGGCAGCGCGGTCGCCGTCTTCGCCGTGCTGGCCGCCGCACCCGGTACCGGCACCGCGCCCTGGACGGTGGCCGCCGGATTCGGCGCGGGGGAGTGGGCCGGACTGCTCTTCCTCGCCGCGTTCTGCACGCTCTTCGCGTTCTTCGTGCAGATGTGGGCGGTACGGCGCACCTCGCCGTCCCGGGTCAGCCTGCTGCTCGGTACGGAACCCCTGTGGGCCGCCGCGGTCGGCATCGCGATCGGGGGCGAGCGCCTCGGTGTTCTCGGGGCGGTGGGCGCGGTGCTGGTCCTCGCCGGAACGGCCTGGGGGCGGCGCGGCACGCGGGCCTGACGGGTCCGGGGCGGTCCGTCAGGCCGGGCCTGACGGGTCCGGGGCGGTCCGTCAGGCCCGCGTGCCGCAGCCGTGCGCAACAGCGCCCCGCGGCATGAGGGTTGGACCGCCCCCAGGTGAGGTAGGGACTCGCACGGGGCGGTGTCCCTCCACTGCCGCCACGCCGGCCGCGGACCGTACCGGCTCCGGCGCGCCCGGCCCTCCGAAAGGAACCGCAGTGACCATCGACGCCACACTTGATCTCGGCGCACTCGGCGAGGCGTTCACCCGGGACCCGTACCCCTTCTACGCCGAACTCCGCGCCCGGGGGCCGGTCCACCGGGTGGTCCTCCCCGACGGGACGCCCGCCTGGCTCGTGGTCGGATACGAGGCCGGACGCGAACTCCTCGCCGATCAGAGGCTGTCCAAGGACTGGAGCAACGCCTCGCCGCTCCTCGGTGTCCACCAGGTGACCGCCGGAAAGACCATGCTCAGCTCCGACGCCCCGGACCACACCCGGCTCCGCAAGCTGGTCGGCCGCGAGTTCACCCCTCGTCGTATGGAACAACTCGCCCCGCGCATTCAGCAGATGACGGACGAGCTGCTCGACGTCATGCTGTCGGAACCCGGCCGCCGCACCGATCTCGTCGACGCGCTGTCCTTCCCGCTGCCCATGGCGGTCATCTGTGAGCTGCTCGGTGTGCCCGCCATGGACCGGCGCAGCTTTCGGAACTGGTCCAACACCGCGCTCGCCTCCACCGACGCCGAGGCGCGCAGTACCGCCGTCGCCTCGATGACCGCGTACGTCGCCGGGCTGCTCGACGACAAGCGGGGGCAGCCGGGCGATGACCTCATGAGCGCGCTCATCCACACGGCGGACGAGGAGGGAGACCGGCTCTCCGGCGACGAACTGGCGGGCATGGCATGGCTGTTACTCGTCGCCGGCCATGAGACCACGGTCAACCTCATCAGTAACGGCGTGCTCCATCTCCTCTCCCACCCGGACCAGTTGAAGGCATTGCGAGCCGAACCGGGCTTGATCGGGAATGCGGTGGAGGAGATCCTGCGCTACGACGGCCCCGTCGAGACGCCCACCTACCGCTTCACCACCGACCCGCTCCCCGTCAGCTCCACGGTGATCCCGGGCGGCGGCGAACTCGTCCTCGTCGCGCTGGCCGACGCCAACCGGGACCCCGCCCGCTTCGAGGGCGCCGACCGCTTCGACATCACCCGGGACGCGCGCGGCCACGTCTCCTTCGGCCACGGCATCCACTACTGCCTCGGCGCACCCCTCGCCCGCGTCGAGGCACGGATCGCGATCGGCTCGCTGCTGGCGCGCTGCCCCGGACTGCGGCTGGACGCCGATCCGGAGCGGCTCACCTGGCGTACCGGGATGCTGATCCGGGGACCCGAGCGCCTGCCGATCGGCTGGTAGGGCCGGACTCAGCCCGGGATCTCGGCGAGCGCCACCGGGCGCCGCTGCCGCCGTGAACGCTCGCACGCCTCGGCGACCCGCAGCGCCGCCAGGGCCTCCCGGCCGTCGCACGGATTCTCCGCCCGGCCCGCCGCCAGCCGGAGAAAGGCGTCGAGCTCGGCCTCGTACGCCGGGGCGAACCGCTCCAGGAAGCCCGACCACGCCTTCAGCGGGGCGTCCGGGCACCCCGGTTCCACCGAAGTGAGCGGGGTGCGGTCGTCGAGGCCCACCGCGATCTGGTCCAGCTCGCCCGCCAGTTCCATCCGTACGTCGTACCCGGCGCCGTTGCAGCGGGTCGCCGTGGCCGTCACCAGGGTCCCGTCGTCCAGCGTCAGCAGGGCGGCGGCGCTCGACACGTCCCCCGCCTCGCGGAAGGCGGCCGGACCCGCGTCCGATCCGGTGGCGTACACCTCGGTCACCTCGCGGCCGGTCACCCACCGGACCATGTCGAAGTCATGGATCAGGCAGTCGCGGAAGAGGCCGCCGGAGAGGGTGAGGTAGGTGGGGGGCGGCGGTGCGGGATCGGAGGTGACGGCGCGCACGGTGTGCAGCCGGCCGAGCCGTCCCTCGCGGACCGCCTCGCGCGCCGCGCGGTACCCGGCGTCGAAACGGCGCATGAAGCCGAGCTGGAGCACCGACCCCGCCGCCTCGGCCTCCGCCAGCGCGGCCAGCGTCCCCGGCAGGTCCAGGGCGACCGGTTTCTCGCAGAACGCGGGCAGCCCCGCCCGCGCGGCGCGTCCGATCAGACCGGCGTGGGCGGCCGTGGCCGACGCGATCACCACCGCGTCCACCCGGCCGGTGAAGACGTCGTCGACCTCCACCGCGGTCGCGCCCGTGCGGGCCGCCGCAGCCGCCGCGCGCGCGGGATCCGCGTCCGCCACGACGAGCGAATCAACCGCGGGATGACGGCTGAGCACCTCCGAGTGGAATGTGCCGATACGTCCCGTTCCGACCAGTCCGATACGCATGGCCTCACCGTGGCGTCCGCCCTGGCGCCGTGTCAAGCACGCGCAGGGGCCCCGGCCGGGGGCCGTTGCCCCCTACGACCTGGGATTTCGCCCGCGCGCCCGGACGACACATTCATTTGTCCGGGCCCTGCCGGGTGCCGCCCGTCGAACCTCGGGGATACTTGGGCAGCCGGGCCGGGACCTCACACGTCCGCGGCACACCGGGCGGCAGAGTGAGCGGCACAAGAAGGGCACGGCTTCGTGGCAAGGGTTCGGACAGGGGTACGCGCGATGGGCGCCGTGCTGGCAGTGGCGCTCGGGGCATCCCTCGCGGGATGCAGCAGCACCGGCGGCAGGCGGGCGGAGGAACGCGCGGCCGCGTCCCAGGCCGCCTCCGAGGGCCGTTCCGCCGTGAACACGCCCCGCTGGACGTTCGCCATGATCACCCACTCGGGCGATGGCGACACCTTCTGGGACATCGTCCAGAAGGGCGCCGAGGAGGCGGCAGGCAAGGACAACATCAACTTCCTGTACTCGCACAACGACGAGGCGCAGCAGCAGGCGCAGCTCGTCCAGACCGCGATCGACAAGAAGGTCGACGGGATCGTCGTCTCGCTCGCCAAGCCGGAGGCGATGAAGGACGTCGTCGCCAAGGCCACCAAGGCCGGCATCCCGGTCATCACCGTGAACTCCGGCTCCGCCCAGTCCAAGGCCTACGGCGCGATCACCCATATCGGCCAGGACGAGTCGATCGCCGGCGAGGCGGTCGGCGACGAACTGAACACGCGCGGCCGCAAGAACGCCCTCTGTGTCCTGCACGAACAGGGCAACGTCGGCCACGAGCAGCGCTGCGCCGGTGTGAAGAAGAACTTCGACGGCAAGACCACCAACCTCTACGTCGATGGCACCAACATGCCCGACGTCCAGGCGTCCATCGAGGCGAAGCTCCAGACCGACAAGAGCATCGACGCCGTCGTCACCCTCGGCGCCCCCTTCGCCGACGCCGCCGCACAGGCCAAGAAGTCCGCCGGCAGCCACGCCGAGATCGACACCTTCGACCTGAACGCCAAGGTCGCCACCGGACTCAAGGCCGGGACGCTCGGCTTCGCCGTCGACCAGCAGCCCTACCTCCAGGGCTACGAAGCCATCGACCTGCTCTGGCTCTACCGCTTCAACCGCAACGTCCTCGGCGGCGGCCGGCCCGTCCTCACCGGTCCGCAGATCATCACGGCAGACGACGCCGACGAACTCGCCCAGTACACGGCCCGGGGCACACGATGACGGGAACCGGACAGACCACGGCCCCCGCCCCCGCACCGGGCCGGGCCGACGAGAGGCTGCTGCGCACCTCACCGCTGCGCAGGCTCCTCGGCCGCCCCGAACTCGGCTCGGTCGTCGGCGCCGTCGCCGTCTTCCTCTTCTTCGCCGTGGTCGCGAGCAGCTTCCTGCAGCTGTCCAGCTTCGGCACCGTGCTCTACGCGGCCTCCACCATCGGGATCATGGCCGCGCCGGTGGCACTGCTGATGATCGGCGGGGAGTTCGACCTCTCCGCCGGCGTCATGGTGACCAGCTCGGCGCTGATCTCCTCGATGTTCAGCTACCAGATGACGGCCAACGTCTGGGTCGGCGTCTTCGTCTCGCTGCTGGTCACGCTGGCCTTCGGCGCGTTCAACGGGTTCATGCTGACCCGGACCAAGCTGCCGAGCTTCATCATCACCCTCGGCACCTTCCTCATGCTGACCGGCCTCAACCTCGGCGTCACCAAGCTCATCAGCGACACGGTGTCGACCAAGGCGATCGGTGACATGTGGGGCTTCGACTCCGCCCACGCCGTCTTCGCCTCGCAGCTCACCCTCGGCAGCGTCGAGCTGAAGGTGACGCTCCTCTGGTGGGCGGGCCTGGTCGCCGTCGCCACCTGGATCCTGCTCCGTACCCGCTTCGGCAACTGGATCTTCGCGGTCGGCGGCGACGAGGGCGCGGCCCGTGCGGTCGGCGTCCCGGTGATCCGTACCAAGATCGGCCTCTACCTCGGAGTGGCGTTCGCCGCCTGGGTCTCCGGCCAGCACCTGCTCTTCAGCTACGACGTCGTGCAGTCCGGCGAGGGCGTCGGCAACGAGCTGATCTACATCATCGCGGCCGTCATCGGCGGCTGCCTGATCACCGGCGGCTACGGCTCCGCGATCGGCTCGGCCGTCGGCGCCATCATCTTCGGCATGACCAGCAAGGGCATCGTCTACGCCGAGTGGAACCCGGACTGGTTCAAGTTCTTCCTCGGAGCGATGCTGCTCCTGGCCACCCTGCTCAACACCTGGGTACGCAAGCGCGCGGAGGCGACGACATGACGGCCCCGGCCAACGGGGCCACGGCCCCCCAGGCGCTGGTCCAGCTCGACCACGTCAGCAAGTTCTACGGCAGCATCAAGGCCCTGACCGACGTCTCGCTGGAGGTCCACGCGGGCGAGATCACCTGTGTGCTCGGCGACAACGGCGCCGGCAAGTCCACCCTCATCAAGATCATCGCCGGATTGCACCGGCACGACGAGGGAGCCTTCCGGATCGACGGCGAGGAGACCACCCTCGCCAACCCCCGCGACGCCCTCGACCGGGGCATCGCCACCGTCTACCAGGACCTCGCCGTCGTCCCGCTCATGCCGGTCTGGCGCAACTTCTTCCTCGGCTCCGAGCCGACCACCGGCACCGGCCCGTTCAAGCGCCTGGACGTCCGGCTGATGCGCGAGACGACCCGCGCGGAACTGCTGCGCATGGGCATCGACCTGCGCGACGTCGACCAGCCGATCGGCACCCTCTCCGGCGGCGAACGGCAGTGCGTGGCGATCGCGCGCGCCGTCCACTTCGGCGCCAAGGTCCTCGTCCTGGACGAGCCCACCGCCGCGCTCGGCGTCAAGCAGTCCGGAGTCGTACTCAAGTACGTCGCGGCCGCCCGGGACGCCGGACTCGGAGTGGTCCTCATCACGCACAACCCCCACCACGCGTATCTCGTCGGCGACCGGTTCGTCCTCCTCAAGCGGGGCGCGATGGCCGGCAGCCACACCAGGGGCGACGTCACGCTCGACGAGCTGACCCGGCAGATGGCGGGCGGCAGCGAGCTCGACGAGCTCAGCCACGAACTCGCACGTGCCTCCGCGCCGACCTCCATCGGCGGCCACCGGGTGGACGACGACACCCGGTGAACCGACGGCGGCTCCGCCGCGGCGGAAGCCGCCGAGGCGGCTGCGGGCGGACGGCAGTGGCAGAATCGACCGAGGTGGGCGCCGTCCGCCGTCGGCGGCACTGACCCGCCGGCCACCTGAGACACCGCAGGGACGATGAGCACGTACCGCGACTTCACCCACCGCGGCTCCGCCCGCGCCACCGTCCTCAAGACCGTCGGTACGCGGGAGCGGCGCTCCCACCTCACGGCGCCCCGCGTCCCCACCGTCGGCATCGACATCGGCGGCACCAAGGTGATGGCCGGGGTCGTCGACGCCGACGGCAACATCCTGGAGACGCTGCGCACCGAGACGCCGGACAAGTCCAAGAGCCCCCGGGTCGTCGAGGACACCATCGTCGAACTGGTGCTGGACCTCTCCGACCGCCACGACGTGCACGCCGTCGGCATCGGCGCGGCCGGCTGGGTCGACGCCGACCGCTCCAAGGTGCTGTTCGCCCCCCACCTCGCCTGGCGCGACGAACCGCTGCGCGACGCCCTCGCCTCCCGGCTCGTCGTGCCCGTCATGGTCGACAACGACGCCAACACCGCCGCCTGGGCGGAATGGCGCTTCGGTGCCGGCCGGGGCGAGGACCACCTGGTGATGATCACCCTCGGTACCGGGATCGGCGGCGCGATCCTGGAGGACGGGCAGGTCAAGCGGGGCAAGTACGGCGTGGCCGGCGAGTTCGGACACATGCAGGTGGTCCCCGGGGGCCACCGCTGCCCCTGCGGCAACCGGGGCTGCTGGGAGCAGTACAGCTCCGGCAACGCCCTGGTCCGCGAGGCGAAGGAACTGGCCGCCGCCGACTCCCCGGTCGCCCACAACCTCATCGAGCGTGTCAAGGGCAACATCCCGGAGATCACCGGACCGCTCATCACCGAGCTCGCCCGCGACGGCGACGCGATGTGCATCGAGCTCTTCCAGGACATCGGCCAGTGGCTCGGCGTCGGCATCGCCAACCTCGCCGCCGCGCTCGACCCCTCCTGCTTCGTCATCGGCGGTGGCGTCAGCGCCGCCGACGACCTGCTGATCGGCCCCGCCCGGGACGCCTTCAAACGCCACCTCACCGGCCGCGGCTACCGCCCCGAGGCCCGGATCGTCCGGGCGCAGCTGGGCCCCGAGGCCGGCATGGTCGGCGCCGCCGACCTCGCCCGGCTCGTCGCCCGCCGCTTCCGCCGCGCCAACCGCCGCCGGGTCGAGAGGTACGAGCGGTACGCGCAGATCTACGACCAGGCCGCGAGCACCCTGCGCAGCACGCGGAGCGCCCGTACCGGCGACTGACAGTCCGGGCGAACCGCGCGGGGCCCGCTCCCGCCCGGCGCCGCCGGCCGCCCCCCAACCCCGCCCGCGTACCGAAGCTCCGAGGGATCCGAAGATCATGACCGCAGCCGAGCATCCGAGTCCCGAGGGAACCGTGATCGCCGACGCCGCAGAGCAGCCCGCGGTGCCGCACCAGTGCCCCCCGGGGGACGGTGACCCCGCGCACGACCCGCGCCGGGTCTTCCGCAGGCGGCTGATCACCGCGACCATCATCGTGCTGCTGATCGGCATCCCGGCCGGCTACCTGCTCGTCTCGGCCGGCCAGAGCCGCAGGTCCGGCAAGGACAAGGAGGTCGAGGCAGCAGCCCAGGGGCTGCGCCTGAGCTGGCCGTCGCGGATGCAGCGGCGGATCTTCGAAGTACCCGTGCCGGGGAACGCGACCGGCGTGCAGTACTACGAGACCAACAACTGGAAGGCGAGCCGGATGTATCTGAAGTTCCGGACCACCTCCGCCGGTCTCGACCGCTTCCTCAGCGGGATGGGCACCGACCGGGCGGCCCTGAAGACCGGCAGGATCACGATCTCCCAGCGGGACATCCGGATCACCGACTGGAACTTCTGGTACGGCGCCGAGTGGGCCGGGACGACGCACAAGAACAAGGACCCCCGGCCCACCCAGAACATCACCGTGAACATGACCGACCCGGCATCCCCGGTCGTCTACGTGGTCTCCGCGGCCACTCCCTGAGCGAATCCATCAGCCGGGAGGCGGAGTTGGCCCACCTTTACGGCAACTCGCCGCGCCAGGAGGGCTGTCGGGTCCGGAAAGCCCCGCCTTCCCGCCCCGCTCCGGCCTGACCCCCGCTACCGTGGGCCGGATGCAGCCACCGCAGCCTCACCACGCCCCCGGACCGACCGTCCCGGAACAGCCCCGCAATCGCACCAGGACCGTGCTCCTCCCTCTCCTGGCCGGGCTGGTGCTCGGAGCCGCGGGGACGGGCGTCGCCTGGGCACTGAGCACCGGCGGCGCCTCCGCCGAAGGAAGCCCGGCCGCGGACGCGCGCGCCGCGTGCCAGGCACTCGACGGATTCGACCCGAACCTGTACACGGCGAAGGGACCGGCGGGGGACATCGCGCTCAACCGCTACGCGGCGGCCGGCGCACTGTCCGCATCGGCGGCAGCGGGCGATGCGCGGTACAAGCCGCTCGCCCAGGCCATCCGCGACTCCCAGCAACGTCACTCCGTGACCTTCGAATTCGGCCCGGCGGTGATGAAGGACCTGGACCACGCCCGCGCACTCTGCGACGACGTGTAGCCCGGCCGGAGCCGGCCCGCAACCGCCCGCCGCGGCGTCACGCCGGCGGCGGCGCGGTGCTCTCCCGCACGACGAGTCGCGTCGGTACGAGGGTCGTTCCGTGCTCGGGTCCGCTCTGCCGCATCTGGTGCAGGACGCCCGCGACGCAACGGCGGCCCACCTCGCCGAAGTCCTGGTGGACGGTGGTCAGCGGCGGCTGGAAGGAGCCGGCCTCGGAGATGTCGTCGAAACCGACGACGGAGACGTCCCGGGGCACCCGGCGGCCACGCTCGTGGAGGGCGCGCAGCAGGCCGAGCGCCATCTGGTCGTTGGCCGCGAACACGGCGGTGCACTCCGCCTGTTCGGCGATGTGGAGCCCCGCCCGGTAGCCCGACTCCGCCGACCAGTCGCCCCGTACGAGGGGCGGCAGTACCCTTCCCGCGTCCTCCAGCGCCGTACGCCAGGCGTCCGTCCGGCGTTGTGCCGCGTAGGAACCCTCCGGGCCCGCGAGGTGCCAGACGGTGCGATGGCCCAGTCCCAGAAGGTGGTTGACGGCATCGCGGGTGCCGCCCGCCTGGTCGGTGTCGACGACGGTGTAGCGGTCCCCGGCATCGGAGTCCGCGACGACCACCTTCACGTGCGGCGGCAGCGAGAGGCGCGCCTCGTCGAGGAGGTGGACCTCCATGATGACGATGGCCGCGTCGATGGCGAGCTCACCGAGGCGCGAGAAAGCGCCCCGTACCTCGTCCTGGGTGGGGACCGCGACCGGCAGCAGGGTGACCGCGTACCCCTCCTGCGCGGCCGAGGTCGCGATGGCTTCCAGGGTGCGCACGTTGCCGGTGGTGGAGAGCGTGAAAGTGATGACGCCGATGGTGCGGAACTCCCCGCGCTTGAGGGCGCGGGCCGCGCTGTTGGGGCGGTAACCGAGGTCCTTCATCGCGGCGAGGACCTGCCGGCGGGTCTCCTCGTTCACGCCGGGGAAACCGTTGGAGACGCGGGAGACGGTCTGGGAGGACACCCCGGCGACGCGGGCCACATCCGCCATCGAAACAGTTCTGCGGCGCGTCGGATGCCCGTCTCCGGGTGTCGGACCGGGCGGGGACATGCCTGGGTCCCTGGGGCGTTCGCCTGCTTCGTCCACCGTCTCCCTCATCGGATGTCGCCTTTCGTGTACGGCTCTTGACCGCCCATCTGGGGGCAGTGTAGACATGCCGCCACCGAATGTTTACGTAAACATAACGCCGGGCGGGCGGGGCGAGCGAGCCGCCCCCGGCCAGGTCACCTTCCGGAACGTGTGCGTGAACGTATTCCGGTCCGGTGAAGCACGAGCGAGGGACGCGAGATGACGACGTTGCAACCGTCGGCGGCCACAGGGGCCCGCCCGGCCGGACCGCCGGTGGCACGGCCCCGCCGTTCATGGGCCGGCTGGGGATTCATCGGCCCCTTCGTACTCGTCTTCGCCCTGGTCTTCCTCGTGCCGCTCGGATACTCGATCCACCTGAGCCTCTTCCGCACCCAGTTGATCGGCGGCACCACGTTCGTCGGCTTCGACAACTACCAACAGGCATTCCAGGACCCACAGTTCTGGGACGGTGTCGCCCGTGTCGGACTCTTCCTGGTCGTCCAGGTGCCGATCATGCTCGGCATCGCGCTCTTCGTCGCGCTCGCCATCGACAGCGGCCGCCTGTACGGCAAGGAGTTCTTCCGGATATCCGTCTTCCTGCCCTACGCGGTGCCCGCCGTCGTCGCCACCCTCATGTGGGGCTTCCTGTACGGCCCCCGCTTCGGCCTGGTGGGCGACATCAACGACGCGTTCGGCGTGCACCTGCCCGACCCGCTCTCCTCCGGACTGGTCCTCGCCTCGATCGGCAACATCGTCACCTGGGAATTCGTCGGCTACAACATGCTGATCTTCTACTCGGCCCTGCGCGTGGTCCCGCACTCCCTCTACGAGGCCGCCGAGATCGACGGGGCCGGTCAGTGGCGGGTCATCTCCGCCATCAAACTCCCGGCGATCCGGGGCGCCCTGGTCATCGCGACGATCTTCTCGGTCATCGGCAGCTTCCAGCTCTTCAACGAGCCCGCCATCCTGCAGAAGCTGGCGCCGAACACCATCACCACCGACTACACCCCGAACTACTACACGTACTCGCTGTCCTTCTCCGGCCAGCAGCACAACTACTCGGCGACGGTCGCCATCGTCATGGGCGTGATCACCATGATCGTCGCCTACGCCGTCCAACTGCGCGGCATGCGCAAGGAAGCGTGAACGTGATGACGACGAACAGTGCGACCGAGACCGCACGACCCGCCGCGACGCCCAGGAGCGCCGCCGCACCCCGCCTGCGCATGCCGCGCCGCGCACACACCCCGGGCCGCCCCCGGCGCAGCGTCCTGCTGACCCTGGTCACCACCGTGGTCCTGGTCTACAGCCTGCTCCCGCTGGTATGGCTGGTGCTCAGCGCCACCAAGTCGCAGACCGGACTGGCCCGTTCCTTCGGGCTCTGGTTCGACGGCGACTTCGCCCTGTGGGACAACCTCAGCCGGACCTTCACCTACCAGGACGGGGTCTTCGGCCGCTGGCTCCTCAACACCCTCCTCTACGTCGTCGTCGGTGCGGGCGGCGCCACCCTCCTCGCGGTACTGGGCGGCTACGCCCTCGCCAAGTTCCAGTTTCCCGGCAAGCGCGCCGTGCTCGCCGTCGTCATCGGCGCCGTCGCCGTGCCGACCACCGCGCTCGCCGTGCCGACCTTCCTGCTGTTCAGCAAGATCGGGCTGACGGACACCCCCTGGGCCGTCATCGTCCCCTCGCTGATCTCACCGTTCGGCCTGTACCTGATGTGGGTGTTCGCCACCGAGGCCGTCCCCGTCGAGCTGATGGAGGCCGCCCGCATCGACGGGGCGAGCGAGCTGCGCACCTTCTTCCAGGTCGCCCTGCCGCTGCTCGCCCCGGGTACCGTCACCGTGCTCCTCTTCACCACGGTCGCGACCTGGAACAACTACTTCCTGCCGCTGATCATGCTCAAGGACCCCGACTGGTACCCGCTGACCCTCGGCCTGGATGCCTGGAACAAACAGGCCGCCACGGCCGGCGGCGAGGCCGTCTTCAACCTGGTCGTCACCGGCTCGCTGCTCACCGTCGTGCCGCTGATCGCCGCCTTCCTGCTGCTCCAGAAGTACTGGCAGTCCGGCCTCGCCGCCGGAAGCGTCAAGGAGTAGCGCGGGCCGGGGCGTCGCGCGTGCGCTGCCTCTCCCCCCCGACTGTCCGCACGTCATGTCGACCGACCACGAGGAAGTGGAAATACCGCCATGCCCCAGCACTCACGCCGCCTGTTGCGCGGTCTCGGTCTCGTCTGCGCCCTGGCCCTGGGGGCGACCGCCTGCGGTGGCTCCGACGACGACTCGGCCCAGAAGCCGGTGGGTTCGTCCGGCATTCAGGCCGCACTGCAGAAGGGCGGCACCGTCACGGTGTGGGCGTGGGAGCCCACCCTGAGGCAGGTCGCCGAGGACTTCGAGAAGAAGTACCCGAAGGTCGATGTCAAGCTGGTCAACGCGGGCACCAACAACGACGAGTACAAGGCGCTGTCCAACGCCATCTCGGCGGAGAAGGGCGTCCCGGACGTCGCTCAGCTGGAGTACTACGCGCTCGGCCAGTACGCCCTGACGAAGGAGGTCGTCGACCTCAAGGCGTACGGCGCCGACAAACTGGCCGGCTCGTACTCGCCCGGTCCCTGGAACTCGGTCTCGTCCGGCGGCGGTGTCTACGGCCTCCCGATGGACTCCGGACCGATGGCGCTCTTCTACAACAAGAAGGTCTTCGACCAGTACAAGATCGCCGTGCCGACCACCTGGGACGAGTACGTCGAGGCCGCCCGGACACTGCACAAGGCGAACCCGAAGGCGTACATCACCAGCGACCTCGGCGACGCCGGTCTCACCACCAGCCTGCTCTGGCAGGCCGGTTCGCACCCGTACAAGGTCGACGGCACGAAGGTCGGCGTCGACTTCACCGACGCGGGCGCGGTCAAGTACACCGACACCTGGCAGAAGCTCATCGACGAAAAGCTCGTCTCGCCGATCGCCGGCTGGAGCGACGACTGGTACAAGGGCCTGGGCGACGGGACCATCGCGACCCTGCCGATCGGCGCCTGGATGCCCGCCAACTTCGCCTCCGGCGTGAAGGACGCCGCCGGTGACTGGCGCGTCGCCGCGCTGCCGCAGTGGGAGGCCGGCGCGAACGCCAGCGCCGAGAACGGTGGCAGCTCGCTCGCGCTGCCCGCGCAGGGCGAGAACAAGGAACTCGCCTACGCCTTCGTCGAGTACGCCAACTCCGGTGCGGGCGTGCAGACCCGCATCAAGAACGGCGCCTTCCCGGCGACCACCGCGGACCTGGACTCGAAGGAGTTCCAGGACACCGCGTTCCCGTACTTCGGCGGTCAGAAGGCCAACGAGATCTTCGCAGCCTCCGCGAAGAGCGTGCCCAGCGGCTGGAACTACCTGCCGTACCAGGTGTACGCCAACTCGATCTTCAACGACACCGTCGGCAAGGCGTACATCTCCTCGACCAAGCTGTCGGACGGTCTGAAGTCGTGGCAGGACAAGTCGCTCCAGTACGGCAGCGAGCAGGGCTTCACCGTCGAGAAGTAGCACCCGAGGCCGTTCAGGCGGTGTCCGCCGCTCGTCGCCGGGGCTGGGCCACGCCCTGACCGCACCCTGATCAGCGGGCACCGCCCCCGTCACCTCTTCCCCACGCCGGCCTCCGGAAGGACGCGCATGACCTCCCCCCGCATCTCCCGCTTCCCGTACGCGAAGGGCCCGGACGGCAGCCGCCGGCTCGGCTACGGCGCCGACTACAACCCCGAGCAGTGGCCGCGGGAGGTGTGGGAGGAGGACGTCCGGCTGATGCGGGACGCCGGGGTGAACATCGTCTCCCTGGCGATCTTCTCCTGGGCCCGTCTCCAACCCGCCGCCGACAGCTGGGACTTCGGCTGGCTCGACGAGGTCATGGACCTGCTGCACGCCGGCGGCATCGGCGTCGACCTCGCCACCGCCACCGCGTCGCCACCGCCCTGGCTGACCACCGAGCATCCGGAAATCCTCCCGGTGACCGCCACCGGAGAGACCGTATGGCCCGGTGCGCGGCAGCACTGGCGGCCCACCTCGCCCGTCTTCCGCACCCACGCACTGCGCCTCGTGCGGGAGATGGCGACCCGCTACGCGGACCACCCGGCCCTCGTCGCCTGGCACGTCAGCAACGAACTGGGCTGCCACAACATCTACGACTACTCCGACGACGCCGCCCTTGCCTTCCGCGACTGGCTCCGCCGCCGCTACACCACGCTCGACGCCCTCAACCACGCCTGGGGCACCAACTTCTGGTCCCAGCACTACAGCGACTGGGACCAGATCCTGCCGCCCCGCCTGGCGGGGTCGCACCCCAACCCGACCCAGCAACTCGACTTCAAGCGCTTCTCCTCGGACGCGCTCAAGGGGTACCTGCTCGCCGAGCGGGAGATTCTGAGCGAGATCACCCCCGACACCCCGGTCACCAGCAACTTCATGGTGATGAGCGGAACGAAGGGAATGGACTACGCGGACTGGGCGGACGCGGTCGACTTCGTCTCCAACGACCACTACGCCACCACCGGACCGCGCAGCCGCGAGGAACTCTCCTTCTGTGCCAACCTGACCAGCGGGATCGCGGGCCACCGGCCTTGGTTCCTCATGGAACACTCCACCAGCGCCGTCAACTGGCAACCCATCAATCCGCCCAAGCGACCCGACGAGTTGGCACGCGACGCGCTGCTCCACGTCGCCCACGGTGCGGATGCCGTCTGCTTCTTCCAGTGGCGCCAGTCCGCGGCCGGCGCCGAGAAGTACCACTCGGCGATGGTTCCGCACGCCGGGGAGGACAGCAGGCTCTACCGTGACGTGGTCGGGTTGGGGCGGACCCTGGAGACGCTCGCACCCCTCAACGGCAGCGGGCGCGAACCCGCCCGGGTCGCGATCCTCTTCGACTGGGACTCCTGGTGGGCGAGCGAGCAGGACTCGCACCCCACCTCCCTCCTCGACTACCACCGCGAGGCCCTCGACTGGTACTCGGCACTGCTGCACCTGGGTGTCCGCGCCGACGTGGTGCCCGCCCACCGCACCGAGTTCGGCCCGTACGACGTCGTGATCGCGCCGGTCCTGCACGTCGTGCCGCAGCCCCTCGCCAAGGAGCTCACCCGTTACGTCGAAGGCGGCGGCCACCTCGTCACCACCTACTTCTCCGGCGTCGTCGACGAGAACGACCACATCTGGCTCGGCGGCTACCCGGGGGCCCTGCGCGACCTGCTCGGCATCCGTGTCGAGGAGTTCGGCCCGCTGCTCGACGGGGAGACGGTGGACCTCGATCTCGGCCTCGATCCCGGCCTCGCGCCCGGTGCCGGAAGCACCACGACCGGCAGCCTCTGGACCGACCGGATCGACGTCACCGGTACCGACGTGGAGATCCTCGCCCGCTACCGCACCGGCACGTACGCCTCGCGCCCGGCGGTCACCCGCCGCCGCGCCCCGGAACAGGGCTCGGCGACGTACGTGTCCACCCGCCTCGGTGCCGAGGGCCTGGCCGTACTCCTCCCCGGGCTGCTGGAGCCGGCCGGTGTCACCGGGGAACTGCCCGAGCAGGCCGGGGGAGTGGTCGAACAGGTCGTGCGACGCGACGGCGAGAACCGCTACGTGTTCCTCGTGAACCACGGCGACGCAGAGGTCCCGCTGCCCGGACTGACCGGTGACGTACTCGTGGGACCGCCGGCCGGTGCCGGGTTCGTCCTGCGCCCCCGGGAGGTCGCCGTACTGCGGCAGACGACGAGGCGGCGCGCGGTGTAGCGGCCGGTGCGCCGGTCGGCAGGCACGGCTCCCGTCGCACCGGTTACGCCGGCTGCCGATCGGCCCCTGCGGCGCCCCCGATACCGGCGATGAGCGTGTCGAGGCCACGCTTGATGCGGGCCAGGTCCCAACCGCGCTCGGTGCGCTGGAAGGCGAAGAGGCCGGGGGTGAACGCCATGAGGAGCAGGTCCGCCAAGTAGGCGGTGTCGCTGTCGGGGGCGATCTCGGCGACCATGTCGACGACTTGGTCGTGGTGCCGGCGGAACGGGGCGCTGTGATAGCGCCCCGCCGGCATGCTGGCCTCCGCCAGGAGGAGCAACTCCCGGTTGTTGTCCACCAGTTCTGCCATTCCGTGCAGAAAGGCGCGGAGGCGTTCGGGCGCCGACGGGGTCGCGTCCTCGCAGTGCCGCGCGAACGCCTGCTGGAAGCGGGACTCGTTGTCGTCGATCAAGGCGTAGACGAGGCCCGCCCGGTTCTGGAACCGCCGGTAGGCGGTGCCGACCCCGACCCCGGCTTCCTTGGCCACCGCGTCCAGGGAGAGTTCGGCGAAGCCGTCCGCCGCGAGCAGGCGCCGGGCGGCATCGAGGATGCGGAGGCGATTGCGGGCGGCGTCGGCGCGTTCGACGGGGGCGGTCATGAGGAGCAGCGTAACGGACGTAGCGGAGAGCTCTCCGGTTACCTCTTGAAAGCGGAGAACTCTCCGCTTATTGTTGCGGTACGTCGACCGCGGCACCTTCCGGCCGATGGTGGGTCCTTCAACGAGCCTTTGCCACCAGGAGATTCACGACATGGCTGCCACCGTCACCTCCTCTTCCTCCTCCTCTTCCGATGCGACCCTCCAGCTCAACGGCCAGGTGATCGGCATCGCCTACCACGCGATCGCCGCGGTGCGGGATCGGCTGCTCGCCGCCTCGGGCCTGACGTTCCACCAGTCCGTGGCGCTCAAGGCGGTAGCCGACGGGCTCGGCCGAGCCGGCGCCGTCGACCGGGTGACCGCAACACTCAAGATCGACGAGCCGGAGGCGTACGCGCTGCTGGCCGGACTCGCCGGGGCGGGGCTGCTCGACGGTGACCATATGTCCCTCACGGACAGGGGCGGGGCGGCCCACCGAGGATTCACGGACGCGGCGGCCGGGTTGACCGAGCGGCTGTACGGCGAGCTTCCGGCGGCCGAACGCGAGGTCGCGGCCCGTGCCCTCGCCCACGTCACCGCCAGGGCGAACGCCGAACTCGCCGCCCTGTAGGGGATCGGGCGCCGGACCTTCCCGGGGCGACCCGTCCCCGGGTCCCGGCAGCCGGTGGCGGTCAGTGCTTCGTGGGTACCGGCCGCGGCGCAGGTACCGGAGTCGCGTTCGGAGCCGGAGCCGGACTCGGAGCCAGGTGGTCGTCCGGGGCATCCGGGTCGGTCAGTCTGTTCAGCCGCGCCGGAACGTCGAAGCCGATCAGGAACACCACGATCACCGTGCCCGCGAAGGTGAGTACGGCCAGGGCCCTCCCCAGGTCCATGCCGGACGCCAGATGCGCCCCGAGCACGGGGGCCACCGCCCCGCCCAGCGCCCCGACGTTGTAGGTGAAGCCGAGCGCCGCGCTGCGGCCGCGGGTGGGGAAGTGGCCGCCGATGTAGCGCGGCAGCAGCCCGGAGATCCCGAATCCGGTGGCCTGGAGCAGGAACAGCAGACAGCCGAGTACGAGCACGTTGTCGCGTACGGCGAAGACGGGGACGACGAAGACGAGCGAGGTCAGCAGGGTCAGCGCATACGTCTTGCGCACGCCGATCCGGTCGCCGAGGAAGCCGGCCGCCCAGCAGCCGGCCATGGTGCCGAAGCCGGCGAAGGAGAGGACTCCGGTGACCTGGCCTCCGCTGTAACCCAGCTCGGTCCTGAGGTAAGTGGGGAGGAGCGACTGGATGGGCCAGGAGTAGAGGAACGCGAAGAAGAGCGTCACGATCATCGACACGTGGAGCAGCCAGCTCCGACGCCCGCCCAGCTGTACCGCGAACGCGACCAGACAGAGGCCCGCGACCGCCGACAGTGGGGGCACGAGCCCTGCGCCGCCCGGCGTGAACACCAGGAGGAGCGAGAGAGTCGCGATCACGGCGAGGACGGTGTTCACCACGGCCACCCGCGGCGTACGGAACAGCGGACGGAGCGGGCCAGGCGGTGTCCGGCGGATCATGGCCGGGGCCCCGACCTCCTCCGTCCACGCCTCGGTCTCCGGCAGGGTCCGTCGCATCCAGAGGGCGACCGCGATCGGGAGGAGACCGAGGTAGAACATCCACCGCCAGCCGAGCGAGGGCACCACCCAGTCGTAGACCTGCGCGGCCAGTACCGATCCCAGGGAGAAGCCGGAGATCAGGAAGCCGCTGGCCCGCCCGCGCAGACGGGCGGGCCAGCTCTCCAGGACGTAGGTCGCCCCGGCACCGTACTCGCCCGCCATGCCCATTCCGATGGCGAGCCGGGCCGCGAAGAGGCTCTGGTAGTTCCAGGCGAATCCGCACGCGAAGGTGGCGAGCGAGTAGAGCAGGATGCTGACCACCATGGAGAGCCTGCGCCCGTAACGGTCGCCGAGGGCGCCCAGGACCGCCCCTCCGAGCCACCGGGTGACGAAGGCGGCGGAGACCAGGCCGGCCGCCTGCGTCGTGCCCAGCCCGAACTCGTCGGCGACCTCGGTGAGGACGAGGGTGATCAGGACGAAGTCGAACCCGTCGAGGACGTACCCGATCCAGGCTGCGAGGAAGGACTTCCAGGAGGCGCCGCCGACCTCGCGGTACCAGGGGAGCGTGGGTGATTTCAGCACGATGCGTTCCATGATGCGGTACTTCTGCCGACCGCCGGGCGGCGGCCTCGTCCGGTGGACGCTCAGGGCGGCCGGACGAGGCCGGTGGCACTCAGGGCCGGGCGAGACCGGCGACGAAACGTGCGGTCAGCGCGGTGGGTGCGGTGATCGCGGTGCCGACCACGACGCTGTGGGCACCACGGCCGAGAGCCTCGCGGGCCTGCTCGGGCGTGTGGAGCCGGCCCTCGGCGACGACCGGCACGGAGACGGCGGCCGCGAGCGCTTCCACCAGGTCGAGGTCCGGGCCCGGCTGCTGCGGAGAGCCCGCCACGTAGCCGGAGAGGGTGGTGGAGACGAAATCGGCCCCGAGTCCGGCCGCGGCGATGCCCTCGGCGAGCGTGGAGACGTCGGCCATCACCAGTGCGCCCGCCGCGTGCACGGCCGTGACCAGTTCGGCGAAGGACGAGCCGTCGGGGCGCGGCCTGTCGGTGGCGTCCGCGGCGACGACGGCGGCGCCCGCCCCGACGAGCGCCAGGGCGTGGTGGACGGTCGGGGTGATGTAGACACCGGTGTCGCCGTCCTTCCACAGCCCTATGACCGGGAGGTCCACGGCTTTGACGATCGCGGCGACGACCTCCGGCTCGTTGGCGCGGATCGCCGACGCCCCGCCGAGGGCGGCGGAGCGGGCCAGCCGTACGAGGGTGGAGGTCTCGCGCATGGGGTCGCCGGGGGGCGCCTGGCAGGAGACGATCAGGTGGCCTCGGAGCGTGTCGGCCGGATGCTGTGCGGTCATCGGGGAACTCCCGGTCGGTGGAGGGGAAGGGACGTGGTCAGTGCGGCCGCGCCCAGTACGGCGGCGTCGTGGCCGAAGAGCGGGGACTCGGGTACGAGCCGTCCGCGCAGAGGAGGCATCAGTTCGGCGGAGAACGCCGCGGCCAGCGCCCGTCCGTAGGTCGCGCCGATCCGGGGGACCCCGCCGCCCACGACGACCCGGTCGGGGCCGAGAGCGTTGGCGAGGCCACCGAGGACCCGGCCCAGAGCCGTCGCTCCGGTGGTGATGGCGTGCACGGCGGCACGGTCGCCTCCGGTGGCACGGGCGGCGACCGTTTCGAGCCGGTCCACCGGGGTGCCGGTGAGCCGCTCGTAGTGAGCGGTGATGCCGGGGCCGGACGCGATGACTTCCAGGTGACCGGTGGTGTCCGTGCCGCAGGTGCAGGGCAGTCCGGCGGCCTCCGCGCTGGGCATGTGGCCCAGGTGGCCTGCCAGGCCGTACGCCCCGTGCAGCATCCGCCCGTCGACGGCGAGCGCTCCGCCCACGCCGGTCCCGACGGCCGCGAAGAGCAGCGAACCGTGCGGGTCGCGCAGGGCGGCGAGTTCCGGCCCGGCGGTGGCCCGTACGTCGTTGTCGCAGGCCACCGGCAGTCCCGTACGGTCCGCCAGGCCGGCGCCGAGCAGGGTGCCCGCCCACCCGGTGATCGAGTCGGTGGCGCTGGTGACCACGCCGGTGCGGGGATCGACAACCCCGGCGGCGGCGATGCCGAGCACCGCCGCCAGCCCTCCGGGGTCCACCTCGGCCGCCGCCGCGGCGAGCGCGTCGAGCACGGCGGGCGCACCGTCCCGGGCGGGGGTGGGGCGGGTGTGCCGGGCCAGGACGGTGCCGTCGGCGGCGAAGAGCGCCGCCGCGATCTTTGTGCCGCCGAGATCGAGGCCGATGACGGCCGCTCCGGTGGTCAGGGTGGTTCCGGTGGGGCCGGCAGCACTGGTGCGGCCGGCCGTACTGGTGGGTCCCGCGCTCATCGGGCCGCCACCGGGCGGACACCGTGCGGCGGTGTGGTCAGGGGCATGGTGGCGAGCTCCCACTCGTTCGGAACGCCGGTCGGGCAGTGTCCAGCGGCGAGAATCGGATCAGGACATGAGACGTGAGGTGGGCCGGTCCCGCAGGGAGGCCGGCGCGATGCGCGGACCGTCGCGGTACTACGCGGTGGCGGATCTGTCGAACAGCGAGCGGACCCAGGTGAGCTGTCGACTCCGGTGGTGTTCCGCGCCGCCCTCGTGGCCGTTGAACCCGTACACCTCCAACTCCTTCGGCCCGGCGTACCGGTTGTAGGCCGTGAAGCAGGTGGACGGCGGGCAGATCTCGTCCATCATCGCGATCGAGAAGAGGGCCGGCGCGGTCGCCCGTACGGCGTGGTGGGCCCCGTCGAAGTACGACAGCGTACGGAAGACCGATGCGGCCCGGTCGCGGTGGAGGCTCAGGTAGGAGGCGATCTCGGTGTAGGGCGGCAGGGCCGTGATGCGTGCGGCCCGGGGGAAGTTGCACAGGAAGGGCACGTCCGGCATCACGCCGGCCAGGCCGCGAACCAGGCCGGACACGGCCAGGGCGATGCCTCCCCCCTGGCTGACCCCGGTCACCACGATGCGCGCGGGGTCGATCTCGGGGTGCTCGCGCATCGCCTCCACGCACCGGACGGCGTCGGTGACGACCCGCCGGTAGTAGTAGGTCTGCGGACTCTCGATGCCGCGCGTCAGGAACCCCGGGATGGCCCCCGCCGCGCCCGCGTCGGTGTCGTCGGTCGCTCCGACGGCGGCGGACCACCCCTGGCCGCGGGTGTCCATGACCAGGTGCGCGTAACCGGCGCAGGCCCAGAGGAGGTTCTCGTGGGCCAGCCCGCGTCCCCGTCCGTAGCCCAGGAATTCGACCACGCAGCCCAGTGGTCCCTCAGACCGCGCGGGCATGCGCAGCCACCCCCGCACGGGCCGGCCGCCGTGGCCCGGGACGCTGACGTCGTACACGCGCACCTGGGGGAGGCCCGCGGTCACCTCGGTGAACACCGCCCCGGTGGGGGCGACTCCACCGGGGCCGGCGGCCAGGGTGTCGGACCAGAAGGCGTCGAATCCGTCGGGTTCCGGGAGGTCGGGCCGGTAGGTGAGGCAGTCATCGAGGGGGAGATCGACCGACGGCATGGGCGGGTCCTCCAGGCAGTACCGAACGGTACCGAACGGCACCGATAGGACAGGAGACGTCAGATGTCCTGTCGGAATCGGAACTTTAGGGAGGGGGTCGGTCTCCGTCAAGCGAATGCCCGCCGGTGATGTCCGCCCGGCGGGAAGCCGCCCGACAGGCTCTCGGGTGCCGCCACAGGCTCTCGGGCGCCCCGGCGGGCTCCTCGGGCGTCGCGTCAGGCTCTCGGGAGTCGCCGCGGGCTCTCAGGCGTCGCGGCGGGCGCGTGCCTCCGTGATCCGGCGCCTGACCGGGGCGTAGTGATCCTGGATCGCCTTGAGGAAGGCGGCCGGGTCGCCCGCCCGCACGGCGTCGACGATGTCCTGGTGTGCGGCGATCGTCGCGGTCTCGTCCGCGTGCGTGAATCCGTCGAGGTGCGGTGCGACGATCGCGTAGACGTCCCAGAAGGCCAGGGTGAGTTGACCGATGAGCTCGTTGCCCACCGGTGCGACGAGGAGTGCGTGGAAGGCGCGGTCCGCGGCGACGAACCCGGTGCCGTCACCCGCGCCGGTGGCGCGCATGGTCGCCACGAGCCCGTCCAGCGTGTCGAGTTGCTCGCCGGTCAGGGAGCCCACGATCCGGTCGGCCATTCCGCGTTCGAAGAGCTCGCGCACGTCCACCAGGTCGGCCATCACCTGGAAGTCGTCGTCGGGGGAGAGGAGCCCCCGGAAGGTGAGGCTCTCCACCAGGGCGGAGAGGCTGAGCCGGCCCACGTAGGTGCCGTGGCCGTGGCGGACGTCGACGATGTCGAGCGCGTCCAGGATTTTGACCGCCTCGCGCACGCTGGAACGGCTGGCTCCGAGGGCCTCGCACAGGGCGGGCTCGGGGGGCAACGGGTCGCCCGGGCGCAGCCGTTCGTCGAGGATGTACCGCTTGATCCCGTCCACCACCTCCTGCCGCAACAGTGTGCGACTCGGCCTGGCGCCGGAAATTTCGGGACTCCCCACCTCTTGACCCCTCTCGATTGTCGAGCTACGTTCCCAGACTATCAAGGCATCGGACATCTGACGTCTTACGCCCTAGTCTCGCACTCCACGGACTGGGCTCCTCGCGGACGAGCTGCTCCCCTTGCCGTCTCCTCTCCCTCAACGTCCCCTTGGAGGACCCGTGCCCGAGCTGAGGCCCACAGGCGTCGAGCGCCGTACTTTCCTGCGGTATGCCGGTGTCGTCGGTGCGGCAGCCGCCATCACGGCGAGCGTGTCCGCGTGCGGAGGGCCCTCGTCGACCGGTGACGGCGCGTCGGATTCCGGCACCGGCACCGGAACCGGAACGATCGAGGCCGGCCTCTCGTACGCGCTGTCGACCGGGTTCGACCCGATGACCACATCGGGGGCCACCCCGTACGCGGCCAACATGCACATCTTCGAGGGTCTCGTGGACCTCGACCCGGTGACCCTGGAAGCCCGGCCCGCTCTCGCCACCGGGATGCCGCAGAAGATCAACGCCACCACCTACCGGGCCACCCTGCGCGACGGCGCCACCTTCCACGACGGGTCGGCCGTGACCGCCGACGACGTGGTCTTCAGCTTTGAACGCATCCTCGACCCCGACAACGCTTCCCTGATGGCACAGTTCGTGCCCTTCATCGACACCGTCGAGGCGGTCGACACCAAGACCGTCGAGTTCAAGCTGAAGTACGCCTTCGCCCTCTTCCCCTCCCGCATATCGGTGGCCAGGATCGTGCCGAAGAAGATCGTCGAGGCGGACGCCAAGGGATTCGACGCCAAGCCGGTGGGCTCGGGGCCGTACAAGTTCGTCGAAGCGATCCGCGAGGACAAGATCGTCTTCGCCCAGCACGCGGCGTACAACGGCTCGCACCCGGCCAAGGCCGAGAAGATGATCTGGCGGCTGATCTCGGACTCGTCGGCCAGGGTCAGCGCCATGCAGTCCGGCCGGGTCCAGGCCATCGAGGACGTCCCCTACATCGACGTCGCCGGGCTCTCCGCCACGGCGAAGACCGAGTCGGTGCAATCCTTCGGCCTGCTCTTCCTCATGTTCAACACCGCCGACAAGCGCTTCGCCGACAAGCGGGTGCGCCAGGCCCTGCACTACGCCCTGGACACCGAGAAGATCATCAAGACCGCCCTGATCGGCAACGCGACGGCCGCGACCGGCTACGTCCCCACCACCCACCCGGACTACCACCCGGCCGCCACCGTCTACACCCACGACCTGGCGAAGGCGAAGAAGCTGCTGGCCGAAGCCGGCGTCGGGAAGCTCAAGTTCACCGTGCTGCTGACGGACACCGGCTGGGTCAAGGACGTGGCCCCCCTGATCAAGGAGAGCTGGGCCGCCGCCGGCGTCGAGGCGACCCTCTCCATCGCCCAGTCCGCCGCGCAGTACGCCAAGATCGACAGCGGCGACTTCGAGGTGCTCGTGGCACCCGGCGACCCCTCCGTCTTCGGCAACGACGCGGACCTCCTGCTCCGCTGGTTCTACTACGGCTTCTGGCCCGAGAACCGGTACGGATGGTCCAAGACGGCCGCCTACAAGCAGGTCAAGCAACTCCTCGACAAGGCGGCGCAGGCCGCTGACGACGCGGCCCGCAAGCAGCTGTGGGGCCAGGTCACCGACCTCGTCGCCGAGGAAGCCGCGCTCTACCCGATCTTCCACCGCAAGCTGCCCACCGCCTGGAGCGAGAAGGGGCTCTCCGGCTTCGCGCCGCTGCCCACCACGGGCCTGTCCTTCCTGGACGTCGGCCGCGCCTGAACCCCACGTGTCCGGGCCGCAGCCGCACGGGGCGGCCCGGACACGCTGCCCGCCCAACCGCAAGGAAACCGACGATGGTTGCATTTCTCCGGCTTGCGCTGCGCCGCGTCGCGATGATGCCGGTGATGATCCTCGGCATCGCGCTACTCGTCTTCGTGGTGCTGCAGTTCTCGCCGACCGACCCGGCCTACAACGCGCTCGGAGAGAGCGCGTCGCCAGAGGCCCGCGAGGCATTCTCCGAAGCCAACGGGCTCAACGACCCCCTGCCCGTACGCTACTTCCGTTTTATCGGCCAGCTGCTCCACCTGGACCTCGGCTCCACCGTCCCGCCCAGCCGGCCCGTGATCGACCGCATCACCGAGGCCTTCCCGCTCACCCTGCAGCTGACGTTCCTCGGTCTCCTGCTGGCCGTCGTCCTCGCCACGGTCGGCGGAGTCGCCGGGGCCATGTACCGCGACCGCTGGCCCGACCAGCTCTTCCGGCTCCTGTCCATGACCGGCGTGGCCGTCCCCTCCTTCTGGCTCGGGGTGCTGCTCATCCAGCAGTTCGCGCTGAACAGCCCCGTCTTCCCGACCGGCGGCTACACCAACCCCGCCGACTCCTTCGGGGGTTGGCTCCGCAGCATGGTGCTCCCCGCCGTGTCGCTCGCCGTACCGGTCGCCGCCTCGCTCGCACGGCTCGTGCGCACCTCCATGGTCGCGGAGCTCGACCGCGACTACGTGCGTACCGCCAGGGGAAACGGGCTCCCCGTCTTCCTGGTGATCCGCTCGGTCCTGCGCAACGCCCTCGTCACCCCGCTGACCGTGCTCGGGGTGAAGGTCGGCTACCTGCTCAGCGGTGCCGTCGTCATCGAAGCGATCTTCGACCTGCCCGGCATGGGCAAGCTCATCCTCGAAGGTGTCACGGGCGGCGACGTCGCGCTGGTACAGGGCACCGTGCTGACCATCGCCATCGCGTTCCTGGTGGTCAACATCATCGTCGACCTGCTCTATCTGCTGGTCAATCCGCGCATCAGGACGGTGTGACATGTTCACCACGGGCCGCCTGGCCACCAAGCTCTCCCGACCCGGGATCGCCTTCCGCTCCCTTCCCACCGCCTCCCGGGTCGCCCTCGCCGTGCTCGTCGTGGTGGTGCTCGGCGCGGTGTTCGCGCCGCTCCTCACCCAGGACCCCCTGTCCACCGGAACACCCGTGCAGGCGCCCAGCGGCGCGCACTGGTTCGGCACCGACCGGGCGGGGCGCGACGTGTTCGCCCGGGTGGTGCACGGCGCTCGCTACTCGTTGGTCATCGGCCTCGGCGCGACCGCGCTCGCCCTGCTGGCCGGCTCCGTCCTCGGCTCGCTCGCGGCGACCTCCCGCAAGCTCGGCGACGAAGCGATCATGCGCACCCTCGACGTGGTGATGTCGTTCCCGCCGATCGCGCTCGCCGCCGTCCTCGTCGCCGTCTTCGGCACGAGCATCCCGGTCATCATCTTCACCGTCGCCTTCGTCTACACCCCCTCGCTGGCCCGAGTGGTGCGCGCCAACGTGCTCGCGCAGTACGGCGAGGACTACGTGGCGGCCGAGAAGGTGCTCGGAGCGAAGCGTCCGTACATCGTGCTCCGGCACGTGGCCGTCAACTGCATGGCCCCGGTCCTGGTGTTCGCCACCGTCATGGTCGCCGAGGCGATCATCTTCGAGGCATCCCTCTCCTTCATCGGAGCCGGCGTCCAGGACCCCGACCCCAGCTGGGGCAGTGTGCTCGCCTACGGCCGCCAGATCCTCCTGGCCGGAGGCTGGTGGGCCACCTTCTTCCCCGGCCTCGCCCTCCTGATCACCGTCCTGGCCCTCAACGTCCTCTCCGAGGGGCTGACCGACGCCTCCGCCGCACCGAAGGGCGGACGCACCGGCGGCGGCACCCACGAGACCGCGAAGCCCGACCCCGTCGAAGCCGCCTCCACCGTCGACGTCGACGCCGCGCTCGCCCGGCTCGCCCGCCACATCGACGCGACCGAACCCTCCGTCGTCCCGGTGCGCGAGGACGCCGGGGAACTCCTGGTCGTACGCGACCTGGCGATCCGCTTCCCGGACCGCTACGGCGGCATCCCCGTCGTCGACCGGCTGAACTTCACCGTGCGCGAGGGGGAGACCCTCGGGCTGGTCGGCGAGTCAGGCTGCGGCAAGTCCATCACCAGCCTCGCCGTCATGGGCCTGCTCGCCCGCAACGCCCAGGTGGACGGGGAGATCCTCTACCGGGGCCGGGACCTCCTCAAGCTCCCCCCGAAGGAGCGCCGGGCGTTGATGGGGCCCGAGATCGCGATGGTGTACCAGGACGCGCTCTCTTCCCTCAACCCCTCCGTACTCGTCGGCACCCAGCTCAAGCAGCTCACCTCGCGCGGCGGTACGAAGACCCCCGCCGAACTCCTCGAACTGGTCGGGCTCTCACCGGAACGCACCCTGCGCAGCTACCCGCACGAGCTCTCCGGCGGCCAGCGCCAACGCGTCCTCATCGCCATGGCCCTGTCCCGCAGTCCCCGCCTCCTCATCGCCGACGAGCCGACCACCGCACTCGACGTCACCGTCCAGGCCCAGGTCGTCGAACTCCTGATCCGGCTGCGCGACGAACTCGGCTTCGCCATGGTGCTGGTCTCGCACGACCTCGCCCTGGTCGGAGACCTCTCCCACCGCGTCGCCGTCATGTACGCCGGCCACCTGGCCGAGGTGGGCGGCACCCGGGCGGTGCTGACCGACCCCGCCCACCACTACAGCCGCGGCCTGCTCGGCTCCGTCGTCTCCCTCGAAGCGGGCGCCGACCGCCTGCACCAGATCCGCGGAGTCGTCCCCGCACCCCAGGGCTTCGGCGGCGGCTGCCGCTTCGCCGGGCGCTGCCCGGCGGCGACCGACCTCTGCCGCGGTACACCGCCGGCGCTCACCGCGCGCGGCACCGCGGAGGACCACGCCTTCGCGTGCCACCACCCGGCCGAGGCCGTACAACTGGAAGGAAGCGCCCTGTGATCAGGCTCGACGGCGTCCACGTACGCCACAAGGCGCGCAGTGGAGGCATCTTCGCCAGGGACGCCGTGCACGCGCTCACCGACGTCTCGGTCGAGGTGGCGCGCGGCGAGATCCTCGGCCTGGTGGGGGAGTCCGGCTGCGGCAAGTCGACCCTGGCCAGAGTCCTCACCGGCCTGCAGAAACCCACCGAGGGCGAGGTCCTCTTCCACGGGCGTGACCTCTGGGACATCCCCGCGGCCGAACGGCGGGACCGGTTCGGCTCCTCCGTCGGCGTCGTCTTCCAGGACCCGTCCACCGCCCTCAACCCGCGCCTCACCGTCCGCCGGATCCTGCGCGACCCGCTGGACGTCCACCGGCGGGGAACCGTGGCGGAGCGCGAGGAACGGGTGGAGGAACTCCTCGACCTCGTCGGCCTCCCCGGACACACCCTCGCCGCCCTCCCCGGACAGCTCTCGGGTGGTCAGCGCCAGCGCGTCGCCATCGCGCGGGCCCTCGCCCTGGAACCGGACCTCATCGTCGCCGACGAGCCGACCTCCGCACTCGACGTCTCGGTACGTGCCCAGGTCCTCAACCTCCTCGTGGATCTGCGGGAACGCCTCGGTCTCGGCATGGTGTTCATCTCCCACGACATCCAGACGGTGCGCTACCTCGCCGACCGCGTCGCGGTCCTCTACCTCGGCCGCATCGTCGAGGAGGGACCGGCCGAAGCCGTGGCCGGCGCCCCGCGCCACCCGTACACCGAGGCCCTGCTCTCCGCGACGCCCAGCCTGCTGGAGCACACCGAACGCATCGTGCTGACCGGGCCGGTGCCCTCGGCGACCAATCCGCCGACCGGCTGCCCGTTCCGCACCCGCTGCTGGAAGGCCGACGACGCCTGCGCCTCCGCCTTCCCGGCACCGGCACAGGACGCGGCGGCAGGCCCGCACCGCTGGCACTGCGTCCACCCCCAGCCCGCCCGACCGTCCGACGGGGACCCCACCCCGCGGACGCCTGCAAGGAGCACCGCATGAGCACGTCCACCACCCCGTACACCGGAGTGATCCCGCCGGTCGTCACCCCGCTCACCGCAGACGGACAGATCGACCGGGCGTCCCTGGAGAGGGTCGTCGGTCATCTGCTCCAGGCGGGGGTCAACGGCCTTTTCGCCCTCGGGAGTTCCGGCGAGACCGCCTATCTCACGCCCGCGCAGCAGGACGAGGTCACCCAGGTGATCACGACCACGGCCGCAGGTCAGGTGCCCGTGGTCGTCGGCGCCATCGAGACCACCACCAACCGTGCGATCGAGCGGGCCCGTGCGGTGGCCGGCCTCGGCGCCGACGCGGTGGTGGCGACCGCGCCCTTCTACACCCGTACCCACCCCACCGAGATCGACCGCCACTTCAGGGCCGTCGCCGCGGCCGTCGACCTCCCGCTGCTGGCGTACGACGTACCGGTGTGCGTCCACAGCAAGCTGACCCCGGACCTGCTGGCGCCACTCGCCGCGGACGGGGTGCTGGCCGGAGTGAAGGACTCCAGCGGGGACGACGGCTCCTTCCGCGTCCTGGCCGGCGCGACCCGGGACCTGCCCGGGTTCTCCCTGCTGACCGGGCACGAGCTGGTGGTGGACGCCATGATGCTGTGCGGCGCCCACGGCTCGGTGCCCGGTCTCGGCAACGTCGACCCGCACGGCTATGTCCGGCTGCACGAGGCGGCGGTACGCGGTGACTGGACCGCCGCCAGGGCGGAGCAGGACCGGCTCGTCGCCCTGTTCGAGATCGTCGGGGCGGCCGACACCGCCACCGCGTCGGCGACGGCGGCCGGGCTCGGGGCCTTCAAGACGGCACTCGAACTGCTGGGCGTCATCGCGACGAACGTGGTGAGCCCGCCGATGCGCCGCCTCGACACGGAGGAGCGCTCCAGGATCGCCGCCGTCCTGGAGCGCGCCGGCCTGCTGGGCTGACCGGCGCACACCCCCGGAGCCCGCACACCGCGCGAGCCCGGACGCGCCAAGACCACTGCCGTCGTCGGACTCGTACCGACGGCGGCAGTTCGCCGCGCCCGCCCGCCCGTGCGGGCCGGCCCCTGTCCGGGTGCCCGCCTACGAGCGGTTGCGGTACAGAGATCCCGGACGAGTGATCGCATCCGTGGTGAGCTCGGACCGGTGTCGGACGAGTGCCCCACGTCGGTCAGCCGTATCGCTGCAGGAGCCCGTCCACGTACGCCTCCAGCCGTCCTCCCAGCACCTCGGCAGTCAGATCGGCCCGCCCCAGTTCACGCCACGGCCCGGCCAGTTTCGCCGCGTCGGGGCAGTAGTGCAGGGCGTCGAGCAGCCGCCAGTACAGGTGGTCGGGCCCGTCGGCGAGGTCGCCGCCGTGTGCCTCGTACCGCTCGCGGAAGTCCAGCCCGTACGCGGGTCCGTGCAGCAGTGCGAGCGCGGTCGAGCAGTGCGCCACGTCCAGGTCGGCGGGGCCCCACGAGGTCTCGACCCAGTCCACGACACCGGTGATCCGCAGTTCGGGCCCGGCTCCCGTGAAGAGGACGTTTCCAGGGTGGAAGTCGCGGTGCAGGAAGCAGCCGTCGTACGACGGCGGGTCGCGACGGATCACATCGACGGCCCGCGCCCACAGAGGGCCGTCCGGGGTGCGGACGCGCTCTGCGGACGTCCACGCCCGGTAGGCGCGCGGTCTGTCGTTCGGTACGACGCCGTGGATGCTGACGAGCTGGGCGGCGAGCAGGTCCAGACGCTGTGCGAGGTCGTCCTCGTCCACGCGGACGCGGCCGGGCAGCGCGGACATCAACAGGGTCGGGTGGTCGCAGTGCTCGGCCGCGGCGTCCACGGCGACGAGCTCGGGCGCGGGAATGCTCTCCTGCCCGGTGAGCAGGGTCAGGGCGGACGCCTCGCGGGCCAGCAGTCCGGGCCCGTGGTGGCGGAAGAACGGCTGCACGAGGGTCCGTTGCACCAGGGCAGTGCCGTCGTCGAGCGTGAGCCGGCGCATCTGGGAGCTCCAGCCACCGGACAGGAGGCGCCGGCCGGTGACCTCGCGGCCGTCGCCGAGCTGCTCGGCTACCCACGCCCGTGTGGCTGACCAGCCGTGGTCGTCGAGGCCGGTCAGCACCGCCTCGACGAACTCCCGCCTGTCGTCAGCGTGATCGCGGAACCACATGCCCAACTGGTCCTGTGCGTGCGGAAGGTCGAACCGCGTGTACTGGGCGCGGGCGGCCAGCGCGTCCTGTACGGACTCGGTCACCGCGGCCGGAATCACCGCGTCCGTGCCCGGTACAGCGAGTACCGCCCGGCCCTCGTACGCCCGCAGCAGCTGCAACGCGGGCGCCTCACGCCAGCTGTCCGGCCGCCGGATGATCCTGCTGAACCGGCCGTCCCCGTCCTCGAAGGGCATCTCCCACGCCTCTGCGGCATACACGGCGGGCGCGCACAGCCCCAGCGCCGTCACCCGGTCCCCGTAGTGGGTGGCGAGATCGGCCACCGTCTGCCCGCTCATGCTGAAACCCACCAGGACCAGCGGTCCCTCCTCCCCGCCATAGGCGTCGATCACCGCGACGGCCTGCTCGAACCGTCGCCGCAGGCTCGACTCACTGAGCCTTCCCGTGCTTTCGCCGTGCCCGGAAAAGTCGAAGGCGACCCCTCGGCAGCCGTGGGCCACGAAGTCCTGTACCAGCGGGCGCAGTCGCTCCATGCTGCTGGTGCCCGCGCCATGCAGCACCACGGCGGTGACCCCGGAAGGTTCACCGCCGTACACGCCGCTGAGCCGCTCACCGTCATGGTCGTGCGTGAAGTCGAAGAGCATGCTGCCCATTCACTCACGACGTGGCCCCCGTCTCTCGGGAGTATCACCGTCGGCCTTCCCGCGGGGCGGCCTGCTGACCCGTCGGCGACAGGTCAAGGCGATAAGCAGTACGCGTAGTTGGCGCCGTGCGCGCCGGTGCCCGCGCACCGGTGCGATCTATTGACGCCCCGGGTCCGCACTCCTACTGTCACCCAACAGAAGACGTCTGATGTCTGCTGTCAGGTGTCTAGTTTCTCTAGGTAAGGAGAGCGGACAACGTGTTTGCACCATTCATGCCACGCCCGGTGCGGCGCCCCTGGGCCCTGACCGTGCCCACCCTGCTGGCCCTCGTGACCGCGATCGCCGCGGTACTCGTCGTTCCCGTTCGAGCATCGGCGGTCTCCCCGGACTCCATGGCCTCTTCGGCCGTGAGCGGGCAGTCGGCCGTGGTCGACCAGGACTGCACCAGCAGCCGGATCAGGATCACTCTGGTCAACGAGACCTCGGCGGCGACGACTTTCACCGCCATCTGGGCCGGTGTCGGTACCTATACGCGCACCGTGAGCGCGGGCGACCGTACCAACCTCTACTTCACCAAGGACGACGGCACGGCGTACGCCTCCGTCGTCACCACCCCCGAAGGGCTCAACACCTCCCTCAACGGGACTCTCGACTGCGGCACGGCGCTGGGTGCGCAGATCAGCATGGAGTGTCCGCGCAACGCCGACGGATCACTGCCCCCGACCCACCGACTGAGGCTGACCCTGGTCAACCGGTCGGCGGCCTCGCGGGTCTTCACGGTCGGCTGGCCCGGTCGCGCCGTGTCCCCGTGGACCGTGACCGTGCCCGCCCACTCCTCGGACGCGTCGATGTACTGGACCGTGGACAACGGAACGCCCTACACCCTCACCACCACGGCCACCGGATTCGCCCGTACCGAGAGCGGCAAGGCGACCTGCGGACTGGCTGCCGGAACCCCGGGCATGAACTCCCAGACCCTCTTCTCCGTCACCGATCCCATAGACGGAGTCAACACGCGTCGTGCGGACGGTGGTTACGAGGAGAAGTCGAGGACGGTGGCATCGGTCCGCATCCCGGCGATGGCCGTCTCGAACACCGGCACCATCGTCGCCATGGCGGACGCCAGGGTCTCCGGCGCGGCCGACCTCGGCGGCAGCGGCAACGACATCCAGGTCGCCATGCGCCGCAGCAGCGACGGCGGCGCCACCTGGACCAGGGCCGAGATCGTCCAGCACGCCGCCACCACCACCGAGGGGTACGGAGACGTGAGCCTGCTGGTCGACCGTTCGGTGGGCGCGAGCGGCAAGATCTACGCCTTCCTCAACTACTCCCCGGCACCCGGCATCGGCTACTACGGCTCCTCCGCCGGCTCCAACTCCGCGACCGATGCCACCGCGATGCACATCCGCTACGTCACCTCGACCGACCAAGGCGCGACCTGGTCCACCCCGGTAGATGTCAACCCGCAGGTCAAAAAGGTGAGTTGGGCCGGTATGTTCGCGTCCTCGGGGCACGGGATCCAGCTGGCCGACGGCCGCCTCGTGCAACCGATCGTCTACCGCGAGAACGGCGTCGACCACGCCGCCGACATCTACTCCGACGACCACGGGGCCACCTGGAGGGCCGGCGCCCCGGCCGCCACCGGAGTGAACGAGAGCAAGGTCCTGCAGCGCGGGTCCGGCAAGGTGGTCCAGAACATGCGGTCCAACAGCGGCGGCAACCGCTGGTACGCCACGGCGAGCGACATCGGCGCGTCCGACGTGGCGAGCGCCTTCGGCACCCCCTGGAACTCGGGTCTGATCGACCCGGGCTGCAATGCCGACGAGATCTCCTACCTCTCGCCCACCGACGTGAACGCCGGCGGGTACCCGGCCGCCACCGACGTCTCGCTCTACAGCGGCAACGCCTCCGCCGCCGGCCGCAACGAACTGACCGTGCGGGTGAGCGAGGACGACGGCGCGAGTTGGCAGCACGAGGTCCTGATCAAGCCGGGCGCAGCGGGCTATTCGACCATGGCGGTACTCAAGGGCGGCACGGTCGGAAACCTGTACGAGATCGGCTCGACCGGCGGGATCGTCTTCACCGGCTTCTCCCTCGCCTGGGCCACGCAGTAGTTCCCCGTCAGCGGGCCGCGGCGACGCTGTCCAGGCGCAGGGGAGCGCTGGTGCGCGCGGTGATGTCCTCGACGGTCACTCCCGGAGCGGTCTCGACGAGAGCGAGGCCCTCCGCGGTGACGTCGAGGACGCCGAGGTCGGTGATGATCCGGTGCACGCACCGCTGACCGGTCAGCGGCAGGGTGCACTCGTCGAGGATCTTCGGCGTGCCGTCCTTGGCGGTGTGTTCCATCAGGACGATGACCCGGCGGGCTCCGTGAACGAGGTCCATGGCACCACCCATGCCCTTCACCATCTTGCCCGGGATCATCCAGTTCGCGAGGTCCCCCCGGGAGGAGACCTGCATGGCGCCGAGGACGGCGGTGTCGATGTGGCCGCCGCGGATCATGCCGAAGGAGAGCGCGGAGTCGAAGAAGCTCGCCCCGGGCAGGACGGTGACCGTCTCCTTGCCGGCGTTGATCAGATCCGGGTCGACCTCCGCCTCCGACGGGTAGGGGCCGGTGCCGAGGATGCCGTTCTCGGAGTGCAGCACGACGTGTACCCCGGGCGGCAGATGGCCGGGGATCAGGGTGGGGAAGCCGATGCCCAGGTTGACGTAGGAACCGTCGGTGAGTTCGGCGGCGGCGCGGGCGGCCATCTGGTCGCGGGTCCAGCCCAGGGTGCTCATGCGCGCACGGTCCTCTTCTCGATCTGCTTGTCGGCGGCTTCGGCCGGGGTCAGTTCCACCACGCGCTGCACGTAGATACCGGGCAGGTGCACCTCGTCGGGGTGGAGTTCGCCGGGCTCGACGAGCTCTTCCACCTCGGCGACCGTCACGCGGCCGGCCATCGCGGCGAGTGGGTTGAAGTTGGCGGCCGCGCGGCGGAAGACGAGATTGCCGTGCCGGTCGCCGCGCCAGGCGCGTACGAGGGCGAAGTCGGTGGTGATGCCGTGCTCCAGTACGTACGAACGTCCCCGGAACTCCCGGATCTCCTTGGGCGGGGAGGCGACGGCCACCGTCCCGTCGGGGGCGTACCGCCACGGCAGGCCGCCCTCGGCCACCTGGGTGCCGACACCGGCAGGGGTGTAGAAGGCGGGGATGCCCGCGCCGCCCGCGCGGAGCCGCTCGGCGAGCGTGCCCTGCGGGGTCAGCTCCACCTCCAGTTCGCCGGACAGGTACTGCCGGGCGAACTCCTTGTTCTCCCCGACGTAGGAGCCGGTGACGCGGTCGATGCGGCCGGCGGACAGCAGCACGCCGAGGCCGCGGCCGTCCACCCCGCAGTTGTTGGAGACGACGCCGAGTCCGCTCGCGCCCTGCGCGTGGAGGGCGTCGATGAGGACGGCGGGGACGCCGGAGAGGCCGAAGCCGCCGACGGCGAGCGAAGCGCCGTCCGGTATGTCGGCGACCGCCTCGGCGGCGCTGCCGTGCACCTTGTTCACAACGGGTCCTGCCTTTCAAGGGTGGTTGGCGCAGGCGGAGGCGCCGGGCGGGACCGCCTGCCGGGCTCCGTCGACGGCCGCCCCGGTTGCGGGCGGTCCCGGTCGCGACGCCGGCCGGCCGGCAGCGGCACGGGGGCCACACCGGCCACGACGGTGCTGGTCAGAGTGCCGATGCCTTCGACGGTGAGGCTCACGGTGTCGCCGGGCCGCAGCGGTGGCGGGTTCTGCTCGCCGCGCAGCCCCCAGAGCTCGGCGAGGCAGCCGCCGTTGCCGCACGTGCCGGAGCCGAGGACGTCACCGGGCACGACACGGGTGCCCCGCGAGGCGTAGGCGGTCATCTCCTCGAAGGTCCAGCTCATGTTCGACAGCAGGTCCCTGCCGATCACCTCTCCGTTGACCTGTGCCGTCAGCGCGAGGTGCAGCAGGCCCTCGGCATCCCGGTACGGCTCCAGTTCGTCGGCGGTGACCAGGTACGGGCCGAGCGTGGTGGCGGTGTCCTTGCCCTTGCAGGGGCCGAGACCGACCTTCATCTCCGCGGACTGCAGGTCGCGCGCGGACCAGTCGTTGAAGACGGTGTAGCCGACGATGTGGTCGCGGGCCTGCTCGGGGGTGAGGTCGCTCCCCTCCCGGCCGATGACGGCGCCCACCTCCAGTTCGAAGTCGAGCGCGGCCGAGCCGGGGGGCATCGGGACCTCCTCGTCCGGGCCGTAGACGGCGTGCGGGTTGGTGAAGTAGAAGGTCGGCGCCGCGTACCACTGGTCGGGCACCCCCGCGATGCCGTCGACGGCGCGGCGCACGCCTTCGACATGCTCCTCGAAGGTCACGAAGTCGCGTACGGACGAGGGCTCCAGAGGAGGGAGGAGCCGCACCTGGGAGACGTGGGGGCCCGGGGGTACGTCCAGCGCCGCCGCACCGGCGGCGAGCAGCCCCGGCAGCCCGCCGGTCTCCTTGAGGAGAGCGGTGAGCGAGGTGACACCGGGGAGGGGGAAGAGCGTGCCGTCCTCTTCCACGACGGCTACGCGGTGACGGTGCTGGTACTCGTAGGCGGCGAAACGCATGTGCGGCTCCTGGGGGAGGCAGGGAGGGGCGGAGGGCGGGTGCCGGGTCGCGGCTTCGGTCGACCGCTCGCCGGGAGGACGGCCCGCGCCCCGTTGCCGTGGGCGTCGGCGGATCAGGGCCCGGCGGGCCGCCCGGCGGGCCAAGGCCGGACGCACGCGGGTGGCCGGCGGTTCACGGTCGTCGGTGGGGGCGTCGCGCCCCTGGCCGCGAACCGCCGGACAGGTCCTCAGACCGGAGGGGCGATGAAGACGCCGCGGTCCGGGTCGTTGAAGGACTCCTTGGCGACGATCTCGTTCATGGCGTTGGCGGTGCCCCACTGGTCGGTGACCTCGGGCCGGGAGAAGTCGTAGACGTGGGGGTGCCAGGTGTCCTCGTCGAGGTTCTCCAGCTCGGTCGTGTACTCGACGGTGTTGCCGTGCGGGTCGAGGAAGTAGGTGAAGGTGTTGTCGCCCGCCATGTGCCGGCCGGGACCCCAGACCTTCTTGAAACCGGCCCGCATGACGCGGCCGGAGCCGCGCATGTACTCGTCGATGCCGCGCATCTCGAAGGAGACGTGGTGCAGCGCCGTGTGCGGGCCCTGGGCGATCGCCATGGAGTGGTGCTGGTTGCTGATCCGCATGAAGTGCATGACCTCACCCATGTGCGGTGAGCTGAGCGTGTCGGAGAGGGCGAAGCCGAGGTGGCGCTCGTACCACTCGCGGGTGCGGTTCAGGTCGGGGGAGTTGAGGACCACGTGGGAGAGCTTGACCGGGATGGCCTCCTTCTCCTCGATCTTCCGGTGCTGCCGGACCTCGACGTCGGCGGAGACCTCGATGGTCCGGCCGTCCACGTCGAAGAAGCGGAAGCCGTAGCCGCCACCGGGCGTGTCCACCGCCCCGGGCCGGGATATCAACTGCACGCCTCCGGCCAGGAGTCGCTCGGCGAGCGTGTCGACGGCGGCGGCGTCGACCGCGCCGTAGGAGACGAGGTCGAGGCGCTTCTCCTCGGCCTTGCGCAGCCGCACGACGTAGTTCTCGGGAGAGCCCTCGGCCGCCAGGAAGGAGATCCCGGAGTCCTCGGAGACCGTGGTGAGGCCCCAGACTCCGGCGTAGAAGTCGAGCTGCTTCTCGTAGTCCGGCACCGCCAGGTCCACATGGCGCAGATGGGTGAGCAGACGTCCGTTCATGGTGCTTCCTCCTCGTTGAGGTCAGGCATGACGCAGCAGGGCAGCGGCGTTTCCACCGCGTACGGAGTCGAAGTCGGCCTCGGAGAGGCCGGCGGCGCGCAGGGCGGCGACCGGGTCTTCGGTGCCCATGTCGAAGGGGAAGTCCGAACCGAGCAGCACCCGGTCGGCGCCCGCGACACGGACCAACTCCCGCAGGACGTGCGGGTCGTGGACGAGCGAGTCGAAATGGATCCGCTTCAGGTAGCTGCTCGGCGGATGGGCGCATCCCGAGCCCGCGTCGGTGCGCGCGGACCAGGCGTGGTCGGAGCGGCCGATGTGGGTGGGCAGGTAGCCGCCACCGTGCGCGGCGAGCAGCTTCAGCCCGGGGTGCCGGTCGAGCACCCCGGAGAAGATGAGGTGCGAGAGGGCGACGGCGTTCTCGGTGGGCTGGCCGACCGTGTTGGACAGGTACCACTGGTCCAGGCGCTCGTCGAGCGTGCATCCGAAGGGGTGCAGGAAGAGGATCGCTCCCGTCTCCTCCGCCCTGGCCCAGAACGGCTCGTACGCCGGGTCGGAGAGCTCCCTTCCCGGAGCGTGGCTCGACAACTCCACGCCGAACAGGCCCTGTTGCAGGGCGTGGTCGAGAGCAGGCACCAAGAGGCCGGGGTGTTGCAGGGGTACGATCCCCAGGCCCCGCAGCCGGTCCGGTGCCGCCGCGCAGTGCGCTGCGGTGGCTTCGCCGGCGAGCCGGCAGACCTTCTCCGCCGTGTCCTCGTCGGCCCAGTAGTGGTAGTGCGAGGGGGAGGGGCTGACCAGCTGGACGTCCACGCCCTGCGCGTCCATCGCCGCGAGGCGTACGGACACGTCGGTCAGCTTCGGTATGCGCGCGCCGACCATGGGGCCGCTGACGGCGAGCGCGGCGGCCCCGTTGCGCCGGGCGTCCAGCTCCTTGGCCGCGGCCAGTCCCGGCATGCCCGCCACGAGCGCTTCGACACCGGGCAGCAGGACGTGCGCGTGTACGTCCACGGTCGGGGAAGTCACGGCAGCTCCCGGAGCATCGTCATGGTGCGGCCCATCAGGCCGGGAACGTCCGCGTCCCGCACCCCGTCGAGCTGCCACTGGCCGATCTGCACGGACGCCTCCACGACGGGCCGGACCCGGGCGATGCGGCGCTCGTAGTACGCCTGGAAGAGCGCGTCGTCCCAGACGTCGGTCGCGGTCAGCATCTGAGCCAGCACGAGGGAGTCCTCCAGCGACAGGGCCGCGCCCTGCGCGAGGGTGGGCGGGCAGCAGTGCGCGGCGTCGCCGACGAGGACGACGCGGCCGCGGTGCCAGGCCCCCTCGACCAGCAGCTTGTCGAACCAGGTGTAGTTGACCTGTTCCGGATCGGTGATCGTCTCGGTGATCTCCGGCCAGAAACCGCCGTAGGCGGAGGTCAGACGGCGCATCTCGTCGGCGTACGAGTCCACCGGGATGGAGGCCCGGTCGCGGTTCGCCTCGACGACGTACGCGTAGAGGGTCTCCTCGCCGGTGGGACAGTACCCGGCGATGTGGGCCGGGCCGCCGTAGGCGAGGTCGGTGCGGGTCAGACCCGCCGGGCGAGGAGCGGCGACGCGCCAGATGGCCATGCCGGTCGGTTCCGGTTTCGCCGTGATGCCGATGGCGGCGCGGGTGGTGGAGCCGAGGCCGTCGGCGGCGATCACCAGGTCGTAACGGCCTTCGGCGCCGTCGGAGAAGCGCACGGTGACGCCGCCGTCGTCCTGTTCCAGGGCGGTGGGCCGGACACCCAGGCGTACGTGCGCTCCGCTCGCGCGGACCGCGTCGATGAGGATCTGCTGCAGTCGCGGGCGCTGCATGCCGACGGTGGCCGGCAGGTCGTCGCCTCCGCTGCGGATGTCGTCCTGCGCGTGCAGGACGGTGCCGTCGGGGGCGGTGATGCCGACCGAGCCGAAGCCGTAACCGGATGCCTCCACCCGGTCCCAGACGCCCAGTTCGCGCAGCACGCGCAGAGCGTTGCCCTGGAGGGTGATACCGGAACCCGCGGTGGCGTTCCAGTCGTCCTTGGCCTCGATCAACTCGACGTCCACGCCGGCCCGACGCAGCAGGACCGTCACCGCGTTACCGGCCGCCCCGCCACCGACCACCAGGACCGTACGGGCTCTACTCATGGGAACTCCTTCGTTCCTCTTGTTACTTGACGGCGATCGGGTTCACGGGGCTGCCGACCGCCCCGGTGATGCGCAGGGGTGCGGCGGTGAGCGAGAACTCATGCACCCCGTCGTTGGCGCAGTCCTCGGCGAGAGCGTCGAGGTCCCACATCTCGCCGATCAGCAGACCGATGTTGGGGATGGCGACCTGGTGCAGCGGCTGGAACGCGTGGTCGAACTCGTTGGGCCGCACCTCGAAGCCCCAGGTGTCGGTCGCGATCGCGGCGATCTCCGTGCCGTGCAGCCAGCCCGCAGCGGTGAAGGACAGTCCCGGAGCCGGACCGCCGGCGTACTCGCCCCACCCGTCGCGGCGGACCCGGGCGAGCTGCCCGGTCCGCACCAGGACGATGTCGCCGCGCCCCACGGCGACGCCGTGGGCCTCGGCCGTGGCCGCCAGGTGCTCCCCGGTGATGGCGAAGCCGTCGGGCAGTTCCCCGCCCTCACCGATGACACGCCCGACGTCCAGCAGCACCCCGCGACCGGCGACGTGCGGTGCCATGTGCTCGATGCCGGTGACCAGGTCGCCCTCCGAGGTCACGACCTTCTCCGCGGGCCGCCCGTTCCACGCCTTGCCGTGGTCGAAGATGTGGCCGAGTCCGTCCCACTGGGTGGAGCACTGCAGCGGCATCGCGATGACGTCGTCGGCGCCGCCGAGTCCGTGCGGGAACCCCTGCCCGGTGACGACGGCGTCGGTGCCGGTGTCGAGCATGGTGTGCACGGGGTTGGTGCGCCGGCGCCAGCCCTTCTGCGGACCGTCCATGTCGAAGCTCTGGGAGAGGGAGAAACTCACGCCCCGCCGGACGAGGGCGGCGGCCTCCCGGCGCTTGGCCTCGTCGAGGAAGTTGAGGGTCCCGAGCACGTCGTCGGCGCCCCAGCGGCCCCAGTTCGAGTACGCCTCGGCGGCCTGGGCGATCGCACCCTCGGGGTCGGCGCGGTCGAGGGTCATGACGCTTCCGTGCTGACGCAGCGGGTGCGCTGCACGCCGAGCCCGGTGACCGAACCCTCCATGACGTCCCCGTCGCGCAGGAGCCGGCCCCAGTGCATGCCGTTCCCGGCGGGACTGCCGGTCAGCACGAGATCGCCGGGGAGGAGGCGTGCGGTCTGCGACACGTACGCCACCACACGCGCGACATCGAAGATCATGTCCTTGGTGGACTCGTCCTGCATGGTGTCGCCGTTCAGCTTCAGCGTCACCTGCAGGTCGCCCGGGTCGGCCACCGACGCGGTGGGCACGATCCAGGGGCCGAGCGGGGTGAAACCGGGCGCGTTCTTGCTGCGCAGCCAGTCCGTGCCGATCTGCGGCATGTCCCGGCGGAACACGGTCGCGCGGTCGGTGAGGTCGTTGGCGATCGTGTACCCGGCGACGTGGTCCAGCGCCTCCGCCACGGACACCTGGAAGGCGGGCCGACCGATGACGACAGCCAACTCCAGTTCCCAGTCGGGCTTCTGGGCCCATGCGGGGAGCACGACGTCGTCGTACGGCCCGGTGATCGCGCTCGGCAGGCCGATGAACACGTACGGCAGGTCCTCGGTGGCCCGCCGGTCCATGATCTCCGCCGCCTCCGCCCGCCGCTCCTCCTCGGACCGGTCATCGCCCGGGGCCCGGTGCGCGACGTGCAGGTCGATGACGTGCTGCCGGTAGTTCGCGCCGGACTGGAAGACCTGACGCGGCTCGACGGGGGCGTGCACCCGGAAGTCGGCCAGCGGCTTCCGCTCCGGCCCGTCGCCCTCGGCCAGTGCCTCCAGACGGGGAAGCGCCGACTCCCAGTCCTCCAGGAGGCCCCGGACGTCCAACCGGTCGTCGCCGAGGGCTGCTCGAAGGTCGAGTACCCGGGCGTCGGGCGTGACGAGAGCGGGGAACGCGGGCCCGTCGGGGGCAGAGAGCGTGGCGAGGGCGAACGGTCCGGCGAAGAGCGCGGACGCGGGTGCAGGTTTCACGGACATGTCCTCCTGATTGCGATGTGACTAATCTGGACCCGCCACCCGGAATCATGGAAATAGATTGTATGGATGGCTGTCATCCATCCCGTTTATTGCGGCTGGTAGGCGCCGTACAGCGAGGAGAAAGCCCGTGAATCTGTCCCGCCTGGACCTGAATCTCGTGGTCGCGTTGCGCGCTCTGCTGGAGGAGCGGAACGTCACGCGCGCCGGACAACGCGTCGGACTCAGCCAGCCGGCCATGAGCGCGGCCCTCTCCCGGCTGCGGCGGCACTTCGACGACGACCTGCTGGCCCGGGTCGGCGGCCACTACGAACTCACCGCCCTCGGACAGGTCCTGCTCGACCGCACCTCGACGGCGTACGACGTGCTCGAACGCCTCTTCGCCAGTCAGGCCGCCTTCGACCCGGCCACCGAGAGCCGCGAGTTCAAGCTGATCGCGTCCGACTACGCCGTCGCCGTCTTCGGTGCCGAGCTCGCCCGGATCATGCACGAGGAGGCCCCCGGCGTCCGCCTGCGCTTCGCCCAGACCCCGCCCACCGTGGTCGACGACACGGCCACGCTGCTGAGCGCCACCGACGGTCTGCTCATGCCGCACGGCGTCATCAGCGGTTTCCCCGCCACCGACCTCTACGAGGACAAGTGGGTCTTCCTCGTGGCGGACGACCACCCGAGCGTGGGGGACCGGCTGACCCGGGAGGACCTGGCCCGGTTGCCCTGGGTCACCTACCAGCGCACCTACGACGCCCCCGCCGTGCGCCAGCTCGGGATGCTGGGTGTCGAACCGCGCGTGGAAGTCTCCGTCGACAGCTTCCAGCTCCTGCCGCTGCTCGTCGCCGGGACCCGGCGCATCGCCCTGATCCAGGCCCGCCTCGCCCGGCTGCTCACCCCGCTCGCGGCCGTCCGGGTCCTGGAGCCGCCGTACGAGGCGGTGCCGCTGCGGGAATCGATGTGGTGGCACCCGGTGCACACGCACGACGCCGCCCACATCTGGCTGCGCGAGACGGCCGCACGGGTCGGCAGCGGCATGGCCGACGCCCCGCGCGGGACGCCGCCCCCTGCCGGACCCTGATCCACCGGACACCACCTCGGAGGGGGGCGCTGCCGGGAGATCAGGTCGACTCGCGCACCACGAGTTCGTTCGGCATGATCACCGGCGTGGTGGGGCCACCGTCGATCAGGCCGAGGAGCAGGTGGACGGCGGCGGTCGCCTGGTCGGCCATCGGGCTGCGCACCGAGGTCAGCGCGGGACTGGTGTAGGACGCGGCCTCTATGTCGTCAAAGCCGATGACCGCCACGTCTTCGGGGACCCGCCGGCCCGCCCGGTGAAGGGTGCGCAGGGCTCCGATCGCCATCAGGTCGTTGGCGGCGAACACCGCGTCGAGGTCCGGATCGTCCTCCAGGAGCTGCCGCATGGCTTCGGCGCCGGAGGTCCGGGTGAAGTCGCCCAGCGCCACGATGGAGCGCCGGCCGGTGTCACGCAGTGTCTGACGGTAGCCGTCGAGACGTTCGCGCGCCTCGTACAGTTCGAGCGGTCCGGTGATGGTGGCGATCCGGCGCCGCCCGCGCTCCAGAAGGTGACCCACGGCCAGCGCCGCTCCGCCGGCGTTGTCCAGTGCCACGTACGGGACGTCCGGCGCGGAGGTGCGGTTGAAGGACACGACGGGCAGGCCTTGCCTGGCGAGTGCGGCCGGCAGCGGATCCGTACCGTGCAGGGCGACCAGGAGCACGCCGTCCACATGGCCACCGGCGATGTACTGCACCACCCTGCTCCGGCTCTGGTCCGATTCCGCGAGCATGAGCACGAGCCGTTTGCCCGCGCTCTCGAGCTCTCTGCTGACGGCCCGTACCACGGCGGAGAAGAGGGGATCGTCGGAGACGACTCCCTGGGGCGGGTCGGAGACCACGACGGCGACGGTGTCCGTACGGCGGGTGACGAGATTGCGCGCCGCTCCGTTGGGCACGTAACCCAGTTCGTGGACGGCACGCATGACGACGTCCCGGATCTGCGGGGCGACCGTCGTCTCGCCGTTGATGACCCGGGAGACGCTCGATTTGGACACGCCCGCCCGGGCGGCGACCACTTCGAGAGTAGGGCGTCTCATACGGGTCCGTCCCCTCTGCCGCCCGGGTGCCTGCGCGGGGCGGGTTCTCTCATCGGGGCGACCTCCGGCTCTGCGTCATGGCGATGTGAGCAGCGTATCCGCAGGCCGGAGCGGCCAGAGCACGGTCCGGGCGCGTCCCGCGCGACGCCTCCCCCTCGACCGTCGGCACGCCACGTGCTCGGCGAGAGACCGCTCCCTCGGATCGTCCCGCCCATGGCGATGCTTTTTTTCGAGGTGAAAGAGGCATTGACAGCCTTTACCAGCACCTCCATTCTCCCTCTCAGGGAGCGCTCCCTGACCTCCCCCCCCACGTGAGGAGTCGCCCGTGCAAACCCTGCTGCGTCGCTGTGCCTTACTGCTGGCCCTCGCGGCCTCGCTACTCGCTTTCACCGCCCTCCCCGCCCCTTCCGCCCAGGCGGCGGAGGTCCTGCTCTCGCAGGCGAAACCCGTCACCGCGTCGAGCACCGAGGGCCCCTTCGGCGCTCAGAGCGCCGTCGACGGCGATCTGGGGACGCGCTGGTCCAGCGCCTTCGCCGACCCCCAGTGGATTCAGATCGACCTCGGCGCGAGTGCCGCCATCAGCAAGGTCGTCCTCAACTGGGAAGCCGCCTACGCCAAGGCGTACCGGATCGAGGTGTCGAACGACGCGGCGAACTGGACCGTCGTCCAGCAGACGGCCACCGGCACGGGCGGCGTCCAGACCCTGACCGTCACCGGCACCGGCCGCTACGTGCGCATGTACGGCACGCAGCGCGCCACGCTCTACGGCTACTCACTCTGGGAGTTCCAGGTCTACGGCACCACCGGCACCGGAACTCCCGGCGGCGACACCGGCAGACTCCTCTCCTACGGCAAGCCGGGCGCGGCTTCTTCCTCCCAGGGCGACTCGAACTGCTGGGAGTGCACGCCGGCCCGGGCTTTCGACCGGGACCCCGCCTCCCGCTGGGCCACGAGCCCCACCACGGGATGGGCCGATCCGGGGTGGATCTCCGTCGATCTCGGCGCGACGGCACAGATCGACAAGGTCGTCCTGCAATGGGACCCCGCCTACGCCAAGTCCTTCCAGATCCAGGTCTCTTCGAACGGAACCGACTGGACGCCGGTCTATTCGACGACGTCCGGCACGGGCTTCAAGCAGACGCTGGCCGTCTCGGGAACCGGCCGCTACGTCCGCATGTACGGGACGCAGCGCGCCACCCCCTACGGCTACTCGCTGTGGGAGTTCCAGGTCTACGGCACCGGCGGCGCTCCGACACAGGCTCCGCCGCTGCCGAGTGACCCCGCGAACCCGCCGCGGCTCGTGTGGAGCGACGACTTCGACGGCGCCGCGGGCGGCAAGCCCGACGCGTCGAAGTGGAGGGCCGATCCGGGTTCCGGACCCAACAACGAGCTGGAGTACTACACCGATCACCGCAACGCCGCGTTGGACGGGGCGGGACACCTGGTGATGGAAGCACGCAAGGAGGCCACCGCCGGATCGTCGTGCCCGCCCGACCCGTTGAGCGGCAGCACCACCTGCCAGTACACCTCGGCGCGGATGAACACCGGCGCGACCTTCCAATTCACCTACGGGCGCGTCGAAGCACGCATCAAGGTCCCCAAGGGCAACGGCATGTGGCCCGCGTTCTGGATGATGGGCGCCGACTTCCTGACGGGCCGCCCGTGGCCGTACAACGGCGAGGTCGACATCATGGAAATCCTCGGCAAGGACGTGAAGACCGCGTACTCGACCGTCCACGCGCCCGCCTACAACGGCGGAGGCGGCATCGGCTCGCCGTACACACTGCCCGGGAACGCCGACTTCTCCGACGACTACCACACCTGGGCCGCCGACTGGAACAGCAGAGGCATCACCTTCAGCCTCGACGGCCGGACCGTCTTCACCCTCGACAAGGACCAAGTGGAGCAGACCCGCGGGCCGTGGATCTTCGACCACCCCCACTACATGATCCTCAACCTGGCGATCGGAGGTGACTGGCCGGGCCCGACGGACGCCACCACCCCCTTCCCCTCCAAGATGCTCGTCGACTACGTGCGGGTCTACCAGTAGGCCGTGCGCGGGCACGAGAAGCAGGTCCACCCCCCTCTTCACCCCGCGACGCCCGTGAGGAAGTGACATGCGCAGATCTCCCGTCCCCCTCTACACCCTGATGGTGACCGCTCTGGCGGTCGTACTGGCCGCCGCCCTGAGCCTGACCGTCTCGGCCACCCCGGCGCAGGCCGCGACGGTCACGGCCCAGGCCGAGTCCTACGCGGCCCAGTCCGGCGTCACGCTGGAGGCGACCGCGGACACCGGCGGCGGCCAGAACGCCGCGTTCCTCGCCGACGGCGACTGGATGCGCTTCGACAACGTCGACCTCGGCGGAGCCGACCGGCTGACGGTGTCCGCCCGGACCGCTTCCGCCGTCGGCTCGGGCACGGTGGAGCTGCGTACCGCCGGCCTCACCGGACCGCTCCTCGCCGTCATACCGGTCTCCCCGACCGGCGGTTGGCAGAACTGGTCCACCCTGACCACCGAGGTCACCACCCACCCGGCCGGCGCGCAGACGGTGTTCGCCGTGCTGCGCAGCACGACACCCGGCGACTTCGTCAACGTCAACTGGTTCTCCTTCGCGGGCGAGGGAGACGGCGCAGTGGCCGGATGGGTCCCGGTCGACCAGGCCAAGTGGAGCGCGCAGCTGGCGCAGTTCCGCGCGATGACACCGGCCGCGGTGCCCGGGGGTGTGGTCCGGGTTCCGGAGTTCAACGCGACCTGCACCTACAGTCACTCCAAGCCGGACGACCCCATCGTCCTGCCGGGTCTCCCCGGCGCGTCCCACATGCACAGCTTCTTCGGCAACAGGAGCACCGACGCGTTCACCACGACCCAGTCGCTGCGGGCCCACACACCGACCAGCTGCACCCCTGCCGACGACCTCTCGGCGTACTGGATCCCCACCCTGTACGAGGGCGACACGGCCGTCGAACCGGAAGGCATGATCGTCTACTACGGCTCCCGGCTCACCGACCCCGCGGCGACCGTTCCCTTCCCGGAGGGATTCCGCATGATCGCCGGCAGCGCCAAGACGCAGACGCCCACCCCCGCGGGATCGCCCGGCCAGTTCTGGTGCGCCGGTGAGGGCGGCGAGACCGGACGCAGCGCCGACGGCAACTGGCCGGTGTGCGCCCCCAAGGCCCACCTCACCCACCAACTGGTCTTCCCCGACTGCTGGGACGGGAAGAACCTCGACAGCCCCGACCACAAGTCGCACGTGGCGTTCACCTACGACGGAAAGTGCAGCGGCGCCTATCCCGTCGCCATCCCCAACCTCTCCTTCGTCACCAGCTACCCGACCAGCGGCACCACGGCCGGTTTCCGGCTGGCTTCGGGCATGGCGTCGTCCATCCACGGCGACTTCTTCAACGCGTGGGACAACGCCGCTCTCGGTCACCGCGTGAAGGACTGCATCAACCAGAAGGCCAAGTGCAACGCCGCCGGGACGTTCTGACCTGGTGGTCGGCGTGCGTCGTGGCCCTGGCGCTGCCGGCTGTCGGCTGCACCGCGCAGCCGACAGCCGGCGCGTCGGCACCGGCCTTCAACGCCACCGACAGCGCCTGGATCCTTCTGATGATCCCCATGGCAGAGCGTGCGCGGCTCCTGACCGATCTGGCCCCCTCCCGCACGGCAGACCCGGCCCTGGCCGACTTCGCGGCGCACACCGGATCGGTGCTCCGCGCGGACCTGCGCCGCCTGCGGGCGGTGCTGCGGCTCTCGGGCGTCCCCGACACCCACCCCCACGAGGGGCACGACATGCCGGGCATGGTCAGCCTCGCCACCCTCCAGGAGGCCGCCGACGCGACCGGCCTCGCCTTCGACCGGATTCTCACCGGCGCGCTGCACGCCCACTTCACGCAGTCCCGGCTGCTCTGCTCCGGCGAGAGGACCGGGGGCCGGGCGGACCAGGCGAAGGACCTGGCCACATCCCTCGCGAAGAGCGCGGCCGCACAGACGTCCCGGCTGGACGAGCTGCGCGCGCCGCAGTGAGTGCCGTGACCGCATCGGCAGCTCGTCGCACGGTCGTGCCGAAGCGTCCTGGCCGGCCGTGACCGGTGTGAAGATCCGGTCCCTCGTGAGGACCCGGCGCTGCTGGAGAAGGTGGGAGTTGCGTTCGGCGGGTGAGCGAGGCACTGCCGCACACCCTCCCATAGGGCTTTGACGGGCCGGAAGACGCCCCGGTCCCGGTGATCGGGCCCTGCCCGGGCACCACCTGGCACATGTGGGAGAGACCGTTCTCCGGCATCCCCGTGATCCATGTGATGCGCGTAAGGCCAGGTCGGCTCATTCAGGTCCACGTGCGCCCGCCGAGTCCGTGAGAGCGCTGTGAGAGGCGAAGCCTCCCGCGCCCGGTGCTGACCGGGGGGTTGCGCACCCCGTCCGGCCCCGTTCCGCCGGACAGGGCGCGGCGGCCGGTCATCCCGTCTTCCGCACCCGGGAGTTGTCCACGTCGACGATCCCGCCGTCCGCGTCGGTCGGTACGACCTCCGGCACGGGTGTGCCGTGCCGGTCGACGAGGGTGGAGTGCGCTTCGCCCGGCGCGAAAGCGTGCCGTTCCCCCCACTGCCGGAGCGTGAGGACGGCGGGGAAGAGATCGCGGCCGGCGTCGGTCAGGACGTACTCCTGGCGCCGGCCCGACGCCGCGGTGGTCTGGGCGAGGAGCCCGTGCGCGACCAGCTTGCGGAGACGGTCGCTGAGGATGTTGCGCGCGATCCCGGTGCGCCGCTGGAACTCGGTGAACGAGCGCGCGCCGTCCATCGCGTCGCGGACGACCAGCAGGCTCCACTTGTCCCCGACCAGGTCGAGGGTGCGGGCGACGGGGCAGTCGGGATCGGTCCACCGGGGTTTGGGGGAGCGCGCGGTGCTGCCGGGCATGACACCTCCCGTTGAGTTGCGGATTGAAACCATCATGCCGTACCGTCGAATAGGTTTCAATTTGCTACTGATTGGACTCGGTGATGACTGTGTGGCGGCGCTGGCTGCTCGCGATGGTGTGCGGTGTCGCTGTGGCGAGCATCTACGCCGCACAGACGGTCCTGGAGCCGATGGGCCACGACCTCGGAGTGTCGCCCGGGCTCACCGGCTGGATCGTCTCCAGCGGCCAGTTCGGATACCTGGTGGGACTTGTGCTGCTGGTGCCCCTCGGGGACGTGGTGGACCGACGCCGGCTGATCGCCGTACACCTGGCCGTCACGGCGGCCGGCATGGTCCTGACGGCGTCGGCGACGGCCTCCTGGGTGGCGTTCGCCGGACTCGCCGCGGCCGGGATGTTCGCGGTGGTGGTGCAGACCACGGTGGCCTACGCCGCGTCGATGTCGTCGCCCGAAGAACGCGGACGGAACATCGGGGTGGTGACCTCGGGCGTGGTCGTGGGCATTCTGGGTGCGCGGGCCGTCACCGGCGCGCTCACCGAGCTGTGGGACTGGCGGAGCGTCTACGTCGTCCTCGCGGTGCTGTCCCTGGGACTCGCGGCCCTCGTCCTCGCCGTCCTGCCGACGGAGGAGCGGTCCGGCCGCCCCACGGGATACGTACGCGCCGTGACCTCGATCGGCGGGCTCTTCCGGCAACGTCTCTTCCTGTCCCGGGGGCTCATCGCCTTCTTCCTCTTCGCGTCCTTCGGGACGCTGTGGAGCGGGCTGTCCCTGCCGCTGTCGGACGCACCCTGGCACCTGAGCGAGGGGCAGATCGGCCTCTTCGGCTTCGTCGGCCTCGCGGGCGCCCTGGGCGCGGCACGTGCGGGGCGATGGGCGGATGCGGGGCGGGCCGTGCCGGTCACCGGTCTCGCGCTGGGCCTGCTCATCCTCTCCTGGGCGGCGATCGGGCAACTGACGTGGACCCTGTGGATCCCGCTCGTCGGGATCGTGCTGCTGGACTTCGCCGTCCAGGCCGTGCACGTGAGCAACCAGCATCTGCTCACCACCGCCCACCCCGAGCGCATCAGTGGCGTCATCGGCAGCTACATGGTCTTCTACTCGCTCGGTTCCGCTCTTGGCGCGGCCTCCACCACCGCGCTCTACGCAGCCCACGGCTGGGCGGGGTCCAGCTTCCTCGGGGCCGGCTTCGCCGCGTGCGCGCTGGTCGTCCGGGCGGTCAGCCGACGGCTCTCCGTCGACGGTGCGATGCAGTCCGGCGAGGGCACGGATGCCACCCCGTCGGCAACGGGAAAGCCGTGGAGCGGGTCGGGCACGGCGGCCGTCACCGCCACCGACTGTTCGCCTGCCACCACGACCGGGGGAACGTCCCCTTCTCCGCGAGGCTCTGCCAGAACCTCGCCCGCCGTTCCACGGGTGATCACGAACCGCTCCTAGTCAGCAGTTCGACGTGCCGGCCGAGCGGGACGGCGCAGTCGATGTGCTCAGCACTCGGCTTACGGCGCTCCGCGCACAGGTCCAGAGCTCGGGCTCGTTCTCGACGGGATGGGGCTGCCCTCGTCGGCGTCCTGCGCCCCGGCCTCGGCGCCGAACGCGTCGGCTCGGCGGCCTCCGACGCTTACCACGGAGCCGCCGTCCGCCATTCCGTGAGCGCCCATGACGGCTCGACGGACGACGCGCCTGTCAGGGCTGAGCGCCGGTTTTCGTTCCGACCCTCGCCACCGGTCACTGTGCGGACAGTTGTGCGACCGCGTGGGGGGATTGCGTGCGTCGGAGCGTCAAGACGTATACGGGAAAACGAACTCGACGCATGGCCGGTTCCGTTCGTGGCCGGGCTGCGTCGGTGTGGCGCCGCGTGCGGGGAATCACTGGGCCGATGAACCCCGGAGCGCCGGCCTGGCGGTCGTGGTTGCGCCATGGACGGCGCATGCAGCTGTGACCTGCGCGTCATCGAGATTGTTAAATGTGCGAACTTGTTTCTTTGTCGCAAGGGTTGACCTCAAAAGAAACGAGAACTCACACTGTGCCCCATCCTCCCGGCGACACACGCTGTGCTCGGTCGAGCCAGCGCTGATCGCCGCCCCACGGCGAAGGATGGGTCATGCACCGATTATTACGGCTTGCTCCACTCTGGATACTGGCCCTGGTGGCCTCGGTGCTCGGGGTCTCGGTCGGTCCGGCCCGGGCAGCGACCACGCTCATTACGGTGGACGGCACCCAGAGCGGCCGGACCTTCGACGGCATCGGGGCGATCAGTGGCGGCGGGGGCAACTCCCGCCTGCTGATTGACTATCCGGCCGCCCAGCGGTCGCAGATCCTGGACTATCTGTTCAAGCCCGGATACGGCGCGGCGGTGCAACTGCTGAAACTGGAGATCGGCGGTGACGCCAACTCCACCGACGGCAGCGAGCCGAGCATCGAACACGTCCGCGGTGACGTCAACTGCAACGTGGGCTACGAGTTCTGGTTGGGAGAGCAGGCCGTCACCCGCAACCCGAACATCAAGATCGTCGCACTCCCCTGGGCCGCGCCCGGCTGGATCGGAAGCGGCAACTTCTGGTCGCAGGACATGATCGACTACGACATCCAGTGGCTGGACTGTGCCAAGCAGCACGGCCTGCCGATCAGCTACATAGGCGGGTGGAACGAGCGCGGGCACAACAAGACCTGGTACGAGAACCTGCGCACGGCCCTCAACTCCCACGGCTACAGCGGTGTCCAGATCGTCGCGGACGACAGCTTCGGCTGGGGTGCGGCGGACGACGCGCAGAGCGACTCGGCGTTCAAGGCCGCGGTCGGCGTGGTCGGCGCCCACTACCCGTGCGGCTACCTGGGCGAGGCCACCTCCTGCTCGTCGAGTTCCAACGCGGTCGCCAGCGGCAAGCAGCTCTGGGCAAGCGAGTTCGGCTCGCAGGACTACATGACCGGCTCGGGCCCGTACATCCGCAGCATCACCCGCGGTTACCTCGACGGCCAGATGACCGGCTTCATCAACTGGCCGCTGATCGCCGCGCTCACCCCGAACCTTCCTTTCGCCACCGATGCGCTGGCCGTGGCCTCCTCGCCGTGGTCCGGCGCCTACCAGCTCGGCAAAAGCCTGTGGGCCAACGCCCAGGTCGCCCAGTTCACCCAGCCCGGCTGGCACTTCCTCGCCGGCTCCGCATCCGGCTACCTCGACGGCAACCGCAGCAACGGCAGTTACATCTCACTGAAGTCCACCAACGGCACCGACTACTCGACGATCTATGAGACCACCACCGCCTCCACGGCTCAGACGGTGAACATCAACGTGAAGGGCGGACTGAACACCGGAACCGTCCACGTGTGGTCCACTGACCTGGGCTCGTCCAGCTCGGCCAACTGGTTCGTCAAGCAGTCCGACGTCACGCCGAGTGGCGGCAGTTACTCGCTCACCCTCCAGCCCAACCGCATCTACTCGGTGACCACCACCACCGGCCAGGGCAAGGGCACGGCGGCCGGCCCCGCGGTCGCACCGCTCGCACTTCCCTACGGCGACACCTACGACGCCAACGCCTCCCGTACCGAGGCGAAGTACTTCTCCGACATGCAGGGCTCCTTCGAGGTACGGCCCTGCGCCGGAGACCGGACCGGTCAGTGCCTCCAGCAGGTCACTCCCAGCAGGCCGATCGAGTGGCAGGACGATAGCGACGCGTTCGGCCTGCTCGGTGACCCCTCCTGGAGCAACTACACGGTCAGCACCGATGTGAACTTCCAGCAGTCCGGCACCGTCACCCTGCTCGGCCGGGCCAACACCCAGCAGCGGCCGCAGTCGCACCAGGCCGCCTACCAGTTGCGGCTCAGCAACACTGGGGCCTGGTCGATCGCCAAGAACACCACCTCCGGCACGCTCACCACCCTCGCCTCGGGGATCCACGCCTCGCTGGGGCTCAACACCTGGCACACCGCCGCGCTCAGCTTCACCGGCAGCCAGATCAGCGCCACCCTCGACGGCACCGCACTCGGCTCCGTCACGGACGGCTCCTACTCCACCGGCCAGGTGGGACTGGGAGTCGTCGGCTACCAGACCGACATGTTCGACAATCTTTCGGTGACCGCGACCAGTGGCGGGAACGGCGGCAGCGTCGGCCAGATCCGGGGCGCGGACTCCGGCCGCTGCGTCGACGTCCCCAACGCGACGCAGGCCAACGGCACCGTGACCGAGCTGTGGGACTGCAACAGCGGCGCGAACCAGATCTGGACCGCCACCTCCGCCAAGCAGCTCACGGTCTACGGCACCAAGTGCCTCGACGTGTACGGCGAGGGCACCGCCGACGGCACGCCTGTCGACGTCTACGACTGCAACGGCGGCACCCATCAGCAGTGGACCCTGAACTCCGACGGCACGATCGTCGGTGTCGGTTCGGGCAAGTGTCTGGATGCCACCGGCGGCTCCACCGCCAACGGCACCCTGCTGGAGATCTGGACCTGTCATGGAGGCGCCAACCAGAAGTGGACCCGCACCTGACCCCCCACTGACGCGGTGCGGCACCCGGCATCGTCGCTCCGATCTTCCGTCCCGCACCATCGCCCTGATCCAGCTCGCCTACGAAGCCGCACCTGCGCTGTGTTGCGGACAGAGGAGGTGGTGGTCACCGCTCGCTCCGTGATCGTCGGTGACCTGGCGGCACGTGAGGCGATCTCCTCAGTCGCTCCCTGCCTTCACGTCGTGTGTCGTCGGGCAGTCCGCATGCGTCTGTCTGCTCTGGAGCCCTTCCCCGGGGCGCCAGAGCAGACAGATCGACGAGGGGTGCGTCAGGGGGAAGTCAGGTGGTAAGGGCTGGGATCTTCCGCTCTGCCGGGCTGCCCCCGGTCACAAGGTGCCGGTCAGGCGGTCGGTGAGTAGCCGCGTGAAGCGGGCCGGGTCGGGCAGTTCGCCGCCTTCTGCGAGCAACGCGCTACCGTAAATCAGCTCGGCAGTCTCCGCCAGTGCGGGGTTTTCGGCATTCGCGTCGTGCGCCGTGCGCAGGGCCGTGACGAGCGGGTGTGCGGGGTTGAGTTCCAGGATCCGCTTGAGCGGGGGGATTTGCTGGCCCATGGCCCGGTACATCTTTTCCAGAGTCGGGGTCACGTCGTGTGCGTCCCCGACGATGCAGGCCGCTGAGGTGGTCAGGCGTGAGGACAGCCGGACCTGCTTGACCTGTTCGGACAGAGTTGTGGTCAGCCAGGACAGCAAGGGGGCGAAGTCCTGCTCGCGCTGGGCCTTTTCGGCGTCGTTTTCCTTCTGGCCGTCGGCGGGGTCGTCGAGGTCGACCTGCCCCTTGGCGATGGACTGCAGACGATGCCCGCCGAAGGCGGGGACCTGGTCCACCCAGACCTCGTCGATCGGGTCAGTGAGGATCAGGACTTCGTAGCCCTTGGCGGCGAAGGCTTCCATGTGCGGGGAATTCTCCACCATCGGGCGGCTCTCACCGGTCAGGTAGTAGATGCTGTCCTGGCCGTCCTTCATGCGCTCCACGTACTCACGCAGCGTGGTGGTCTTCTCCGGGTCGTGAGTAGAGGCGGCCGACACCAGCTCCAGCAGAGCCTCGGCGTTGTCCGGGTCCTCGACCAGACCTTCCTTGAGCGCCCGGCCGAACTGCGACCAGACCTTCGTGTAGCGCTCGGCGTCCTTGGACCGCATTTCCTTGAGGGCACCGAGGACCTTCTTGACCAGGCGTCGGCGTACACCGCGGATCTGGCGGTCGTGCTGGAGGATCTCGCGGGAGACGTTCAGCGACAGGTCGTGGGCGTCCACGACGCCCTTGACGAAGCGCAGGTAGTTGGGCATGAGCGCTTCGCAGTCGTCCATGATGAACACCCGCTTGACGTACAGCTGCACGCCGCGCTTGGTCTCTCGGGAAAACAGGTCGAAAGGTGCCTGCGAGGGGATGAACAACAGCGCCTCGTACTCGAAGGTGCCCTCGGCGCGCATGTGAATCGTCTCGGCCGGAGGCAGCCAGTCGTGGCTGATCTGCTGGTAGAACTCGTTGTACTCGTCCTCGTTCACCTCGCTGCGCGGACGGGCCCACAGCGCCTTCATCGAGTTGAGCGTGCTGACTTCGCGGACGGTGTTGCCCTCGGCGTCGGTGCGCTCGGTGGCCATCCGGATCGGCCAGCGGATGAAGTCCGAGTACTGCTTGACGATTTGTCGGATCTTCGAGTCGGAAAGGTAGTCGGCAAGCCCGTCCTCGCTGTCGGCGGGCTTGAGGTGCAGGGTGACCGAGGTGCCTACGGGAAGCCCCTCGACGGCCTGGATGCCGTAGGTGCCCTCGCCGTCGGACTCCCACTGGGTGCCGGAGGCGGTGCCGGCCCGCCGGGTGCGCAGGGTGACCCTGTCGGCGACCATGAACGCAGAGTAGAAGCCCACACCGAACTGGCCGATCAGACTCTCGGCGCTAGCAGGGTCCTTGGACTCCTTGATTTTCTCCAGCAGACCAGCGGTGCCGGACTTGGCGATGGTGCCGATCAGCTCCACAAGATCGTCCCGGGTCATGCCGATCCCGTTGTCACGGACGGTCAGCGTGCGGGCGTCCTTGTCGACCTCGAGCGAGATGTGCAAGTCGGTGGCGCCGGTCTCGGCGAGGCCGGAGTCGGTCAGCGATTCCAGCCGCAGCTTGTCCAAGGCGTCGGAGGCATTCGAAATCAACTCACGCAGAAAGATGTCTTTGTTCGAGTAGATCGAGTGAATCACCAGTCGGAGCAACTGGCGGGTCTCGGCCTGAAATTCCAGCGTCTCGACACTGCTGGTCATGTAGGGGCCTTTCTGTGGGTACGTCATGAACGTATTCGGACTCGTTCCGGGGGTCGGACCGCTGTCCGCTGTCGGCGTGGGTCGGGATGGACCGGAGCGCAGCCACGTGTGTGACTCTGCGTGGTGGGCGTCAGCCATCGTCAGCGGCTGTCGTCCCCTACCGGGTTTGACGGCCTTCAGGGACGGGAGGAGGCCGGTGTGGCGGGCATCGAGGTAAGGACGCATGCCGGCCACGGGCGCAAGGGGTTCGGCCGCGTCGGTGCCGAGGGCGGCATGAAAGGCGACCTGAGCTGAGCGCGCTTCGGCGACGAAGTGGGCGAGCGCGGTGATCTGTCCGGCAGGGCGACCCTGGTCGGCGGCGTTGGCGCGGGCCCGGCAGGCGGCGGCGCATTCGGCAGCCCTGGCCTTGCGGGTGCCGGTCACGCGCTGCTCGCCGGGGGTGCCGACGACACCGGGGCGGCCGCTGCGGGCCGACGGCGTTCAGCGGCCTGGCGCTGGCGACGCTGAGGGGGCCGGCGAGGTCGGCCCAGCTGATGCCCGCGTCGTGGGCCGTCTCGATTAGCCCGATCTCCCAGCCGAGCTGCCCGCGCACCTGCCGCAGCCGCCGCAGGGAGTCCAGCGTCTGCTTGGGTCCGGAACCAGCGGCGTCGGGGGTTTCGTGCAGGGCTTGGCGCAGCGCGTCGTCCACGGCGGCTGCGGCGGCGAGGAAGGACACGGGGCTGTGGGCGTCGGCTCCCGTGGTGCGCAGATGGACCGTTACGGTCACGGATACCTCCCCGGAGTGCCCTCAGCGCGACGCCATCGAGTTGTCGTCCATTGGATGACATTCTACATCCGTGTCAGTGCATGGAGGGTCAGGCCGCGTTGACCAGCTTCATGTACTTCGTCCAGTCCCAGTTCGGACCCGGATCCGTGTGGTCCGTGCCCGGAACCTCGACGTGGCCGATGATGTGCGTACGGGTCTTCGGGATGCCGTAGCGGTCGCAGAGAGCCGCGGTGAGCTTCGCCGACTGCTGGTACATCACGTCGGTGAACCACTGCGGCTGGTCGACCCAGCCTTCGTGCTCGATGCCGAGGGAGCGCGTGTTGTAGTCCCAGTTGCCGGCGTGCCAGGCGATGTCCTTCTCCCGTACGAACTGCCCGATGTAGCCGTCGCCGGAGGCGACCATGTAGTGCGCGGACACCTGACGGGCCGGATCTTTGAAGATCCGCATCGAGTCCTGGAAGGTCTCTTGGGTGACATGGATGACCACGTAGTTCAGGGGGTAGCTGCTAGGGCGGCTGGAGACCGTGTAGTTGGAGGTGCTCGCCGGTATCCAGTGCGTCACGGGATAGGGAGCCGCGGCGGCGGTACGGGCGGCGGCCAGTGGCCCCAGCGCGGCAGCAGCGGCGGTGACGGCGGCGCCCTGCAGCAGGCGTCGACGCGAGGGTCTGGGGGCGTGAGGGCTGGGCTGATCCATGGGGGGTTCCCTCGGGGAGAGGAGTGGGGCACTTAAGCGTGAGTCGCGTCCATGACAATGGCGTGCCTCATGATGAGCCCCCTCCACACCCCTGCCAAGACCTTCTGGGACATGCCAAAGGGCCGACCAAAGGCGGTACGCACCAGGGATCTCCGAACACGAGGAAAGCCGCCTTTCGGCGCCCACCTCGTACGCCTGCCCGGCGAACTCCTCTTCGCGCTGGGCCACGATCGGAGTGGCAGGCGTCGCCCGATCGATCACCCGGTTCGCCGCCAGCCGACGTCGGCTTCCCCGCGTTGACCATCGGCAGTCATCCACTCGCCAACTCCCGGGGATGCGACGCCCACGAGGGGCAGACCTTCGAGGAAGTACTCGCCGCCGTCCGACCGATCATCGCAGCGGTCGGCATGGGCATTCCCGTCTCCGTGGACCTGGAGGCCGGGTACGGACAAGAACCCGCAAACCTCATCGCCGGACTCGTCAACGTCGGCGGCGTCGGTCTCAACGTGGAGGCCACCGTCCACGCCGAGGGTGGCCGCGTGCGCAGCAGGCGGGAGCACGTGCGTTACGTCGCCGGGCTGCGCGCGGCGGCCGACGACTCGGGGGTCCCGGTCTGGGGCAACGGGCGCACCGACCTCTTCCTGCGTGCGGAGAAGCCTGCGGACGTCCTCGGCGAGGCGGTCGAGCGCTTGCGAGCGCTGGAGCAGGCCGGTGCGGACAGCGTCTACCCCGTGCTCATTCAGGACGACGACGATCTGCTCACGGCCGTGACGGGAGCCGTAAGCAGCATTCTCGTTGATACTGGCTGACTACACTGGGAAATAGCTCGAGCACGTGTACACGGGAATCGGTGGGAAGTAGCCGTTGTACCACCATTCACAGATTTGCATCCATCTGACTTTCTCTGCCTCGACCCCGAATTGGCCCGACACAGCCAGGTTGGCGTCCACCGTCAGGGCGACTTGGCCAGTGTTGTTGTTCGGTGGTGCGTCGTAGCTGGTCCACACGTTGAGCTGCGAACTGTAGACCCGATTGGCGCCGCTGTTGTAAAGCCAGAACCAGGCGCCTCTCCCGTTGCCCACACAATTGTCCACCTGGGCCTGGCTGGCATCGACGGTGACCGTAACGGCGCATCCTTGCGCGCTGGCCTGGGCCGGCTGCGCCGTCGCGATCCCTCCCAGGCCCATCGATATAACGGCGACGAACGACGTGAGCATCTTCTTGACGACTGACAACGAATTACTCCCTCATCTGTGGGTTGCCACGTGGAGTTGTGCGGATCGTCGACCGAGTCTGTGTGAACCTCTCGCCTGAACAGGCGGCAAGATGAGAGGCCTTGACGACGGACCGGCATGTGGCGGCGGATGTGGCCCGGCGTCCCCGATCGTGCTGTGCACCGCGGAGAGCCGCCGCAGCGAGAACGTCGCCCGAACCGGCCTGGATGCCTGCGCGGCCACGCGACAACGCAACCGCGCCGTGATGATGACCGCCGACGGCACTGAGGTGGATCGTCAACACCAGGCCCTCCCGCGTCCACATACCCGGGCTCCTGTGTAGCGGGCATTGCGTGCGTCGTCAGCCCGGCGCCTCGGAGTTGGCAGCTATGCACCCCAGTACGGCTGAATCCCTGCCCAGCCCTCGCTCCATCGGTCGTCGAGGTATGGCTTGTAGTCGTCGAGGACGGAGGGGCGGTTCTGCCACTGGCCGGTGAAGAGTTCCTGCGGTGTCGCAGCGTTGGCGAGCTGCTTGACGGTGCGGTAGCTCATGGCGAGCTGGCGCTGGATCGAGCGGCGGCTGTGGCCGGCCTCCAGCAGTGCGTGGACGGCAGCGTGCCGGGCCCGGGTGCGGTCGGCGAACCGGTGTCCTCGCGGCCAGGGCGACCCGTCCGGGTCCTCGACAGGGGCAGGCTCGGGTTCAGGGACTGCGGGAACCAAGGATCGGAGGCAGCTGGGGGGCTGGGCGACGCTCCGCTCGGCGGCTTCGCTCAGGTTGTGCCCGAGGTGCCACCGGTCCGCGACCTGGATGGCCTGCGGGGCACCGACGGTGGCGCCTTCGGCGAAGAACGGCGCCCGATCCCGGCACACGACCTCGACGCCGTGCCGTTCCGTGAGCCAGGCTGCCAGGCTGGATGCCTCCCTGTCGGGCAGCAGATCCACGGGGCGGCGGGTTTCGATGTCGACAAGGACGGTGCCGTAGTGGCGGCCCTTGCGCGTGGCGTACTCGTCGACGCCGACGACACGCGGGGCGGGCACCTCGGGGTCGGGGGGGGCGTCGACCAATAGCTCCTCCAGCTGGAGCGCGACCTTCCACGGCCCCGAGCTGTCGGCCCAACCGCTCCGAGCACGGCTCATTTCCGGGCGACTTCGTGCACCACCCGGAGACGTTCACCCATTACTCAGAGTGGCCTGTCGCAGAAGTTGAGCCAGAACCATTTCTCGTGAACATCCACGAGCGCCGACTCGCTGACGAGTTCGACCAACGGCATTCGGTCAGTGAGCCTGGTCGCCCCGCAGTCGGTGGATGAGACCAGGGCGGGCAGAGCAGTGTGCCGGACTCGCCGTGCCGCATTGGTCCTCCTTCGCGTCACGAGCTGCCCGCCGCGGCCCTCGCCCGCACCCTCGGCATCGACATCACCGATGCCGTGAAATGGCAGCGAGCCGCCGCCAGAGACTGGGCCGCCTACGCAGCCGAGATCGGCCAACGCGCCAACCGCCACCTCCAAGGAGAAGACGTACATGCCCCTCAATGACCAGACCACCTGGGATCTGCTTCGCCAACTCGATGACCCGCAGCACATGGAATTTCCCCGCGGCTACGACCACAACGCCACCCGATCCCGATTTGAGCAGCTCACAGCCCGTTTGGACGCGCGGTTCCAGTGCGCCTGCACCGTCGACCGCCAGGTCCAGGACGCGAGCCACCACGGGACAGCCGTGATCCCGGCAACCGCCACTGACAGCACCGGACACATCACAGTGACCATCAGCAACTTCGGGAGCCTGGCGGTCGTGACCTTGGGCAACCCCGGGAGCTACAACGAGGAAGAGGAGCGTGAGCTCTTTCACGCCACCGACCGACTCCGCGTCGGGGAAGAACTCGAAGCCCTCGACTACACCGTCATCTCGGAGCACCTGCTCTGGAGGAGATACGACGGGGTCAGCGACCTCGTCTCCTCCTACCCGCCCGAACACCCCCCAACGTGGTGGATCCGCTTCTTCGACTACCTGTGATCCCGCCTGCGGTGTCCTCGGCAGAGGCATTCCGGGAGTTCCCATACCCGAGCCCATCATCAGTGAAGGCGAAGGGGCGCAGCCGGTAGGGGCGACCCGGTTCTGTGGGAGATCGGCGGAGATGAGAGGGTCGGCCGGGTGAGCGAGACACTGCCGAACACCCTGCAATACCGCTTTGACGGGCCGGAAGACGCCCCGGTCCTGGTGATCGGGCCCTCCTTGGGCACCACCTGGCACATGTGGGACCGCCAGATACCGGACCTCTCCCAGCACTACCGGGTGCTGCGCTACGACCTGCCGGGCCACGGTGGCGCGCCGGCCCGTCCGGCGGTCTCCGTCGCCGAACTCGGGGACCGGCTGATCGCCACCCTGGACTCCCTCGGCGTCCAGCGCTTCGGCTACGCGGGCTGCTCCATCGGCGGCGCGGTCGGCGCCGACCTCGCGCTGCGCCACCCGCACCGGGTGGCCTCGCTCGCCCTCGTGGCGGCCTCGCCCAGGTTCGGCAGCGCCGACGAGTTCCGCGGGCGCGGGGTGGTCGTCCGCACCAACGGCCTGGAGCCCATCGCCCGCAGCTCCCCCGAGCGCTGGTTCACACCCGGGTTCGCCGCCGCACAGTCCGCCATCGTCGAGTGGGCCGTACAGATGGTCCGCACCACCGACCCCGGGTGCTACATCGCCGCCTGCGAGGCGCTCGCGTCCTTCGACATCCGCGGCGAGCTGGGCCGCATCGGTGTGCCCACGCTCGTCGTGGTCGGTGCGGAGGACCGGGTCACCGGCCCCGCCGAGGCGCGCACCCTGGTCGCGGGTATCCCCGACGCCCGCCTCGCCCTGGTGCCGGGGGCCTCGCACCTCGCGCCGGTCGAACAGCCCGCCGCCGTGATGGACCTGCTGTTCACCCACTTCTCGACCACCTGGCAGGACACGCTGGGGGCCGTTCCGGTACCTGGTGCCGCGCCGCCCGCCGCCGTCCCGCCGCTCTCCGCCCCGTACGCGCCCGTCGCGGAGATCGCGCCGCCGGCCCCGCGCGCGGACGACACGGAGCGTACGGACCGGCACGCGATCGGTACGAAGGTCCGCCGGGAGGTGCTCGGCGACGCCCACGTGGACCGGGCCGGCGCCGCGACCGACGCGTTCACCGCCGACTACGAGGACCTCGTCACCCGCTACGCGTGGGGCGAGGTGTGGAACCGCGAAGGTCTCGACCGCCGTACCCGCAGCGCCGTGACGCTCACCGCGCTGATCGCGTCCGGACGGCTGGAGGGCCTGGCCGCACACCTGAGGGCGGCGCTGCGCAACGGCCTCACACCGGTCGAGATCAAGGAAGTGCTGCTCCAGAGCGCGGTGTACTGCGGCATCCCCGCGGCCGGCGCCGCGTTCGCGGTGGCCCAATCCGTGATCCAGGAAGAAACGACACCGCCCGCGTAGCAGGATGGGAACCATGAACGCATCGCCTCTCACCCTCACGAAGAAGCATCACTCCTGCGTCCGGCTGGACAAGGACGGGCAGGCGCTCGTCATCGACCCGGGGGGTTTCTCCGGGGGGGACGAGGCCGTCGGCGCCGATGTGCTCCTGGTGACCCACGAGCACCTGGACCACTTCAACGAGGACCGGCTGCGCGCGGCCATGGAGGCCAACCCGGCGGCCGAGATCTGGACGCTGCGCAGTGTCGCCGAGCAGCTGGCAGCGGCCTTCCCCGGGCGGGTGCACACCGTCGGCCACGGCGACACCTTCAGCGCCGCCGGGTTCGACGTCCAGGTGCACGGTGAACTCCACGCGGTGATCCACCCGGACATCCCGCGCATCACCAACGTCGGTTTCCTCGTCGACGGTGCGGTCTTCCACCCGGGCGACGCACTCACCGTCCCCGAGCAGCCGGTCGACACCCTGCTGCTGCCGGTGATGGCCCCCTGGAACAAGATCTCGGAGGTCATCGACTACGTGCGCGAGGTCGAGCCGCGCCGGGCCATCGACATCCACGACGCCCTCCTCACCGACCTGGCCCGGCCGATCTACGACAGTCAGATCGGGGCGCTCGGCGGCAGCGACCACGGCAGGATGGCGCCGGGGGAGCGTACCGGGCTCTGAGCGCCCCTGCCCCGGCTGTCGGTGGCACCCGTTACGTTGGTCCCATGCGCATCGCCACGTGGAACGTCAACTCGATCACCGCCCGGCTGCCGAGGCTGCTGGCCTGGCTGGAGAGCAGCGGCACCGACGTGCTGTGTGTCCAGGAGACCAAGTGCACGGCCGAGCAGTTCCCCGCCGACGAGCTGCGGGAGCTGGGCTACGCCTCCGCCGTCAACGCCACCGGCCGGTGGAACGGCGTGGCGCTGATCTCCCGGGTCGGCCTCGACGACGTGGTCACGGGCCTGCCGGGCGGCCCCGCGTACGACGGCACGGAGGAGCCCCGGGCGATCTCCGCGACCTGCGGGCCCGTCCGCCTCTGGTCCGTCTACGTCCCCAACGGCCGCGAGGTCACGCACGAGCACTACGCGTACAAGCTGCGCTGGCTGGAAGCGCTGCGCGGCGCGGTCGCCACGGACGCGGCGGCCGCTCGCCCCTTCGCGGTGCTGGGCGACTACAACGTCGCGCCCACCGACGAGGACGTCTGGGACCCGGCTCTCTTCGTGGGCGCCACCCACGTCACCGATGCCGAGCGGAACGCCCTCGCCGCCCTGCGGGAGGAGGGGCTGAGCGACGTCGTGCCCCGCCCCCTCAAGTACGACCACCCGTTCACCTTCTGGGACTACCGCGAGCTGGGCTTCCCGAAGAACCGGGGCATGCGGATCGACCTCGCCTACGGCAACGCCTCCTTCACCGCCGCAGTGAAGGACGCGTACGTCGACCGTGAGGTACGCAAGGGCAAGGGCGCCTCCGACCACGCGCCGGTCGTGGTGGACCTGGAGCTCTGACCGCTGCTACTGACAACCGAAGGTTGACACCCGTTCGGGTGTCAACTTACGGTTGACGCATGACGCAACCGGCATCCGTGAACCCTCCCGTGCGCCTCGACGACCTCATCGAGGCCATCAAGAAGTCCCACTCCGACGCCCTTGAGCAGCTCTCCGGCGCGGTCGTCGCAGCCGACCACCTCGGTGACATCGCCGACCACCTCATCGGTCACTTCGTGGACCAGGCCCGCCGCTCGGGCGCCTCCTGGACCGACATCGGCAGGAGCATGGGGGTGACCCGGCAGGCCGCCCAGAAGCGCTTCGTCCCGAAGAAGCCGGACGAGTCCGCCGACCTGCATCCCGACGAGGGCTTCGCCCGCTTCACCCCGCGCGCCCGGAACGTCGCGGTCGCCGCCCACAACGAGGCGCATCGCGCAGGCAACGCCGAGGTCCTCCCCGCCCACCTGGTGCTCGGCCTCGTCGGCGACACCGAGGGCGTCGGTGCCCGGGTGATCGCGGCCCTGGGCGTCACTCCGGAAACCGTCCGCGCCGCCGCCCTCACCGCCCTGCCGCCCGCCGTCGACGAGGTTCCCGAGCTGATCCCGTACGACGCCGGCTCCCGCAAGGTCCTCGAACTCACCTTCCGCGAGGCCCTGCGACTCGGCCACGCCTACGTGGGAACCGAGCACATCCTGCTGGCCCTGCTGGAGCACGAGGGCGGCGACGGGGTCCTCACCGGCCTCGGGATCGACAAGCGGGAAGCGTCCGCGACCACCGAGACGCTGCTCGCGACCGTCACCGGGGCGGCCCGGAACCGGCCCGGCGCCTGACCCGTCCGCGCGGGGGCGTCCGCCCGTGGCATCCGCGCGGTGGACGCCCCGGTACGCGCTGTCCTCAGTGGACGGACAGCCCGCCGTCCACGAAGAGCGACTGGCCGGTCACGTACCCCGAGCCCGGACCGGCCAGGAACACCGCCGCGGCGGCGAAGTCCTCGGCCAGGCCGTTGCGCCCCACCATCGTGCGGGCGGCGAGCGCGGCCACCTTCTCCGGGTCGGAGGAGAGCCGGGTGTTCAGGGGGGTCATCACGAACCCGGGTACCAGGGTGTTCGCGGTGACCCCGTGCGGCGACCAGGCCTCCGCCTGCGACCGGGCCAGCGACTCCAGTCCGCCCTTGGAGACCCCGTACGCCCCGCTGTTGACGAAAGCGCGGTGCGCCTGCTGCGAGGTGATGTGGATGAACCGCCCGTACCCGCGCTGCGCCATCCCGGGCCCGAACCGCTCGCCGAGCAGATAGGGGGCCTTGAGATTGACCGCCATCGTGACGTCCCAGACGTCCTCGTCCAGCTCGCCCATCGGCGGCCGCAGATTGATGCCGGCGCAGTTCACCACGATGTCCGGCTCCCCGGACCGCTCGACCACGGCGTCGGCCGCCCGCCGGACCCCCCCGGTCGTGGCGAGGTCCGCGCTCACCCAGCCGGCGCGGCAGCCGGCCCCGGTCAACTCGTCCACCGTCGCCTTCAGTTCCGACTCGCGACGGGCCACGACGGTGACCTCCGCGCCCGCACGGGCGAGTGCCTCCGTGATCGCCCGGCCGATGCCGGAACTCCCGCCGGTGACGAGGGCGGTCCTGCCCTCTAGGGAGAAGAGTCCGGAGAGGTAGTCGTGTGTGCTCATCCCCGCAGCCTACGGAGCAGCCGGTTCTCCTCCGGGAGGGGGTACCACGCCCGAGGGCTGTCCCGCCGGTCCTGAATCCTGGCGGGTGCGCCACCACGATCTCGGTACAGCCCTCACGGGGGCGGCGCGCGCCCTGTGGCGTACGGCGGGACGAAGGTGCGACTCTTGTGGGGTGAACATCCCTTTCTTGGACAACTGGCGCAAGCGTCAAGGCGGTACGCGTACGGCGACGCTGGCGGAGACCGCCGCGACCGACCCCGCAGGCCTCGCGGAAGTCCTCGCCGAGTGCGAGCTGCTGCGCGTCCGCGCGGGGAGCAGTGGACTCGAACTGGACGACACCCCGGGATCGTTGACCGCGCTCGACCAGCTGCCGCCCCGCTGGCGCGACGACCCGGAGGAGGTGCCCTGGCTCGGGAACGACGCGGGCCTCTACCTCGGCACCGTACTGGTGCGGACCGTGCCGGGCGCCCGGTGGGACATCTGGCCGAGCGGGCAGCCCGTCGTGCTGCTGGCCTCCGGGCGGGAGATCGACGTCGTCGGAGCGGGCCTCGACTGGGCGCTCTACGGCAGCCCGGAGCTGTCCCAGGTGTACGCGGAGGCGGCCGAGGAATGACGCCGCGGGCCACCGGCCCCCACCCGTGGGTCCGCCGGCCCTCCGCCTGCTGACCGCCCGTCGCTGAGGCACCCGGTGACCCCATCTAGATAAACAGCCTTTTGCCCTGTTTGCGTGTCGGGCGCGAAGTGCCTTACCCATGCGGATAGTTTCCGCTGAGCCGACACACAGCGACACATGGGCAGGGCAGCGTATGGCCGTCGATCCGTTGATCGATCTGCGGGACGTCAACAAGCACTTCGGAGACTTGCACGTTCTGCGGGACATCAATCTCACCGTTGGACGCGGGGAGGTGGTGGTGGTCATCGGCCCCTCCGGCTCCGGCAAGTCGACCCTCTGCCGTGCGATCAACCGGCTGGAGACGATCGAGTCGGGCCGGATCACGATCGATGGTGAGCCGCTCCCCGAAGAGGGCAAGGGACTGGCCCGACTGAGAGCCGAAGTCGGCATGGTCTTCCAGTCGTTCAACCTGTTCGCGCACAAGACCGTGCTGGCCAACGTCTCCCTCGCCCCGATGAAGGTGCGCAAGCGGAAGAGGCCGGAGGCCGACGCCCGCTCCCGCGAACTGCTGGAGCGTGTGGGGCTCGCCGCGCACGCCGACAAGTTTCCCGCGCAGCTCTCCGGGGGCCAGCAGCAGCGCGTGGCCATCGCCCGCGCTCTGGCCATGGACCCCAAGGCGCTCCTCTTCGACGAGCCCACCTCGGCGCTCGACCCGGAGATGATCAACGAGGTGCTGGAGGTCATGCAGCAGCTGGCGCGCGACGGAATGACCATGGTCGTCGTCACCCACGAGATGGGCTTCGCCCGGTCCGCCGCGAACCGCGTGGTCTTCATGGCGGACGGCCTCATCGTCGAGGACCGCACTCCGGAGGAGTTCTTCACCGCCCCCGAGAGCGACCGCGCCAAGGACTTCCTGTCCAAGATCCTCAAGCACTGACGGGAGGCTCCGCGTTGCGCACGAAGAAGAACGCCGCGAAGAAGATCACCGCGAAGACGCGCGCGCCGAAGAAGGTCACCGCGAAGACGGTCGCGCCCAAGAAGGTCACCGCGCTGCTGGTCGGCCTGGTGCTGACGGCGCTCGCCGCCGGATGCGGCAAGGAGGGGAGCCCGCCGGTCAAGGGGCCCAAGGCCGGCGAGCTGCCCCACTACACCGTGAACACCGGCTTCCGGCTCCCCGCGTCGAAGACCTGGACGGCGGCCGAGAGACGGGGCCGTCTCGTGATCGGTGCCAAGGAGGACCAGCCCTATCTCGGCGAGAAGGACCCGGCCACCGGGATCTACTCCGGATTCGACATCGAGATCGCCACGATGGTGGCGGCCTACCTCGGGTTTGGTCCCAAGGAGGTCCGGTTCAAGACCATCGCCTCGGCCAACCGTGAAACCGCCCTGCAGAACGGTCAGATCGACTACTACGTCGGCACCTACACCATCAACGACATGCGCAAGAAGCTCGTCGGATTCGCCGGCCCGTACTTCATGGCCGGACAGGGTCTCCTGGTGCGCACCGACGAGAACGACATCCACGGCCCGCAGGATCTGGCGGGCAAGACGGTCTGCTCGGCCGCCGGGTCCACCCCCTACCAGCGCATCGCCGCCGACCACCCCGAAGCGGACCTGGTCGCCTACGACACGTACTCCATCTGCGTCGACAACCTGCTGACCTACCAGGTCGACGTCGTCACCACGGACGACGCGATCCTGCTGGGCTTCGCGGCGAAGGCGCCGGACGAGATGAAGGTCGTCGGCAAGCCCTTCTCCGAGGAGCCGTACGGCATCGGCGTGCCGCGCAGCGACAACGCCCTGCGGGCCGCGATCAACGACGCACTGGAGGAGAACGAGAAGAACGGCAACTGGAAGAAGGCGTTCGAAGCGACGCTGGGGCTGTCCGGCGTACCCGCGCCGAAGCCGCCGCCCATCGACCGCTACCCGGCGAACTGAGGGACCGGCCACCATGGACGTACTGACAGAGAACTTCTCGCTCTACGGCAAAGGGTTCCTCGGGACCCTCGAACTCACCGTCTTCGCTTCGCTCCTGGCCCTCGTACTCGGCTTCGTCATGGCCTCGTTCCGGGTCGCCCCGGTCGGTTCGCTCAGGCTCGTCGGCACCGTCTGGGTGACGGTGCTGCGCAACACCCCGCTCACCCTGCTGTTCTTCGCCGTCCTCCTCGGTCTGCCGCGCTTCGGCCTCGTACTGCCGTTCAACGTCTTCGCCGTCCTCGCGCTCGGCTGCTACACCTCGGCGTTCATCTGCGAGGTGCTGCGCTCCGGCATCAACACGGTGCCCACCGGCCAGGGAGAGGCTGCCCGCAGCCTCGGAATGTCCTTCGGGCAGACCCTGAACACGGTCGTACTGCCCCAGGCGTTCCGCTCGGTGATCCCGCCGGTCGGCTCGACGCTCATCGCGCTCGCCAAGAACTCGGCGATCGCCGGGGCGTTCAGCGTCACCGAGCTGCTGGGCACCTACAAGACCCTCAACGAACTCGGCTACAGCATCATCTGGACCTTCGTCTGGATCGCCGTGGGATACCTGATCATCACGCTGGCCATCAGCGCGCTCTTCACGGTGCTGGAAAAGCGCTGGGGGGTGGCCCGATGACCACCCACGCCGCACCCGCCACCGCGCTCTACGACATCCCGGGCCCCGAAGCCCGCAAGCGGCACTTCCTCTACGGGATCGCCGCCACGATTCTGGTCGCCGCCCTCCTGGGCTGGATCGTCTACCTCCTGATCCACACCGGCCAGTTCGCCGCCGCCAAGTGGAATCCCTTCACCTACAAGGGCATTCAGGAGCTGCTGCTGCGCGGGCTCGGCAACACCCTGAAGGCGTTCGCGTACGCGGCGGTGCTCTCGCTGGCGCTCGGCGCGGTCCTGGCCGTCGGCCGGCTCTCCGTACACCGCCCGGTGCGCTGGATCGCCACCCTGCTGGTCGAGTTCTTCCGGGCCATGCCCGTACTGGTGATGATCTTCTTCATCTTCGTGGCACTGAAGGTCCAGCCGCTGCCCGCCCTGGTCGCCGGGCTGACCCTCTACAACGGCTCGGTGCTGGCCGAGGTGTTCCGTACCGGCATCAACTCCGTCGAGCGCGGACAGCGGGAGGCCGCGTACGCGCTGGGGATGCGTAAGACGCAGGTCACGGTCTCCGTCCTCGCGCCCCAGGCCGTACGCGCGATGATGCCGACGATCATCAGCCAGCTCGTGGTGGCCCTGAAGGACACCTCGCTCGGTTATCTGATCACCTACGAGGAGTTCCTCCACGCCGGGAAGCTCATCGCCTCGAACCTCGACTACGACCTTCCGTTCATCCCGGTCGTGATGGTGATTTCCCCCATCTACATCGGGATGTGCATGCTCCTCTCGTGGTTCGCCACCTGGATGGCCAGGCGCCAGCGCCGCAACCCGAAGACGGAGGCCGTGGAAGTGTCCCCGGCCGGACCAGGACCCCTGTTGCCCTGAAGGTTGTCCGGGGACCCCAGGTGGGTGTCCGGACACCCCGACCGGCCAGCAGCCGGAGATCACCTCCCACGCGCCGGGAACCCGGACGTTTTCCCGGGCCCCGGCCCGCGCGGGGAGAAGGTCAGCTGTATGCCGGTGCACCCGCCGGAAGGCAGAGGGGGCGTTGCCCAGCCGAAGTACCGGAAGGTGTTGTTGACGGAGAACGGGCCGTCGTCGTGGGGATGCACGACGAAGGCCCGTTCCTGTCTGCTGTCCGGGGCCGGTCGGTCGGCCCATGGCACGGGACAGGGGGAGGGGGAGGCGCCGTCGACCGACGTCGTGGAGCCGCCGGCGCAGGCTGCCTGCACGGCGGGGCGGCGCTGCCCGCGTGCGCGCCGCTGTGCGGTGTCGTGCAAGTACACGGCGGCCCCTGTGGACGTACGGGCTGGGGCTGCTGGAGGGCGCGATCCTCCTCGGCATCCTCACCTACATCGTCCCCGCGCTGGACTGGGATCAGGCGCCCTGCTGGACCGGGCCCACGAGGGTGCCGGTGGCAACCTTGAGCGTGCCCTCGGCGAACGACGTGCCGGGGATCTCCCCGCCTGGAGCCCGGAGCGTGAACGACGCTTCGTCGGCCGGGACTGCGCGGCTGTCGTTCGGAACCTGGATGTCGAAGTGCGCCGGGTGGCCGGGGCCGAAGGCGACCACGGTCTGCCGGCTGCCGTAGCGGCCGGCGGTGATCCCACGGTCCGAGCCGTGGTCCAGGAACCGCAGGTCGGTGGGTGAACCCGCCAGCTCACAGGACGCGTACCCGCGCGGCGCGGTCAGGGTGACGCGGTAGTGGCGGTGCCCCGCGGTGCTGTCCGCCACGGTGATCTCCGCCGTGTGGTTGGCGGGGCGGCAGGCCGAGGGAGCGCTGCCGCCGCCCGGCGCGGGTGACGCCTGCACGGCTCCCGTGACGGCGCCACCGGCCAGTACGGTGGCGGCGAGGGTGACGGTGATCCTCCGGTGGGTGCGCATGAACGCTCCTTGCCTTGTTCGATGGCCGCCGGCAGTTCTCCGCCAGGACCACGGTCGAGGCCATTCATGCCCCCTTTGTCACCGGATCGCCCCCGGACGATGTCCCAGGATCGTCACAGCGGAATCTTCCCCACGGGCTGCCGCCGTGGGGACGCACGACGGGCGACCGCTCAGTGGTGTTCCCGGGACGGCCGGTCAGCCGGCGGCACGGTCGGCGGCCGGGACCGCCGCCGGGACAGGAGCCTGCGCGGCACGGGTCACGTCCGCGACCAGTTCCACCACATCAGGGCCGTACGCATCGGAATTGACGACTTTCAGAAGCAGGCAGAAGGTCGAGTCGCGATAGGTGCGCGCCAACTTCTCGTGATGGCGGGTGAGATAGCGGGCGGCGGCCTGGTTGGTGATCGCGCGCTGGCCGCAGAGGAGGAACACCGGGCGCCTTTCCCCGCCGATGCTCAGCCGGGCCAGCAGCACGTGTTCCAGCACACCCTTGACCACCGGGTAGTGCTCCGTCCCGATACGGAACGAGGCCCGGTCCGGGCCCGGTTCGCGGTCCGTGTTCACCCGGAGGCCGGGCAGTAGGGCTTGGAGGTGGGCGGCCGTACGTCGGTTCGACCCCGGACCGCCGACGCAGTATTCCGTGCGTTCGCCGAAACCCTGCCGGGCCGCGTCGTGGGAGAGGATCTGCGCATGCGCGTCGCAGTCCTTGATCATCGCTGCCAACTCCAGCAGTGCGAAGACGTCCTGACGGTGCACCGCACCGTCCGTCCCCGGGTCGCGGTTGACGACGAGCAGGCATTCGGAGTTGGCCGGAAGTCCGAAGAAGGCTTGCTTGCGGCGGAGTTTGCGGCGCCAGAGGTAGGTGCGTGAGATCCAGCCGAGAGCGGCGCTCATCCCCGCGGCGATGACGCCCAGCACGATGTTGCGTACGTCGTCGGTCATGGCCGGGGATAGTAGCGGGCATCCGGGTGTCCGTTCGAGGCGGTCCTGACGATCCGGCCGGGCCGGGGTTACCCTGCGCGGACGATCGTCAACTGGAGGTACGCATGCGTCGACCTGTCGGACGGAACGTATCGGTTCTGGCGGTGCTCGCGGTGGTGGCGTCCGTCGGGGCGGCAGCCCCCGCCGGCTCGTCGCCGCGACCCGCTTCACCGGCCAAGACGCCGGTGGCCGCCGGCTACGGGGGAGCGGTGGCCAGCGTGGACGCGGACGCCACAGCCGCCGGTATCGAGGTGCTGCGCAAGGGCGGCAACGCCGTGGACGCGGCCGTGGCGACGGCCGCAGCACTCGGAGTCACCGAACCGTACTCGGCCGGGATCGGCGGCGGCGGGTACTTCGTCTACTACGACGCCAAGTCCCGTACCGTGCAGACCATCGACGGCCGGGAGACGGCGCCCCGCAGCGCGGACTCCTCACTCTTCCTGGAGGGCGGCAAGCCGCTCGCCTTCAACGACGCCGTCACCAGCGGTCTCAGCATCGGCACTCCCGGCACCCCCGCCACCTGGGACAAGGCGCTCGACACCTGGGGCACCGCGTCGCTCGGCACCCTGCTGAAACCCGCCGAGCGCCTGGCCCGTGACGGGTTCGTCGTCGACGGCACCTTCCGCAGCCAGACCGAGGGGAACCAGGAGCGGTTCGCCGACTTCCCGGCCACCGCGAAGCTCTTCCTGCCCGGTGGCGAACTACCCTTGGTGGGCTCGGTGTTCAAGAACCCGGACCTGGCCCGTACGTACGAGAAGCTCGGCCGCGAAGGGGTCGACGAGCTCTACCGGGGTGACCTGGCCGACGACATCGTGCGCACCGTGCGCAAACCTCCCGTCGACCCCGCGTCCGGTCGCGTAGCCCGGGCCGGCGACCTGACGACCAAAGATCTGAAGGCGTACCGCGCGCTGCGGCAGGCGCCGACCAAGGTGGGCTACCGCGGACTCGACGTCTACGGCATCGCGCCTTCCTCGTCCGGCGGTACCAGCGTCGGGGAGGCCCTCAACATCCTGGAGTCCACCGACATCGCCAGGGCGAGCCAGGCGCAGTACCTGCACCGGTTCATCGAGGCGAGCCGGATCGCCTTCGCGGACCGGGGGCGCTGGGTCGGCGACCCGGCGTTCGAGGACGTCCCCACGGCCGGACTGCTCAGCCAGCGGTTCGCCGACTCGCGTGCCTGCCTCATCCGGGACGACGCCGTACTGACCAGTCCGCTGGCGCCCGGCGACCCGAGCTCCCCGGCTCCCTGCGCGAAGGGTGGAATTGCCGCCCCGACGACCTTCGAGGGGGAGAACACCACCCATCTGACGGCCGCCGACAAGTGGGGCAACGTCGTCGCCTACACCCTCACCATCGAGTCGACCGGCGGCAGCGGAATCACCGTGCCGGGACGCGGATTCCTGCTCAACAACGAGCTGACGGACTTCTCCTTCGCTCCCGCCAACCCGGCCGTGCACGACCCGAACCTGCCCGGCCCCGGCAAGCGCCCGCGCTCCTCGATCTCGCCGACGATCGTGCTCGACCACGGGAAGCCGGTGCTGGCGCTCGGATCGCCCGGCGGGGCGACCATCATCACCACCGTGCTCCAGACCCTGACCAGCCGGCTCGACCGGGGGCTGCCGCTCGTCGACGCCATCGCCGCGCCGCGCGCCAGCCAGCGCAACGCGGCGGCCACCGAGATCGAGCCCGCCCTGTGGGACAGCCCGCTGCGGTCCCAACTGGAGTCGCTGGGCCACGTGTTCAAGCTGAACCCGGAGATCGGCGCGGCCACCGGCGTCGAGCGGCTGCCCGACGGACGCTGGCTGGCGGCGGCCGAGACGGTACGCCGGGGTGGCGGCTCGGCCATGGTGGTGACACCGAGCAACGGCAGGCGCTGAGTCCGGGACCGGGACCGGGACCGGGGTCTGCGGTCCGGGATCGGGGTCTGCGATCCCGGACCGGTCTGCGGCCCAGGGGCCCCGCGTGTCACGGGCCGTGTTCTCACAGTGCCGTCAGGATGCGGGGGCCGTCGTCGGTGATGGCCACCGTGTGCTCGGCGTGGGCGGCGCGGCTGCCGTCCGTGGTCCGCAGCGTCCAGCCGTCCGGGTCCGGCCGGAAGTAGTCTCCGCCGCCGGCGATCAGCATCGGCTCGATCGCCAGTACCATGCCGTGGCGGAGGGGGAGCCCCCGCCCCGGGGGCCCCTCGTTCGGTACGGACGGGTCCTCGTGCATGGCCCGGCCGATGCCGTGGCCGCCGAACCCCTCGGGGATGCCGTACCCCGCCGCGCGGCAGACGGTGCCGATCGCGTGGGCGATGTCGCCGATGCGGTTGCCCACAGTGGCTGCCGCGATGCCCGCGTCCAGCGCCGCGTAAGCGGTGTCGATCAGCAGGGTGTCGGCGGGCCGGGCGCGGCCCACGGTGAAGCTGATCGCGGAGTCGCCGGCCCAGCCGTCCAGGGTGGCACCCGCGTCGATGCTGACCAGGTCGCCGTCGCGCAGCCGGTAGCCGCCCGGGATGCCGTGCACGATCGCGTCGTTCACCGACGCGCAGATCACGGCGGGGAAGGGTACGGGCGCGAAGTGCGGGTGGTAGTGGAGGAAGGGCGACCCGGCGCCCGCACCGCGCAGCACCTCGTGCGCCACGGCGTCGAGTTCGCGCAGGCTGACACCGATCTTCGCCGCCTCGCGCACGGCGTTCAGCATCTGCGCCACGACTCGGCCGGCCTCGCGCATCGCGGCCAGGGAGGTTTCTGTCTTGAGTTGCACCATGCCAATTACTATACCGGTCGATGCGGTATTAGAATGACGGCATGGTACGAACGCCACTGACCCCCGAAGAGCGCCTGCGCGGCGAGCGGCTCGGAGCCCTGCTCCGTGAGGCGCGCGGCGCACGCAGCATGGTCGCCGTCGCGGCGAGCGCCGGTCTCTCCGCCGAAACCCTCCGCAAGATCGAGACCGGCCGCGCCCCGACGCCCGCCTTTTTCACGGTGGCGGCCCTCGCGGCAGCCCTCGGACTCTCCCTGGACCAGATCCTCGCGGGCTGTGCCCGGGAGCCCGACACGGTGCCGGAAGCCGGACAGGACTCCGCCCCGGTCGGTTACCTGCTGCCGCTGGGTGCCTGAGGGGTGTCGCCGCGCCCGCGCCGGGACCCTCTACGCTCGGTCCGTGACTCTCCAGGACTTCGCCCGCAGCGAGTACGTCAGCCTGACCACCTACCGCAAGGACGGCACCCCCGTCGCCACGCCCGTATGGGCTGCGGCCGACGGCGGGACGCTCTACGTCTGGACCCGCTCCGACTCCTGGAAGGTGAAGCGGCTTCGCCACACCGCGAGGGTTCGCGTCACGGTCTGCGACGTCAAGGGCCGGATCGCGGAGGGCGCGGCCAGTGCGGAGGGGACCGCCCGGCTCGTCGAAGGGGCGGACATGGGGGTCGTACGCAAGGCGCTGGCCCGCAAGTACTCATGGAAGTTCTGGCTGGTGGACTGGCCGGCCATGGTCGTACGGCTCGGAAAGCGGCCGCACACCGGGATCGCGGTGACCTTCTGAGGGGGCGCGGCCCCGGGCGCGCACTCCTACGCCTGGGCCGTCCGTGCTTCGGGTGCCTCGGACTCGAAAACTGGTCGTAGCCGTGGCGTAACACGGCTGCGGTCGAATGCGAGCTGACTGGAGGGTTCCAGCCGAGGGCCGACGAGGGCGGCGATGACGGTGCATCAGCAAGCGCTAGAAATAGATGAGTTCGCGCGTTTCCTGGGGGAGTTGGCCGCCCGTCTGGACCCCGGGAGCGGGTGGTACGGAGTCTTCACCCGACGTGACCCCGCCGGGATGCGGGCCTGTTTCGACGGAGTCGAAATCCCGCCCTGGGACGTGGTCGAGTCGCTCCTGCAGGATCTGGCCGCTTCCTGCGGTACGCGGTTCGCCGAACAGGAGTCCGTGCGGGCGGCCTCCCTCTACTCGGCCTCGGCGGCAGCCCACGACAGGCGTCCGGGAGGGCGCCAGGAGCTCTACCACCGCTTGGAGTTGATGATCCGCGAACAGGAGGGGGCGGCCCGCCGGCTCCGCGCCGCAGGGATGCGCGGAGCACCGACCGCCGACCGGCAGGCGCTCGCCTGGGCCCAGGACGACCACCGTCGCGCCTCCGCCCGCTGCGCCGAACTCCGCAGCCGCCTGTCGGCGATCACGGCCCCCCGGGACTGGTTCCGGGCGGAGGGTGGCGAGTACGGCGGGTACGAAGACGCTCCCGGGGCGGCCGGCCCCCACGAGGCATCCGGAGCCGCCGGTCAGGACCAGGCTGTTCCGAACACCCGTACAGGGCATGCCGGTTCGCCACCTGCTGTGCCGACGTCCGCCGGGTCCGCGCCCGCCGTGCCTTCCGTGCCCGCGCCCCGGAGCCCCGCAGGCCCCGCGCCGAAGCCGGTGCGGGCGAAGTTGCGAGGTGCCCGGTTCGCCGGCCTCGACGCCGACGACGGGGCCGGCCCCGCACCTTCGGTGCTCCCCCTGCTGCCCTCCGCCGCGCCGTCCGCGCCGCAGCCCCGGGGTGCCCGCTTCGGCGGTGCCACCCGGGAGGAGGCTGCGAACCCCGACGTGCCGGTCCCGGTGCGGGAATCCGACCCGGAGGTGGTGCGGGCCGCCGCCGACGTGGTCACGCTGCTCCTGGCGATGCGCGCGGAGGGGCGTACGGGCGAGGCGTACGCGGTGCTCTGCGAGGCGGCGGCCTGGCCCGCCGGGCGGTTGCCGGTGCTCGCGGTGGCGCTGGGGCTCGCCGGTCTCGGGGCCGACTGGGCCACCCTGCTGTGGGAGGTGTCCTCGCTGCCGCCCGCCGGGCTGGCCGCGGCGGTCGGAGCCCTCGCCGAGGCCGGACGCGGCGAGGACTGCGCGCAGCTCCTGCGGCAGGGCGCCTCCCGGCCGGCCGAGGAGATCGCCGACGCGGCGGTCGCACTGGACCTGGCGGGCCGCCAGGCCGAGGCGGAGGAACTGCTGGGCGCCTTCGTCCGGGTCAGATCCCCGCAGGACGCCGCCCGCATCGCCGGGGCGGGTCCGCCCCGTCTCGTACCGCAACTCCTCGCGGCGGCACGCACGGTGTCGGCGGCCCGGGAGTGGGACCTCGTGCACGCCCTGCGGGTCGCCGGCATCGCAGGCGTCTGACGGACCGTCATGAGCCCGTCCGAGGGCCCGTCCGGGCTGCTTCCGGCGTGTCCCGGCGGGAGGACGGACCGCTCGGGTGCGAAATGTGATCGACTCGGCCGGTTCACGGCGACGGTCTTGCCCCGCCGTGGGGAGGGGCTTACGTTCTCCTCCTACCTTCCGTGTCCACCCGCGTAGAAAACGCGTAGAGGCTCTGACGTCGCGTCGAAGGAGCAGCTCATGTCCCACGTCGTTCGCGCCGCACTCGTCCAGGCGACCTGGACCGGCGACACCGAATCCATGATCGCCAAGCATGAGGAGCACGCGCGCGAGGCCGCCCGGCAGGGGGCGAAGATCATCGGTTTCCAGGAGGTGTTCAACGCCCCCTACTTCTGTCAGGTTCAGGAGCCGGAGCACTACCGCTGGGCCGAACCCGTGCCGGACGGCCCCACGGTCTCCCGGATGCAGGACCTGGCCCGCGAGACCGGCATGGTCGTCGTGGTGCCGGTCTTCGAGATCGAGCAGTCGGGCTTCTACTACAACACCGCCGCGGTGATCGACGCCGACGGTTCGTACCTCGGCAAGTACCGCAAGCACCACATCCCGCAGGTCAAGGGGTTCTGGGAGAAGTACTACTTCAAACCCGGGAACGCCGGCTGGCCCGTCTTCGACACGGCGGTCGGCAAGGTGGGCGTCTACATCTGCTACGACCGGCACTTCCCCGAGGGGTGGCGGCAACTCGGTCTCAACGGGGCGCAACTGGTGTACAACCCGTCGGCGACCTCGCGCGGACTCTCCAGCCACCTCTGGCAGCTGGAGCAGCCCGCCTCCGCCGTCGCCAACGAGTACTTCATCGCCGCGATCAACCGGGTCGGCCGGGAGGAGTACGGCGACAACGACTTCTACGGCACGAGCTACTTCGTCGACCCGCGCGGCCGGTTCGTCGGTGACGTCGCCAGCGACAAGGAGGAGGAACTCGTCGTCAGGGACCTGGACTTCGATCTGATCGAGGACGTCCGCAACCAGTGGGCCTTCTACCGCGACCGCCGTCCGGACGCGTACGACGGGCTGGTGGAGCCGTGACCGGCCTCTTCGCGCGCCACCGCGCCGTCAGCCCCGACTGGCTCAGCCTCTACTACGAGCGCCCGCTGGAGATCACCCATGGCGAGGGGCGCCATGTCTGGGACGCGGACGGAAACCGCTACCTGGACTTCTTCGGCGGCATCCTCACCACGATGACCGCGCACGCGCTGCCCGAGGTGACGAAGGCCATCAGCGAGCAGGCCGGGCGGATCGTCCACTCCTCCACCCTCTACCTCAACCGCCCGCTGGTGGAGCTCGCCGAACGTGTCGCCACCCTCTCCGGCATCCCGGACGCGAGGGTCTTCTTCACCACCTCCGGCACCGAGGCCAACGACACGGCCCTGCTGCTCGCCACCACCTACCGGGGGTCCAACCAGATCCTCGCGATGCGCAACAGCTACCACGGCAGGTCGTTCTCGACCGTCTCGGTGACCGGCAACCGGGGCTGGTCGCCCACCGGTCTCTCCCCGCTCCAGACCCTGTACGTGCACGGCGGGGTCCGGACCAGGGGGCCGTACGCGGAGCTGACCGACGCCGAGTTCATCGCGGCCTGCGTACGCGACCTGGAGGACCTGCTCGGACACACCCGGGGGCCCGCCGCGCTCATCGCGGAGCCGATCCAGGGGGTCGGCGGCTTCACCTCGCCGCCGGACGGCCTGTACGCCGCCTTCCGCGAGGTGCTCGACCGGCACGGCGTGCTGTGGATCTCCGACGAGGTGCAGACCGGCTGGGGACGGACCGGTGACCACTTCTGGGGCTGGCAGGCGCACGCCGAGAACGGTCCGCCGGACATCCTCACCTTCGCCAAGGGCATCGGCAACGGCATGTCCATCGGCGGAGTGGTGGCCCGCGCCGAGGTGATGAACTGCCTGGATGCCAACTCCATCTCCACGTTCGGCGGTTCACCCGTCACCATGGCGGCCGGCCTCGCCAACCTGACGTACCTCCTCGACCACGACCTCCAGGGCAACTCCCGCCGGGTCGGCGGACTCCTCATCGAACGCCTGCGGGCCCTCGCCGCCCCCGTGCCCTCGGTGCGCGAGGTCCGGGGGCGCGGCCTCATGATCGGAATCGAACTGGTGGAACCCGGCACCGACCGGGCGAACCCGGAGGCCGCCGCCGCCGTCCTGGAAGCGGCGCGCGAGGGCGGACTGCTCATCGGCAAGGGCGGCGGACACAGCACCAGCGTGCTGCGCGTCGCCCCGCCGCTCTCCCTCTCCGTCGCCGAGGCGGAGGAGGGCGCGTCGATCCTGGGCGAGGCCCTGCGCGCGGCCCGATGACCCGGAGGCGGCGTCCGCCCGCCGCCTCCACCGCCCCCGATCACCACGCACCGGGGCCCATCCCCCGTGGGTCCCTTCCCGGCACAGCGAGGAGAGGCACATGAGCCGTACCGTGATCCACGGCGGTCTCGTCGTCACCGCGTCCGACGAGATCCACGCCGATGTGCTGATCGAGGGGGGCCGCGTCATCGCGCTCGCCGCCCACGGCAGCGACGTGGCCGACGGGTGGACCGGGCGCAGGATCGACGCTACCGGCAGGTACGTGATCCCGGGCGGGGTGGACGCCCACACCCACATGGAGATGCCCTTCGGCGGCACGTACGCCTCCGACACCTTCGAGACCGGAACCCTGGCCGCCGCCTGGGGCGGCACGACGACCATCGTGGACTTCGCCATCCAGTCCAAGGGCGGGTCGCTCGCAGCGGGGCTCGACGCCTGGCACGAGAAGGCGGAGGGCAGATGTGCGATCGACTACGGCTTCCACATGATCATGTCGGACGTGAACGCCTCCTCGCTCCGGGAGATGGACCAGCTCGTCTCGGCCGGTGTCACCTCGTTCAAGCTCTTCACCGCCTACCCGGGGGTGTTCCTCTCCGACGACGGCCAGATCCTGAGGGCCATGCAGCGAGCGGCGTCCAACGGCGGACTGGTGATGACCCACGCCGAGAACGGCCTCGCCATCGACGTCCTGGTCGAGCAGGCGCTCGCGCGCGGCGAACGCGACCCCCGCCACCACGGCGAGGTCCGCAAGGCGCTGCTCGAAGCGGAGGCCACGCACCGGGTGATCAAGCTCAGCCAGGTGGCCGGGGCGCCCCTCTACGTCGTGCACGTGTCGGCGCAGGAGGCCGTCGCCGAGATCGCGCGCGCCCGCGACGAGGGCCACCCGGTATTCGGTGAGACCTGCCCGCAGTACCTCTTCCTGTCGACCGACAACCTCGCCGAACCCGGCTTCGAAGGCGCCAAGTACGTCTGCTCGACCCCCCTGCGACCGAAGGAGCACCAGGCGGCGCTCTGGCGCGGGCTGCGGACGAACGACCTCCAGGTGGTCTCCACCGACCACTGTCCGTTCTGCTTCAAGGGGCAGAAGGAGATGGGCCGCGGGGACTTCTCGAAGATCCCCAACGGCATGCCCGGCGTCGAGAACCGGATGGACCTGCTCCACCAGGCCGTCGTGGACGGACACATCGGGCTGCGCCGCTGGATCGAGATCGCCTGCGCGACGCCGGCCCGGATGTTCGGGCTCTACCCGAAGAAGGGCACCATCGCCCCCGGCTCCGACGCCGACATCGTCCTCTACGACCCGCACACCGAACAGACCGTGTCGGCCGCGACCCACCACATGAACGTCGACTACTCGGCGTATGAGGGCAAGCGCCTGACGGGCCGGGTGGAGACCGTGATCTCGCGCGGCGTCACGGTGATCGACAAGCGCAGTTACGTCGGACACGCCGGGCACGGCACCTATCTGCCGCGCGGGATCTGCCAGTTCGCCCACTGAGCGCGGCCCGGACGCACCTGCGGGCTGTCCCGCGGCTCAGCGGCGGGTGCGGACCAGCAGGTAGAGGAAGTACGGGGCACCGATGACGGCGGTCATCAGGCCCGCGCCGAGCTGCGCGGGGGCGATCACCGTACGGCCGGCCAGGTCCGCGAGGCAGACCAGGATCGCTCCCAGCAGCACCGCCACCGGGACGACCCGCGCGTGCCGCCGGCCGACCAGCGCCCGCGCGGCGTGCGGGGCGACCAGACCGACGAAGCCGATGAGGCCCGCCGCCGCGACGGCACTCGCCGCGAGCAGCACCGCCGTCACGAGGAAGCCGAGGCGCGCCCGGGTGAGGTGCAGGCCGAGGAGCCTCGGGGTGTTCTCGTCGAGCGCGACGAGATCCAGCTCCCGGCGGCGTACCACCGACCACACGAGGCCCCCCGCGAGCACCACCGCGACGGGCAGCACATCGGGCAGGTTCCGGCCGTAGGTGGAGCCGGACAGCCAGGTCAGCGCCCGCGTCGTGTCGAACGGGTCGCTGACCACGATGACCAGGCTGATCAGCGCCGTGGTGGTGGCGAACACCCCCATCCCGAGCAGGACCAGCCGGTTCTGCCCGAAGCCGGTCCGCGCGGCCAGTCCGAAGACGAGCCCGGAGGCGACGGCCGCCCCGGCGAACGCGGCACCGGCGATCATCCAGGAACTCGCCGCCGTCACGGTGGTGACGACGAGTACGGCTCCGAGACCGGCGCCGCCGGTGACACCGAGGATGCCCGGCTCGGCGAGCGGGTTACGGGTCACGGCCTGCACCTGGGTGCCGGAGAGGGCCAGCGCGGCGCCCGCGAGGAGTGCCGCCAGCACCCGGGGGACCCGGGTGTCCAGGACGTAGGTGACGACCCGTCCGGACCGCCCCTGCGCCCAGTTCACGACGTCGCCGAGCAACAGCTTCGCGTCTCCGACGAGCACCGCCGCGACGATCACGCCGAACAGGGCGACGACGAGCACGGCCACGGTGACCAGGTACGCCGTCCGGCCGGGAATCCGCAGCCGGTCCGGCGCCTCGGCCGAGGCGGTGTCCCTGGTGCGGAGCGCCATCGCGACCAGAAAGGCGCCGCCGACCACGGTCGTGACGACGCCCGTGGGCACCTCGACGGCGAGGTCGGCAGGGACCAGCGCCCGCAGAGCCACGTCCGCGCCGAGGATCAGCGCGGCGCCCATCAGCCCGGCGACGGGCATCCCCACGCGGAACCGTACGAGCCCGCGGAACCGACGGGCCAGGGGGCGTACGAGCGCGGGCGCGCAGAGGCCGACGAAGCCGATCGGGCCGGCGAGCGTGACGGCCGCCGCGGAGAGCAGCGTGGCGAGCACGACGGTGGTGATCCGGGTGCCACGGACGGGCACCCCCAGTCCGCGGGCCGCGTCGTCGCCCAGGCCGAGCGCGTCGACCCGGCGGGCGACGAGCAGCAGCCCGACCAGACCCACCACGACGAACGGGACCATCTGCTGGACCCCGTCGAACCCGTTCTGCCCGATGCCGCCCTGTCCCCAGCGGTAGAGACCCTCGGTCCTCTGGGGGAAGAGCAGCAGCAGCGCCTCGGTCACCGCGTTGAGTCCCAGCATCAGCGCGCTGCCGGCGAGCACCAGACGCACCGTCCCCTTCCCGAGCCCGGAAAGTCCGAGCACGACGGCCGCGGCGGCGAGCCCGCCGACGAACGCGGCGCCGGAGGAGGCGAGGAACGGCAGCGTGGTGCCGGTGACGGCGACCACGCCGAGCGCCAGGTACGAGCCGGCGTTCACCGCGAGGGTGTCCGGCGCGGCGAGGACGTTGCGGCTGACGGCCTGGAGGGCGGTACCGGCCGCGCCGAGCGCCAGCCCGACGAGGATGCCCGCGACCATGCGCGGCAGCCGGGATGCGATCACCACGGAGGAGTCGCTGGTGTCGGCCCGGCCGAGGAGCGCGTCCCAAACCTGTGAGGCGCCGACGTCGGCGGTGCCCTGGGTGATGTCGACGACGGCGAGGAACAGGACGAGGAGCACGAGCCCGGCCGTCACCGCGACCGCGCCCGTCGTGGCCGCGGCGGTGCGGTCACGGCCGACCGCGGTGTTGTCGATGACGGCCACGGCGCGCTACTTCTTCGTCAGGGCGTCGACGAGGGAGTCGGCGTACGCCTCCATCGAGCGGGGACCGCCGAACATCCAGACGCCGTCGGGCAGCCGGTGCACGTTGCCGTCCTCGACGAACGGGAGCGACTTCCAGACGGCGTTCTTCGCGAGGTTGTCGGCGAACGCGTCGCCGTCCACGTCGTTGGCGACGTAGGTGAAGTGGACGTCACCGAGCTTGGTGAGACCCTCGACATCGGTGGTGGCGAGGCCGTATGCCTTGTCGCCCTCGACGGTCCAGGCGTTCTTCAGGCCGAGCCGCTCGTTCATCGCGCCCAGCAGGGACGTGCCGGTGAAGGCGCGTACGGAGACCTGGTTGGCATCGACGTAACCGTCGGCGGAGGCGATGGAGGCACCACCGAGACCGGCGTCCTCCAGGGCCTTCTTGTTCTCGGCGATGTTCGCCTCGAACTCCTTCTTCACCGTTCCCGCCTCGGCGGTCCTGCCGGTGGCCTGCGCGATGAGGTCGAGTCCCTCGGTCATCGTGCCGATCTGGTCGGCGCCGTCGGCGGAGGTGACCTGGATGACCGGGGCGACCTTGCGCAGCTGCGCCACGACGTCGGGGGAGAGGTCGTCGGTGGCGACCACGAGGTCAGGGGCGAGGGCCGCGACCGTGTCCATGCTCGGCTCGCCACGGGTGCCGATGTCCTTCGGGCTGCCGGTGAGCGGGGCCGCGGTGTTCCACGCGGCGTAACCCTTCACGTCCGCCACGCCCACGGGGGCGACGCCCAGGGTGACCAGGTCCTCGATCACGTTCCACTCGGTGGCGACGACCTTGGTCGCGGGTCCGTCGAGGGTCACCTTGGTGCCGGTGGCGTCCGTGACGGTGATCTTCTGCGAGGCGGGCTTGACGGAGGAGGCGGCGGAATCGTCCGTGGAAGGCTCCGAAGTACCACAAGCGGTCAGCGAGAGGGCGGCGACGGCGACGGTGGCCGCGGCGAGGAGGTGACGCTTCATGAGGAGGTACTGGGCCTTTCGGATCTGGAGTGGTGGCGGCCGATCGCGCGGGTGCGCAACCGGCCCGTGGACGGATCGGTGTCGACCTCGATACGGATTCCGTAGACGTCGGACAACGACTGGGGGGTGAACACGTCCTCGGGCGCGCCGTCGGCGACGACGCGTCCCGCGTGGAGCAGGACGACCCGGTCGGCGACGGCCGCCGCCTGGTCGAGGTCGTGGAGGACGACACCCACGGCGATGCCGTGGAGGTCGGCGAGATCGCGGATCAGGTCGAGGAGTTCGACCTGGTAGCGGAGGTCGAGGTAGGTGGTCGGCTCGTCAAGGAGCAGGACGCCCGTCTCCTGTGCCAGGCAGCTCGCCAGCCACACGCGCTGGAGCTGCCCGCCGGAGAGCTGTTCGACGCCCCGCCCGGCGAGGTCCTCGACGCCGGTGAGGGCGAGGGCGCGGTCCACCGCGGCGGAGCCGTCGGGGTCGGGACGGCCCCAGCGGCCCCGGTGCGGGTAGCGGCCGAACTCGACCACGTCCCGGACGCTGAGGCCGCCCGGCGTGGACCGGGACTGCGTCAGCAGCGCGACGCGCCGGGCGAATTCGCGGGCGCCGAGTGCGAAGCCGTCGGTGGCCTCCTCGGTGCCGGCGTCCACCGTGAGCGAGCCGCTGCGTGCGTGCTGGAGCCGGGCGAGCGTGCGCAACAGCGTCGACTTCCCGCTGCCGTTGGGGCCCACCAGAGCGGTCACCTCGGCGGGCCGCAGGGCGAGGCTCGCCGCGTGCACGACGTCCGTCCGGCCGTAGGCGACGGTCACCGTGTCGGCGGACAGCCCGTGACCGCGCGCAGGTGGCGCGCCGACAGCCACAGGGGTGTACGCCGCGCCGGAAATGCTCTCACCAGCTCTCATGGGCTTAGGTTAGCCTGCCCTTAGGTAGCTGTGAACATCACCCCTGGTCACAAGACGGCGACGATGGGGCGGGGGGACTTTCCGGGGCGCCCGCTCGGGAGAGCGAGCGGGGCGGGAGCGGGAGAGGTGCGAGACCCGCGGGGGCCGCCAGGAACCGTGAACCGGGCGCTGGGCGGCCCGGATTCGATTCACCCACGCGCGGGAGGGGCCGGACCGCGCCGGCCCCGGGCAGCGCGAAGCCCGGCGGCCGACGCTGCTGCGGTCGGCGGCCGGGCTCGGCTCGGCGGCACGGGTCGTTCAGGGGGCGGGTTCGGCGGTCCGGGGGGCGGCGACCCGGGCCGTCCGTCCGGCCGGGCTGCTCGGCGGCCCCGGCCGTCGGGTGGCCCTCGGTCAGTTCTTCCACCAGTCGTCGAGCGGGGTCGCCGGGACGGTGCGCTTGTGCCTGGTCGCCAGGTAGAGCGACTCCAGCCTCGCCGCCACCTCGGGGGTGACCTCCGCGCCCTCCAGGTAGTCGTCGATCTCGGAGTACTTCACGCCGAGCGCCACCTCGTCCGGCAGTGCGGGCCGGCCGTCCTCCAGGTCCGCCGTCGGCACCTTCTCCCAGGTGCTTTCGGGGGCGTCCAACTCCCTCAGCAGCGCCGCACCCTGACGCTTGGTCAGGCCGGTCAGCGGGGTGAGGTCCACCCCTCCGTCGCCGTACTTGGTGAAGAAGCCGGTCACCGCCTCGGCCGCGTGGTCGGTGCCCACCACGAGCAGCCCCAGCTGTCCGGCGAGTCCGTACTGGATCACCATGCGCTCGCGGGCCTTGACGTTGCCGCGCACGAAGTCACGGAGCTCCGGCTCCTCTTCCGGCAGCTGGGCCAGCCCGCGGGCGACCTCTGCGGACACGGTGTCCGCGCCCGGCTTGACGTTCACCACGACGGACCGGTCCGGGCGGATGAACTCCAGCGCGATCTGCGCGTCGTGCTCGTCGGCCTGCACGCCGTACGGCAGCCGCACCGCGAGGAAGGTGGCCCCGTGCCCCTCGGCCCGCAGCTCCTCGGCCGCGAGCTGGCACAACTTGCCGGTCAGCGTGCTGTCCTGCCCGCCGCTGATCCCGAGCACGTAGCCCTTGGCCGGGGTCGACCGCAGGTAGTCCTTGAGGAAGTCGACCCGCTGCCGGATCTCCACCTTCGGTTCCACTGCCGTCCTGACGCCGAGATCGGCGATAATCTGCTGCCTGAGGGTCACCATTCTCGTACTGTACTGGCCGCTCCGTTACGAGGAGAAGTCGGCGCGGTCGCGCCGCACCGGCAGCACGCTCCGGTTCTTCCGCAGGTCACAGGGGTGGTTCCGCGGCCCGGAACGAAGAGGGGACATGATGGAGCAGTGGCCCGGGGCCGACCCGGCGGCGGCGCGACGGCGGTACGACACCGACCTGCGGGCGGCGCGCCGGGCCGGGCGGGACGTGCTCCGGTCCGACCTGCCCGCGGCCCACGGCGGTGCGGTCGTCGTGCTCCTGGCCGCCGTGATCGTGGGCATCCTGGTGGGTCTCACCACCGGACTGCTCGTCGTGGCAGCCTTCGCGGCCCTGTTCCTGACGGCGTACGCGGTGATGTGTCTGCCGGGCGTCGGAAACGAGTCGCCCGCCTGGCGCCGGGCGTACCTTCTCGCCTTCGGGTGGGCGAACTGGTTGTGACCCCGCCCGGACGGGCGAGCCGCACCCCCGGAGGGCGGTCCGGTGCGCCGTACGCACAGGGGCGTCCGGCGTACGGCGTCCTCGGGGCCGTCAGGCGGCGTTGACCAGGGCGTCGGCCAAAGCCTTCCACGCCTCCGCCGAGAGGTCGAGGTTCCCGCCGCTCTGCAGCCGCTCCGCGACCTCACGGAGGGCCGAGACCGACTTGTTGGTGCGGCCGAGCGCGATCTGCACCTGGTGGAGCAGGATCTCGGTCCGCATGCGGTCCTGGTGGGCGAGCGTCTCGGGCTCGGCGAGCACCTTGCGCGCGAGGGTGGCGGCCCTCTCCAGGTCTCCCTGGACGAAGGCCATCCGAGCCTCGATGGCCTGCAGTTCGGTCCGGTGCACCTGATCACCGATCAGGCCCACCACGGTCTCGGCCTCCCGGAACCACTGGGACACCTGCTCCGTGACCTCTTCCTGCAGACGCAGCCGCAGGGAGATCGCCGCCATCCGCAGCCGGCCCCAGGTGAGCAGGTCGTTCTTGCGGTCGGCCGCCTCCAGGGCCCGTTCGAGCAGTTCCAGACCGCGCTCCCGGGAGCCCTGGCGGACCGCCACGGTGGCCGAGGTCCACAACACCCGGACCCACAGGGGACCCAGCTCGTCGGAGGGGATGTGCTGCGCCTGCTCGGAGTGGCGGGCGGCGTCCGCCATCCGGCCGGCCTCGGACTCCGCGGCTACCAGCGCGAGCAGAGTGCGGGCGACGTCGGCCTGGGTGATGTCGGAGTGCTGCTCGGCGAGGGCGAGGGAGTGCGACGCATGGGCGATCGCCTCCTCCACGTCCCCGGCGACGCGGGCGCACGTGGACAACTCGATCAGCGACTTGACCTGGAGGACCGGGGAATCGAGGGTGTTCCCCACCTCCAGGGCTTCGGCGAGCGTGCGGCGCGTCTCGACGCGGTCGCCGAGCTGCTGGTGGGCGCGGGCCAGATTCCACAGGACCTGCCACAGCAGCTCGGGGGCGGCATCCTTCGCCTCCGCGGCGGCCGTTCCGAGGATGTCCACGGCCGCCTTCAGCCGGGAGTCCTCCAGCGCCGCGACGCCCTGGGCGTGCAGCGCGGCCACGATCTGGGGGGACCTGGCCTGGAAAGCGTCTTCCGGGACGCCGAGCCGTGCGGCGATGTGCCGGACCGCCTGGGGGGTGGGGGCGCGGTGACCGGACTCCAGCCGCGAGACGTAGCTCGAGGAAACGCCCTCGCCGGACAGATCGGCCTGGGACATGCCCCGCTCGCGGCGCAGGCTGTTGACCGTCTTTCCGAAGGCCGGCTGCTCCAGGTATTGCATGCGAACCACTTTCCTTGCGACTCGAATGTCCGGCGGCCTGCTCGAGGGCCGTGCGTCCTCGGCGGGGAACCGGCGCGGGTGACAGCCTGGTGGGGGGTGACTGACTTGTTGGCCGCTTCGTGTCATCATACGTGACTCCTGCGCAAAGGACATGACCGATTCTGCCAAAATCCGCTCTGGGCTGGCGTGGAAGGGGCCTATGAGCAGGGACGTAGGCGTGAGCCGGCAGGCGGACGTGCGGGTTCCGTGGAGGGCTCGAGGATTACCCAGTCACGGTGCATGCCAAGCGGGGCAGGAGGGGAGGGCTTGGTTCCGCACACATCATCGGGGCCAGTCCGCCTTCGCTACCTCGCGGTCGCGGATGCCGTACAGCGTCGCAGCGCCCTGGAGGACGGCGAGCGCGAGGACGGCCCAGCCGACGCTGGCGAACTCCATCAGGACCCCGGAGGCGAGCGTGCCGAGCGGCGGGCCGACGCTGAGGACGGTCATGGTCGCCACGATGGTGCGGCCCCGCCGGTCCTCCGGTACCTGACGCAGAATCATGATGTCGATCAGGATGCGCAGCGCCGGCACCGTCAGGTGGGCCACGAGCAGGACGCCGAAGACCCACCAGGGCCCGTAGGGCAGTGCCAGCAGCGCCACGGAGAGGGTGGCCGTGGCGGATACGCAGACCAGCAGGCGGCCGGGCTTCATCAGGCGGTGCAGCGGCTTGACGAGCAGGGCCCCGGCCAGCATGCCGATGGCGCCGCCGGTGAGGGCCAGGCCGACCGTGCCGGCCGACCGGTGCTGGTCCTCGGTCAGGCTGACGACCACGATCAGGGTGGCGGCGGTGGCCACCATGTAGAAGGTGCCGATCAGCAGCAGTCCGCCGCGCAGGGCCGGTTGCCGCCACAGCTCCAGGACGCCGGCGAGCATGCCGCCCGACGCCTTGCCCCGTTCCCCCTGCTCGGTGCCGTCGTTCTTCTCCGGGGCCGGGTCGGCGTCCGGCGACCGCGGAGGCAGCCGGACGACCAGAGCGCACAGGAGCGAGAAGACGAAGGCCGCCGCGCCGAAGACGAAGGGCAGCGTACGGGTGACGCCGTAGAGCGCGCCCCCCAGGGCCGGACCGGCCAGCGCGGCCGTGCCCTCGCGGACCTCCTCCTGGGTGAGCGCCTGCGTCAGCTGCTTCTCCGGTACGACCGAGCGGAGCAACAGCATCCGCACCGGCCCGCCGACCGCCGCCCCGACTCCCAGCACCGCCGCGACGACCAGCAGATGGACCATCGTGACGCCGCCCGTGGCCAGCGCCACCGCGACCGAGCCCGTGGCGACGGCCCGCAGACCCTCGGCGACCAGCAGCATGGCCCGGTGGTTGAGCCGGTCCACGAGGTGGCCGATGGGCAGGCCCAGCAGGACGTTCGCGGCGGCCTGCACGAAGGCGAACACCCCGGCGAGGCCGGGAGATCCGCTGATCGCCAGCACCAGCAGCGGATAGGCGACGTCGACCGCCTCCACGCCGAGGGTCACCCCGGTGGAGCCGATCCAGAGCATCTGGAAGTTCCAGTTGCGCCGCAGGGGCCGTGGGGGCGGTCCTGCCGCCGGTTCGACCGGCTCCGGTATCGGTATCGCGGGCTGTTCGGTGTCTTCGACGTGTGTGGAGTCGGCCATGGCGGGGGACCTCCGGTCCGGGGATGGCGGCGGTGCGGTGCGGGGCGGGGGCGCCGTGCGGGGCGGTACGGGCGGAACGGGGGCGCAGTCGTACCGGTCAGATGTGGGCGGCGTCGTAGCCGACGCGCAGGCGGCCCGACTTGACCTTGATCGAGCGGATGCGGACCTCGCGGAGCTTCGAGAGGTCGGTGACATGGGTTCCACCGCAGGGCTCGCTGTTCAGGCCCTCGATGCTGACGTGGCGGACACCGTCGCGGTATCCGGCAGTCACCGGGAGCGCCGCGTTCACCGAGTCCGTGAAGTGCTTGGCCAGCTCCTCGGTCAGCCGTTCGCGGTCGACGGCCGCGGAGCCGTCCACCAGGTAGTCCACCCTGGCCTGCCCCGGGAAGTGGCTGTTGCCGGCGTGCTGGAGGCCGAGCTTGCGCACATGCGCGTCGATCAGGTGTCCCGCCGTGTGCAACGCCGCGTGCAGCTTGCGGAGTTCGGCGTCGACGCTGGAGTCGACCCGGGCGCCCTCCTCGGGCAGGACCGCCTCGCCGGCGGCCGGGTCGGTCAGGTCGACGACCACCCAGCCGTCGTCCAGACGGCGGGCCCGTCCCGGGTGCCCGTCGACCGTGCCGAGGTCGCTCGGCTGACCGCCGCCCTGCGGGTGGAAGATGTTGTCGGTGAGGGCGATCCACGGGGTGCCGTCGTCCTCACGGCCCGTCCGGGCGACGGTGGTGCTGCGGTCCGTCAGATACGTCTCGGTGAAGTAGAGATGGTGTTGCACGGTGGTGTCCTTCGTCGGTGATCAGCGAGTGCGCGGGTGGTGGGAGCCGGACGGCCGGGTCGCCGGGGGAGGGGGGTGCGGGCCTGCTCGCCGGCACCCCCGGCTCCGGCCCGTCCACGCGTAATGCCGTGCGTGGACGGGCCGGATGCGTCGCCGGGGCGCCGGGATGTGCCGTGTGCGCCGGACAGTGCACCCCGTGTCGAGCGGGTGCCTGAGCGGGGCGGGTGGGTCAGGACCACACCAGCAGGGGGCCCCGGGCCGTGACGCCGATGAAGAACGAGAGGGTCACCCGGCGGCCACCCCCCAGGACCGGCCGCACCTGATGGTAGTTGCGCGGATCAAAGAAGACGGCGTCTCCCAGATCGGCACGGACCGAGGCCGCGGGTTCGCCGGCGACGAGGGCCGGGTCGTAGCCGTAGCCGTCACGGTGGTTCTCGTCGGACGGGGCCCAGCGGCGCCGGTGGGCGACCGCCTCGCCACCCTCCAGTCCGGTGGACAGGTGGCAGTTGAAGGCGATCTGGCCGATCGGCTGCTGGTCCAGCACGCCCTTGAACTCCCGTATGACCTCGTCGAAGTGCATCCGCGCGCCGTTGTTGATCTCGCGGATCATCCCGGCGAACATCGGCCGGCCGTCGGAGGTGGCCGGTTGGACCCGGTCGCCCCAAGCGTCCTCGATCAGTCCGAGGGCGGTGTGCAAGGGGTCGTTGCCGAACAGGAGTGTGGAGCGTGAGGCGGTGGACTGCGCGGCGTGTTCCCAGTATTCGGGAAGCAGGCCGCCGTCGCCGTAGAAGTCGTAGGCGGCGGGGCCGAGTTTGGCGATCCTGGGCTGGACCAGCTGCTCGTCGTAACTGCCCATCTCGCACGACTCCAGCGCGCGCATGATCTCCATGCACTCCTCGACACCGAAGAAGTCGGGGATGCGGACGGAGCCGACCGCGCCGGCCGCGAGACGCGTGATGTGGTCCGCGGTGAGACGCGGAGCCGTCTCGCTGTCGAAGAGCGTCGGCATGGTGGGTGAGACGACTGCGGTTGTGCTCACGGTGGGTGCGCTCCTTTCGGGTCAGGCGGTAGCGGCGACGAGGCTGAGCGGTCGCATGTCGGTCCAGTGCTCCTCGATGTACGCGAGGCTCTCCTGCCGCGAGGCATCGGCCAGGACCACGGTCCAGCCGGCAGGCACGGTGGCGAAGGCGGGCCACAGCGAGTGCTGACCCTCGTGGTTCACCAGGACCTGGTGACGGGCGGAGTCGTCCTCGAACGGATTGGCCACGATCGTCCTCCGGGTGTGTGCGCCCCGCGTCAGATGGGGGCCGACGGATGCGGGGAGGTCCGCCGGCCGTCGTCAAGCTAGTGCGCCATGACAACTCTTGTCCAGTGGCATGTCATGAGTGTGAGGTCCGTTGAGGCAGGTGATGCGAATTTCGGCGTGCATGGCTCCCAGGTCGGGCCCTGCCAAAAAGGCGTCCCACCTGCACGGTTAGCCCTGCCTTCCCCCTGCTCGTGACTACTTTGTCATCGACCGTGCAAATTCATGACTCCATCTTGTGGACCCTGATGCCTTCTGGGGTCTACGGTGATGCCAACCGCGAGGGCGCTGGATCGGTGCTTATCGGCAGTCCACCTCCAATGGAGTGACAGAGCATGTCCAATCTTTCGGACCTCCCTTCGACCCGATGGAACGAGACCGGCACGGTCCTGCCCGACGAGGACCTGGCGGAGCTCTTCGTGGCCCGCGTGGCGGCGCACCCGGATGCGCCCGCACTGATGGGCGACGAGGAACTGACCTACGCACAGCTGAACGAACGGGCCAACCGCTTCGCGCACCGGCTGATCGCCGCCGGCGTCGGGGCCGAGACGCCGGTGGCGCTGCTGCTGGAGCGTTCCTCGGACGTGGTGGTCGCGGAGCTGGCGGTGCTCAAGGCCGGTGGGACGTACGTCCCGCTGCCGCACAACTTCCCGGCCGAACGGATGACCCGGGTCATGGACGAGACGGGCGCACGCGTCCTGGTCGTCGACCCGGCGCACGCCGGCCACCCGGTGACCGGGTCCGGCGGCCGCGAGGTGATCGTGCTCGACCAGGGACGTGGCCTGGAGGACAGGTCCACCGCGGACCCCGATGTGCGGTCCCACCCGGAGCAGCTCGCGTACATCATGTTCACCTCGGGCTCCACGGGTGCCCCGAAGGGGGTCGCGACCACCCGGCGGTGCGTCACCTCCTTCGTCGCGGACCGGCACTGGCGGAGCGAGGCACGAGCCAGGACCCTCATGCACTGCGCGTACGCCTTCGACGCCGCCACCCTGGAGGTGTGGGTCCCGCTCCTGAACGGCGACACCGTGGTGGTCGCCCCGGCCGGAGTGCTCGGCACGGAGGACTACACCCGGATCTTCGAGGAGTACGACGTGACGCGGGCCGTGCTGACCACGGCCCTGTTCAATCTGATGGCCGACGAGACGCCGGGCACCGTCGCCCGGCTCAAGGAGGTCCTGACGGGAGGGGAAGCCGCCTCGGCCCGCGCCATGCGGACCATGCGGGCCGCCGCGGGACCGGGCCTCCGTATCCACAACGTCTACGGACCCACCGAGACCACCTCCATCGTCACCCGCTCCCTGGTGGGCGACCTGGAGCCCGGCCGCACCTCCGTGCCCATCGGCGGACCGATGGACAACACGCGGGCCTACGTCCTGGACGAAGAGCTGCGGCAGGTCCCGGTCGGGGCCCCCGGTGAGCTGTACCTCGGCGGGGAAGGGCTGGCCCGGGGGTACGTCGGCCGGCCGGGTCTGACGGCCGAGCGCTTCGTCGCCGACCCGTACGCCACGGCCCCCGGGGCGCGGATGTACCGGACCGGAGACGTGGTGCGGTGGACGGAGGACGGCGAGATCGAGTTCGTCGGACGGGCCGACGGGCAGGTCAAGATACGCGGGTTCCGCATCGAACCCGGCGAGATCGAGAGCGCGTTGACCACCGACCCCTCGGTCGCCCAGGCCGCGGTCCTGGTCCGCGAGGACCGGCCCGGAGAGAAGCGACTGGTCGGCTACGCGGTACCGGCCGCCGGACTCGCCCTCGACGCGGAGGCCGTCCTGGCGCGGCTGGCCGACTCGCTGCCCGACTACATGGTGCCGCACGCCCTCGTCGTCCTCGACGCCCTGCCCTTCAACATCAACGGCAAGGTCGACCGCAAGGCGCTGCCCGCCCCGCACCACGCGGCCGCCACCGGACGAGCCCCGCGCACCGAGCAGGAACGTATCCTCTGCGCGCTCGTCGCCGAAGTCCTCGACGTACCCGAGGTGTTCGCCGACAGCGACTTCTTCGACCTCGGCGGCCACTCGCTGCTCGCCACCCGGCTGGCCAACCGCATCCGCGGACGCCTCGGAGCCGACCTCACCGTCCGCGACGTCTTCGCGGAGCGCACCGCCGCCCGGCTCGCCGCCCGCCTCCCGCTGAGCGGGACCGCGCGCCCGGCCCCCGTCCGCGCGGCCGGCCGCGGCGCCGACAGCCCGCTCTCCTCCGCCCAGCGCCGCGTCTGGTTCATGGAGCGGCTGGAGGGACCGTCCGCGACCTGGAACATCCCGCTGCGCCTCACCGTCGAGGGTGTCCTGGACACCGGGGCGCTCGCCGCCGCGCTGGCCGACGTCACCGACCGGCACGAGGTGCTGCGCACCGTCTACGGCGTGGGGGAGGACGGCGAACCGGTCCAGCGCGTGCGCCCGGCCGGCACCGGCCGGCCACCGCTGGAGGTCGTCGCCACCACCCCGGACGAGATGCCCGGCCTGCTGGCGGAGGCCTCGTGCCGGCCCTTCGACCTGGAGGTTGAACTCCCGCTCCGCGCCTGGCTGTTCACCACCGGGGAGAGCGGGTCGACGCTTCTGCTGGTGTTGCACCACATCGCCGGTGACGGCTGGTCGATGGTCCCGCTCGGTACCGACCTCGGTACCGCCTACACCGCCCGGAGCACGGGCACCGCCCCCGAGTGGGACGAACTCCCCGTCCAGTACGCCGACTACGCCGACTGGCAGCAAGAACTCCTCGGCGACCCGGCCGACCCCGACGCGCCGGCGAGCCGCCAGACGGCCTACTGGACCGAACGCCTCGCGGGCCTCCCCGACGAGATCGCGATACCCCGCGACCGCCCCCGGCCCGCCACGCCCACCTTCCGCGCCGGGGTCGCACAGATCCCGGTCGGCCCCGAACTGCACCGGCGACTCGACACCCTCGCCCGCGAACGGGGCGCCACCCTCTTCATGGTGCTCCAGGCGGGTTTGTCGGCGCTGTTGTCCCGGTTGGGCGCCGGCTCCGACATTCCGCTGGGGACGGTGGTCGCGGGGCGTACGGACGAGGCGCTGGACGATCTGGTGGGGTTCTTCGTCAATACGCTGGTGCTGCGGACCGACACCTCGGGCGATCCGGCGTTCGCCGAACTGATCGACCGGGTGAGGGAGTCGGACCTCGCGGCCTACGCCCACCAGGACCTGCCCTTCGACCGGGTCGTCGAGGCCGTCAACCCGGCCCGCGACCGCGCCCGCCACCCCCTCTTCCAGGCCGCGCTGATCCTCCAGAACAACGCCGCCGCGCACTTCGGCCTCGGCGACCGGGCCCGCGTCACCTCCGCCGAGGCGCCGGTCACCGCAGCCCAGTTCGACCTCTGCGTCACCGTGCAGGAGTACCGGTCCGAGGACGGCGAGGCCGCCGGACTCCGCCTCCAACTGGAGTACGCGGCCGACCTCTTCGACCACGACACCGTGGAGCGCCTGGGTGTGAGGCTGCGCCTGCTGCTGGAACGCTGCGCCGCCGCCCCGGACCGGCCGATCGAGGCCGTGGACCTGCTCGACGCCGAAGAACGCACCCTGATCCTCGACGGCTGGAACGACACCCGGGCCGCTCCGGGCGACGGCCCGCGGTCCGTTCCCGGGCTGATAGCCGAACAGGCGGCCCGCACGCCCGGCGCCCCCGCCGTCCAGTGCGGCGACGACCTCCTCGACTACGCCGGACTGGAGCGCCGCGCCGGCGAGACCGCCGCCCTGCTGCGCCGCGCGGGAGTGACCGCGGGAGACACCGTACTGCTGGCCGTCGAACCCTCCGTCCACCTGGTCGTGGGGGTGCTGGCCGCGATGAAGGCCGGTGCCGGATTCCTGCCGGTCGACCCCGCACTCCCCGCCGACCGGCTGCTGATGATCGTCCAGGACGCCGCGCCCACCGCCGTACTGACCCTCGCGAAGCTGCGTGGCGCGCTGGGGCCGGTGCTCGCCGACGCCGCTCCCGTCCCGGTGCTGGAACTGGACGCCCCGCAGCAGGCGCAGGACCCGCTGCCCCCGGTCGAGCCCAGCCCCGACGCCCTCGCCTGCGTCTTCTACACCTCCGGGTCCACCGGCCGCCCCAAGGGCGTGATGTTCACCCACGGGCCGCTGCTCAACTACACCCTCGCCATGATCGACGCCTTCGCGCTCACCCCGGCCGACCGCATCCTCCAGGTCGCCTCCCTCGGATTCGACGTCCTGATCGAGGAGTTGCTGCCCACCCTGGGCGCCGGAGCCACCGTCGTCGTCCCCGCCACCCCCGTGCTCACCAGCGGCGCCGACCTGGCCGACCACGTCACCGAGCACCGCATCACCGGACTCGAACTGACCACCGCCTACTGGCACGAGTGGGCCCACGAACTCCAGACCGCCGGCCGGGTGCTGCCCGACACCCTCCGCTTCGTGGCCATCGGCGGCGAGCGCATCCTGCCCGAGCGGATGGCCGCCTGGCAGCGCCAGCCCACCGCCCTCCTCCACGTGTACGGCCTCACCGAGGTCACCTGCACCTCCACCACCGCACTGCTCGGCCCCGCGGCCGGCCGCGCCGACGCCTTCGCCGCACCGATCGGGCGCCCGCTGCGCAACACCCGCGCCTACGTCCTGGACGACCGGCTGCGACCGGTCCCGGCGGGCGTGGCCGGTGAGCTCTACCTCGGCGGGGAAGGGCTGGCCCGGGGGTACGTCGGACGGCCGGGCCTGACGGGCGAACGCTTCGTCGCCGACCCGTACGCCCCCGAGCCCGGGGCGCGGATGTACCGGACCGGGGACGTCGTGCGCTGGACCGCCGACGGCGAGATCGAGTTCGTCGGACGCACCGACGAACAGGTCAAGATACGCGGGTTCCGCATCGAGCTCGGCGAGATCGAGGCCGCCCTCGCGCGGGTGCCCGGCGTGGCCCAGGTCAAGGCGATGGTCCGGGAGGACCGTCCCGGCGACAAGCGGCTGGCCGGCTACCTGGTGCCCGAACAGGGAGCCGTCCTCGATCCCGAGTCCGTCCGCCGCGCCATCGCAGGGGCCCTGCCCCCGTACATGGTCCCCGAAGCCCTGGTCGTCCTCGACGCCTTCCCGCTCAGCCCGAACGGCAAGGTCGACCGCAAGGCCCTTCCCGTACCCGGTCACGACGCCGCCCCCACCGGGCGGGCCCCGCGCACCGCCGAGGAGGAGATCCTCTGCGGGCTCTTCGCCGACGTCCTCGGCCTGCCGCGAGTCGGTGTGGACGACGACTTCTTCCGGCTCGGCGGACACTCCCTGCTCGCCACCCGGCTGGTCAACCGGATCCGCGCCACGCTCGGCACCGACCTGGCGCTCCCCGCGCTCTTCGAGGCGCCCACCCCGGCCCGCCTCGCCGCCCGCACCGCCACCACCGGGGAGCGGCCCGCGCTCGCCCCGGCCCTGCGGCCGGACCCCCTGCCGCTGGCGTACGCCCAGCGGCGGCTGTGGCTGCTGACCCGCATGGAGAACACCGGCGGCACCTACACCATCCCGCTGGTCCTGAAGATCGACGGCCCGCTCGACGCGGAGGTGCTCGCCACGGCCCTGGCCGACGTGGCCGACCGCCACGAGAGCCTGCGCACCCTGTTCCGCGAGGTCGACGGGGAGCCGGTGCAGACCGTCCTGCCCGCCGGACACGTACGCCCGCCGCTGACCACCGCCTCGCTCGCCCCCGCCGAACTGCCCGGAGCGCTGATCCGCGCCGCCCACCAGCCCTTCGATCTGGAGCGTGAAGTTCCCCTCAGGGCATGGCTGTTCACGACCGGCGAGGGTGAGTCGACGCTCCTGCTGGTGTTGCACCACATCGCCGGTGACGGCTGGTCGATGGGTCCGCTCGGCAGCGACCTGGGCACCGCCTACACCGCCCGGAGCACGGGCACCGCGCCCCGGTGGGACGAACTCCCCGTCCAGTACGCCGACTACGCGCTCTGGGAGCGCCGTGTGCTGGGCGACGCGTCCGACCCGGAGAGCCGCCTCTCCCGCGGGCTGGACTTCTGGCGCGAACGGCTGGCCGGCCTCCCCGAGGAGATCGCGATCCCGAGGGACCGCCCCCGCCCGGCCGTGCCCACGTACCGGGGCGGCACCGTGCGCACCCTCCTCGACGCCGGACTGCACGAGCGGCTGTCCGGGCTGGCACGGGAGCGCCGGGCCACCCTCTTCATGGTGCTCCAGGCGGGCCTGTCGGCGCTGTTGTCCCGGTTGGGCGCCGGCTCCGACATTCCGCTGGGGACGGTGGTCGCGGGGCGTACGGACGAGGCGCTGGACGATCTGGTGGGGTTCTTCGTCAATACGCTGGTGCTGCGGACCGACACCTCGGGCGATCCGGCGTTCGCCGACCTGATCGACCGGGTGAGGGAGTCGGACCTCGCGGCCTACGCCCACCAGGACGTCCCCTTCGACCGGGTCGTCGAGGCCGTCAACCCGGCCCGCGACCGTGCCCGCCACCCCCTCTTCCAGATCGCCCTGTCCTACGAGGACACCGCCGATGTGGCCGTCGACATCGAGGGGCTCACCGTCGAGGCGCGGCGCACCGACTACCGGGCCGCCAAGTTCGATCTCACCTTCTTCGTGCGCGAACACCGCTCCTCCGAGGGAGACCCGCTCGGCATCGAGCTCAGCGTCGAGTTCGCCGAGGACCTCTACGAGGAGTCGACCGCACGGGAGATCGCCGAACGGCTGGCCCGCTTCCTGGAGGCCGCCGCGCACTCTCCGGAACTCCCCTTCACCGAGATCGAGTCGCTGGGGGAGGAGGAGCGGACACGCCTGCTGGAGGAGTGGAACGCCACCGCACACCCCTTCGAACGGCTGCCCCTGGCGGAGCTGTTCGCCCGCCAGGCAGCCGCCACGCCGGACCGGTCCGCGATCGAGTCCGCACAGGTCTCGCTGACCTACGCGGAGCTGGACCGGCGGGCGAACCGACTGGCCCACCGGCTGATCGCCGCGGGTGTCGGCCCCGAGTCCTCGGTCGGCATGCTGATGGGGCGCTCCCCGGACGTGGTGGTCGCGACGCTCGCGGTGATCAAGGCCGGCGGCGTGTACGTACCGCTGCCGCAGGGCTTCCCCGCGGAGCGGATGCGGCTGGTGATGTCCGGTACCCACGCGGACGTCCTGCTCGTCGACCCGGCCCACACGGGACATCCCCTCGCGGCACCGGCCGAAGGACACCAGGTGATCGTCGTCGACGGCGGAGCCGGCCCGACGGACGGACCCGACACCGATCCAGGAGTGCCCTCGCACCCCGACCGGCTGGCCTACATCATGCACACCTCGGGTTCCACCGGCGTCCCCAAGGGGGTCGCCGTCGGCCAGCGGGCCGTCACCGCGCTCGCCAGGGACCGCCGCTACGACGGGGTGGGGGACGCACGGGTGCTGCTGCACTCCGCGCACGCCTTCGACGCCTCCACCTTCGAGACCTGGGTTCCCCTGCTCGCCGGGGGCACGATCGTGGTGGCCCCGGCCGGGGCCCCGGATTCCTCGGACTACGCCCGCCTCATCGACGAACTCGCTCCGGACACCGCCTTCTTCACCACCTCGCTCTTCAACGTGCTCGCCGACGAGATCCCGGGCTCCCTCGCCCGGCTCGACCGGCTCTGGGTGGGCGGCGAGGCCGCCTCGGCCGGTGCCATGCGCACCCTGCTGGCCGCCGCGGGCCCCGGCCTCCGGCTCGTCAACGGCTACGGCCCCACCGAGACCACCGTCTTCGCCGTGTCGAACCACGTGCGTGCCCTCGCCCCGGACGCCACCTCGGTGCCCATCGGCAGGCCCCTGGACAACACCCGGGCGTACATCCTGGACGACCGGCTGCGACCCGTGCCGCCGGGTGTGCCCGGCGAGCTCTACATCGGCGGAGAGGGGCTGGCCCGCGGCTACACGGGCCGCCCCGGCCTGACGGCCGAGCGGTTCGTCGCCGACCCGTACACGTCCGCGGCCGGCGCCCGGATGTACCGCACCGGCGATGTCGTCCGGTGGACCACCGACGGCGAGATCGACTACGTCGGCCGCGCGGACGGTCAGGTCAAGGTCCGGGGATTCCGCATCGAGACCGGCGAGATCGAAGGGGCGCTGACCGCCGATCCGTCGGTCGGCCGCGCCGTCGTCCTCGTCCGGGAGGACCAGCCGGGCGACAGACGGCTGGCCGGCTACGTCGTCGCCCGCCCCGGCGCGACGATCGACCCGGCGGCGCTGCGCGAGCGGCTCGCCGCCCGGCTCCCCGACTACATGGTGCCCCGCACCCTCACCGTCCTCGACGCCCTGCCGCTCAACAGCAACGGCAAGACCGACCGCGCGGCGCTCCCGGCGCCCGACCACGCCGCCGAAGCCGCCCACCGGGCGCCGCGCGACGACCGCGAGACCCTGCTCTGCGCACTCTTCTCGGACGTCCTCGGCGTCCCGTCCGTCGGCATCGACGACGACTTCTTCCAACTGGGCGGGCACTCCCTGCTCGCCACCCGGCTCGCCAACCGGATCAGGAACCGGTTCGGCACCGACCTCGCCGTCAGTGCCCTCTTCGAGACACCCACCGTGGCCCAACTGGCCCAGCAACTCGCCACCGCGCCGCCCCGGCGTCCCGCCGGCCGTCCGGCGCCCGCCCGCCCCGCCCTCCGCCCCCGCGCCCGGGCCTGACACGGGACACCCCAGACACCAGGAGACCGATCCCGATGACGCTCCCGCTCTCGCACGCCCAGCAGCGGCTGTGGTTCCTGCACCGCCTGGAGGGGCCGAGCCCCACCTACAACCTCCCCCTCGCCCTCCGGCTCACCGGACGGCTCGACGAGGCGGCCCTGCGCGCCGCGCTCGCCGACGTCACCGAACGCCACGAGATCCTGCGCACCGTCTACCGCGCGGTCGAGGGGGAGGCCGAGCAGATCATCCTCCCCCTCGCCCGGCCCGCCCTCGACGTGCGGACCGCCGGGACGGAGGAGGAGCTGGACCGTGCCCTGGCCGAGGCTGCGGAGTACGCCTTCGACCTGGCCGAGGAGATACCCGTGCGGGCCACCCTCTTCCGGCGCGCACCCGAGGACCACGTCCTGCTCCTCCTCGTCCACCACATCGCGGCCGACGGCTGGTCGCTCGGCCCGCTCGGCGCCGACCTGCGCACCGCCTACACCGCCCGCCTCGAAAACCGCGCCCCCGACTTCGCCGAACTCCCCGTCCAGTACGCCGACTACGCCCTGTGGCAGCGCGAAGTGCTCGGCGACCCGGCGGACCCTTCGAGCGTCGCCGCCGGTCAACTCGCCCACTGGAAGCGCGAACTGGCCGGCCTGCCCGAGGAGCTGGAGCTCGACACCGACCGCCCGCGCCCCGCCGTCCCCACCCACCGGGGCGGGACCGTCCCGCTCACTGTGGACGCCACCACCCACACCCGGCTGCTCGCCCTCGCCCGCGAACGGGGTGCCACCCTGACCATGGCCGTCCAGGCCGCCGTCGCCGCACTGCTCTCCCGGCTGGGCGCCGGCACCGACATCCCGCTCGGCTCCGCGGCGGCGGGACGGGGCGACGAGGCGCTGGACGATCTGGTGGGCTTCTTCGTCAACACCCAGGTGCTGCGCGCCGACCTCTCCGGGAACCCGTCCTTCGCGGAGCTGCTGACCCGTGTCAGGAACACCGCACTCGCCGGATACGACCACCAGGACCTGCCCTTCGACGCCCTGGTGGAAGCCCTCAACCCGGCCCGCTCGCCCGCCCGGCACCCCCTCTTCCAGACCATGGTCGCCCTCCAGACCACCGGGGACGGCGACTTCGCCCTCCCCGGCCTGGAGGTGCGGGCGCTCGACGTCCGCCCCGCCATCGCCCAGTTCGACCTGTCCGTCACCCTGCGCGAGCGGTACACGGAGAGCGGCGAGCCCCTCGGGCTGGCCGGCTGGATCGAGTACAGCGCGGATCTCTTCGACGCCGAGCGGGCCCAGTCCCTCGCCGACCGGCTCGCCCTGCTGTGCCGGGCCGTGGCCGCAAATCCCGGTCTCCCTCTGGACGAGGTGGAGATCCTGTCGCCCCAGGAGCGCCGCCGGGTGCTCCACGACTGGCAGGGGCCGTCCGTCGAGGAGCCCTCGGGAAGCGTGCCCGAGCTCTTCCGGGCCCAGGCCGCCGCCAACCCCTCACGAGTCGCCGTCAATTGTGCGGGAGAGTCGCTCACCTACGGTGAACTCGACGCCGCCACCGACCGGCTGGCGGGACACCTCCTCACCCTCGGCGTCACCCGGGAGAGCCGGGTCGCGATCCTCCAGGACCGCTCGGTCGACCTGGTCGTCTCGCTGCTGGCCGTCCTCAAGGCGGGCGCCGTCTACGCCCCGCTCGACCACCGCGCCCCGACGGCGCGGATGTCCGCGATGCTCACGGACACCGGGGCGCACGTCCTGCTGACCGACCGGGCCAGTGCCGGACAGCCGATCCTGGAACAACTCCCGTCCGGTATACGGAAGGTGATCGTCGTGGACGATCTCCCCGTCTCCGACGGAGAGCGCGGCGACGCACCACTGACCGCGGTCCACCCCGACCAGCTCGCGTACGTGATGTACACCTCCGGGTCGACCGGCGTCCCCAAGGGCATCGGCATCACCCACCGCTCCGTCCTCGCCTTCGCCCGGGACACCCGGTGGCGCGAGCGCCCGGCCCCCGAGCGTGTCCTGCTCCACTCGACCGTCGCCTTCGACGCCTCCACCTACGAGCTGTGGGTGCCGCTGCTGAACGGCGGAACGGTCGTCGTCGCCCCGCCCGGTGACCTCGACGCGGCCGCCTACGCCCGGCTGATCCGCGAGGAGCGGCTGACCAGCGTCCTGCTGACGGCCGGCCTGTTCCGAGTGCTGGCCGAGGAGGACCCGGCCGCCTTCGCCCCGCTGCGCGAAGTGCTCACCGGGGGTGACGTCATCTCCGCCCACGCCGTCCAACGCGTGCTGGACGCCTGCCCGGACACCGTCGTACGACCCACCTACGGGCCCACCGAGACCACCCTCTTCGCCACCGAGCACGCCCTGCGGGCCCCGCACCGGACGGGCACCGCGGTACCCATGGGCCTCCCGATGGACAACACCCGCGCCTACGTCCTCGACGCCCGGCTGCGGCCGGTGCCGCCCGGTGTCACGGGCGACCTCTACCTCGGGGGTGCGGGCCAGGCCCGGGGCTACACCGGCCGGGCGGGACTCACCGCCGAGCGGTTCGTGGCGGACCCGTTCGCCACCGAGTCCGGCGCCCGGATGTACCGCACCGGCGACCTGGTGCGGTGGACCCACGACGGTCTGCTCGACTTCGTCAGCCGGGCCGACGGACAGGTGAAGATCCGGGGCTTCCGGATCGAGACGGCCGAGGTCGAGGCCGTTCTCGGCCGGCTCTCCGGCGTGGCCCAGGCCGCGGTGCTGGCGCGGGAGGACCGCCCCGGCGACAAGCGCCTGGTCGGCTACGTCGTCCCGGCCGCCGGCGCCGCCCCGCTGGACCGGGACGCCCTCGCGGGTGAGCTGCGGGCCGCCGCCAAGGCCGCCCTGCCCGAGTACATGGTGCCCAGCGCGTTCGTCCTCCTCGACACCCTGCCGCTGACCCCCAACGGCAAACTCGACCGCAAGGCCCTGCCGGCACCCGACGTCTCCTCCCGGCCGGCCGGGAGGACGCCCCGGACCGAACGGGAACGCACGCTCGCCACCCTCTTCGCCGACGTCCTCGGCGTCCCCGATGTCTCGCTCGACGACGACTTCTTCGGCCTCGGCGGCCACTCGCTGCTCGCCACCCGGATCGTCGGCCGGGTCCGCTCGGTGCTCGGCGCGGAACTCGGCATCAGGGAGTTCTTCGACCACCCGACCGTCGCGGGACTCGCCGCCCTGCTCGACGGCGCCCCGCAGGAGGCGAACCCCCGCACCGGCTCCGGGGCGTCCGCCGCCCCCGGAACCCTGCCGCGCCCCGAGCGGCTGCCGCTCTCCTTCGCGCAGCAGCGGCTCTGGTTCATGCACCGCATGGAGGGGCCCAGCCCCGTCTACAACCTGCCGATGGCGCTCCGCCTGGAGGGTCCGCTCGACCGGGCGGCGCTGGACGCGGCGATCGGCGACCTCGTCGGCCGCCACGAGGTGCTCCGTACCGCGTTGGTGGAGGGCGACGCCGCACCGGCCTACCAGGTGGTCCTGCCGGGTGCCCGGCCCGAACTCGCCCTCCGTGCATGCACCCTCGCGTCGCTGCCGGGCGAACTGGCCTCCGCCGCGGCCCATCCGTTCGACCTCGCTCACGAACTCCCGCTCCGTACCACCTTGTTCGCTCTCGCGCCGGAGCTGCACGTGCTGCTGGTGGTGGTCCACCACATCGCCGCGGACGGCTGGTCCATGGGCCCGCTCGCCACCGACCTGGCCGCCGCCTACGCGGCGCGCCGCGAGCACGCCGCCGCCCCCCGATGGGACGGACTGCCCGCGCAGTACGCCGACTACGCCCTCTGGCAGCGGGCCCTCCTCGGCACCCACGACGAGCCGACCCCGCTCGCCGAGGCCGAGTCCGCGTACTGGCGCGAGAGACTCGCAGGGCTCCCCGACGAGCTGGAACTCCCCTACGACCGGCCCCGGCCGGCGGTCCCCAGCCATCGGGGCGACGCGGTGGAGTTCGGCTGGGACGCCGAGTTGCACGGACGGCTCCTGGGCCTCGCACGGGACCGGGGGGCCACCCTCTTCATGGTCCTCCAGGCCGGGCTCTCGGCCCTGCTGAGCCGACTCGGCGCGGGCGGCGACATCCCGCTCGGTACCGTCGTGGCGGGCCGGACCGACCAGCGGCTCGACGACCTGGTGGGCTTCTTCGTCAACACCCTCGTGCTGCGTACCGACACCTCCGGCGATCCCGCCTTCGCGGAGATCGTCGACCGGGTGCGGGAGACGGACCTGGGCGCCTTCGCCCACCAGGAACTCCCCTTCGACCGGATCGTCGAGATCCTCAACCCGGCCCGCAGCAGGGCCCGCCACCCCCTCTTCCAGACCACCCTGGTGCTCCAGAACAACGCCGCCGCCGACTTCCGGATGTCCGGTCTGGACGTCTCCGTCGAGGAGACCGACGTCGATGTCGCCCAGTTCGACCTGCAGTTCAACCTCACCGAACGCCACAACGCCGACGGATCGCCGGACGGGGTCGGCGGCGCGGTGGTCTTCGCCACCGACCTCTTCGACCGCCCCACGGTCGCCGCCCTGGCGGGCCGGCTGGTCCGGCTGCTGGCCGACGCGGCCGCCCGCCCCCACGCACCGCTCTCCACGCTCAACCTGCTCTCCGAGGACGAGCACGAGCGCGTCACCCGCACCTTCGGCGGCCCCGCCCGCCCCGTGGCCGACCGGGGACTCGCCGAGATCTTCGAGACCCACGCGGCCCGGACCCCCGACGCGGTCGCCGTCGCCGCCGCTACCGGAGACCTGACGTACGCCCAGCTGAACACGCGGGCCAACCGCCTCGCGCACCGGCTCATCGAGCTGGGAACCGGCCCCGACCGGGCCGTCGCCACCCTGCTCGGCCGCTCCGCCGACGTCGTCGCCACCACCCTCGGCATCGTCAAGGCGGGCGGGACGTACGTCCCCCTCCCCTCCGGCTACCCGGTCGAACGCATGGCCTTCGTCCTCGAAGGCACCCGCGCCGGCGTCCTGGTGGTGGACCCCACCCTCCGCGACCACGAACTGGTTGCCAGGGAACGGGAACGTGGCACCCGGATCGTCATGACCGACGACCCGGACCTTCAGACGGAATCCCCGGAGAACCCGGCCACCGCCTGCCACCCCGACCACCTCGCGTACGTCATCTACACCTCGGGCTCCACGGGCACCCCGAAGGGAGTCGCGGTCACCCACCGCAACATCGCCGACCTCGCGGCCGACGCCTGCTGGGACCCCGGCGCCCAGCGGCGCGTCCTGATGCACGCCCCGCACGCCTTCGACGCCTCCACCTACGAGCTGTGGATCCCGCTGCTCACCGGCGGTACCGTCGTCGTCGCCCCGCCCGGGGACCTGGACACCCGCGCCTACGCCCGGGTCATCACCGAACAGGGCGTCACCTCGGCCCTCTTCACCCCCGTGCTCTTCAACCTCATGGCGCAGGAGGAGCCCGGCGCGCTCGGCCGGCTGCGCCAGGTGTGGACCGGGGGCGACAACGTACCGGTCACCGCGATCCAGCGGGCCCTGGACCACTGCCCCGACACGGAGGTGGTGGCCACCTACGGCCCGACCGAGACCTCGGTGATCTGCAGCTGGCACCCCATGCGCTTCCCGCACCGGGTGGGCCGCTCGGTCCCCATCGGCCGGGCCATGGACAACACCCGGCTGTACGTCCTGGACGAGCACCTCGCACCGGTACCCGTGGGGGTCGCGGGCGAACTCCACATCGGCGGCCCTTCGCTGGCACGCGGCTACCTCGGGCAGCCGGGGCTCACCGCGACCCGGTTCGTCGCCGACCCGTTCACGGACGAGCCCGGCGCGCGCATGTACCGCAGCGGGGACATGGTCCGCTGGCTCGCCGACGGCACCCTGGAGTTCGTCGGCCGGGCGGACGGACAGGTGAAGGTACGCGGCTTCCGCGTCGAACTCGGCGAGATCGAGCAGGCGCTCAAGGACCCGGGCCTTCTCCAGGTGGCCGCGGTGGTGCGCGAGGACCGCCCCGGCGACCGCCGGCTGGTGGCCTACCTGGTCCCCGTGCCCGGCCGGACCGCCGACACCGCCGCCACCCGCGAGCGCCTGTCGGCCCGGCTGCCGGACTACATGGTGCCGTCCGCCTTCGTGGTGCTCGACGCGCTGCCGCAGACCCCCAACGGCAAGCTGGACCGCCGGGCCCTGCCCGCGCCGCCGACCGCCACGACGGACGGACGGCCGCCCCGCACCGACCTGGAACGCGCGCTCTGCGCGCTCTTCGCCCAGGTGCTCGGCGTACCCGAGGTCTCGGTGGACGACGACTTCTTCCGGCTCGGGGGGCACTCCCTGCTCGCCACCCAGCTGGCCGGCCGGATCCGCCGGACCGTGCACGACGGCATGGGCGTCGGCACCCTCTTCGCCGCACCGACCGTCGCCGCGCTCGCCCAGGTGCTCACCGGCACGGCAAGCGGCAGCACGGCGGGCGGCGGTGCGGCGGCCGGTGACGACGAGGCCGACAGCACCTTCGAGACGGTTCTCGCCCTGCGCCCGGAGGGGGACGCGACCCCGCTGTTCTGTGTCCACCCCGGCGGAGGCATGGGGTGGTGCTACGCCGGGCTGGCCCGGTACATCGGCTCCGACACCCCCCTCTACGCCTTCCAGTCGCGCGGACTGGCCCGCCCGGAGCGGCTGCCCGACAGCGTGGAGGAGATCGCGGAGGATTACCTCCGGGAGATCCGCCGCGTCCAGCCGCACGGCCCCTACCAGCTGGCCGGCTGGTCCTTCGGCGGGGCGGTGGCTCACGCGATCGCGTCGCTGCTGCACAGCGCGGGGGAGAGGGTGACCCTGCTCGCCCTGCTCGACTCCTACCCCGGCGGCTCCAACGGCGAGCACGAGGTGATGGACGAGCGGTCCGTCCTCACCCTCGCCTTCGACGGCGTCGACGTGCTGGAAGGCGCGGCCGACGACGGTCTGCCCGTCCGCCCCGCCCGGGTGCTGGAACTCCTCCGCGACAGGGGCAGCATGTTCGCCGCTCTGGACGAGCGGGCGATCGCCGCACTGATGGCGGTGACCGTCAACAACGTCCGGTTGATGCGCGCCTTCACCCCGCAGCCCTACCCGGGAGAAGCGCTCTTCTTCCAGGCGGGCCGCGAGCAGATCACCGCCGTTGAGGCGAAGGGCCTCTGGGCCCCGTACACCGGGCGCCTCGTGCACCACGTCGTCGACAGCGGCCACGCCGGCATGACCGGCGCGGACTCCCTCCAGGTGATCGGCCCGGTGATCGCGGCCCGGCTCACGCCCGCGCCCGCGTCGGTCCCGGCCGCCCCGGAGCCCGTCGTCCCCGCCCGCCTCCCCGCCGAGTCCGGGCTCTCCCTGACGGTCTGAGCCGTCCCCGCCCAGCCCTGCCCGCCCCGCACCCGTCCTGTCCCGCTCCCGCAGCGGCACGTACCCCGAAAGGCTCACCATGTCCCGCTCGATCCTGCTCGACGCCGTGCAGACGGGCATCGAGGTCCCGACGTTCACCTCCTCGCCGGCCGCCCAGGCCACCCGGGGACTCCGTCCGGCCCAGGTGCACCGGTACGACCTCTCCCCGGCGGAGGCGCGGGCGGCACTCGCCCTCGCGGAGCAGTGCTTCCACGAGTACCGCCACGTCAGCGACCCGCGGTTCCTCGCCGACGTGAGCGTCCTCGCCCACGAACTCCCGCGCGCCCTGCGGCTGGCGGTCAACGCGGCCCGGCTCGACGACCGCAAGCACGGGCTGGTCATCGGCCGCAACCTCGTGGACGACGACGGCATCGGGCGGACCCCGCTGGGCTGGCAGCACGCCGACACCCGGGCCAGCCGCACCCACGCCTTCCTGATCATGCTCTACGGGTCGCTGCTGGGCGACGTCGTCGGCTGGGCCACCCAGCAGGACGGGCGCATCGTGACCGACGTCGTGCCGACCCCCGGCATGGAGCAGAGCCTGGTGAGCTCCAGCAGCACCACCGAGCTGGGCTGGCACACCGAGGACGCCTTCTCCCCGTACCGCGCGGACTTCGTGGGGCTGCTCTGCCTGCGCAGCCCGCAGCTCACCGCCACCACCATCGGCCACCTGGACCTGGAGGCGATGCCGGAACGCGTCGCCAGGGTGCTGCGCCGGCCGCGCTTCCACATCCTCCCCGACACCTCCCACGAGGCCGCCCTCAACACCGATCCCGCCGCCGCCGGCCGCGCCGACGCCTTCGGACGGCTCGACCGGGTCCGCCGCGAACCCCCGCTCGTGGCGCTGCTGGAAGGCCACGCGGACGCCCCCGTGCTCCGTATCGACGGCGACTTCGTGGTCGCGGCCGAGGGAGACCCGGAGGCCGCCGCGGCCCTCGACTGGCTCGTCGGCCACCTCGGCGACAGCCTGTACGACTTCCCGCTCGCGGCCGGCGACATGGGCTTCATCGACAACCGGAACGTCGTGCACGGCCGCCGTCCGTTCACCCCCCGCTACGACGGCACCGACCGCTGGCTGAAGCGGGTGAACGTCGTGGAGGACCTGCGGCGCACCCGCCCCGGCCGACCGTCCGCAGCCAGCCGTGTCATCGGCTGACCCGCTCATCCACCGGAGGCAGACATGACCGACGACCCGACCCGCGCCGTCACCCGCGCCCTGGGCGACATCGAACCCGCCCTCCTGGAGGACTGGTTCAGGACCCGCTACTTCGACGCCCGCGTCGACATATCCAGTTCGGGCATGCAGAACTACTCGCTCGGCGACCTGCGCTCGATGCTCGGCATCGAGGTGTCCGAACTCGACCGGCTGGCCTTCCGCGACAGCCCCTCGCTCGGCTGCGAGCCGCTGCGCGCCGCGATCTCGGACCGGTACGCGCCCACCCGTCCGGAACGCGTGATGGTGACGCACGGGTCCACCGAGGGGATCTTCCTCGCGCTCTCGGCGGTGGTGAGGCCCGGCGACGAGGTCATCGTGCTCAGCCCGGTCTACCAGTCGCTCTCCTCGGTGGCGTCCGCCCTGGGCGCGACCCTGCGGATCTGGGAGCTTTCCGGGCAGGACGACTTCGAGCCCGATCTCGACCGCCTCGCGGCCCTGATGACCCCGCGCACCCGCGCCGTGGTCGTCAACTTCCCGCACAACCCCACCGGCGCCATGCCCGACCAGGCCGGCTACCTCCGGCTGCTGTCCCTGGTGGAGAACGCCGGGTGCTACCTCTTCTGGGACGCGGCCTTCGGTGAACTCGTCTACGACCGCGCCCCGCTGGCCGACCCCGCCACCCTCATCGACCGGTGCGTCTCCTTCGGCACCATGTCCAAGGCCTTCGGCCTCCCCGGCCTGCGCATCGGCTGGTGCATCGCTCCGCCGGACGTACTGGAGGCGATGGTCAAGCTGCGTGACTACGTCACCATCAGCACCTCCCCGCTCAACGAACTGCTCGCCACCCGGGTCATGGAGAACGTCGAGAGCGTCGTGGGCCCGCTGCGCGAGCAGGCGCGGTTCAACCGGCTGCTGCTCACCTCATGGGCGGCGGACCACACCGGGCTCGTCGGGATGCCGCTGCCGCACGGGGGAGTGAGCGCCTTCCCGGTCTTCCCCGCCCTGACCGACACGGTCGCCCTCTGCGACAAACTCCTCACCGACCACGGCGTCCTGCTGGTCCCGGGCATCTGCTTCGGCCACCCGGACCGGGTGCGGCTCGGCTTCGGCGGCCCCCACGGGGAGTTGCAGGAAGGGCTCGCCGCGGTCGCCGAGGTGGCGGCCGAACTCTCGGCGGAGACGCTGGGCGTCCGGTGACGGGACCGTACCGCCGGGAGGGCACCGGGCCTCCGCACCGGCTTGTCATCGGTTGTCATGCGGCAGCCGGGACAGCTTCCCCGGGGGACCTCCGATCCTCGAAACCACTCCCCACCTGCGACGGACCGCACAGATGCCAACGGCCGCACCATGGCTGACAATCCGCAGTCGGAGGGGGCAGGGAACCAGCTGACAGGATTTTAAAGATTTCCTGTCAAGATCTGGCATCTCAATTGGCAGGGTGTGCTTAGATAGCTGTCATCAGGAGGGGCGGTGCGGAAAGCACCGGACTCCTGGGGCTGGCGTCGTCCCTCGCGCCGGAACTGCACCACGGCGCGACAACGCGCCGCCCGACGGGCGGCGCGCCCAGGCGATGGACGGTCCGAAGGACGAATGATGAACCAGGAAACCGCAACGGCCCCCGCCGCGACCGCAGGTCGGGCGGAGATCGCCGGCCACGGCCGGACCGCCGGTCCCGACCGGATTGCCGGTCGTGACGGGTACGCCGGACCGGACGGCGCCGCCACCGTCGCCGGCGCGGTCGGCCCGGAGCGCCCCGCATTCCTCTGGCGCGAGCTGCTGGACCGGCTCGCGGTGGCCGGGGCCGAGGACCTCCCGCCCGCGGACGCCACGGACCGCCGGGAGTTGCGGCGCCTGCTCGGTGAGCGCGAGGCCCGCACTGGGGCCTGTATGGGGTTGGCCCGCGGCGTCGCGGAGCTGGACACGCACGCTCGCAGCGTTGCCGAAACGCCCTGGTAGCTCCGCTACAAGGCCGCTCCGGCGCCTTGCGATCGCACGCACCCAGCCCCACTCCTCCATCCGCGCGACCATCCCGTACAGGCCCTGACGGCTGACCTGGCCGAATCGCCCTTCTTGACATCACAGCTGTGCGCCGCGCGTGTCGCGGCGGGATCGAGCACGCCCACCCATGCCTTCCCCTGCCGGGGTCCGAGAACCAGGAGTTCTGTCATGACCCGTTCACTGCGTGCCCTCTCCGTCGCCACCCTCGCCGCTTTCGCCCTCTCCGGTGCCGCAGCGCTCTCCGGAGCCGCCGCACTCGACATCGAATGGCCGGTGGCCCCGCAGAGATCGGTGTCGGCCGCCTCCGCCCCGGCCGGCATCGAATGGCCCGCGGCCCCCAGCACCACCACGTCGGACACCGCCACGCCCGCCGGTATCGAGTGGCCGGCGCCCCCGGCCGGCTCCACCACCAACAAGATCGAATGGCCGTAACCCTTCCGTCCCCTGCTTGTCAGGGCTTGTCAATGTGAATGACACGACCGTGCCCGAGAGGGAGTCCATGCTCACCGAAGTCAGAGCCCCCGCCACGGCCCTCCCCCGAGTCCTCGGGGTGAGCACCGCCAACCCCGAGACCAGTTACAGCCAGGACGACATCCTGCGGATCTTCGGCATCGACGACCCGACCATCGTCTCCGTCTTCCGCAACAGCCACATAGAGAAGCGCCACCTCACGCTCCCGCCCCCCGGTCCGGACGGTCTGCCCGTCCTGGAGACGCAGGGCCAACTCCTGCGCAAACACCGTGACAAGGGCATCGAACTCGCCTCCGAGGTACTGCTGAAGTGTCTCGCGGAGGTCGGCGCCGGCCTGGAGGACCTCGGTTACCTCTGCTGCGTCACCTCCACCGGCCTGCTGACCCCCGGCTTCAGCGCCCTGCTCATCCGGGAACTCGGCATCCCCGTCACCTGCAGCCGGCTCGACGTGGTCGGCATGGGCTGCAACGCGGGGCTCAACGGCCTGAATCCCACCGCAGCCTGGGCCTCCCGCAATCCCGGCAAGCTCGCCGTGATGATCTGCGTGGAGAGCTGCTCCGCCGCGTACGTCTTCGACGGCACCATGCGTACCGCGGTGGTGAACGGCCTCTTCGGGGACGGGGCGGCGGCGGTGGCGGTCCGGGCCGACGACGGCCTCGCGCCCGGCGGCTCGGGACCCCAACTCCTCAACTTCACCAGCCTGATCATCCCCGAGGCGGTCGACGCGATGCGCTTCGACTGGGACGACGACCACGGCAAGTTCAGCTTCTTCCTCGACCGTGACGTCCCGTACGTCGTCGGCGCGCACGCGGAGCAGGCGATCGACAACCTGCTGGCCGGCACCGGTCTGCGCCGCGCCGACATCGCGCAGTGGATCGTCCACTCCGGCGGCAAGAAGGTCATCGACGCTGTCAAGGTCAATCTCGGACTGACCTCGCACGACGTCCGCCACACCACCTCGGTGCTGCGCGACTACGGAAACCTCTCCAGCGGCTCCTTCCTCTTCTCGCTGGACCGGCTGCGCGCCGAGGGGACGGTCGCGCCCGGCGACCACGTGGTCCTGATGACGATGGGTCCCGGTTCCACGATCGAGAACGCCCTCGTCCGCTGGTGAACGATCCGGCCCCGACCGGGACGGCACACCTGTCCGGGCCGGCACCGGAAGCCCGGCCCACCGTCCATGCCCCGCACACCGTCCAGTCCCGCGCGCTCAGCCCGACGCGCGTGCCCAGCCCCGCCCCGCCCGGCCGCCGCGCGTAACCGCGCACCCCGTACGCACCCGCACCGCCCCGCACCCGCACCGCACCCTCCACGGTCGCCCCTCTGGACGGCACTCCCCGACAGGACGGTACTTCTGATGGCTCCGCAGACTCAGTTCTCCCTCGCGGGAATCGAGCTCTCGACGACGATCGACAGCGCCGCGGCTCTGCCCGATCTCGTCCGTACGGTCACCGACATCTGCGGCCGCGCCGAGGACGCGCCCGAGGGCGGGGCGCTGCTGCTGCGCCTCACCGGCACGGCCTCCGACGATCACACCGCCGGCTTCACCGGCGCCGCGTTCACCGGTGTCCACCAGGTCAACAAGTGGGAGCGCGCCCTGCGGCGGCTCGAGCGCGTACCGGTCGCCACCGTCGCCGTCGCGACCGGCGACTGCTCGGGTCCGGCCGCCGACGCCCTGCTCACCACCGACTACCGCATCGCCGGATCCGGCCTGCGCCTGCGCCTGGCCGCGGTCGGCGGTACGACCTGGCCGGGCATGGCCCTCTACCGGCTCGCCCAGCAGATAGGCGTCGGCCGGGCGCGCCGTCTCGCGCTCTTCGGCATCGAGATGACGGCCTGGCAGGCCCTGGAACTCGGACTCGTCGACGAGGTCAGCGACGACACCGAGTCCGCTCTCTCCGTCGCCCTCCACGGGCTCACCGGCGAGCGCGGCCAGGACGTCGCCGTGCGCCGCCGCCTGCTCATGGACGCCTCCTCGATCAGCTTCGAGGACGCCCTCGGCCCGCACCTGGCCGCCTGCGACCGCTCTCTGCGCCGCGCGGTCGCGGCCTCCTGAGGTGACGGTGACGACATGCCCAGAGACCTTGCCGAGCAGATGAGGGAGAACGCCATGACCGCCGGCCGCCCCGTCCCGGCCCGTCCGGTGGCCCCGGACCGGGCTCCGCACCTCCGCGGCGACTTCGACGCCGACGCCGCCGCGCTCAGCCGGTACCTCGAAGGGCTCCAGGAACGCGTCGACCGGCTCCCCGCCCGCCCCGACCGGGGCGAGGCGGACCGGCGGGCCGCCGACCGCGACCTGACGGCCGGCCGCCGCGCCCGGATCGCCTTCATGCGTACGCACGGCGAGCGACTGCACCAGGAACTCACCGACGGTGGACGCCGGTCGGCACGGATCGAGGAGCTCGCCCTGAGCGCCGCCGACCGCGTGCCCGGCCTGGCGCCCACCGCCGCCCGCCTCGCCGGGGAACGCACCCACGTGCAGTCCGCGAAGGACGGGCACGAGATCGACCAGGGCATCCTGCTCTGGGGCATGCTCCGCTCGCCCGGCGCGGGTCTGCGGATCGTCGAGTCGATGCTGGAACCCACCCCCCGGGCCCTGGCCGCGCTGCCCGCCTTCCGCAGCGCCGGTGAACTCGACCTCGGCACCGTCCACCTGAAGCGGGAGGGCGGCACCACCACCCTCACCGTCAACAACCTCCGCTATCTCAACGCCGAGGACGACCACCTCGCGGAGGACCTGGAGACCGCCGTCGACCTGGTGCTGCTCGACGAGGAGAGCCACGTCGGCGTGGTACGCGGCGGTGTCATGGAGCACCCCCGCTACCGGGACCGGCGCGTCTTCAGCTCGGGCATCAACCTCACCAAGCTCTACCACGGCCAGATCTCCTACGTGGACTTCCTGATCCGCCGCGAACTGAGCTACATCCACAAGCTGATCCGCGGCATCCGGTGGCCCGAGGGCGCCGACCCGCTCAGCCCGGACGGCATCGTGGAGAAACCGTGGATCGCCGCGGTCGACGGCCACGCGATCGGCGGCGGGATGCAGTTGCTGCTCGCCTTCGACCGGGTCATCGCCGACACCGGGGTGCACCTCAGCCTGCCGGCCCTCCAGGAGGGCATCGTGCCGGGCGTCGCCAACCTCCGGCTCGGCAGGCTCATCGGCCCCCGCGCCAGCCGTCAGGTCATCCTAGGAGGCCGCCGCATCGAGGCGGACGAGCCCGACGCCCTGCGGATCTGCGACTCGATCGTCGAACCCGAGCAGATGGACAAGGCGGTCGCCGAGGCCGCCGAGACGCTGGACGACCCGGCCGTCGCCCCCAACCGCAGGATGATCAACCTCATCGAGGAGCCGGTCGACGCGCTCCGCGCCTACATGGCCGAGTTCGCCCTGGAGCAGGCCCGCCGCCTCTACAGCGACGACGTCATCGGGAACATCGAGCGCACCTGGCTCAGCCGCCGGCGCGGAGCGGAGACCTGAGATGTCCGTGACCACCCTGCCCGCCGCCGCGGCGGCGCTGGAGCGGGAGTCCCTGCACCCCGCCCTCGCCGACCCGGTGCTCTCCTCGATGAACTTCCTCAACGAGGTGATGACCCGCTTCCCCGACGCGATCTCGTTCGCCCCCGGCGCCCCGCACGACAGCTTCCTGGCCGAGGTCGACGCCGGACGGCACATCGAGAGCTACCTCGCCCACCGCCGGGCCACCGCCGGACCCGACGCCGAGTACCGGCTCTACCGCTACGGACCCGCCGCCGGCCAGATCAACGACCTCGTCGCCCGCCAGCTCCGCCTGGACGAAGGCATCGTGGCCGCCCCCGAGTCCATCGTGGTGACGGTGGGCTGCCAGGAGGGCATGTTCATCACTCTGCGGGCCCTGCACGCCGGACCCGACGACGTACTGATCGTCCCCGAACCCTGTTACGCGGGAGTGGTGGGCGCGGCCCGCCTGCTCGGCATCCCGCTGCGCACCGTCGACCAGACGGACGGGACCCTCGACCCCGAGCAGATCACCCGGGTCTGCGCGGAGATCCGCGCGGAGGGCCGCCGGCCCCGCGCCCTCTACCTCGTACCCGACTTCGCCAACCCGTCCGGGGCGCGCATGGATCTGGCCGCCCGCAGGGGCCTCCTGGCGCTGGCCGACGAAGAGGACCTGCTGCTCCTGGAGGACAACCCGTACGGCTTCACGGCCGCTCCGGGCAGCGAACTGCCCACGCTCAAGGCCCTGGACACCGCCCGGCGGGTGATCTACCTGGGCACCTACGCCAAGGTGTGTCTCCCCGGCGCCCGGGTCGGCTTCGTCGTCGCCGACCAAGAGGTACGGGACGCGGCGGGCGGCACCCGCACGCTGGCCCACGAGTTGACCGCGATCAAAAGCATGATCACCGTCAACACCTCGCCGATCAGCCAGGCCGTCGTCGGCGGCATCCTGGTGGAGGAGGGCGGTTCGCTGCGGAACCTCGCGCACCGCAAGGCGGCGTTCTACCAGCGGAACCTCGCCGCGCTGCGCACCGCGCTCGACCACCACTTCCCGCCCGCCCTGCGGAGGAGTTCCGGCGTGGACTGGCAGGTCCCCGAGGGCGGCTTCTTCCTGATGATGACCGTCCCGTTCGAGGTCGACGAGGAACTGCTGGAAGCCTGTGCCCGCGACCACGGGGTGCTGTGGACCCCGATGCGCCAGTTCTACGTCGGATCCGGCGGCAACCGCAGGCTCCGGCTCTCCTTCAGCTACCTGGACGAGGCGCGCATCCACGAGGGCGTGGCCCGGCTCGCCGCCTTCGTCCGCGGTCGCCTCGTCCCGGCGGCCCAGCCCGACCGCGAGGCCCACCCGGACCACACGGCCATCCCCGGCCACGCGGCCCACCCCGGCCACCCCGCGTCCGCGGGCCGCCCGGACGTGTGCCGCCCCTCGGTGAGATCTTCGTCCGTCCTCTGAGCGGACCGCGGCCGACATCCAGTCGGCCCTGGTCCGCCGGACCCACCCAGCGAGACCGACCGTGCCCACGGCCCCCGCACACACCCGCGCGAGGGCAACCAGCTTACGGAGGAGGAGACATGACCGCTCGATTGGCGCACCGCGCCCTGCCGGCGACCCCCGGCGACCGGGGGGTGCAGCGGCCCGGCCCGATGAACATGCACAAGTACCGGCCCTATACGCCGATCGGACTGCCGGACCGCACCTGGCCCGATCGCAGGGCGGAGCACGCTCCCCTCTGGTGCAGCGTGGACCTGCGCGACGGCAACCAAGCGCTCGCCGACCCCATGGACGTCGGCCGCAAGCGCCGCATGTTCGACCTGCTGACCGGGATCGGCTTCAAGGAGATCGAGGTCGGCTACCCCACGGCGTCCCGCGACGACCACGCCTTCGTCCGCCACCTCGTCGACACCGGCGCGATCCCGGACGACGTGGTGGTCCAGGTGATGACACCGATGCGGGAGGAGTTCATCTCCCGCACCGTCAGCTCGCTGAGGGGCGTCCCGCGCGCGGTCCTCCAGGTGTTCAACCCGACCTCCGAGGTGCAGCGGCGGCTGGTCTTCCGCAAGGACCGCGCGCAGATCCTGAGGATGGCGCTGGAGGGGGCCGAACAGGCCCTCCGCCTCCAGGACTCCCTGCCCGGCACCGAGATCTACCTCCAGTACGCCCCCGAGTCGTACACCCAGACCGAACCCGAGTACGCGCTGGAGATCTGCAACGCCGTCCTGGACCTCTGGGCCCCGCGCGCGGCCCACACCCTGCGCGTCAACCTGCCGGCCACCGTCGAGGTCTTCCCGCCGCAGGAGTTCGCCGACCGGATCGAATACGTCCACCGCAACCTGCTCCACCGCGAGCGCACCCTGCTCAGCGTCCACCCGCACAACGACCGGGGCAGCGGGGTGGCCGCCGCCGAACTCGCCGTTCTCGCCGGGGCCGACCGGGTGGAGGGCACCCTCTTCGGCAACGGGGAACGCACCGGCAACGTCTGCCTGGTGACGCTCGCCATGAACCTCTTCTCCCAGGGTGTGGACCCGATGCTGGACCTGCGCGACATCGACGCCGTCCGCAGAGTGGTGGAGTCCGCCAACCGGATGCCCGTGCCGGCCCGCCACCCCTGGGTCGGGGACTACGTGTACACATCCTTCGCCGGTTCGCACCAGGACGCCATAGCCAAGGGACTGCGCGCCCGCAGCGCCTCCGAGGAGGACCTCTGGGACGTCCCGTACCTGCCGGTCGACCCGCAGGACGTCGGCCGGGACTACAAGGCGCTCATCCGCATCAACACCCAGTCCGGCAAGGGCGGGATCGCCCATCTGCTGGCCACCGACTACGGCATCGAGCTGCCCCGTCGCCTCCAGATCGACTTCGCGGCCGTCATGCAGTCGGTCTGCGAACGCACCGGGGGCGAGATCACCTCGGACGAGCTGTGGAAGCACTTCGCCGACACCTACGTCCGCCCCGGCGTCGGCGGCGTCGAGGAGTCGGGCCCGCTGCGGGCCGGTCGGTCCCCGGAAGAGATCGAAGCCTGGATCGCGGCCGGGCACGGTCTGCGCGCGACGGTCGAGGGTCTGACCGTCACCCGGTCCGGCGAACCGCTCAACGCGGTCACCGTCGCCTGCGAACTCGTGGTCGACTCACGCACCCACTGGGGAGTCGGCATGGCCGACGACGAGGCGGAGGCCCTGACCCGGGCCGTACGGGCCGCCGCCCGGACAGCCACCGAGACGCTCAAGACACTCCCCGAACCGCTCGGGATCGCCGCCGAACCGCGGACCGTCGAAGCGCGCACCACCCAGTCCCATGCCTCGGAGCAGAGATGACCACGCCGACCGCGTACCCCCGACTGACCCTGGCCGAGAAACTCTGGGACCGGCACACGGTGAGCTCCCGCGAGGGCGAGCCCGATCTCCTCTACATCGACCTCCACCTCACCCACGAGGCCACTTCGCCGCAGGCATTCGACGGACTGCGGCTGGCCGGCCGCCCCGTACGCCGCCCGGAGCTGACTCTGGCCCTGGAGGACCACAACGTCGCCACCGCGCCGGTGGACGTGCCCGACCCGGTCAGCGCACGGCAGTTGCAGACGCTGCGCACCAACTGTGCGGAGCAGGGCGTCGAGTTGTACTCGGTGGGTCATGAGCGCCAGGGGATCGTGCACGTGGTGGGTCCCGAACTCGGCCTGGTGATGCCGGGGATGACCGTCGTCTGCGGAGACAGCCACACCTCCACCCACGGCGCGTTCGGTGCGCTCGCCTTCGGCATCGGCACCAGTGACGTGGAACACGTCATGGCGACGCAGTGCATCGAGATGCCGCGCCCCCTGACGATGAGCGTCGAATTCGCGGGCGAACTCCCCCCGGACGTGGGCGCCAAGGAGATGATCCTCGCGCTCATCGCCGAGATCGGGCCCAACGGGGCGCAGGGACACGTCGTGGAGTACCGGGGCGCCGCGGTGCGCGGGCTCTCGATGGAAGGCCGCATGACGGTCTGCAACATGAGTGTGGAAGCCGGTGCCCGTGCGGGACTGATCGCTCCCGACGAAACCACCTTCGCCTACCTCCATGGCCGCCCGCACGCCCCGGCGGGACCGGACTGGGAGAGCGCGACCGCCGACTGGAAGACCCTGGGCACCGACGCCGGAGCGCGGTTCGACCGCGAGGTCGTCGTGGACGTCGGCCGGCTCACCCCCCTCGTGACCTGGGGCACCAACCCGGCCCAGAGCGTGCCGCTGGACGGTGTGGTGCCCGACCCGGAGGGGGTCGCCGACCCGCTGGAGGCCGCCGCCGCCCGCAGGGCCCTCGCGTACATGGGGCTGCGGCCCGGCACCCGGATGCGGGACGTCCCGATCGACGTGGTCTTCCTCGGCTCCTGTACCAACGGGCGAATCCAGGACCTCCGTTCCGCCGCCGAGGTGCTGCGCGGACGCAAGGTCGCCGGTGGCACCCGGTTCCTCGTCGTCCCGGGATCCGCGCGGGTCAGGCTGCAGGCGGAGGCGGAGGGGCTGCACGAGGTCTTCCGGGAGGCGGGCGCCGAATGGCGGCTCCCCGGCTGCTCGATGTGCCTCGGCATGAACACCGACCGGCTGACCGGCCCGCAGCGGTGCGCCTCCACGTCCAACCGCAACTACGAGGGGCGGCAGGGCTCCGAGGCCCGTACCCACCTGGTCTCGCCCGCGGTGGCCGCAGCCACGGCGGTCGCCGGCCGACTGGCCGCGCCCGCGGACCTGCCCCGCTGAACCGCCCCTCCGGCGCCTCCCTCCGACCCCTTCCTCCCGAGAGGACGCAGACCACCCATGGAACCCTTCGCCCGCCACCGGGGCACCGCGGTCGCGCTCCGGCGCGACGACATCGACACCGACCAGATCCTCCCGGCGGAGTTCTGCAAGCGGGTCACCAAGTCCGGTTACGAGGACGGGCTGTTCGCCCGCTGGCGGGAACAGGGGGACCCGGTGGTCGTCTCCCGCCGGTACGCGGACGCCTCCGTGCTGCTGGCAGGACGCGACTTCGGGATCGGCAGCTCGCGCGAGCACGCCGTCTGGGCGCTGCGCGACGGTGGCTTCCGGGCCGTCGTCGCCACCGGCTTCGGCGACATCTTCCGGCGCAACGCGCTCAACAACGGCCTGCTGCCGGTCGATCTCCCGGCCCCCGTCGTCACCGGCCTGATGGACCTGGCCGAGGAGGCGGACGGCGGGCTTACGGTGACCGTGGACCTGACGGAGAACCGGCTCCTGTGGGCCGGTGGCTCGGCGGCCTTCGAGGTCGAACCGCGAGCCCGCCGACGCCTGCTCGAAGGGCTCGACGCCATCGCCGAGACGCTGCTTCGACGGCAAGCCGTCGAAGCGTACGAGGCGACCCGCCCGGGCTGGCTGCCGCGCGTACCGCGGACCGCGGCTGCCCCGTAGGGGGCGTCGGGCCGCAGGTCGGTGCGCGAGCGGGGCGCGCGGGTGGCCGGGCCGGCCCGTATCCCGGAAACACGCTTCAGCGCAGGCCCCCCTCCAGCACCGCCCGGCCGAGCCGGGTGCGGTGGTGGAGCACCCGTACCCCCTGGCGCTGGGAGAGCAGCAGTCCCGCCTCCCGCAACACGGTGGCGTGCCTGCTGGCGGTCGACGGCGCGAGCCGGAGTGCCGCGGCGAGGTCCATCGTGGTCATCGGGCGGTCCAGTATCCGCAGCAGCTCGGCGCGGGAGGCGCCGATGAGCTGCGCCGCCGGGGCGTCGCCGTCGTGGTGCCGGCGTTCGAGCCAGCCGGGCGCGGGGGAGAGCGGGTGGACGAGGACCGGAGGCAGTTCCTGGTCGGCGAGGGTGATGGGGGAGCGGACGCAGAAGAATGCCGGGAGCAGAGTCAAAGCCCTTCCCCGTAAGGTCAGTTCGCGGTCCAGCGGGTAGGGGGCGCGCAGCTCGCGGTCGCGGTAGCGCCATCCGGGCAGCTCGTCGTACCCGATGAGGAGGCCCTCCGCTCCGTGGGTGAGGACGGCCTCGGCGCGCGCGGTCCGGTCGGCCGTCGCCTGGGCGCGCATCGCCCCGAGGTAGGGCTCGACGGCCACCCGGTGGTAGGCGCGCAGCGCGGAGCCGAGGTGGCGCAGGGCCCGGGGGCACCCGTCGGCCAGAGGGCGTACGGCTGCGGGGACGGGGTGGCCGGTGTGCGCGTAGAGGCGGGTGAGTTCCGCGCGCAGGCGGGGCCGGGGGGTGGTGAGCAGTCGGTCGAGTCCGGTGTCGAGATCGGTGTCCCCGCGGCCGGGCGTCAGGAAGTCCGGGAAGTAGGAGCGGTCCGGGCACAGCCGCATGAGCGCGCGGGTCGCGGGGGCGAGCCCGGCGCGCCGCAGGGCCGCGGTCACCTCGCGGCGCCACGGCCCGAAGGCGAGGGGCGCCCGACGGTTCTGGAGCAGATGCAGGCTCAGCGCGGTTTCCCAGAGCGGGTCCACGTCAGGAGCGAGACGCAGCCGGGTGAGCTCCCGGTGCGTGAACTCCACCCGTAGCACGGCGCACCCCCGGTGATCGCGGGCGTTCGGCGGCACCCGCCCGGCGGAACTCTACGCGCATTGCGGATGTGACGCATGCATGTCAGATGGAACGGTCGCGGTGGCGTCCGGCACGTCACCGCCCTGGTGGCAGAGGCGGAAGGTAGCGGGGCGCCGTCCCGCCGACAAGGGCGCGACGGCCTCCTTCGACCAGGAACGAATGGCTTGCGCCGCACCCCCGCCCGCACCACCGTGGCGTTCAGGTGTCACGTCGTCACCAGGCGTCGGACCGGTATGCCCTGGGCCCGGAAGAGGCGCCGGCCCGGGGCCCGGCCGACCGCCGGGTGCTGATGTCCGTGCCCGTCCGCCCGTCACCACGCTCCCGGCAACACCCTTCCGGGCGTACCCCACCGCCCGCGAGTCCTTCGCCGCCCCACCGAGAAGGAGGCGCACCGTGCGCCGAGACCAGAGACCCACCGCCCTGTCCGGTTCCGTACGCCGCGCGGCGGAGCCCCGCCCCGCCGCGCCCCTCGTCCGCCGCGGGCCCGCCGCCGCCGTCTCCCTGCTGGCCGTCGCCGCGCTCTCGCTCGCCGCCGGTCCGGCGGCGGCCCGCGACGCCGCCCCCGGGGACGCCCCGCTCGGGAGCGTCAGCTGGCGGGCGGACCTGTCCGCGCCCACCGGGGACGAGTCCAACGTCAGCCGCGCCGACGGCACACTGCGCCTGCGCGACCACCACGTACGGCCCGCCTCCGCGCGCTCCCCGCGGGGACAGGGCACGGTCCTCCTGGCCGTGCGCCAACTCGACCGCGCCGTCGACCGGATCACCCCGGACGTCGACGCCTCCCTCCCCGCCGGGTCCCAGGTGGTCGTCGACGTGCGCGGGCAGGACGGGCTGGGCCGGTGGACCGAGTGGCGGGAGGCGAGTGAGGACGCCCCCGCCGTGCTGCCCCGGGCCGTCACCCGGGTGCAGACCCGCCTCGTGCTGGTCGCCGCCCCGGACGGCGCCGCGCCGAGCGTCCGTGCGCTGTCCCTGAGCGCCGAACTCGACCCCGACGGACCCCGGGCCGTCACGGCCGCCGCGTCCCTCACGGCCACGGTGTACGCGACCCGCGAGGGACTGGTGGGCGGCACCACCGCCAACGGTCACGTGATCGTCGCCAACGACCACTTCGTGGCCCTGCCGTCCCGGCGCGGCCTCTCCCCGCAGGGCAGCGGCCAGTACTCGGTCAAGGTCTGCGGCCCCGCGCGCTGCGAGACCGCCCCGGTGTGGGACGTCGGCCCGTGGAACACCCATGACGATTACTGGAACCTGTCCTCCACCCGTGAGTCCTTCAAGGACCTGCCGCAGGGCAAGCCCGAGGCGCAGGCCGCGTACCTGGAGGGGTACAACGGCGGCCTGGACGGATCCGGCCGCAAGGTGCTCAACCCGGCCGGCATCGATCTCGCCGACGGCACGTTCTCCAACATCGGCCTGAACAACAACGGCTACGTCACCGTCGAATACCTGTGGACCGGCGCCGGTGCCGCGACCAAGTCCTTCCCGACCTGGGGCACGGACGTCAACATCCGCCAGCAGGCCACCAGCACCTCCACCCGGGTCGCCCAGCTCGCCGGCCCCACGACGGTACGGGTGCAGTGCCAGGTGCACGGCCAGCTCGTCCAGTCGAACGGATACAGCAACGACGCCTGGTCCTACCTGCCCGACTACGGCGGATACGTCTCCAACATCTACATCGACAACCCCGCCGCCTGGCTCCCCGGCGTCCCGAACTGCTGAGCACGTGGCGGGTGGTGCGGCCCCGGCTGCACCACCCGCCCCCTCCGAGGCCCTCTTCCCAAGGTGCCGGAAGCGGTCCAGAATCATCGCTCCGCGACTCGCGTCCGAGGCGCCGTCGTACAGGGTTCGGCACGGTCCGATATGGAAGGATTCCGCCGGAGAAACGTCACTCGTGGGCGGCGTGCCCCGAGTGCCCGACGCCGGGGGAGGCGTCTTGCCCCGTGCGAACGGACCCGCCATCCGGTCGGTGTCCGGCGGACCGGCGCCACCGGGCGTCGTGCCGGGCGTCGTGGGCCGGGCGTCGCGGGTCGGCCACCGTACGCCGCCCCGGGGCGGAAGCCCACGGGCCGGGGTGGCTGCGGCAGCCTGCCCCGCGCGCCACCTTCGCGCACAGGACCAGGGAGCAGCAGCATGGACTTCGGACTCGTCCTCCAGACCGACCCGCCCGCCTCGTCCGTCGTCGGCCTGATGCGCCGCGCCGAACGCAACGGATTCCGCTACGGCTGGACCTTCGACTCGGCGGTGCTCTGGCAGGAGCCGTTCGTCATCTACAGCCGCATCCTCGAACACACCGAGCGCCTCATCGTCGGCCCGATGGTCACCAACCCCGGCACCCGCACCTGGGAGGTCACCGCCTCCACCTTCGCCACGCTGAACGACATGTACGGCAACCGGACCGTTTGCGGCATCGGCCGGGGCGACTCCGCGATGCGGGTCGCGGGCCGCAGGCCCAACAACCTCGCCCGGCTCGGCGAAGCCATCGACGTCATCCGCGATCTCGCCGAGGGGCGCGAGGCGTCCGTCGACGGGCAGCCGGTCCGCATCCCGTGGGTGAAGGACGGCAGACTGCCGGTGTGGATGGCCGCGTACGGGCCCAAGGCCCTGGCACTCGCCGGGCAGAAGGCGGACGGGTTCATCCTCCAGCTCGCGGACCCGTTCCTCACCGAGTACATGATCAAGGCGGTGCGGACCGCGGCCGAGGAGGCGGGCCGCGACCCGGACTCCGTCACCATCTGCGTCGCCGCCCCGGCCTACGTGGGCGACGACCTCGCCCACGCGCGCGAGCAGTGCCGCTGGTTCGGCGGCATGGTCGGCAACCACGTCGCCGACCTGGTCTCCCGGTACGGCGAGCACTCCGGCCTGGTGCCCGAGGCCCTCACCGCGTACATCGCCGGCCGGTCCGGGTACGACTACAGCCACCACGGCCGCAGCGACAACCCCGACACCGCGTTCGTACCGGACGAGATCGTCGACCGGTTCTGCCTGCTCGGCCCCGCCGAAGCGCACATCGAGAAGCTGCGGGCCCTGCGCGACCTCGGCGTCGACCAGTTCGCCGTCTACAACATGCACGACGCCCGCGAGGCCACCATCGACGCCTACGGGTCGACGGTCATCCCGGCCCTCGCCGGCTGACCCCGCACACCGGCCTCCGCGCACCGGCCTCCCACACCGGCCCCCGCACCGGCCCTGCGTACGTCCCGGCCCCGGCACGCAGCGGGGCCGGGACCGCCCGGAGCAGGCCGTCGGCCAAGGCTTCGGCGCACAGGTACGGGGTCCCTTGTGGAGACCGGACCGGTCACGAGATATCTTGATGTCAAGCAATGTTGCAGACGTGGAGCGGAGCACCCGGTGACTGACTCGACCATCATCTATACGCACACCGACGAGGCCCCTGCCCTGGCGACGTACTCGTTCCTGCCCGTCGTCGAGGCCTACGCCTCGACCGCCGGTGTCACGGTCGAGCGCCGCGACATCTCCCTCGCGGGCCGGATCATCGCCAGCTTCCCGGAGCACCTCACGGCCGACCAGCGTATCGATGACGCGCTTGCCGAGCTGGGCGAGCTGGCCAAGACGCCGGGCGCCAACATCATCAAGCTGCCGAACATCTCGGCCTCGATCCCGCAGCTCAAGGCCGCCGTGGCCGAGCTCCAGGCGCAGGGCTACGCCCTCCCGGACTACCCGGACGACCCGCAGACCGACGAGGACAAGGACGTCCGCGCCCGGTACGACAAGGTCAAGGGCAGCGCGGTCAACCCCGTCCTGCGCGAGGGCAACTCCGACCGCCGCGCCCCCGCGTCGGTCAAGAACTACGCCAAGGCCCACCCGCACCGCATGGGCGCCTGGACGGCCGATTCGAAGACCAACGTCGCCACCATGGGCGTCGACGACTTCCGCTCCACCGAGAAGTCCGCCGTGATCGCCGAGGACGGCTCGCTCCGTATCGAGCTCGTCGGCGACGACGGCTCCACCACCGTGCTGCGCGACTCCGTACCGGTCCTGGCCGGCGAGGTCGTCGACGCCGCGGTCATGCGCGTCGCCGCCCTGCGCGAGTTCTTCACCGCGCAGGTCGCCCGCGCCAAGTCCGAGGGCATCCTCTTCTCGGTGCACCTCAAGGCCACCATGATGAAGGTCTCCGACCCGATCATCTTCGGCCACGTGGTCCGCGCCTTCTTCCCGAACACCTTCGCCAAGTACGGCGACGTGCTCGCGGCGGCCGGCCTGACTCCCAACGACGGCCTCGGCGGCATCCTGAAGGGCCTGGACTCCCTGTCCGAGGGCGGCGCCGAGATCAAGGCGTCCTTCGAGGCCGAGCTCGCCGAGGGCCCGGCCCTCGCGATGGTCGACTCCGACAAGGGCATCACCAACCTGCACGTCCCCAGCGACGTCATCGTCGACGCCTCCATGCCGGCCATGATCCGCACCTCCGGCCACATGTGGGGCCCCGACGGCAACGAGGCCGACACCCTCGCCGTACTGCCCGACAGCAGCTACGCCGGCGTCTACCAGGTCGTCCTCGACGACTGCCGCGCCAACGGCGCCTTCGACCCGTCGACCATGGGCTCCGTGCCGAACGTCGGTCTGATGGCGCAGAAGGCCGAGGAGTACGGCAGCCACGACAAGACCTTCGAGATCCCGGTCACCGGCACCGTGCGCGTGGTCGACGCGTTGGGCGACGTCGTCCTGGAGCAGGCCGTCGGCGCCGGCGACATCTTCCGCATGTGCCAGACCAAGGACCTGCCGATCCAGGACTGGGTCAAGCTGGCCGTCACCCGTGCCCGCGCCACCGGCGTCCCGGCCGTGTTCTGGCTGGACGAGACCCGCGCGCACGACGCCAACCTCATCGCCAAGGTGAAGACCTACCTCGCCGACCACGACACGGACGGCCTCGACATCTCCGTCAAGTCGCCGGAGGATGCCACCGCTTTCTCGCTGGAGCGCATCCGCCGCGGCGAGGACACCATCTCGGTGACCGGCAACGTCCTGCGCGACTACCTCACGGACCTCTTCCCGATCCTGGAGCTGGGCACCAGCGCCAAGATGCTCTCGGTGGTCCCGCTGATGAACGGCGGCGGCCTCTTCGAGACGGGCGCCGGCGGCTCCGCGCCCAAGCACGTCCAGCAGCTCGTCAAGGAGGACTACCTCCGCTGGGACAGCCTCGGCGAGTTCCTCGCCCTGGCCGTCAGCTTCGAGCACCTCGCGCAGACCACCGGCAACGCCCGCGCCCAGGTCCTCGCCGACACCCTGGACCGCGCCACCGGCACGTTCCTGAACGAGGACAAGTCCCCGAGCCGCAAGCTCGGTGGCATCGACAACCGCGGCAGCCACTTCTTCCTGTCGCTCTACTGGGCGCAGGAGCTGGCCGCGCAGACCGACGACACCCAGCTCGCCGAGGCGTTCGCACCGCTGGCCAAGACCCTCACCGAGCAGGCGGACACCATCGTCGCCGAGCTGAACGCGGTGCAGGGCTCCCCGGTCGACATCGGCGGCTACTACCAGCCCGACCCGGAGAAGGCCGCCGCCGTCATGCGCCCGTCGGCGACCTTCAACCAGGCGATCGCGACCCTCGCCTGATCCGGCTGCCCGGGTGAGTGCGCGCGCCTGAGCGCACGTACCGCCCGCGCTTCCACGCCACCGCCCCGGCCGGGGAACACCCGGCCGGGGCGGTGGCGTTTCCGGCATTCCCGCAACACAGCCGCCACCTTTCGCGCGGCCCCGCCTGCCAGAATGAGCACGGCTCCACCGCCCGGCGGGAGCCGCCGCGAACGACGGAGGAACCCGTGCCGCCCACCCCGAAGCCGCTGCGCAAGCTCGGGTTCCTCACGATCGGCCTCTTCGACGGCGCGGACCCGCGCCCCGGCCACGAGTCGACCCTGCGCATCATCGAGCTGGGTGAGCGACTCGGCTTCGACAGCGCCTGGGTGCGGCACCGCCACCTCCAGTACGGCATCTCCTCACCGATCGCCGTCCTGGCGGCGGCCACCCAGCGCACCAGCCGCATCCACCTCGGCACCGCCGTCATCCCGCTCGGCTGGGAGAACCCCCTCCGTCTCGCCGAGGACCTGGCGACCGTGGACGTCCTCTCCGGGGGCCGTCTGGAGCCGGGCGTCAGCGTGGGGCCGCCCATGCACTTCGACCGGGTCAAGGACGCGCTCTACCCGGACACGGCGGCCGACGAGGACTTCGGCCACGACCGGGTGCGCCGGCTGCTCGGCCTCGTACGCGGCGAACGGGTCACCCCCTTCAGCGGCACCGAGGGCATCGAGGTGTTCTCCGACCGCGTCGAACCGCACTCCCGGGGCCTCGGCGACCGCATGTGGTACGGCGCGGGCAGCCTCCGGTCCGCCCGGTGGGCGGGCGAGAACGGCATGAACCTGCTGACGAGCAGCGTGGTGAAGGCGGAAGAAGCCACCGGATCACCGGACTTCGCCGAGATCCAGCTGTCGCACATCCGCACCTTCCGCGCCCACCACCCCGACGGCGACGAAGCCCGTGTCTCCCAGGGGCTCGTGGTCATCCCCACCGACTCAGCCACCCCCGCGCAACGCGCCAGGTACGAGGAGTACGCCCGCAGCCGGGCGCCCCGCACCACCGCCCCGCAGGGACCCGCGCGCATGATGTTCGCCCCCGACCTGGTCGGCACCTCGGAGCAGCTCGCCGAACGCCTCCGGGCCGACGTCGCGTTCCAGGAGGTGGACGAGGTCGCGTTCGCGCTGCCGTTCAGCTTCGAGCACGAGGACTACGTCCAGATCCTCCACGACATGGCGACCTTCCTCGGACCGGCCCTGGGATGGAAGCCCGCGGAGTGAGACGGTACGGCGACGTCCGTGCGGCGCGCCGCCCACGGACGACCGTCACCAGCTCGTCCGCAACAGGTGGTTGACGAGGAGCGCCAGCACCACCTGGGCGCCGAGCCAGCCGCGCCGGTGGCCGCCGGGCAGCGCGGCGGCGGCGGGCAGCAGCCAGAGGACGAAGGGCAGCCAGATGCGCTCCGTCTCCGCCTTGCTCATCCCCGACAGGTCGGCCGCCACGACGGCCAGCCCCGCCACCAGGGTGAGCACGGCCAGCCGCTGCGCCCCGGCGAGCGGCAGGCCCGTCCGCAGCGCCCGTACGGCCCCGGGTGCGGCGACCGCCGACCTGCGCAGCCCGGCCACCGTGGCCAGTCCGGCCGGGACGGTGACGGCGGCGAGGTTGGCCCAGACCCAGTAGCCGTACGGCCGCTTGCCGCCCACTCCCTGGTGGTAGCGCTCGACCAGCAGCGGATACGCGTCCCACCAGTGGAAGCCCGCCAGCGTGAACAGGGCCGGCACCACCAGCGATCCGGCGGCGAAGGCGGGCAGCGGGCGGGCGGTGCGGGCGAGCACGAGGACGGTCGCGAGCAGCAGGCCGGTCAGCGGAAGCCCGTAACTCAGGTAGCAGACCAGTCCGAAGAGCAGGCCGGACCCGGCCGCCGCCGGTCCCGGAAGGCGGGTCGTGCGGGTCGCCGACACCGCCAGCAGTGCCATCGACCAGCCGACGACCGCCGCGAACGCGGCATCGGCCGAGACGCCCGCCCAGATCGCCCCCGGTGCGAGGACGAGGAACGGCGCCGCCCTGCGCGCGGACTCCTCGCCGACGAGCACCCGCAGGGTGACCAGAGCGGCGGCGGCGGCGGTCGCCGCGACCACGACGCAGAAGACCGCCGCACACACGGCCCCGCCGAGACCGATCCGGTCCAGGAGCACGAACGGCAGGGTCGCGCCGGGCGGATGCCCGGCCACATGGGTGGGCCAGTTGCCCGGCCGGCCCATCACGATGTGGTCCTCGAAGGTGCGCAGGGCGGCGCCGATGTCGTGGAACCCGGCGACACCGGCGAGGTATTCGTGACGGCTGGTCAGCTTGAGGGCGAATCCGCTCCGCCAGCCGTCGATCATCGCGAGCGAGAAGATCCACGCCGCCGAGACCGTCCAGGACAGGGCGAGCAGCCCGCGCCACCGCGTCGTCACGGCCACCCGGGGGCCGAGGGCGACCGCGAGCACGGCCAGGGCGAGCGCCGCCGGTGTGCCCGGCCCGACGTGCGGGTCCCACGACGCGATCAGGGGCGGCCACCCCGCGTACAGGCCGCCGTCGCCGTTCACCGCCCGGCCGACGAGCACCGCCACCGCCACCAGCACCGCCCCGCAGGCGGCGGCGGCCAGATCCCGGCGTCCGCCACGGTCCACGGCACCCGGACGGCCCGGGGCTCTCGTTCCTCCGGCGCGTCCGGCGCGCTCCTCGGTCCTCACCCCGGCACGCTAAGCCTCCGGTGGGCGTATCCCCCGGCCGACGGGGCCGCCGTACGCGCTCCCGGGCATTCGGGCCACTCGACGGAGTGACCCGGCCCGCACGCCGTCAGGCGCGTCCCCGGGTGGACGGGGTCCGCGCCCTACCGTCGCACCATGGGAGACCTCGCGCGACGCCTCTTCGCACTTCCCGGACCGACGCGGCCCGACTTCTGGCGCAGCCCCCTGCGGGGCGCGCGGTTCACGGCCGTACTCGGCGTGGTCCTCCTCGTCGGGCTGACCCTGGTGGCGGTCACCGGGCTCCTCTCGTACGCCGCGTACAACCCGGACCTCGCGCCCGTCAACGACAAGACACCGGACAAAGGACTGCTCGGCTTCTACCTGTTCGCCTGGCCGACCGACCCGCACTGGCTCTACCGGCTCACCCAGGGCGTCCACGTCACCCTCGGCACCGTGCTGGTCCCGGTGCTCCTCGCCAAACTCTGGTCGGTGATCCCCCGGCTCTTCGCGCTTCCGCCGGTCCGCTCCGCCGGGCACGCGCTGGAACGGCTCTCCCTGGTGCTGCTGGTCGGCGGCGCGCTGTTCCAGTTCGTCACCGGGCTCCTCAACATCCAGCTGGAGTACGTCTTCCCGGGGTCCTTCTACCGGCTGCACTTCTACGGAGCGTGGGTCTTCCTCGCCGGCTTCCTCAGCCACACCGCGCTCAAACTCCCGCAGGCGGCACGGGTCCTGCGCCACGGGCTCCCGGCGGGGGAGCAGGACTCCCTGGCCGCGCCGGCCCCCGCCCCGCCGACGCTCTCCCGGCGCGGCGCGTTCGCCATGGTGGGCGCCGGGTCGCTGGTCCTCCTCGCCACCACGGCCGGCCGCAGCTCCGACGTGCTCCGCCCCACCGCCCTGCTCACCCCGCACGGGGTCGAGGACCCGGGGACCGGACCGGTCGGCTTCCAGCTCAACAAGACCGCCGCCTCCGTGCACATCCGCCCCGCCGACACCGGACCGGCCTGGCGCCTGACCGTACGCGGCCCTGCCGGCACCTTCCGCTTCACCCGGGCCGAATTGCTCGCGATGGACCAGCGGAGTGCGGCGCTCCCCATCGCCTGCGTGGAGGGCTGGTCCACCTCCGACCAGTGGTGGCGCGGGGTGCTGTTGCGGGACCTGGCGGCGATCGCCGGGTTCCCGGACCGGCCCCCCGGCGTACTCGTGGAGTCCGTACAGCGCGCCGGCTCCTTCCGCGCGGCCGCCCTGCGCGAGAACCAGGTGCGCGACGGCCGCTCCCTGCTCGCCCTGGAGGTCAACGGCGAGACCCTGTCGGCCGACCACGGCTACCCGGCGCGGGTCATCGTGCCGGCCGCCCCCGGCGTGATGAACACCAAGTGGGTCGGCGCCCTGACCTTCGGCGCCCTGTGACCGGCCGGGAGCGGGACACGGACGGAGCGGGGAGCACGGACGGAGCGGGGAGCACGGACGGGGGAGGGAACGCGGCGGCGGGTCCGCGCGCCCGGTCGCGCGTCCCCGCCCTCTTCCGACGCCGGTACGGCGAGGGGCCACTCCACCTGCTGCTCCTGGCCGCGAGCTTCGCCCTGACCGGGTACGCCGGGGTCCGGCTCCTGCACGGCGACACCCTCCGGATCCTGCTCTGGTTCGCCGGTGCCGCGGTGGTGCACGATCTCGTCCTGCTGCCGGTGTACTCGACGGCCGACCGCGCCCTGCGCGTGGCGCTGGGGACGCGGCCGGGCCCGGGCGGTGACCGGCGCCGCTCGGTCGACTTCGTACGCGTACCGGCCTTTCTCTCCCTGCTGCTCCTGCTGGTCCAGTTCCCGCTGATCGCGCGGCTCTCCGAACGGTACGAGCCCTACACCGGGCTCTCCGTCGACGTCTTCCTCGGCAACTGGCTCCTCGTCACCGGGGTCCTCTTCGCCGTCTCCGCGCTCTGGTTCGTCCTCTCCGTCCGCCGCCGGAGCGGCCGCGCGCCGAGGCGGCGCAACGAGACGAAGGGCCGTCCGTCGGACTCCCACTGATCGGCCACCCCCCAGCCCTGCCGACGGGCGTGGCGCAGCAGGGCCGGAGTCCCCAGCCGGGCCCACGGGAACGGCGCGGGCGGGGGTCCGGGGTGCGCGGATGCGGAGATGCCGGCCGCGTCGGTGCTCCCGTCATGGAGATGGACCTCGGACCGTTCGTCCAGATCGAGCGGGTGGGTCTCCACGATGAGGAGGCCGCCGGGGGCGAGCAGCGCCGCCACGCGCTCCAGCAGCACGGACGGATCGCCGCCGATACCGATGTTGCCGTCGGCCAGCAGCACCGTTCCCCACCGGCCCTCGCCCGGCAGCGGGTCGAACACACTCCGCCGCAGGGCCCACCCGCCGAGACCGCGGGTACGGGCCACCGCGGCCTCGCTCACGTCGATGCCGAGCGCCCGGTACCCGCGCCGGCTCAGCGCCGCCACCAGCCGGCCCGGTCCGCAGCCGATGTCGAGCACGGGGCCCTCGCAGCGGCGCAGCGCCGACAGGTCGGCGTCGTCGGCGCCCAGACACCAGCGCTCCACGTCCAGCGGCATCAGCAGGCCGTCCGTCCGCCGGAGGAAGAGCGGTCCGCGGCCGGAGCGGAGGGCGTTCGCGTACGGGTCGGCGGCCCAGGAGACGTTGCTCGCGGTGTGGGAGGTGCTCACAGGGCCGCCGCCCTGTCGTTCAGCCGGCCCAGGGTCGCGGCGAACCGGCCGTGCGGCGCGAGGCCGGCGACCCGTACCGCGTCCTCGGCGGTGTCCACGTCGCGCAGGCGCGGCAGCTCACGGACCGTCAGCCCGGCGTCCAGCAGCCGCGCGCGCTGCACCGCGCCCGTCCCGGGTACGGACATGGGGACCCCGCGCAGCAGCCCGGGGTCGGGCGAGGCGAGCCCGAGGGCCCAGAACCCGCCGTCCTCCGCCTCGCCGAACCAGGCGTCGCAGTGGTCCCACCCGTCCGGCGCCAGGGCGGGCGCCAGATGGGGCGCTCCGAGCTGCGGAGTGTCCATGCCGATGAGGAGCGCCGGGCCGTCGCAGCCGCCGAACGCCCCGGCGAGACGTTCGTCCAGTCCGCCGGAGCACTGCGGTACGACCTCGAAGCCCTCGGGGAGCCAGGGACCGGGCGCGCCTTCCAGCACGAGGACCCGGCGCGCGGCCGGCAGCGAGAGCACGGTCAGCAGGGTGTCCGAGAGGGACGCGGCGGCGAGTTCCGCCGCCTCCCCGGGGCTGAACGGCGGGGTGAGCCTGGTCTTGACGCGACCGGGAACCGGTTCCTTCGCGATGACCAGCAGGGTGGTGGGGCCGGAGGGGGTCATCGACAGGACTCCGTCCGCGCGGCGGTGCGCGCGAGCGGCGGTTCCCGCAGCACCGCCCGCATGTCGAGGACCGCGTGCCAGGTGCCCCGCCAGGTCCCGGTGACCTTGGACCTGCCGGTACGGGGGCGGTACGGGACGTCGGCCTCGGCGATCCTGAGCCCGGCGTCGGAGGCCCGCACCACCATCTGGAGCGGGTATCCGCTGCGGCGGTCGGTGAGGTCGAGGGCCAGCAGGTCCGCCCGGCGTCCCGCGCGCAGCGGGCCGAGGTCCCGCAGCCGCAGTCCCGTGCGGCGCCGCAGCATCACGGCGAGCGCCACGTTGGCGACCCGGGCGTGCAGCGGCCAGGCGCCGCGCCCCTCGGGGCGGCGGCGCCCCAGCACGAGGTCGCAGTCGCCCGAGGCGACCCGCCCGACGAACGAGGGCAGCAGGCCCGGGTCGAGTGAGTCGTCGCAGTCGCAGAAGCAGACGAACTCCGCCTCGGCGGCGGCGAGTCCCGCATGGCACGCGGACCCGAAACCGCGTCGCGGCTCGTGCACCACGGTGGCGCCCAGCGAACGCGCCACCTCCGCCGAGCCGTCGGTCGAACCGTTGTCGACGACGATCGCGCGCCAGCCCGCGGGGATGCGGGCCAGCACCCGGGGGAGGGCGGCGGCCTCGTCCAGGCAGGGCAGCACCACGTCGACGGGGAACGGAGTGGTGGAAGGGGCGTGGGTCGGGGTGGTCGAGGTATCGGTCACCCGGCTCACCCTATGAAGACAGATCGGGCATGTGACTGCATATGGGCCACGCGAAACGGTGACGTCGATCGGGTGGCCCTCCCGTACCAGCCGCCCGTACCGATCTGTCCCTCCGTCAGGCGTCCGCGAGACGGGCGACGCCCGGGGGTGCGGACGCCCCTCCCCGCTGCGGCGCGGCCGCGAACTCCCGCATGCCCTCGGCGAACGCCACCCGCGGCAGCCAGCCCAGTTCCGCGCGCAGCCGCCGGGAGTCCGCCGTCACGTGGCGTACGTCCCCGAGCCGGAACTCCCCGGTGACGACGGGCGGCGGCCCGCCGTACGCGGAGGCGAGCGCCGTCGCCATCTCCCCGATGGTGTGCGGCTCCCCGCTGCCGGTGTTGTACGCGGCGAGGACCCCTGGGGCCCGCTGCGGCAGGGCGGTCAGCGCGGCCACCGCCGCGGCGGCGACATCGGTCACGTGCACGAAATCGCGTCGCTGCCCACCGTCCTCGAAGACCCGGGGCGCCTCTCCGCGTGCCAGCGCGGAGCGGAAGAGCGAGGCGACCCCGGCGTACGGGGTGTCGCGCGGCATCCCCGGCCCGTACACGTTGTGGTAGCGGAGCGACACCGCCCGGCCGTCCGTCGCCCGCGCCCACGCGGCGGCGAGGTGCTCCTGGGCGAGCTTGCTGGCGGCGTAGACGTTCCGGGGGTCCGCCGGAGCGTCCTCGGGGACCAGGCCGGGCACGAGGTCCGCACCGCAGGACGGACAGCGGGGCTCGAAACGGCCCGCCTCCAGATCCCGCCGGGCACGCGGCCCCGGCCGGACGGGCCCGTGCCGCAGGCAGTCGTACCTCCCCTCGCCGTACACGACCATCGACCCGGCCAGCACCAGATCCCGGACCCCGGCCGCCGCCATCCCGGCGAGCAGTACCGCCGTACCCAGGTCGTTGCAGCCGACGTAGAGCGGTGCGTCGGCGAAGTCCTTGCCCAGTCCCACCATCGCCGCCTGGTGGCAGACCGCGTCGACCCCCGCCAGTGCGTCGGCCACGGCCACGGGGTCCCGCACATCCGCGACGATCAGCCGCTCGTACGGCCCTTCCGGCGCCGTTCCCGCAGGATGGGCGGAGGGCAGCAACGCGTCGATCACCACCGCCCGGTGCCCGGCCGCGACCAGGGCCCTGGTGATGTGCGACCCGATGAACCCTGCTCCGCCTGTGACGAGTACCCGCATGGCCGCCACGCTAAGGGGCGTCCCGGGCGTTCCCCGGACAGGCACGGGTGGCGCACCCGACGGGGTGTCGGGTGCGCCACCCGTATCCCTCGTACGGACTACTTCGGGTCGCGGTTGAAGAGCGAGGTGGACCAGAAGTAGCCGAGCAGAGCCAGCCCGAAACACCAGGTGACGGCGATCCATCCGTTGTTGCCGACCTCGGTGCCGAGGAGGAGCCCGCGCAGGGTCTCGATGGCCGGGGTGAACGGCTGGTACTGGGCGACCGGCCGGAACCAGCCCGGCATCGCGTCCAGCGGGACGAAGGCGCTGGAGAGGAGTGGCAGGATCATCAGCGGCATCGCGTTGTTGCCGGCCGCCTCGACGTTCGGGCTGGACAGGCCCATCCCGACCGCGATCCAGGTGAGTGCCAGGGAGACGAGCGCCAGCAGCCCCACGGCGAGCACCCATTCCAGGACGGTGGCGTCCGTGGACCTGAAACCGATGGCCACCGCGACGGCGGCGACGAGGACCACGCTCATCACGCACCGCAGCACGCTGCCGATGACGTGTCCGACGAGGACCGATCCCCGGTGGATCGCCATGGTGCGGAAGCGGGCGATGATGCCCTCGGTCATGTCCATGGAGACGGAGACGGCGCTGCCGATGGTGGTTCCGCCGATGGTCAGCATCAGGATGCCGGGGACGAGGTACGCCACATAGTCGGACCGGTGCGCCCCGCCGCCTCCCATGCCCGCGCTCATGGTGTCGCCGAAGATGTAGACGAAGAGCAGTAGCAGCATCACCGGCGTGAGCAGCAGGTTCAGCGTCAGGGACGGGTAGCGCCTGACGTGCAGCAGGTTGCGGCGCAGCATCGTGGACGAGTCGCGCACGGCGAGGGAGAGGGAACTCATCGGACGCCCTCCTCGGGCTGGGTCTGCGGGGTCTGCGGGGACTGTTGGGTCTGCTGGGCCTGGGAGATCTGCCGGGCCTGCGGGGTCTGCTGGTTCGGCACGGTGTCGCCGCCGGTGAGGGCGAAGAAGACGTCGTCGAGGTCGGGGGTGTGGACGGTGAGCCGGTCGGCTTCGACGCCGGCGGTGTCGAGGCGGTCGAGGATGGTGCGGAGTTCTCGCTGGCTGCCGTCGCTGAGGATCTGGAGGGTGAGTGTGTCGTCGTCGCGGGAGGCGTCGGGGAGGGCGGTGGCGGCTTCGCGGTAGTGGTCGGGGTCGGTGAAGGCGAGGCGTACGTGTCCGCCGGGGACGAGGCGTTTGAGTTCGTCGGCGGTGCCTTCCGCGGCGATCTTCCCGTCGTGGAGGACGGCGATGCGGTCGGCGAGTGCGTCGGCCTCGTCGAGGTACTGGGTGGTGAGGAGGACGGTGGTGCCGCCGGTGACGAGTTCGCGGATGATGCCCCACATGGTGCGGCGGGAGCGGGGGTCGAGCCCGGTGGTGGGTTCGTCGAGGAAGATGATCCGGGGGCTGCCGACCAGGGTCATGGCGATGTCGAGGCGGCGTTTCATGCCGCCGGAGTAGGTGGAGGCGGGCTTCTTCGCCGCCTCGGTGAGGTCGAACCGTGCCAGCAGTTCGGCGGCCACCCGCCGTCCCTCCGCCTTGGAGAGGTGGTGGAGGTCGGCCATGAGGAGCATGTTCTCCTCGCCGGTGATCAGCCCGTCCACCGCGGAGAACTGTCCGGTGACCCCGATCGCGGCCCGTACCGCCTGCGGGGCGGCGGCGACGTCGTGGCCCGCCACCTGGGCCCGTCCCGCATCGGCGGTGACGAGGGTGGAGAGGATCTTGACGACGGTGGTCTTGCCGGCGCCGTTCGGACCGAGGAGCGCGAACACGGACCCGGCCGGGATGCGCAGGTCGATGCCGCCGAGGACCGTCTTGTCGCCGTAGGACTTACGGAGACCGACGGCGGAGACGGCGGCCGGGGACGGGCGGCCGTCGCCCTGCTTGGATGTGGACATGACATTGACATGCATGAAGATCTCCCGGTCGGAGGAGGAGGAGGTGCGGGAGGTGGAAGGGCCGACGCCGGCCCTTCACGCGGTCAGGCCGTGGCGCGGCGGACGTCGATGTTGCCGTGCCGGGTGCGGGCGCGGACCTTGACGATGTTGTCGGTGCTGTCGGGGTCGGCCGGAGCCTCGGACGCGGTGAGCGCGTTACGCACCTGGCCGGAGCCTGAACTCGCGTCGAGCCAGGCGGCCGAACCCTCACGGACGCCGATCTCGATGGCCCCGTAGTTCGTCTCCAACTGCGCCGTGCCACGGGTCACTTCGCCCACACGCAGGGTGCCGTAGGCAGTGGTGGCGATGACCGAGTCCTCGGCGCGGAGGATCTCGATGTCGCCGTGGGCGCCGCTCACCCGCAGTTCGCCGGTCGCGGCGCGGACGGTCGTGGTGCCGTGCGAGTTCTTCAGCACGGCCGGCCCGTCGATGATGCCGACGCGGAGGCTCCCGGAGCTGGTGGTGATCTCGGCCTTGCCCTCGATCCGGTCCACGGTGATCGAGCCGTGGGAGGCGGTCAGATGGAGGGGCCCGGTGGTGTCGAGGCGTACGTCGCCGGACGAGGTCTTCACGCGGACCTCGCCGAGGCGCCCTTCGCCGAGTACCTGGGCCCAGGCGCCGGCCATGTCGACGCGTGAGCCCGACGGCAGGTCGACCGTCACGTCGACGATGCCGGTGCGGCCGAACAGGCCGGACTTGGGCGTCCTGACGGTCAGCGCGCCGTTCGCGTACGTCACCTCGGTCTGGTCGGCCGCCCGTACGTCCATGTCCCGCTTCGGGTCGCGGGGGCGCACCGCGACGACGGTGTCGGGGCGCCGGTCCGCCGTGAACTGGATGGAGCCGGCCTCCACGCGGGCGGTGACCGAGATCGCTTCAGGGGTGTCGAAAGAAGGCATGGCTGTCCCGTCCTCTGGGGTCTGGTGTCTGTGTCTGTGTCTGTGTCTGTGTCTGGGGCCTGGGTGTCTTGGGGCCCGGGGGCCCGGGGGCCCGGGGTCGTCCCTGCGGGTGGGAAGGGACGCGATCAGGGGCGAGGTGACGCGGTGGCGCGGGCGGTGCTCAGCGGACCCAGCCGGTGAAGCTCTGTCCGAGCGCCTGGGCCTTCGCCGTCGTACGCGGCCGGCTGCCGTCGTCGACGGCACTCGACACGGCCCGTACGAGCCACGCGTTGACCGACAGGCCCTCGCGGGTCGCGGCCTCCTCGGCGCGCGTCTTGAGGTGGGCCGGCAGGCGCAGGTTGACGCGGGCGGTGCCGCCCTCGTCGCCTTCGGCCGGTGCCTGCGCGGAGGTCTGCTCGACGGGTGCGGTCGGCTCCGCGGGGACGTCGGTGGGCGGTCGTGTCACCACGAAGTCGGGGTCGAGACCCCGCAGCCGTACGTCGACCGAGCCCGGGGCGAGTTCGCGGGTGACCTCGTCCATCGCGGCGGAGAGGACGTTGAGCAGGGTCAGGCGGGTCGCCGACTCCAGGGGAGCGGTGAGCCTCTCGGCCAGCTCGCGGGCTTCGTCGCCGCCGGCCTCGGCAGCCACCGCGAGCTCGCGGCGGAGGGTGTCGACATACGGGGTGAGGTCCATGACGCCATAATGGCACCATAGTGGTGCCACGCGCAAGCATGCTGATGCCATGAGGGTGAAACCGCATGGCTACACCGCTCTGACCTGCCTGGATCGAGGGAAATGGGTGCGCGGTGACCCGGTCGGGTTCGGGTTTCGGATGAGGTGTGCAGTCCCGTGTGGCACCACGTGGTGCCATGTGGTGTCACACGGCATCGAAGTGGTGCCACCTCACGCCCATCGGTACTCGGTACCAGGCGGCTCGGCTCAGAGCCGGAGCCGGAGCGGGTGCTGGGGTCGGCCGTCGGGAGGTGCGTCCGGCGACCCTCAGGCCGGATACGCATGGGTCTGTGCGGCCTTGACCGTGGCCCAGACCGTGGCCCCCGGGTGCAGGTCGAGTTCGGCGGCGGCGACCGTGGTGAGGTCGGCGGCGAGGGGGAGTTCGCCCGCGAGGTCCGCCCGGATCTGGTCGCCGTGCGTCTCCAGGCCCTCGACCTCGCACCGCCAGAGGTTGCGGGCGCTGGAGCCGGTGGGGCGGTCGCGGTGCAGGGTGACGGCGTTGGGGGGGAAGGCGACGAACACCGGTCCGGTCAGGTCCTCGGTGGTGGTGATCGCCGGCCCGGTGTCGAGCCGGACGGTGTGGCCCTCGGCCTGCCCCCGGTAGAGGTTGAGACCCACGAGCTGGGCGATGTAGTCGGTACGCGGACGGCGGGCGATGTCCGGCGGTGCGCCCTCCTGGACGACCCGGCCGTGCTCGATCACGACCAGCCGGTCGGCGAGCACCATCGCGTCCAGCGGATCGTGCGTGACCAGCACTGCGACCGCCTCGAACTCGGCCAGATGGCGCCGGAGTTGGGAGCGCACGTCGAGGCGGGTACGGGCGTCGAGCGCGGCCAGCGGCTCGTCGAGCAGCAACAGCCGGGGGCGGGTCGCCAACGCGCGTGCGAGCGCGACACGTTGGGCCTGTCCGCCGGAGAGCCCGCGTGGTTTCGCACCGGCCCGGTCGGTGAGCCCCATGCGCTCCAGCCACGCGGCGGCCTGGAGCCGTGCCTCGGACTTGCGTACACCTTGGCAGCGCGGCCCGAAGGCCACGTTGTCCAGCGCCGACAGGTGCGGGAAGAGCAGATAGTCCTGGAAGACCACCCCGACCGGACGCGCCTCCGGCGGGGAGCCGGTCAACTCGACCCCGTCCAGGCGTAGATGTCCCTCGCTGAGCGGAGCGAGGCCCGCGAGCGCGCGCAGCGCCGTGGTCTTCCCGGCGCCGTTCGGCCCCAGCAGGGCGACGACCTCGCCCGGCCGGACGCCCAGCGTCACGTCGAGGCGGAAGGCGCCCCGGTCCACGACGAGCCGGGCATCGAGCCCTTCGGCGGAGGAGGGCGGGGCGGAAGGGGAGGAAGGGGAGGTGGTGGCGGGCGTGCTCCTCATGACGCCCTCATCCAGCGGTCCCGCAGCCCGGCAAGTACCGCGATCGACACCGCCAACAGCACCAGACTCAGGGCGATGGCGGCCTCCGGATCGCTCTGCAGGGCGAGGTAGACGGCCAGCGGCATGGTCTGCGTACGGCCCGGGAAGTTGCCCGCGAAGGTGATCGTCGCGCCGAACTCGCCCAGTGCGCGGGCCCAGGCCAGCACGGCACCGGCCGCGATGCCCGGGGCGATCAGTGGCAGCGTGACCCGCCGGAACGCCGTGAAGCGGGAGGCGCCCAGGGTGGTGGCCGCCTCCTCGTACCGCGGGTCGGCGGCGCGCAGCGTGCCCTCCACGCTGATGACGAGGAAGGGCATGGCCACGAACGCCTCCGCCACGATCACCCCCGCCGTGGTGAACGGCAGGGTGACGCCGAACCAGGAGTCCAGCCACTGCCCCACCACCCCGTTGCGGCCGAGCGCCAGCAGCAGCGCCACGCCGCCCACGACCGGCGGCAGGACCAACGGCAGCGTCACCAGCGCCCGTACGAGACCGCGCCCCGGGAAGTCGGTGCGCGCCAGCACCCAGGCGAGCGGCACGCCCAGAACCAGGCTCACCGCGGTGGCGGCGGTGGCCGAGACCAGGGAGAGCCGGAGCGCCTGCCACACCTCCGTACTGGACAGCAGTTCCGGCATGTTCCGCCACGGGGCCCGTACGAGCAGGGCGACCATCGGCAGCAGCAGGAACACCAGGCCGAGCAGGGCCGGCAGCAGCAGCGGCAGCGGAACCCCGCGCCGGCCCGCGCGATCGCGCGCCTCCCCGCTGCCGCCCGCCTTCCTCGGGCCGCCCGGAGCGCGGCGGAGCCGTGACCGGCCCACCGGAGGGCCCGTCACGGCGTCGGACGCGGCGGGTGGCTTCACGGCTTGAGGAACCCCGCCCCGGTCAGCACCCGCAGGCCCTCGGCGGACCGCACCAGCTCGATGAACGCCTTCGCCGCTCCGGCGTTCGGGGCGTCCTTCAGCAGCGCGATCGGGTAGTCGTTGACGGCGTCGGCGGACTCGGGGAACTCCACACCCTCCACCTTGTCACCCGCGGCCTTCACATCGGTCTTGTAGACCACGGCCGCGTCGGCCTCCTTGAGCTCCACCTTGGTGAGGGCGCTCTTCACGTCCTGCTCGTAACTGACGGGAGTGAGCGTGAGCCCGGCGGCGTCCAGCGCCTTCTGCGCGGCGGCACCGCAGGGCACCGTCCTGTCGCAGAGCACCACCTTCAGGCCGGAGTCGTCGAGGTCCCGGAGTGTGGCGACCCGGTCGGGGTTCCCGGGCAGCGTCGCGATCTCCAACTGGTTGCGCACGAAGGTGGCGGGTGTGCCCACCGCGTCGTGCGCGTCGGTGACGAGGGCCATCGTCTTGGCGCTCGCGGCGGCGAAGACGTCGGCCGGGGCTCCTCCGGTGATCCCGGCGGCCAGGCTGTCGCTGCCGCCGAAGTTGAAGGTGACCTCCGTGCCCGGGTGGGCCCTCTCGAATTCGGCGCCCAGGGTCGTGAAACTCTCCTTGAGCGACGCGGCGGCGAACACGGTCACCGTGCCGGAGAGCTTCGGCGCCGTGTCGGCGGACGCGGAAACCGAGGCGCCGGTCGAGGGGGAGGCGGAACCGGACGAGGAGTCGTCGGAGGAGGAATCCCCCGACGAGGAGCAGGCGCCCAGCGCCAGCAGCGCGGCGACTCCCGCACCCGTCCACTGCAGGGTCCTACGGGTCCGGGGCGCGGAACGGGTCATCACGGGTCTGCTCCCTCTGGTCCTGCGGAGCGGCCGGGCGACTGCTCCGCGGTGGTCCGCCGGCGGCCGTCGTGGTTCGGCGGCGCGGCGGGCCGGGAGCGCGCCGGTAGTGGGGACGGCCGCGGGTGCCGGGACCGATCATACCGGCACGCAGATGCCAGGGTGAAGACCCCTATTGCTTGGCAACAGCCGCTTTGCTGATGCTCCGAGTGGCGCATATGCGGTTTCGGCTTTCCCGGGGACGGCCGACCGTTTCGGGGCACGCGTCGACCCCCGGAACCGTGTGGTCCAGGGGGCGCTTGTTCCGGCAGTGTTCCAGAAGTGCCGTGTGCCGTTGCGGATCGTTCGGCGGGCAGGTCAGACGCGGGCAGGTCAGACGCGGCTCCGTCAGACGCGGTCGATGTGCACGTTGGTCGACTTCACGCGGGCGGTGGCCTCCATGCCGACCTCCAGGCCCAGTTCCTCCACCGCCTCGCGCGTCAGCAGCGAGACCAGCCGATGGGGCCCGGCCTGGATCTCGACCTGCGCGGCGACATCACCGAGCTTCACCGCCGTGACGATGCCCGCGAAGGCGTTGCGGACGGAGGTGTACGGGACATCCTCCTCGCCCCCGCCCGTGCTCCCGGCGACCTCGACGGAGAAGGCCGCCAGATCCCCGCCGTCGATGAGCCGGCGCCCACTCTTGTCGCGGTGCGTGGCCACCCGGCCGGCGTCGGCCCACCGTCGTGCGGTGTCCGGGCTCACGCCCAGCAGGCGGGCCGCTTGGCCGATCGTGTAGGACTGCATGCGCGTCACGGTAGGTCGCCGCCGCTCGCCCACGCAAGCGCGGACGGCGCGCCGCCGCAGGTCCCGGGGGCTCGGCGGCACGCGGACGTCACAGGGGCTGTGGCACGCGCGCGGCACAGGGGTTACGGCACGCGGGCGGTCCACTCGTCGCCGCTGTACTTGGTGGCGGCCAGTTCCTCCGCGCGTGCGAGCTCCTCGGCCGTGACGCGGCCGTCGGTGAGCCCGTAGCGGTTGCGGAAGGAGTCGACCATGCGCTCGATGACCGTCTCACGCGGCAGCCCGGTCTGGCGCCGGAGCGGATCGACCCGCTTCTTGGCCGACTTGGTGCCCTTGTCGGACATCTTCTCCTTGCCGATGCGGAGGACTTCGAGCATCTTGTCGGCGTCGATGTCGTAGCTCATGGTGACGTGGTGCAGGACCGCTCCTGGGCCGCCCTTCGGGCCGGTGACCCGCTTCTGGGCGGCGCCCGCGATCTTCCCGACCTCGGTCGCGATGTCGTTGAGGGGCTGGTACCAGGCTTTGATGCCCATGTCGCCGAGGGCCGCCAGGACCCAGTCGTCCAGATAGGCGTACGAGTCCGCGAAGGAGAGCCCGGAGACGAGGGAGGCCGGGACGGAGAGGGAGTACGTGATCGTGTTCCCCGCCTCCACGAACATGGCGCCGCCTCCGGAGATCCGGCGCACCACCCGTACACCGTGGCGGGCCGCGCCCTGGGGGTCCACCTCGTTCCGCAGCGACTGGAAGCTGCCGATGATGACCGCCGGGGCGCCCCACTCCCAGACGCGGAGCGTCGGGGCACGACGGCCGGCGGCGACCTCCTCGGTGAGTACCTCGTCCAGCGCCATGTGGAGCTCGGGGGACTGGGGACCCTCGTGGATGAACTGCCAGTCGTAGTCGGTCCAGTCCGTGGCGTGGGCCAGCGCCCGCCGCACCGCCACCGCGATGCCCTCGGTGGTGATCCCGTACATCACCGTGCCCTCGGGCAGCGCCGCCTCCACGCGGGCGGCCAGCCCGGCGGCCTCGGTGTCGGCGGGTGCTCCTTCCAGCGCCGCGTCCACGGCTGTGATGGCCTCGTCGGGCTCCAGGAAGAAGTCCCCGGCGACCCTCACGTTGCGCAGGGCGCCCGCTTCGACGTCCAGGTCCACGACGACCAGCTTGCCGCCGGGGACCTTGTACTCACCATGCACGGTCTTGTTCCCCTCACTGCGCGATGTGCTGCTCGAGCCTGTTGCTCCGAAGTCTCCAGAAAGCGCGCACATGCTCCGTATCGCACCTTAACGCTCGCCCGTGCCGGGCGACCTTGCAGCTCCGAGGGCGACGGGCCTCCGACTGCTCGGCCCCGCGTGGGTGGCCGGGCCCGCGCCCGCGCCCGGGCGACGGCGGCCGTCGGCACGTCCCCTCCGCCGGAGCGTGAGCGGACGAGCCGTCGATCGTGCGGGGGGCACGGTGCCGGGGTACGCGGCCGACGCCGGGACGGGGTTTCGGCGGACGGGGGTCAGTGACCCAGGACGATGCGGTGGATCAGGTCCTTGCTGTCCGTGCCCGAGCCCGACTTGTCCACGACGTAGGCGATGCCGTCGGCGACCGTGACGTGGTTCGGGTTGGCGCCCGTGGCGAGGGTCTCGATCACGGCGCCCTTCTTCGGGTCGACGACCGTGACGTTGGCGTCGGTGCGGTTGACGACCAGCACGCGGCCCGACTTCTGGTCGGTGGCGACGGCCAGCGGACCGGCGCCGGTCGCGACGGTCGACGTGACGGTGCCCTTCTTCAGGTCGATGACCGAGAGGGTGCCCGCGCTCTGGTTCGCGGTGTACGCGGTCCTGCCGTTGGCGGACAGGGCGACCGAAATCGCGCCGTCGCCGGCGGGGATGAAGCGCGGTGCCTTGTGCGGGGCGACCTCGATGACACGGTCGTTGTTCAGGTCGGCGGTGTAGACCGTGCCCGTCTTCTCGTTCAGCGTGAGACCGGTCGGGCTCGAACCCTCGATGGTGACCCGGCCCTTCTCCTTGAGGGACTTGGAATCGAACGCGACCAGGCTCGCACCGGCGAAGCTGCTCGCCCACACCGTGTCGTGCTTCTCGTCCACGACGATGTCACGGCCGTGCGCGATGCCGGGCAGGGTGGCGAGGTGCGCGCCGGTCTTCTGGCTGTAGACCGAGACGGTGTTGTTGCGGGTGTTGGTCGTCCACACGGTGTTGTGCTCGTCGTCCACGGCGACACCGTAGACGGCCTCGACCGCGCCGGTCGCAGCGTCCGTGACCGGCGGCACGATGGTCTTCTCGACCTTCAGGGTGCGCGGATCCACCTTCAGCAGGCTGGAGTCGGTGACCGGCGGCCGCCCCACGGCGGTGGTCGCCCACAGCACGTGATTCCGCTCGGAGTACGAGGACTGGTACAGGCCCGTCGCCAGCGAGGCGGAGGTGAGGGTGGAAACTGAACCACCCTGGTGGCCCGTGGCACTGGCGGTCGCCGTGCCGGCCAGAGCCAGTGAACCGCCGACGGCGAGGACGACGGCGGTGCTGAGGGTGCGGCGGGTTACAGACGTCATGCTGCGTCAATCTCCTTGACTGGTGCGCCCCTTGTGCCAGGGCGTCGCTCATTCAGGTTAGCTTAGCCTTACCTAAGTAACGACGGTTCGGGGGTGGCGTATGTCACAGGAGACGGGTGGGTAGGCCGGACGAGAGGGGGAGTTGCTCCGGCGGGCGGTGGTGGAGGCGCCGTCGCGGCCGCACGCTGGTCGACGGCGCCACGGTGCTCGGGAGGTTCTGGCGGCGATCCTGTTCGGGGCTGCGTCGGGCTGCACGCGGCAGCGGTTGCCCACGGAGTCGTTCGGACCTCCCGTGGGACGGTCCACCGCGGATTCACCGGGGGACGCCGCTGCTGTGAGCGCGAATCCTCCCGCTTCCTCGCCTTCACCGGCATCGCCCGTGCCCCCATCCGCTGCCGCCGACCCACACGAATGAGATGACTGCTCTTGGGTGGTCATGGCTGTGACCGGGGAATTCCGGCCGGGGCGCCGTCCGTCGGAGTGCCCCTCGGTGCAGCCCGCTTCGCTCTGCGGCCCCGTCCGTTCGGGCACGGGGGTGGTGCAGAGCGTGGCGACCCTCCGGTCAGCGGGGACCGCGCCGTGGTGGACGCAACAAGGCCCACATGGCGAATGGTTGGGCAGCGTACGTGAATCGTTCGGCGAATCGCACGACAGTGGAACGACGCAGGGTGCACAGCCACAGGTAGCTGCTCAGGGAGACGCAGAGACATGCCAGGGTCTGCCACCAGAACGCGCGGCCCGCCGACTCCTGGCCCGTGCACAGATAAAGCGTCCAGGTGGCTGCCGTGGCCAGTCCCAGCGCGACGAGGCCGGCCCTGGCCGGCCGGCCGCGGACCACCCAGCGGGAGGCGAGAAGACCAGCGGGAATCTGAACGGCGACGTGGAGCATCAGAGTCCAGATCACCAGCCCGCACGCTTCGCCGTAGGTTGCTGTGGAAGCGGCGGGAATCCAGAAGGAGCTGATGAACAGCAGAAAGCCACTCATGTGCATGGCGGCAATGTTCAGCGGGACGTGCCACGCGCTGATCCAGTGGCGCTCGTCACCGCTTGCCTCCACGACGTCCGCCCCTGGAGCCGAGCCCCCGCACGTGACGTGCAGTGTACGTGCAGGGGCGGCGTGCGATGCGTACCAGCCGCTCCGGTCCCACCAACGACAGCGTGCCGGCACGCCCCATGGGATGACTTCTCCCTACGTCGCGGGGCGCTGCGCGCAGGTGTGCGCACCACGCTCCGCACACCTGCCGGAGCCGCTCACGTCGCATGGGGCCCTCATGGAGGGGGCGACGGCAGCGTGACGCTCCGTCAAGCCTGCTCGGGATGCGGCGACCGCTGGGGCTTGCGTCGGCGCAGGAGGAAGGTCGTCGCTCCTGCCGCTCCGGCGGCGCCCCCGACGGCGGCCGCTCCGGCCGCCCAGGCGATCGTCGCGTACGAGACACCGGTTCCCACACCTTGGATCGAGGCCGCGTTGACGGTCGGGTCGGTGGTGGTCGCCGCCGCGTCCGGGGCCGTGGAGGAGGCCGAGGAAGCCGCCGTGACATCGGCGGCCAACACGGTGAAGTCGACCTTGAGTGTCGTGGCGGGGTTCGGGGCGAGGAAGCGCAGCCAGTGCGCGCCGGGCGTCACCTCGGCCGGGATGTCCACGTCGCCCTCGAACGACCCCTCGGCGTCGATGTTCCACTGGCCGAGGATGGCGTCGTCGTCGAGCTTGATGGTGACGATCTGCGAGACCGGGAACTTCGTGACCTTGACATGGAGTTTTCCGCCGGGCTGAACCTCACTGGCGGTGATCTCCGCCTTCGCCCCGCTCGCGTTGGCGGCGCTGGCGGGCGCGCCTGTGGCGGCAGGGATCGCGGTCGTCGGGCCGGTCGTCGCGGTGGCGCCGGAACCGCCGGTCGCGCTCGTGCCCGTACCACCCGTGGTGGCGGCCGAGGCATCCGAGCCGGAGGTGATGGTGAAGCCGGCCTTCATGCTGGTGGACGGGTTCGGGGCGAGGAAGCGCAGCCAGTGTGCCCCCTCGGCCGCGCTCGCCGGGACGGTGACCGTGCCTGAGAACGAGCCGTCCGCCGCGATGCCGTCGGGCCACTGCCCGATGATCCCGCCGTCGTCGAACTTCACGGTGATCTGCTGGCCGGCGGGGAAACCCGTCAGGCGGAAGGACACCTTGCCACCGGCGGTGGTGCTCGAACCGGCGGTGATGATGGCCGAAGTGCCGGAGGCGGTGCTGCCGCCCGTGGACGTACCGCCGGTACTCGTGCTGCCGGTGTTGCTGCCGCCCGTGCTCGTGCTGCCGGTGTTGCTGCCCCCCGTGCCCGTGCTGCCGGTGCTGCTGCCGCCCGGGCTCGTACCGCCGGTGGAGCCGCCGGTGCCGCTGCCGCCCGTGCTCGTGCTGCCGGTGGAGCCGCCTCCGGTGCTGCCACCGTCGCTGCCGGAACCGCCCGTGGAAGGCGGGGAGGTGACGGTGAAGTCGGCCTTCAGGCTGGTGGAGGGCTCCGGGGCGAGGACGCGCAGCCAGTGTGCGCCGGCGGCGGTCGTGGCGGGGACGGTCACCGCGCCCGTGAACGTACCGTCCGCCTTCACGGCGGTAATCCACTGCTTGAGGATCGTCTGGTCGTCGAGCTTGACCGTGATGTTCTGGCCCTGGACGAACCCTGACAGCGAGAAGGAGACGGTCCCGCCGGCGGGGACCTTGGTGGTGCGCAACTCCACCTTGGGCGTGGCCGGTTCGGGTGTGGTCGGGGCTGTGGTGACCGTGAGGCCGGTGCTCTTGACGCTGGTGCCGGTGGCGAGGAAGCGGAGCCAGTGGTCGGCGCCCGGGGTGGTGCCGGCGGGGATGGTGACGGTGCCGGTGACGCCACCGTCGGGGCCGCTGGTGAACTGGGCAAGGAGGGTGGTGTCGTCCAGTTTGACGCTGACCTTGCTGTCGGCCGGAAACCCGGTCGCAGTGAACGACACGTCCCCGCCCACCCGTACCGAGGCCGAGCCCAGGGTGACGCTCGGGGCCGGCGCTTCGCCGGCCGCGGCAGCGACCGCGACCGCTCCGGTCGCCCCCGAATCGTCGCTGGCCGCCGCGAACGGCATCGACAGGACGCCGAGGCCCAGCGTCGCTCCGGCGGTGAGCGCGGCCACCCGTGCGACCCGGCTGCGAGGGCCGCGCAGCGGCGGTATGGAGGTACGGACAGGTCTGTCTGCGCTCATGGCGTGCTCCTGGCGGACAAGGGAAAAGTGCATGCGGGATGAGGCGTCCACTGGCCGGTTCGGCAGGATGTCGCCAACTCCTGGTTAGGTTAGCCTAACCAATCCTGTTGGAGTTACGGTGGTGCCCACTCCTACCTGTCGTCGTTCTTCGGAGACCGCCCGCATGTTCGCGTCCGCACCGCCCGAAGGGGCTCCCCTCCATCCGCCGAGGACGGCGCGTCCCGACGCGCTTCCGTTCCTCGCGGCGCCCGGCTTCGAACTGCCGGGCCCCGAAGGGGTCGACGCGTTCTGGGTACGCGTACGCGGACGGGGAACGCCGCTGGTCGCCCCCGATCCGCAGGGCAGCCCCGACCACGCGGCCGTCACCTTCCTGTGGCGTGGCACGGAGGCGACCCGGGCAGTACAGGTCATGCCCAACAAGCTCGGCGACCCGCGCCGGCCCGAGGGAAACCTGATGGAACGTGTCCCCGGTACGGACGTCTGGCATGGGACGCTCCGGCTGCGCCGCGACTGGCGCGGGACCTACGACTTCCACGTGGACGAGGGGGGCGGCCCCGGGGCCGGCGGGCCGGAGTACTGGCAGTGGCTGCGAACGCGGCGCCGCTCCGACCCGTTCAACTCCCGCCGCATGCCGCGCCGCTGGGGCGGTGAGCCGGTGTCCTGGGCGGAGGTGCGGGAGTCCCGGTCGGATTCTGACTGGGAGCCCCGGTCCGGTGTGCCCCGGGGCACGGTGACCGAGCACACCGTCCCCAGCGAACACCTGCGGGAGGACCGCCGGGTCTGGCTGTACGAGCCTCCCGCCCCCGCCGGTGGTGGAGGACACCACGAACTGCCCGTGCTGGTACTGCTGGACGGTGAGCACTGGCAGCCGCTGCTCGGCCTCGCGAACCTGCTCGACAACCTCGTCGCGGACGGCCGGATACCGCCGATGGCCGCGATCCTGGTCGACTCCGTCGACCCGGGTGCCCGCTGGCGGGACCTCGCCTGCCGACCCGCCCACGCGGACTTCCTGGCCGAGGAGTTGCTCCCGTGGGCCGCGCGACGCCTGCCGCTCACGGAAGACCCGGCGCGCACCGTGATCGCGGGGCAGAGCCTGGGCGGTCTGTCGGCGACGTACACGGCACTGGCCAACCCGCACCGCTTCGGTAATGCCCTGGTCCAGTCGGCCTCCTACTGGTGGCCGGACGGACCCGAGCCGGAGTGGCTCACCGGACGGATCGCCGCCGCGCCGCGCCGCCCCGTACGGTTCCGGCTCTCCTTCGGCGAGCAGGAGTGGGTGGCGCTGCCCGCCGCACGGCGACTGCGCGCAGTGCTCGCGGAGGCCGGATACGACTGCGAGTACCGCGAGTTCAACGGCGGCCACGACTACCTCTGGTGGCGTACGGAGATGGCGGACGGGCTGATCCGACTGCTCGGATCCGGGAGCTGATCCGGCTGCTCAGCCGGGCGGTTCGGCCACCGGACCGGCTCCGCCGTCGGAGACCGGGGTCCCGTCCACGTGCTCGGCCGCACACCATCGTCCCCGCCGAAGCCCACCGCTACCGTGCCGCCGCTACCGTGCCACCGCCACTGCCACCGCGCAGGCCGCGACGAAGCCGGTCGGGACCTCGACGTCGGCAAGGGTCCAGCCGGCGGGTTGCGCTGCCGGGGACGGCCCCGTCCCCAGATGGGCGCCGCCCAGCGCCTCGCCGGAGAGCCCCTCCCCGGTGCCCTTGAGATACGCCTCCTTGCGGGTCCAGCACCGTGCGAACGCGGCAGGCCGGTCCGCCACCGCCAGGGCTGCCAACTCCGCCTGTTCCAGGGGATGCAGCGCAGATGCCGCTTCGGTGGCCGTCCTCGCCGAGGGCAGCCGTTCGACGTCCACGCCGACCGGCCGGGCGGCCAGCGCCACCAGTGCCAGCCCTTCCGTGTGCGACAGCGAGAAGTGCACCCGGTCCCCGGCCGGCCCCGCGACCGCAGGCCGGCCGTGGAGAGCGCCGCACCCCGGGCACGGCAGCCGGACCAACGTCACCCGGGCGGGAGGGACTTCCAGGACGCCGCCCAGCAGCACGCGCAACGCGGTGTGCGAGGCCGCGTACATCACCCGGTCCTCCGGGCGCCGGAACGCCGCGACCCGGCGCCGCTCCTCCTCGTCCAGTACGTCGAGCCCGTCCGGGCTCATCGGCTGCCCGGACTGCCCGGACTGCCCGGAAGGCCCCGGCGGACGGAGGCCCCAGGGGCGCACGGACCAGAGGAGCGGGCCTCCGCCGGCCAGCGCGGACGGTCCCGGAGGCCGGTCTCCCGGCGTCCAGGGCCGCACCTCGGCCGTCGTACTCACCACCGGGCGGACCCGGACGTGCGCGCCGCATCAAACGAAGAGGTCGGGGCGGTCATCCGTCGAGCTCCTTCAGCCGGGCCGCGAGGACGGTCGCGACGGTGTCGAGGTTAGCGCCCTGGAGCAGCCGGGCGTGGGTGCAATCGAGATCGTGATTGACGATCTCCCCCGTCACATGGGCCCGCCACGCCTCTCGGGTGAGCCAGTCCTCCGCCCTCGGCGCAGCGGCCGTGAAGAAGAGCACGTCGCCCCGGTAGAGGTCGTGCCGGTGCTCGCGCATCAGCCGCGCGTGGTGCGGCACGATGTCCACGATCCTGGACAGGGTGCGGTCGCTGAGACCGGCGAGCGGGCTGCCCGCCCTGCGCAGGGTGGCCAGGACATCGTCACCGGTCCGCTCGTCCGTGCGCTCGAAGCCCGCCATCCGCAGCACCGCCGTGAGCGCGTCGCCCTCCTCGGGCGCCGGGCGGGCGCGCCACATCTCGGACGGGAACGCGTCGAGCAGGGCGAGGAGTTCGACCTCCTCGCCCGCCTGCTGGAGCAGTACGGCCACGGCCTGCGCGAGTACGCCCCCCACCGACCACCCCACCAGCCGGTACGGCCCGTGCGGCTGGACGGTACGCAACCGTGTGGCGTAGTCGACGGCCTGGTCCCGCAGCGTCGCCGCCAGGGGCTCGTCGTCGGTCAGCCCGCGCACCTGGACGGCGTACAGCGGCTGGTCGGCGCCGAGCCGGGCCGAGAGGCCCGCGTAGCACCAGGCGATGCCCCCCGCCGGGTGGAACGCGAAGACGGGCCGCCGGTCGCCGCCGCCGCGCAGCGGCAGGAGGACGTCCAGCGCGTCGTCGGCGCCCCCACCCGGGCCGGCGAGGCGTGCCGCCAGGGCCGCCGGCGTCGGCGTCTCGAAGAGCGAGCCGATCGTCAGCTCCGTCGCGCACTCCTCCCGTACCCGGGCCACCAGCCTCATCGCGAGCAGCGAAGTGCCGCCGAGATCGAAGAACGCGTCGTCGGGACCGGCCCCTTCGACGCCGAGCACGTCGGCGAAGAGCCGGGTCAGTCTCTCCTCCAGGGCCCCGGACGGGCGCCGGGCCCCCTTGTCGCCGGTGAACACCGGTGCGGGCAGCGCGTGTCGGTCCAGCTTGCCGGCCGGACTCAGCGGGAACGCGGCCAGGGCGACCACCGCCGCCGGCACCATGTGGTCCGGCAGCACGCGCGCCAGCGTGGCCCGCACGACGGCCGGGTCCGCCTGCCCCTGTACGTAACCGACGAGGCGCTGTTCGCCGCCGTCGTCCTCGCGCACGAGGGCGCAGACGCCTTCGACGCCGGGCTGTCCCGCCATGGCCGCCTCGATCTCGCCGAGTTCGATGCGCTGGCCGCGCAGCTTCACCTGGTGGTCGGTGCGGCCGAGGTACTCGACCTCGCCCTCGGGGGTCCACCGGGCGAGGTCTCCGGTCCGGTACATCCGGCTGCCCGCCGGACCGAAGGGGTCGGCCACGAAACGGGTCGCCGTCAGTCCGGGCCTGTCGAGGTAACCGTCGGCCAACTGTCGCCCGGCGAGGAAGAGTTCGCCGGGCACGCCGGGCGGGCAGAGCTGGAGCGCCGCGTCCAGCACGTAGAGCCGGGTGTTCCACACCGGGCGCCCGATGGGGACCGGACCGCTGCCCTCGGCCGCGCAGGTGTGGTGGGTGACGTCCACCGCGGCCTCGGTCGGCCCGTACAGATTGTGCAGCCGGGCCCCCGGCAGCGTACGCGCGAAGAGGTTCGCGGTCTCGCGGGGGAGCGCCTCACCGCTGCAGAAGACCCGGGTGAGGCCGGTGCACCGTGCGGCCTCCGGGTCGGCGAGGAAGACCTGGAGCATCGACGGCACGAAGTGCAGTGTGGTGACCGCCTGTTCACGGATGAGACGAGTCAGATACGTGGGATCGCGGTGACCGCCGGGCTCCGCGACGACCAGCGTCGCGCCCTCCCGCAGCGGCCAGAAGAACTCCCACACCGACACGTCGAACGAGGAGGGCGTCTTCTGCAGCACCCGGTCCCCGGCCGTCAGCCGGTAGGTGTCCTGCATCCAGCGGAGCCGGTTGTCGATCGCCCCGTGCGGCACCACGACCCCCTTGGGGCGGCCGGTCGAGCCCGAGGTGTAGATGACGTACGCCGGGTGGGAGGGGGTGAGGGGACGGCACGGGTCGGTCGGCAGGTGCGCCGAGACGTCGAGACCGTCGAGTGCGACGAGCGGGGTCGCGGCGCCGTCCGGCAGCCTGCCCGCCCTGTCGGTCACCGCGCAGACCGGCGCCGCGTCCTGGAGCATGTCCAGCAGGCGCTGCTCCGGATAGTCCGGGTCGAGCGGCAGATAGGCCGCACCCGTCTTCAGGATCGCCAACAGCGTCACGATCAGCTCGACGGACCGGGGCACCGAGAGGGCCACCACCGTGTCCGGGCGGGCGCCCAGGGTCCGCAGGTGCCGGGCGAGGCGGTTGGCGCGGACGTTCAGTTCCGCGTAGGTGAGCGTTACCTCGCCGTACACCAGGGCCGTCGCGGCGGGGGTCCTGCGGGCCCGTGCCTCGATGGGGCCGATCAGGTTCGTCGCCGGGAGGTCGCGCTCCGTCCGGTTGAACTCGTCGCGGACGAGGGAGACTTCGGCCGGAGTGGCGAGCGTGTGCACGGCGAGCGGCAGATGCGGATCGGCCGCCGCCAGCCGGGCGACCAGCCCGGTGAACCGGTCCTGGTGGGCCGCGAGGTCGTCCTCGGTGTAGAGGGCGGGGTTCGCGTCGTGGTCGATGAGGAGCCCACGGCCGTCGGCGCGGTCGTAGACGTTGACCGTCAGATCCTCCACCTGCCCGGCCGACAGGTTGCGGGCCCGCACCGGCGCGCCCGCGAAGCGCACGTCGTAGTCGAACGGCATCACGTTCACCAGGGGGCCGACCAGGGAGCGGCTCTCGCCGAGCAGCCCGAGGTCGCGGCGGATGTCCTCGTAGCGGTAGCGCTGGTGGCGGCGCACCGTGCGGATGCCCCGCACGACCTGGCGCACCAGCCCGGCGAAGTCGGCGCCGGGGGAGACCTCCAGGCGCAGGGGCAGGACGTTCATCACCATGCCCGGCACCCGCAGCGCCACCGAGCCCATCCGGCCCATCATCGGCAGCCCGAGGACGATGTCGGAGCGTCCGGTGGTACGGGAGGCGTGGACGGCCTGTGCGGCGATCAGCACCTCGGGCCAGGTCGCCCGGAGCCGGGACGCCAACTCCCGTACCTGTTCGGTCGTTTCGCGCGGAAGCGAGACCGTGCGGCGCAGCGAGGTCCGGGAGGGCAGCGCACCGCGCCCCGCGAGGCGGGGCGCCTCGGGGCAGTCGGCGAACGCCTCGCTCCAGTGGGCCCGGTCGGCCGCCAGGGCTGCGGACGCGCGGTACTCGGCGTCCTGTGCGACGAGTTCGGCCAGCGGCCTGAACGGAGTCGGAGCGGGCGCCTCACCCGCCGCCAAGGCGCTGTAGACCTCGGCGGTGCGGCGTACGAGCAAGGAGTAGCCGAAACCGTCCATGGCGAGGTGGTGGACGCGCTGGTACCACAGCCACCGCTCCCCGCCGACGCGGAAGAGCGCGTGCCGGAACACCGGGCCGCGCGCCAGGTCGCAGGTGCGGGCGAGATCCTCCCGCATCCACGCCCCGGCGACCTCGTCGGGGCGCCTCTCCGCCCGCAGATCCGCGGTGTGCAGGGGGAGTGGGACCTCGGCACCGATGCGCTGCCGGGGCCCCTCCGGGGTGTCCTCCACCCGGATGCGCAGCGCGTCGGCCTCGGAGACCACCCTCCCCAGCGCGGCGGCGAAAAGCCTCGGGTCGACCGGGCCCTCGATCTCCACGCACTCCGCGGTGTTGAGCGCCGGGCTATGGGGATCGAGAGCCTGGGCGTACCACATGCCCGACTGGGCGGCAGTCAACGGCAGTACGGTGTCCGGAGCGTCTGCGCACCACGTGTCGAGGCCGACGAGCGGCGCGCTCACGAGGCCACCAGCAACGGCAACCACGCCTCGATGGAAGGCTGTTCGGCGAGATCGGCGAAGGCGGCCGTCACTCCGTGGTCGCGGCGCCAGCGCTCCAGGAGCGCCATGATGCGTACCGAGTCCAGCCCGTGATCCACGAGGTTCTCGTCGACCGGAATGTCCTCCGGCTCCTCGCCGAGGGAGTCGGCGATGTCGGCGCGGATCAGCTCAGGGGTGAGGGTCATCGGTTCAGACCTCCTGCGCGAAGAGCGCGTCGGTGGTGGTCACCACGGCGCACCGGCCGGACGCGTACCGCAGCGCCATGTCGTGGTCCTCCCGGGAGAAGTCGGCGACCGCGTCGGCGACGACGAACGCCTGGATGTCGCGCTGCCACGCGTCCGCCGCGCTCATCAGCACGCCGATGTGCGCGTACACGCCGACCACGATCAGCTGGTCACGGCCTTGTTCGCGCATGAGCTCGGCCAGCTCGGTGCGCACGAAGGCGCTGTACTTCCACTTGGTGAGGACGCTCTCGCCCTCGACGGGCGCCACCTGCTCCGGCCCGTCGAGCGCCGCCGGGTCGTCCGCCACCCCCGGGCCCCAGAAGTCGAGCTGTAGACCGCGCTCCTGGGCGGTCTGGCCGCCGCGCTGCGCCGAGTGCACCACCGGGACTCCCCGCGCGCGGCACTTCTCCAGCACCCGGGCCGTGTTCTCCAGCATGCCGGTCAGTGGTTGCTCGCCGGCCGCGAACGTCTTCAAAAAATGGTTCTGCAAGTCGTGGACGAGCAGCACGGCACGGGACGGATCGACCGTCCACGCCACCCGGTTGACGGGCAGCTCCTCCACCGTGGGCAGCGGGTAGGGGGCGATGGCGGGCAGTGCCATGGGGGCGGGCCTTTCCTCGTGGTGCGGCGCGGGCGCGGCGGACCGCAGGCTCTTCTTGCTGATCTTGCCGATGCCGGTCTGCGGGAACGCGTCGACGAACTCGACCAGATCGGGGATCTTGTACGCGGCGATGCCGCGCTCGCGGACGAAGCGCTTGACCGCGACGGGCTTCAGCGGCTCGGCGCCCTCGCGGAGGATGACGTGGGCGAGGGAGCGTTCGCCGAGATACGCGTCGGGGACCGCGACGACCGAGACGTCGTGGACGGCGGGGTGGGCCAGGATGATGTTCTCCACCTCTTCGGGAGCGATCTTCTCGCCGCCCCGGTTGATCTGGTCCTTCGCCCGGCCCTCGACCACGAGGTGACCGCTGGGGGTGCGGCGGACGATGTCGCCGGTCCGGTAGAAGCCGTCCTCGGTGAAGGCCCGCGCGTTGTGGTCGGGGGCCCGCCAGTAGCCGCGGACGGTGTACGGCCCCCGGGTGAGCAGATGGCCGAACTCGCCCTCGGGGACGTCCTCGTCGGCGTCGTCCACGATGCGCACCTCGTCGTCCGCCGAGATCGGGCGGCCCTGGGTGGTGAGGACTGTCTCCTCGTCGTCGTCCAGCCGCGTGTAGTTGACCAGTCCCTCGGCCATGCCGAAGACCTGCATCAGGCGGCAGCCCAGCGCGGGTGCCAGCCGCCGGGCCGCCTCCTCGCTGTACTTGGCGCCTCCGACCAGGACGAGTTCCAGGCTCGACAGGTCCTCCTTCGCGGCCGGTCCCGCGTCCGTCCACACCAGTGCGAGCGGTGGCACCATGCCGGTCATGGTGATCCGCTCCTGCTCGATGAGCGGGAAGGCCGTCGCCGGGTCGGGCCGGGGAGAGAGCACGACGGTGCCGGCCGCGTACAGCACGCCCAGCCAACCCGGGGAACTCATCGGGAAGTTGTGCGCGGCGGGCAGGACCACGAGGAATCTGGTGTCCTCGTCCACCCCGCAGATCTCGTTGGACGCCCACAGCGAGTAGATGTAGTCGTCGTGGGTGCGGGGGATCAGCTTGGAGACGCCGGTGGTCCCCCCGGAGAGCTGGAGGAAGGCCAGTTCGTGCGGGCGGGGGCCGTCGAGCGGTCCGGCCGGGTCCATCGGTACGTCACGGAGCGCGGTGTACTCACCCGGATCGCCCACCACGAAGACCTCGCGCAGCCCGGGCGTCATGGACTGTACGTGGCGCGCGAGTTCGCGGTAGTCGTAACCGGCGTGGCGCTCCGGTACCACGTACGCGACGGCTTCGGAGAACGCAACGAAGTGCTCGATCTCGGTCTCCCGGTGCGCCGGCAGGGCGTACACGGGGAGGGCACCGATCCGGAAGAGCGCGAAGACGACCTCGATCAACTCCCCGATGTTCGGGAGCTGGAGGACGACCCGGTCGCCCTTGGCGATTCCCCGGGCGGCGAATCCGGCGGCCAGCCGGTCGGCGCTCGCGTCGAGTTCCCGGTAGGTCCAGGTGCGGCGGGCCGGCGCCGGGTCGACCAGGGCGACGCGGTCGGGGTGCGTGGTGGCGCGCTCGCGGAGGAAGTCGCCGAAGGTCTCCCCGCGCCAGTAACCCGCGGCGCGGTAGCGGGCGGCGAACTCGGCCGGCCAGGTGGGCGCGTCCGGCCCCCCGGGGGCGAGCGGGTCGCGCTCGGTGACGGTCACAGCTGGGCTCCCACGGCGCTCAGGAAGGTACGGAACTTCGCAGCGGTCTCGGCGGTCTCCGCCTCGGGCGAGGAATCGGCCACCACTCCGGCACCGGCGAACAGGCGCAGCGAGCGGCCCTCGGCCTCGGCGCAGCGGATCGTGACGACCCACTCGCCGTCGCCGTCCGCGTCCTGCCACCCGACCATGCCGGTGTAGGCGCCCCGGTCGAAGGGCTCGGACTCGGCGATGACGGCGCGCGCGGCCGGGGTGGGCGTACCGCACACGGCGGGCGTCGGGTGCAGGGCGGTGGCGAGCCGCAGTGCGGTGGTGGCCGGGTCCGCGAGGTCACCGGTCAGCGTGGTGGAGAGGTGCCACATGGTGGCGGTCCGTACGAGGGTGGGGCGCTCGGGCACGTCCAGGCGGGTGCAGAACGGGGCGAGGGCCTCGCGCACGGCGGCCACCACCACGGCGTGCTCGTGCAGGTCCTTGGGGGACTCCAGCAGCGCGGCGGCCCGCCGGACGTCCTCGGCCAGGTCGGAGCTGCGCGGCGCGGAGCCGGCCAGCGGGTTGGCGACGAGCCGTCCCTCCTGCCGGGCGACCAGCAGTTCGGGGCTTGCCCCGATGAGGGTGCGGCCGGGGCCGGTGGGTACCGCGAAGGTGTAGCCGCAGGGGTCCCGGCGGGCGAGCCGGCTCAGCATCGCGGGCAGATCGGGCTCGTCGGGGGCGGTCAGTTCCAGGGTGCGGGCCAGCACCACCTTGGCGAACTCCCCGGCGCGCATGCGGCGCACGGCGCGGGCGACCGCCCCGGCGTACTCGGCGGCGGCCGGGACCTCGCGGACCTGCCAGGAGCCACCGTCCTCCGCCGCAGGAGCGGGCAGGGCGACCAGCGGGTCCTGGCGCAGCGCGGGCGCCCACTCCACGGACTCCGGCACAACCAGCGCGGCCGGGGCGTCCACGTCGAAGGGGATGGACCCGACGACCACGGGGGTGAGGTCCCCGGCCCGCCGCCGGGACCGGAGGACGTCGCGTACGCGCTCCTCGACCGGCTCCGTCCCGTGCGGCACTTCGGCGAGCACGCCGCGCCCGAGCAGGGTGCGGGTCGGCGAGGCCACGAAGCGGTCGGTGCCGGGGCGGTAGGCGTCGAGGAGCGCGGTCGCCGCACCGGGGGTGACGGGGGCGAGGTGGGTCGGGCCGGGTACGGCCGGAGGGGATGCGTGCACGGAGGTGGACATGGAGTGTGTCTCCTGCGGTGGAGGGCGCCCCCCGCGGTCGGCGGCAGGGCGGTGAGGCGGGGGGACGGGCGCGGGACCGGGGCGCGGGCGGTGTGTCGGGTGTACGGGAGCCGGGTGTACGCAAGCCGGGGGGACGGGAACCGGGTGCGCGGCGCCGGTCCGTTGCGGGATCAGGCCCGCAGGGTGGCGCCGCCGTCGACGTACAGGTCCTGCATGGTGATGTGGCGGGCGCGGTCGGAGAGCAGGAAGGTGACGGCGTCGGCGATGTCGGCGGGGTCCGCGATACGGCCGAGCGGAATACCCGTCCGGTGGGTGGCGAGGTCGCCCGCGACGACGCGGTCCGCGGCGGCGGTCACGTCCGCCGGGTCCAGGTCGGCCCACAGGGCGCGCTGCATGTCCGTCATGGTCGAGCCGGGGCAGACGCTGTTGCAGCGGACGCCGTGCGCGGCCATCTCCAGGCCGAGGCACTTGGTGAACATCGCCGAGGCCGCCTTCGACGCGGCGTAGGCGGCCATGCCGGCGCGGGGGATGCCCGCCGCGTTCGACGCGACCGTCACGATGCCGCCCCTGCCGCGCGCGGCCATGCGCCGGGCGGCGGAACGCGAGACGTGGAACACCCCGTCGACGTTGACGGCGAAGGTGGCGTCCCACTGCGCGTCGCTGGTGTCGACGATCTCCGCGCTGTGCAGCACACCAGCCACGTTGACCGCGAACTCCAGCGGTCCGAGGGCCCGTTCGGCCTCCTCGATCGCGGCCTCCACGGCGTGGGCGTCGGTGACGTCGAGCCGGCGGGCGACCACCTGCGAGCCGTGCCGACGCGCGAGGGCCTCGATGCCGTCGGAGGTGATGTCGGTGGCCACCACGCGGGCGCCGCGCTCCACGAGCGCGGTGACGACGGCCTCACCGATGCCCCGCCCCGCACCCGTGACGAACGCGAGCCCGCCATCGAATTCGGCGCTCACTTGACCATGGCCTTCCGCAGGTCGGCCAGGACGTTCACGGCGGCTTCGGCGCCGCCGAGGCTCGTCCACATCGAGCCGTCGATCTCGGTCACATGGCCGGCCTCGACGGCGCCGAGCTGCTGGTAGGCGGGCTCCGCGGAGAGCCGGCCGACCACGCCGGAACCGCCGGTCGAGGTCAGGGTGCCGATGAAGAGCCAGTCGCCGTCGAGCTCGGCGAGGTTCTCCTCGCTGATCGGCGTCGAGTGGCCCTCACCCTTCTCCGCCTGGATGCCCGGCCGGGTGAAGCCCACGTCGTTCAGTACGTCGCTGATGAACACCCCCTGCTGCATGACGGCGGAGCCCTGCGGGGAGTAGCGGGCGACGGAGACCTCGGCGCCGGCCTCCGCCCCGAGGTCGGCCTTCAGGGCGGCGACCTTCGTGTCGTAGTCGGCGAGGAAGGCGTCGGCCTCGTTGGCCCTGCCGAGGACCTCTCCGGTGAGCGAGAGGGACTTCTTCCAGTCCTTGTCGTCTCCGACGGTGACCAGCGTGGGGGCTATCTTCCGGAGCTGCGACAGCACTTGGGTGTCCGTCATCTGTCCGGCGAGGATCACGTCGGGTGCGGCCCGGACCACCTTCTCGATGTCCGGTCCGGTGACCGCTCCCACCACCTCGATGCCCGCGGCCTTGTCCGTCAGGTACGCCGGGGCGCCCTTCTGGCCGCGTCCCGCCGTCAGGCCCACCGGCTTCACGCCGAGAGTGAGCGAGGAGTCGAGATCCATCTCGCTCAGGACCACGACGCGGTTCGGATCGGCCGGCACGGTCACCTTGGTGCCGGCCGCGTCGGTGACGGTCCGGGAGCCCTTCGTGTCGGTATCGCCGGACGCGGCACCCGAGTCCGAGGAGCCGCAGGCGGTCGCCGTGAGCGCGCAGATACCGAGGACGGCGACCGCGGCCAGCGGGCGGACGGTGCGGCGGGGAGCGGGGGACTGGTTCGACGACATGGCCGGAAACCTCCGTAGGCAGGGTGGAGCGGAAGGGCGCTGACGTGCGGTCATGGCTGGATGCGGCGCCCTGCGGGCACGACGAATCCCGGCCACATCGGGTGGAGGGGCCACCAGTCCGGGCGTCTTGACTTAGGTTAGGCTAACCATATGTTCACAGCGCAAGAGGGGTCTGCCGGAAGGGTGGGAACCCGAATATTCAGGGCTTTTCGCCAAGATCTGCCCGGAGCCCGAGCCGGAGTCGGAGCCGGAGCCAGGACGGAGGCCCGCGCTGAGGCCGGAGCCGGAGCCGGAAGCGGGGACAGACATCCGGTCCGGTGGGCCGTCGTGGCCCTCGTCGCCCTGCTCTGCCTGAGCCTCGCCTCCCTGCTGACGGGCACCGGCTCCACCCCGCCCGCCCGGGCGTGGGACTACCTCTGGGGCGACCCGTCCGCCCGCGCTGACGCCCAACTGCGCCTCGCCGTCATGGATGTTCGCCTGCCGCGCACCCTTGCCGCGATCCTGGTGGGCCTCTGCCTCGGCACCGCCGGCTGTCTCCTCCAGGCCGCCACCCGCAACCCCCTCGCCGAGACCGGACTGCTCGGCGTCAACTCCGGCGCCGCCTTCGCCGTCGTCCTCGGACTCACCTTCTTCCACGCCGACTCCTCCCGCGCCCTGTTGGTGTGGGCACTGCTCGGCGGCATGGCGGCGAGCGCCGTCGTCCTGCTGCTCGCCGCGTCCGGGCGGGCGGCCGGCTCCCCGCTCCGCCTGGTCCTCGCCGGTGCCGCGCTCAGCGCCACCTTCCACGGCCTCACCTCGTACGTCCTGCTGGGCACCCGGTCCACCTTCGACACCTACCGCTACTGGACGATCGGCTCACTCGCCGGTGTCGAAGCCGGACAACTCGTGCCCCTGGTACCGCTGGTGGCGATCGGCCTGCTCGCCGCCGGCTGCTGCGTCCGGCCGCTCGCCGCGCTCGGCCTCGGCGACGACGGGGCGCGCTCGCTCGGCCACCACCCCGGACGCATCCGCCTCGTGGTGGCCGTCGCCGTATCGCTGCTCGCCGGCTGCGCCGTCGCCGTGGCGGGCCCCATCGCCTTCCTCGGGCTGCTCGCGCCCTACGCCGCACGCGCCCTCTCCGGCGCGTCCATGGGCGCGCAACTCGCGCTCTCCGCGCTGATCGCCGCCGACGTCATGATCCTCGCCGACATCCTCGCCCGGATCGTCATCAGGCCCTGGGAGACCCCGGTCAGCGTGCTCCTGGCCCTCGTCGGCGGTCCGCTGCTCATCTGGATCGCCCGCTCGTCCCGGCTCTCCACCGCCGGGGCCACGGCATGAACGGACGGAAGGCCCCGGCCTGCGGCGTGCCGGACCTCACCCCGCCCGACAGCACCGTGCTGCGCACGGGCACCCTTTCCTGGTTGTTCCCGCGCCGCGGCGCCCTCGTGGCGGCACTGTCCGTGCCCGTACTCCTGCTGCTCGTCGCGCTCGCCGTGCTGGCCAGCTCGTCCGGCATGAGCCCGACGCGGACCCTCTCCGGCCTGCTGGGCACCGGGGACGCAGGCACCGTGATGGTCGTCCGTGAATTCCGGCTGCCCCGCGTCATCGTCGGCATCATGGTCGGTGCCGCACTCGGTATCTCCGGCTGCCTCACCCAGACCCTGGCCGGCAACCGGCTCGCCACCCCGGACCTGGTGGGCGTCAACGAAGGAGCCACCGCGGCCGTCGTCGCCGCGGCCGCCGGGTCGTCCACCGGCATGGTCGGCATGTGGTGGCTCGGTCCGGTCGGCGCCGTCGCCGCCGCCGCGCTCGTCGTCCTGTGCGCGGGCGGAGCGGGGAGCGCCGGCTACCGCGTCCTGGTCACCGGTATCGGCGTCTCCACCTCCGTCGGAGCCGTCAGCGACCTCGTGATGTCCCGCCAGAACGACAATTCGGCCGGGGGAGTCTTCCTCTGGGCCGTCGGCAGCCTCAACGGCCGTGACTGGGAGGCCGGTACGCCCCTCCTCATCGCCCTCTGCTTCCTCGTCCCGCTCACTCTCGCCGCCGGACACCGCCTGCAACTGCTGCGGTTCGACGACGACATGGCCGCCACGCTCGGTGTCGACCTGCGCCGGGTGCGCGCTGCGGGGCTCGCGCTGGCCGTGCTCCTCGCCGGGGTCGCCGTCGGCGTCGGCGGACCGGTCGCCTTCATCGCGCTGGGCGCTCCCGTCCTCGCGCAGCGGCTGGCCGGACCCACCCGCGTACCGGTCGTCGGCGCCGGCCTGGCCGGAGCCGCCCTCGTCACCGCGGCCGACGCCCTCGCCCGCGTCGCCGCCCCCGTCGAACTCCCCGTGGGCGTCGTCACCAGTGTCCTCGGCGGACCCTTCCTCCTCTGGGTCCTCTTCCGTTCGGACCGCACCGAAGAGAAGGCGTGAACACCCCGGCATGAACTCCCCCCTCAAGCAAGCACCGAACGGCCTGGACGTCCGGGGGCTGCACGTCGCGTACCCCGGCCGTGCCGTCGTCAAGGACGCCGGGTTCACCGTGCCCGCCGGGCAGGTCGCCTCGATCGTCGGCCCCAACGGCTGTGGAAAATCGACCCTGTTGCGCGCCGCCGCCAGGCTCCACCGGCCGGATTCCGGCACGGTCCACGCCGACGGGGCGGACATCTGGTCACTCGGCCGGCGCGAGGCCGCGCGGCGCGTCGCCCTGCTGCCCCAGTCGCCCCGTGCCCCCGAGGCGGTGACCGTCGCGGGGCTCGTACGGTACGGGCGCCACCCCCACCAGGGTCTGCTGCGGCAGTGGTCGCGGGAGGACGAGAACGCGGTGCGCGAAGCGCTGGAGGCCACTGGTACCACCGGCCTGGCCGGCGAGCGGCTCGACCGCCTCTCCGGCGGCCAGCGCCAGCGCTGCTGGCTGGCCATGGTGCTCGCCCAGCAGACCCCCGTGATCCTGCTGGACGAACCCACCAGCGCCCTCGACCTGGGACACGTCGTCGACGTACTCGAACTCGTCCGCGAGGTCGCGCGCGCCGGGCGCACGGTCGTCATGGTCCAGCACGACCTGGCCGCCGCCGCACGCTACTCCGACCTCCTCGTCGCGATGAAGGACGGCAGCGTCCTGGCCCAGGGAGCCCCGCGCACCACCGTGACCGCCTCCCTGGTCAGGGAGGTGTACGGGGTGGAGGCCGATGTCCTGGAAGCGCCCGTGGACGCCTCGCCCGTCGTGGTCGCCCGGGCGCGCACAGCGGTGGAGGAGAGCGCCACCACCGGGTGAACGCCGCCGGGAACCACGGGCCGCGCCCCCCGGCCCGTCTGCTGTACGGACTCGCCGGCCGCGGCCCGCGGCCCCCGAGGAGGCCGACGGCTCCGACTTCGGCCTCGCAGCCGCCCTCTTCTCCCGCGATCCCGTGCTGCGCACCGCTCCGCAGAGGAGATGACCCGGCATCATCGAGCTCCACCCAGCATCATCCAGCAAGAGAGCAAGAATGGAGGATGCCGATGACCGACGAAACGGTCGGCATCGTCGGAGCCGGCATCGTGGGCCTGGCGACGGGCCGCGAGATCGCGCTGCGCCGCCCGGGCACCCGCGTGCTGGTGTTCGAGAAGGAACGCCAGGTCGCGGCCCACCAGACCGGACACAACTCGGGCGTGGTGCACGCGGGCATCTACTACGCCCCGGGCAGCCTCAAGGCGGACCTGTGCGTACGGGGCGTGTCCCTGCTGCGCGAGTACTGCCAGGAGTGGAAGCTGCCGTACCAGGAGATCGGCAAGCTCGTCGTGGCGGTGCGCGAGGACGAACTCGGCCGCATGGAAGGCCTGTACGAACGGGCCAGGAACAACCACGTGCCCGACCTGCGGAAGGTCTCCAAGGAGGAGATCAAGGAGATCGAGCCGCACGCCGGCGGCATCGCGGCCCTCCACTCGCCCCGCACCGCGATCACCGACTACCCGGCGATCGCCCGCCGGTTCGCGGAAGACATCGAGGCCGCCGGCGGCGAGGTGCGGCTCGGGTTCGCGGTGGACTCGCTGACCGACGTGCCCGGCGGCATCGAGGTCGGCTCGGGACAGGAACGCGTACGCGTCGACCGGCTGGTCCTCTGCGCGGGCCTCCACGCCGACGCCGTCGCGAAGCTCGCCCACGACAGGAAGGCGCCCAGGATCGTCCCCTTCCGGGGCGAGTACATGCGGCTCAGGCCCGAACGCGCCGATCTGGTGCGCGGCCTCATCTATCCCGTACCCGATCCGCGCTACCCCTTCCTCGGGGTGCACTTCACCCCCCGGGTCGACGGCTCGGTGGAGGTCGGCCCGAACGCCGTCCTCGCGACGGCCAGGGAGGGGTACACGCTTTCCCAGGTCTCCGTGAGGGACCTCGCGCAACTCGCGGCGTACCCCGGTGCGTGGCGGATGGCGGCCCAGCACTGGCGGACGGGCGTCAAGGAGTACCGCGGTTCGCTCTCCAGCGCGGCCTTCATGAAGGACGCGGGGGCGTACGTCCCGGGGGTCGGGGCCGCCGACGTGGTCCGCGGCGGAGCCGGCGTACGCGCCCAGGCACTCGACCCCGACGGCACGCTCGTGGACGACTTCCGCATCCACCGGGTGGGCCGCGTCACCGCCGTGCGCAACGCCCCGTCCCCGGCCGCGACCGCCTGCATGGCCATCGCCGAGCACATCTCTCGAACCGTGTTCGGCCCGGCATGAGCCCGTGTGACCCGCCGGTCGCCCCGGAGGTCCGGCGCGACCTCACCGAACGCGCCGCCGAGTACGGCATCACGCCGTCGGAGCGGTGGCGGCGGGCTGACGGCCGCGGCGGGTGCGGTCCCGCCGCCCCCGACCGGGCCGTGGGGGGGGGGGGGGGGGGGGGGGGGGGGGGGCGGCGGCGGCGGGGGGGGGGGGGCCCCCGGGCGGGGGGGGGGGGGGGGGGGGGGGGGGCCGGGCCGGCGGGCCCCGGGGGGGGGGGGGGGGGGGGGCGCGGGCGC
>NZ_JBIAJC010000006.1:0-22521 GCF_042871745.1 Streptomyces sp. NPDC005576 | reverse complement strand
CCCACCCCCCCCGCGCCCCCCCCCCCCCCCCGGCGCCGGGGGGGGGGGGGGCCCCCGGCCGGGGGGGGGGCGCCCCCCCCCCCCCCGCCGGGGGGGGGGCGCCCCCCCGGGGGGGGGGGGCCCCCCCACGGCGCTGGCTCCGCGCGCGCTCAGCCGGGGAGGTGGCGGGTGAAGTCGATGCCCTGTCCGGCGAGCCGGGCAAGGGCCTCTTCGGACTCGTCGGGCCCGGGGGCCGCACACGTCAGGCCCTTCGGCAGGAGGCCGGCCAGGATCTGGTCCACCCCGTCGGCCAGCGGTCGGGAGACGCAGCGGGCCATGGCGCTCTCGGCGGCGTCGCCGACGGTGTCGAGGAGGTAGTGCCCCTCCCAGACGTCCCCGGCCTCGTTGCGCACGTCGAGGCCGACGCTCAGGACCACACGGTCCCGATCGCTGTCGGTGGTGGGGTGGCGTGCCGCCAACTCGTCGGCCAGGGAAGCGATCCGGGCGTCGTCACCGCGGCGCAGTTCGGTGAAGACCGGTTCCCAGGCACTGAGCCAGCCCTCCAGGCGCAGCGTGCCCCGCACGAAGGTGTCCACGCTCCACTGCGGGGGCAGTCCGTACTGGGCGACGAAGGGCACACTGTCGCGATTGGGGTACGCCTCGAAGCTCTCGCCGCCGACGGTGTGCGTGACGGTGGCCTCCCACGGTCGCGCGGCAGTGACCGGGACGCCGTCCGCCACGTAGCGGGCGGGTGTGCGCAGAGCTCCCAGTACGCCCCGTGGTGCCCAACTGAATCGGTAGCGGAACGCGTTGGGAACGGCCGGCACTCCGCCGCAGTAGGACGTGAAGCGGACCCGCGCGGGAGCGTCGCCCCACTCCTTTTCTGCCCTGCCGATCAGGCTGTGGGCGAAGAGGTGGTCGATGCCCGGGTCGAGCCCGGCCTCCGCGAGTATCACGGTGCCGTTGGCGGCGGCGGACGGGGCGAGTTCACGCATGGTGTCGGAGGCGTAGCTGCTGCACGCGAAGTGGGCCCGGCGGGCGACGCACGCGTGCAGCAGCGCGTCGTGTTCGCCCGCCGGCAGCATGGAGACCACGATGTCGCCGGGCGCCAGTTCGGAGTCGAGTGCTTCGGGGGTGTAGCCGCGGGGGGAGACGCGCCCGGACAGGCCGAGCCGGTCCAGAGCCTTCTCGGCGCGGTCGGCACTGCGGTGCCAGAGCAGCACCCGGGGCGCCGTACGGAGGACGGCCGCGAGGCCGCTGCCCGTGGAGAGGCCGGCGCCCATCCAGTGCACGGTGCCGGTGGGGGCGATCACATCGGTCACATCAGTCGCGTCAGTCACGTCCGATCCCTTTCGAGGTGCGGTCGATGTCCTTCACCAGCGCAGTGTGGAAGCGGGCGGCGCAACGTCCCCACGGGGAGGCCGGATCGCCCGGGCCGTGGACGAGAGCCAGCAGCTGGGGCAGGAGCGCCGCCGAGAAGTCGGTACTGGCTTCCTCCGGCAGCAGTGAGGGGAGGTTGTCCAGGGCGATCAGGTCGAGCGGTGGCGTGCCGGCCAGTCTGCGTACGGGCTGCTCCCAGGTGGTCACAGCGTCGTAGATCGGCAGCATGTTGCACTCCGATCCGACGTCACAGGTCACGTCGCAGACGGTGGTGAGCCTGCGGTGCGGGGCGTCGAGGTCGCCCGGGGTGAGGAAAGGGATGGCCGGCACCGTGCTGAGTACGGCGTTGACCAGCAGGTCATGGGCGAGCAGAGCCGGGCGGTCGAGGTCGCGGGTCTCGGCCAGGTCCCACCGGGTCGGGCCGACTCCTGCGACGGTCAGCGCGTCGCACGCGCCGCGACCGCAGCGGCCGAGTGCGCCGAGGACCACAGCCCTCAACTCCGTCCCCCCGGCGCCCTGTTCCAGGGAGGCGTCCAGGGCGGCCCGTGTGGTGGGGGAGGGAGCCGAGGTGAGTGCGCCCCGGGCATGGAGGATCGCGAGGGCCGCTCCGACGTATCCGGCCCAGTAGCCGAAGGCGGCCAGACGACGGCCCAGGTCGTCGGTGAGTTCTTCGAGGTCGAGCAGCACGCCGCCGCCCGCCGCGAACCGGTCCAGCAAGCGTGCGGCGCCCGGCTGCCCCTTGTAGGCGTGGCCGAACATGACGTGGCGGTGGACCAACTCCGAGGGCCCGTCGGGGAGTTCCTTCAGGCCGACCACGACCGTGTCGCGCGGGGCACCGGTCCAGGTGTCCGGCGCGGCGGGCCGGCATCCCGCGGCCACGTAGGCCGACAGCGGGAAGACCCGTTGGGGGCACTCCTCGACGGTCACGGCGACACCGGCGGCGACGAGCCGGCCGGCGTCCTCCGGGGTGATCGGGGCGCGCTGCTCGTGGGGGCGGGTCTCACGGCGCATCCAGAGTTGCGGGGCTTCGGTCATGGCGGTCGGCTGCTCCTGTCGGTTTCGGTGCCGGTCGCGACGAGTGCTTCGGTGGCACGGAGGCCCGGGTGCTCCGGGTTCCGTTCACACCAGGTTGGCTTCCGGGCGTGCTTCTTCAACGGCGAAACGCTCCGCACGCAACGGGGACACGTCGACGAAGGGCTCCCGGCCGAGGTACAGGTCACGGATCACCTCGCCCACCGCGGGAGCCTGGAGGAAGCCGTGCCCGGAGAACCCGGTGGCGTACAGGAAGCGGGAGGGTCCGCCGGCCTCGCCGATCAGCGCGTTGTGGTCGGGAGTGGTCTCGTACAGTCCGGCCCAGCCGCCGGTGACGCGTGCCTCCAGCAGGGCGGGGGCACGTCTGGTCATCGCGGCGTACAACCCGGGCAGCCACGCGTCGGAGACCGTGGTGCGGAAGCCCGGCGTCTCCTCGGGATCGGACATGCCCAGCAGCACCCCGGGACCCTCCCCGTGGAAGTAGAAGCTGCTGTCGAAGTCGATGGTCATGGGCACGTCGGGCGGCATGCCCGGCACCGCCCCGGTGACGGCGATCTGACGGCGCAGCGGCTGCACGGGCAGTTCGACGCCCGCCATGGCGCCGACTCCGGCCGACCAGGCGCCGGCCGTGCAGATGACGTCGGACGTGGCGATCCTCCCCCGGGAGGTGAGGACCGCTGTGATGTCCGAGCCCTTCGTCTCGATGCCGGTCACCGCGCAGTGCCGGACTATCGCCGCACCGTGCCGGCGCGCGGCGTCGGCGTAACCGTGCACCACCGCCTCCGGGGTGCAGTGCCCGTCGTCCGGGGAGAAGGCGGCGGCGAGCAGTCCTTCGGTACTGATCAGTGGCGACAGCCGCTGCGCCTCGGCCGGGTCGATCATGCGGCTGGGCACGCCCAGACCGTTCTGCAGCCGCACACCCGCCTCGAACGAAGCCACCTGCTCGGGGGTGGACAGGAGGAAGAGGTACCCCACCCGGTGCAGCCCGATGTCGTGTCCCGGTTCCTCGCCGAAGCGGCCGAACGCCTCCAGGCTCCGGGCGCCGAGCTGGATGTTCAGCACGTCGGAGAATTGCGCCCTGACTCCCCCCGCTGCCTTCGACGTGGACCCCGAGCCCAGCTGGTCCCGCTCGACGAGCACGACGTCGCGCACACCCGCGCGGGCGAGGTGGTAGGCGATGCTGGTGCCCATCACCCCGCCGCCGATGACGACGACCGACGCCCTGCCCGGCAGGACGCCGCCCGGCGGGGGCTCGCGCCGGCTCACCGCGCGGCCGCCGGTCGCTGGTCCGCGGCCCGGGCCGCTTCGACGACGGCCCAGGCCGCCGCCGCGTCCTGGATGCCGAGGCCCACGCTGAAGTACAGGACGACGTCCTGTGCGGCGGAGCGCGCCGCCCGTCGCCCGGTCAGTACCTCTCCGAGGGGCACGAGGTCGTCGGGGACGAGGTCGCCGCGGCCGATCGCGGCGACGACGGGTCCCGTGTGTCCGGCGGCGGTCTCCGGATCGTCCACGACGACCGCGGCGGCCCGGTGCAGGGCGTGCGCGTCCACCTCGTGCCGGTCGGGTTCGAACGAGCCGACGCCCACCACCGTGGCGCCCGGTGAGAGCCACCGCCCCCGCAGGACCGGTTCGTGGCTGAGGGTGCAGGTGGCGACCACGGGCACGCCGTCCACCGCCTCGCGCGCACTGTCCACCGCGTCGGCACGTACCCCGAGTTCGGCGGTGATGCGCTCGGCAGCCCGGACGCGGTGCTTCTCGGTGGGGCTCCAGACGCGTACCGCACGCACCGGCCGTACCCGTGCGACGGCGCGGGCGTGGGCCAGCGCCTGGGTGCCCGAGCCGAGCAGTGCCAGCTCGTCCGCGCCGGGAAGCGCGAGCGCGTCGACGGCCACTGCACTCGCCGCGGCGGTGCGCAGCGTCGTCACCGCGGTGCCGTCCAGCACCGCGACGACGACCCCGGTCACGGGGTCGAGGACGACGACGACCGCGTTCACGCTGGGCAGACCGTGTGCGCCGTTGCCCGGGTTGACGCTGCCGAACTTGGCTACCGCGCCCGTGGCTTCGGAGAGGCGGGACACGTAACAGAACGTCACGCTGTCGTCGAAGCGGCTCGGATGCATGACCTTCGGCGGCAGGTCCGCCGCGCCGTGGGCGAGGGCGGTGAACGCGCGGCGCTGGGAGGCGATGGCCTCGTCCATTCCCAGCAGCGTCGCGACCTCCTCGGCCGAACAGAAGAGCGGAGGTGGGGGCATGGGGACTCCTGGTTCTCCTCAGGGGCGGGAAGAGCGGTGCCCGGTCAGCGGCGCGGGTGCGGCTGCCCGGTGGGCTGCGGGTGCGGGGCCGTGTCCTGGTCCGGCAGTGGCGGTGTGGGCTGCTGCCGCGCGCCCGGGGACGGGGTACCTCGGGAGAGGACGCCCACGGTGGCACCCACCAGAACCAGGGCCGCACCCAGGAGTTGCAGCCACGTCAGTCCGCTGCTCAGGAGGACCGCGCTGGCGACGATGCTCACCACGGGTTCCAGCATGCTGCCGATCGACGCGCGCGTCGGACCGATCAGGGTCATCCCGAGGAAGAAGCAGAGAATCGCCACGACCGTGGAGGCCAGGGCCAGGGCGAGCACCCAGAGCCAGCCCCGGAACGCGAAGTCGAACCTCAGGTCGCCCGTGGCCGCCCCGTAGAGCAGGAAGGAGACCGCCGCGGCCGCCGAGACGCAGGCCGTCATCACCACGGGGTGCACACTGCTGCTCACCCGGTCGCCGTAGAGGATGTAGGCGGTGTAGACGCCCGCGGCACCGAGCACCTGCAGGACACCGACGATGTTCAGGTCCGCCCCGATACGGCCCAGCACGAGTGACACTCCCGCGAAGGACGCCACCATCGAGCAGACGACGGCCAGCGAGGGCCGGTCCCGGCCCACGACGGCGGACACGGTGGCCACCAGGGCCGGGTACACGTACAGCAGCAGGGCCGCCAGCGCGGGCGAGATGTGTTTGACGGACGAGAAGTACAGCGCCGACTGGACCATGTACAGCACCCCGCCCAGCACGACCAGCCGCAGCAGGTCCGCCCGCTTCGGGATGCCGGTGCGCCGCGCGTGGCGGATCGCGTAGGGGAGGAAGACCGCCGCCGCGAGGGTGAAGCGGAGGAAGAGCAGCGTGGCGAGGGTCAGCCCGTCACGGTAGGCGAACGTGGCGAAGACGGGCATGAACCCGAAGCCGGCCGCGGAGAGCCCGATGAGTAAGTAGCCCTTCAACATCCGTGACCTTCTTTTCCGACGAAAGAGCGTCCGGGCGGAACCTGTTCGGTCCGCCGCAGTTGCGCGCCGATGAGTTCCATCAGCCAGGGAACCCTTTCATACAGGGCGAAATGGCCGCCGTCGTGGTGGGCCACGACGCAGCTTTCGCGGGAGTACCGCTCCCACTGCGGCAGCACGGCATCGTCCGTCAGGGGGTCCTGACGGCCCGCCAGTACGAGCAGGGGCGCCGCAGTGCGACGGAGCTCCCGCCCGGGCACGTAGGCGTGGGCCATCCGGAGGTCGGCGCGGAAGGCGGGCAGGAAGAAGTGCGCGGCGATGGAGGGACTCAGCCCCGGTGGCACGCTCCCGAGGGCCGCGAGTTCGGCGAGCAGTTCACCGTCGGTGAGAGCGAGGACCCGATGCGCCCAGGTCGGCGGGGAGTGCGGCGGGTTGCGCCCGGACACCACGAGCAGCGCCGGCCCCGGAAGGTCCTTCGGCCCAGCCGCGACTGCCATCTCGTACGCGACCAGGCTCCCCATGCTGTGTCCGAGCAGGACGTACGGGTTCCGCCCGGCCCTTGCGCGTACCGTCGCGGCGAAGTCGCGGGCGATCTCCCCCACGGAGCGCGGGGCGGACTCACCCGCACGCGTGCCTCGTCCCGCCGGTTCCAGCGGCACCACCTCCACGCCGGGCGGTGCGTGCTTCTGCCAGTCCCGGAAGACACGCGCCGAACCTCCGGCGTGCGGCACGCAGAACATCCGGAGCACGGCGTCCCGGCGGGGTGGTGCGGTACGGGGGAGGGACGGCGGGGTCACTTGTGGAAGCCCTCCTCGTCGACCCCGGTCACCGTGACGGTCCGGGGCCGCTCCGACGGCAGGAGGACGGAGTTGAGGGTCCGCCGCATGCTCCGTACCGCGTCGGGCCGGAGATCGGCCACCTCCAACTCCACCTCCAGGAAGTTCTCGCCGTCGTCCTCCGTGCCCACCTTCGTCACACAGCGCACCACCCCGGGCAGGGAGAGCGCCGTCTGGCGGACGGAACTGAGGGAGACCTTCTCGCCCCTGATCATCACGAAGTCCGACAGGCGGCCGCGGAAGAAGAGGTAGCCGTCCTCGATGCGGAAGACGTCACCGGTCGCGACGATCCCCGGAGCGGCCGGCGTCCGTCCGGCGCCCGGTGTGTCGGAGATCTTGCGCACGAGCGCCGTGTCGCTGGCGACCATGAGTTCACCGGTGTCCTCGTCACCGGGCTGCCCGCGCAGCCAGACCCGGACCCCGGGCAGCGGCAGCCCCACCGAGGCGTACCGGTGCGGGGGTTCCGCGTGCGCCGCGAGAGTGGACACCCGCGGGCCCGCCTCGGTCAGCCCGTAGGTGAGGTACAGCTCCCCGCCGGGACGGCCCGCCAGCAGCCGGGCCACCTGCTCCGGCGGGACGTGGTCGCCGCCGACGGTGAGCGCCCGGACGCCCGACGGCGCTCCGGCGGTCGCATCGAGGAGCCGCCGCACGATCGTCGGGGTGATGGAGGAGTGGGTGACCCCGTGGTCCGCAGCCTGTTTGAGGTACCCGGCAGGGGAGAAGGGCGGACCGGACACCACCACTCTGGCACCGCACCCGTACGCGGCCAGCACCTGCGCGACCATCGCGTACGAGTAGTACAGGGGCAGGTTGACGAGGACGGTGTCGCCCGCGTGCATCCCCACGGCCCCGGCGTGCCGCTCCGCGTTGCGCAGCAGGGACGAGACCCGGTGCAGGCAGGCGCTGGCGGCCCCCGACGTCCCGGAGGTCGACATCAGCACGTCCCCCGGCCGGTACGGGGGCGGGCCACCCGCCTCGTTCAACAGGACGGCCGCGCCGCCCGGGACCGGGTGGGCGCGCGTGACGCCGTAGCGCTGAGGATCGGGCCGGGCGGCGATCAGCGCCCAGACGTCCAGTTGCCGGGCCAGCCTGCGGACGCGCGCCGAGGGAGTCGCCGGGGCGACGGCGAGCGGCACGAGGCCCAGGAGCAGAGCGGACAGGTAGAGGCGCAGCATGTGGAGGGAGTTGGAGAGCGCCAGCAGCACGGCACTGCCGGGGGGCAGGCCCAGGGCGGCCAGTGCGGCCAGGGTGTCGTCCAGCGACGGCTCGGGGCCGTCCGCCGCGCCGGGCTCGGAGGAGCGGTCCAGGAACTCGGCGACCCGCCGGTGTTCCAACAGGAGGTCATCCGTGGCAGACATCCGTGGTGTCCCTTCAGGGCCGCTGGACCGCGTCGGCGGCCGGCGGGTCGGTGAGCAGTTTCCGGGCGAATCCGGCGCCGTCGTCGTCGGGCGCCCCGGCACGGAGCACCACACAGGTCGCCGTGTACGCATCGCCCTCCTGCCGGTACGCGGCCCACAGCACGTACTGCGCCCGGCCGGTGCGCAGCCAGTCCCCGGCCAGTGCCGTCGCGACGTCCGCCGCGTCGCCGGGGTCCGCCTCCAGAACCAGGGACGGGCCCCGCAGACCGAGGGTGAGGCAGGTGAGTCCGGCCAGGATGCCGGGGTTGGAGCCCGCGAACCGCAGGGGCGACACCCGGCCGCGCGCCGCGTCCCTGGCGATCCGGAGATGCGTGGGCAGGGGCCGGCCCTCGTGGGTGACCAGGACGGCGACTTCGTCGGGCCCGGCCAGGACCTCCTCCCGGCAGAGGGCGAGCGCCTCCTCGGCCGCGGAGACGATCAGCCACGCGACCGGGTCGGCGTAGAACGACGGTCTGTTGCGCGTGCAGGACGCGGGATCGGCGACGGTGAGACTCGCGTGCCCGGCGACAGCGAGCGGCAGGGCCGGCGTGCGGCTGCCGGACCCGGGGAACCCCTCGGTGAGCGCGTCTTCCCCGGCAGCGGACACCCCGGTCACCGCGTCGACCCCGACGGAGGGGCCGGAGTCGAACAGCAGGCAGGTGTTGAATCCGCCGAATCCCAGGGTGAGGCTGATGCCCCGCGTCCCGTGCACCTTCTCCGGCTCCCCGCGGGGCAGCCGCAGCGACAGGCCCGGCAGCGGCGAGGAGAGCCCGTGGAGGGGAGGCACGTGCCCCTCCTGGAGGGCGAGCACGGTGGCCACCGCCTCGATCGCCCCGGTGGCGCCGAGACTGTGGCCGAGCGCCCCCTTGGTCCCGAAGACCACGGCGGCCGGCCCGGTCCCGGCGCTGCCGAACAGTTTCTGTACCGTGGCGGCTTCGACCTCGTCGCTGAGCGGGGTGCCGGTGCCGTGCGCGCAGATCACGGCCACCTCGCCGGGCTCGCTGCCCGACCCGGCGAGGGCCCGCCGCACCGCGGCGACCACGGTGCGCCCCGACGGGTCCGGTGCGGTCAGCCCGGAGGCGTCGTTGGCCGAACCTGCGCCGCTCAGCGTCGCGTACACCCGGGCGCCCCGGCGGCGGGCCGTGGCGGCGCCCTCCAGCACCAGGAAGCCCGCGCCCTCACCGAGGGTCATACCGTCGTGCGCCACGTCGAAGGCGCGCAGTCCGGTGGGACTCATCGTGCCCAGTGCGGAGTGACCGAGCCGTTTGGCCTCGGTCAGTACGTCCACCCCACCCGCCAGGAAGATCGCCTCGCCGTCGCCCTCGCGGAGCAGCGCATCGGCGAGCAACAGGCTGTCGGCCCCTGCCGAGCAGGCGGTGGTGACCACCAACGGCCGCCTCCGGTGGCCGAGTCGGCCGGCCGCCGCCACCGCCCAGTCCTCCTGGGCGTCCTCGCAGTCGATACGGGCGTCGAAGCTGGTACCCGGAACGAGGATCAGCCGCCCGTCGTCCGCTGCCACGCCCGCGTCCCGCAGGGCCGCGGCCATGGTGCGCACCGCGAGGGCGACCTGCCGGTCCCAGGCCTCCCGGCCTCCGGGGCGGTAGGCCGGGGAGGGCACGGCGGCAGCACGCTCCGTGCGCAGCCGGTGCGGCGACCGTTGGCCGGCCACACCCGTCGCGCCCGCGCAGAGCTGCTGCCACACCTCTCCGAGGCCGTCGCCCAGCGGAGTCGCCCAGGCCATGCCGGTGACGACGACCTCGGTTCCGGCACTCACCACAGCTGACGGCCGAGGTCAGCGGCCTTCCTGCGGGTCAGCGTTCCGCGGAAGGCGGCGACCGTCAGGCCGTCGACGGTCGCCTGGCAGGAGAAGAAGAACGTGGTGCCGAGCAGCCGGTCCGCCCGCACGTCGAAGACCACTTGGTCGCCGGGGACGACGGGCCTGGTGAACCGCGACTTGACGGAACCGATCAGCGTCAGCTCGTCGTCGGCCAGCGGGCTGGTGCTCATCTGGTAGAGGATGATCCCGGACTGCGCGAAGGCCTGCATCAGGTGGCTTCCCGGGTAGATCGCCCGTTCCGGGAAGTGCCCCGCGATGGCGTCGAGGTTCCCGGAGACCGAGAGCAGGCTCTTGAGGAAGACTCCGGGCTCGTGGTCGGTGATCCGGTCGATGTAGATCATCGGGTGGCGGTGGCGCAGCCACTTCTTGAGCTCCGAGAAGCCGATCTGCCGGTCGGTGCCCTGCTGCGGCTCGCGCGCCGGGGGCGTTGTCGTTGCCGGGTCCTCAGTGGGCTGTGACATCGTGTCGAGCTGCATCGGGGACGATCCCTTTCAGAGTGTGACGGACAGCCGGAGGCAGCGGCACCGGGCCGCCGGTCGTCGGGTGGACGGCTGCGAAGGTGAGGGTTCCGGAGGCGAGTTCGGTGCGTGAGCCGTCCGCCTCCTCGCGCAGCAGACTGGCGGCCACCCGGACGCGGGCGGCCCCGACGTGCTCCACGGCGACCTCCCCGGCGATCGGGTCCCGGTAGGCGCCGGGCCGGCGGTAGCGCACCGTGAGCTCGGTGACGGCGAGGTCGGCCCCGAGCTCGGCGATACGGGCCAGACCGGCGCCGTGTTCCTCGAAGTGGTCGAGTACGAAGGTCTCCAGGAGGGAGACGTACCGGGAGAAGTGGACGACCCCGGAGGCGTCTGTGTCGACGTGCTCGATCCGGCGCCCCGCCGTGACGACGGCGGTGGCGGGGGCGTTCGCCGAGGTCACAGAGTCTCCTGGAAGCGCCGGGTGCCCTCGCCCAGCCGGTCGACGATCTCGTCCGCCTGCGCCTCGGTGGTGATCAGCGGCGGAGCGATCCGCATCGTCGGGTAGACGTAGCGCAGACCGTGGGAGCGTTTTCCGGCACCGGCCATGAACTCGACGTAGACGCCGGCCGAGATCACGTGGGTGCGCAGGTCGTCCAGTCGGGCCGATGCGGTCTCGGACAACTCCACGCCGTGCATGACGCCGAGGCCCCGCGTTCGTGTGTAGATCTCCGGGAAGCGCCCGACGAGTTCGGAGCGCAGCCGGTCGGCGAGTCGTGCCCCCAGTTCCGCGGAGTGCTTGAGCAGCCCCTCACCCACCAGGTGGTCGATGCCGTCGTGCATCACGGCGCAGGTCAGCGGGCGCAGGTCGGAGGTGGAAATGGTGCCGGTGGAGCGGGCCCGCAGCTCACGGCGGGCGATGACCATGGAGGTCGACAGCACGCCCATGCCCAGGCTCTTGCCGATCACCGTGATGTCGGTGGGGACCGGCCCCTCCGCGTCGTGCATGCCGAACCAGCGGCCGGTCTTCGCGAAGGTCAGCACCTCGTCGGCGACCAGCCAGGTGTCGTTCTCCCCGCACATCCCCGACAGCCGGCGCAGGTAGCCGGGGGGCGGAAGCAGGATTCCGGCGTCGCCCTGGACGGGCTCGACGAAGACGGCGAGCAGCCGCTCGGAGTTGGCGGCGAAGTACTCCTCCAGCGCACCCTCGTCGCCGAACGGGATGTGCTCCACCCGAAGGCCGTAGTCGTGGTCCGTGACCGGGCCCGGCAGACCCACCCGGTAGTGCCGGCGGTTGAGGAACGGCAGCAGGCCGTGGGTCCAGCCGTGCCAGGCACCCTCGAACGCCAGGATGGTGTCCCGCTTCTCGCGCCCGGGGCGATGGCGCAGACGCCTGGGATCGAACCGGGATTCGAGTACCAGCCGGAGGGCCAGTTCCAGTCCCTCGGAGCCGGAGTTGCGGCCCGCGACGTGGTACGCGTCCCCGGGGAAGTGGTCGGTCCACAGTCCCTCGGCCCCGAACAGGTGGTCCAGCAGGGCCGCGCGTTCGCGGGACGCGATCTCGTCGGTCACGTACCCGGTGTCGGTGACGGCCCGCTGCAGGGAACGCCGCACACTGTCGTGGCCCGCGCCCAGGCAGGCGCTCCCGTAGCCGCCGCTGGCGTCGAAGAGGGTGAAGGGCTCACCGCGCCGGGGCCCGGCGAGTTCGACCGTTTCCAGCTCGATACCCCGGGCGCTCAGGCAGGCGAACGGCAGGGGCGGTCGGCCGTAATGGTTGTAGTGCATGGACTGGCTTCGCTGGAGCTGGTCGAGTTCGGACTCGGTGAGCCGGGCGCTGACTGGCGCGGACAACGGTGTCTCCATCCCTTGGGGGGGTGTGATGAGTCGGTCGTACCGTGCGGGTGCGGTGGAGGCGCGGGTGTCCTCGCGGCATCGGCCCGAGGGGCCGGGGGCATCCGTCAGCCGGCGGGCTGGACGGTGCCCTCCTGCTCCTTCTGCAGCCGCTCCACGAGACTGACGACCGTGCCGAGGGTGGCGAAGTGCTCGGGTGAGAAGTCGTCCTCCGAGATGGTGATGCCGAAGTTCTCCTCGCTCAGCACACGCAGTTCGACGAAGCCGAGCGAGTCGAGTCCGTAGACGTCCCGCAGGCTGTCGTCCGCGTCCATCCGGCCGACGGGGACCTCCACCATGAGTTCGGAGGAGAGCAGCCCCTTGATGATCTGAGCCACGTTCGTTGCGTTCACTGGGGTCTCCTCTGCGACTGCCCGGACCAGGGCGGCCGGGCGATGCGATTGACGTGGGGACGACGGGCCGGCCGTGGGGAGAGGGGGGAGGGCCGGTCGGTCGTCGGCGACCGGGCCCGCGGAAGCGGCACGCGGCAACGCACCGGGGTGACACGTAGGGGTGGGGGGGACGAACAAGATTCAACGGTGCCCCGCACGATCGCCACAAGCAGCCCCGGCGAAGTTGGCGGCATTCGCCGTCTTGCGGTCCGCGGCGCGTCCGCCACCGCAGCCTCACTCCGCAGGTGGGGGAGAGAACGGCGTCGGCGAGAAGTTTCCCAGGGGGTGTCGGGTTTTCGCCACACGGTCCACGAAGTGCCCCCCAGGGCCGTCTTGCGGTGTCCCCGGCCACCGGGCACCCTGGGCACCGTCCGGCGCGGACCGGGCCGCCCACGGGTCGTCGCGTTTCTGCCGTCCGCGCCCAACCCCCCCTTTGTTAAGAGGGAATTCACTTCCAAAAACCAGAGGACGACCCGCCGCGCCCTGCGACGACGCGCGCCGGACAACCGAGGGGTTCCCTTGTACACACCGCACGCGGACCGCGCGGACGACGCGGCACGCCACATCGCCAGGATCGACCGCGACCGGCTGGCGGCGACGCTGGTCGACCTCGTCGGGCTGCCGAGCGTCAACCCCTTCGGCGCGCCACCGGACGGCGACGCCGGAGAGCGGAAGGTGGCCGACTACCTCGGCGGCAGGCTCGAAGGGCTCGGGTGGGCCTGCACGGCCACGGAGTTCGCCTCCGGGCGCTACAACCTGGTCGCCCGTTCACCCCGGGCCCGCCGCGCGCGGCACGGCCGGTCACTGATGCTGGCCGGACACATGGACACGGTCGAGACGACCGGTTATCCCGAGGCACTCTCGGGCACCGTGCGCGACGGCAGGGTGTACGGCCGCGGTGCCTGCGACATGAAGGCCGCGCTCGCCTGCTACCTCGAAGTCGCGGAGGTACTGGCCGAGCAGGGGCTGCCCCCGGACGGCGAGCTGCTGATTGCCGGAGTCGGTGACGAGGAGTACCGCCAGGAGGGCGCGAAGGCCCTGGGCCGGTCCGGCCCGCGCGCGGACGGCGTCATCATCGGTGAGCCGACCGAACTGAAGATCTGCCACGCCACCAAGGGACTTGCCGCCTACGACCTGACCGTGACGGGCAGGGCCACCCACAGCAGCGTCCCGCACCACGGGGCCAACGCCGTCCTCGCGGCGGCGGAACTCCTGGGGTCCTTCCCCCGCTACGCCCAGCAACTCGAACGTCACCACCACCCGTTGCTCGGCCATCCCACGGTCAACGTCGGAGTCATCGAGGGCGGCGTGAAGCCCAACATCGTGCCCTCCCGGTGCCGGGTCGGCTTCAGCCGCCGACTGCTGCCCGGTGAGACCCCGGACGTCGTACGGGCGGAGATCGCGGAGCTGCTCGGCGCCCCGGACGACCGGCTGTCCTGGAGTCTCGGTGACGCCTGGTGGACCGTCGAGCCCTACGAGCTCCCCGACGATCACGTCTTGGCGGAGGTGGTCCGTGCCGCCGCCACCGAGGTACGGATTCCGGATACTGCGCCCCATGGCTTCCCCGCCAGCTCGGACGCGGCGTACTTCGGTTCACCCGTCCTGCTCTTCGGACCCGGGTCGCTCGCCCAGGCTCACAGCCTCGACGAGTGGGTGACGGTCGACGACATGGTCACCGCCACCGCCGTGTACCTGCGCGCCGCCCTCACCATGGCGGGCCTCCCGTCCGGGGCGGGGGAAGCGCCGTGACGCCGCAGGGCGAGGCCCCTCCCGCGAACCTCCGCAAGCTCGTCCTGGCGGGCTCCGTCGGGGCCCTGGTCGAGTGGTACGACTTCGCGGTGTACGCCTACCTGGCCACCGTCATGGCACGGCTGTTCTTCCCGGCCGATGATCCCGCCGGCGCGCTCCTGAACACCCTCGCGATCTTCGCCGTGGGTTTCGTCCTGCGTCCCGTCGGCGGCGCGGTGTTCGGTCATTTCGGCGACAGGTTCGGACGGCGCAACGCCCTCTCCGCCTCCATCGTCCTGATGGCGGTGGCCACCCTGGCGATCGCGGTACTGCCCACCTACGCCCAGGCCGGAACGCTCGCCCCGGTCCTGCTGGTGCTCGCCCGCATGGTCCAGGGGCTGGCGGCGGGCGGCGAATGGGGAGGCGGCACGGCCTTCCTCGTCGAATACGCGCCCGAGGGCCGAAGGGGCTTGTACGGCAGCCTCCACCAGTTCGCCACCATCCTCGGCTTCGTCTGCGGGATCGCGATGAGCACGCTGGTCACGGAGACCTTCACACGGTCGACGCTCGACTCCTACGGCTGGCGGCTGCCGTTCCTCATCGGCTCGCTCGGTGCCCTGGCGGGCCTCCACATACGTCTGCGGATGGAGGACACCCCCGCCTTCAGGAGCCTGGCCCGGGACCGGTCGGTGGTGCGCGCTCCGCTCAGGGAAGCCTTCACGAAGCACACCCGCACCGTGCTCCTGGTCGTCGGCATCGTCGTCGCGTGGACGATCGCGTACTACGCCCTGATCGGCATGCCCAGCTTTACGTCAGGGACCCTGGGGGTGCCGCTCTCCACCGCGCTCGCCTGCAACCTGATCGCCATGGTCGTGCACCTCCTGCTCCTGCCCGTCACCGGAGCGCTCTCCGACCGGATCGGGTGGAGACCGCTCATGCTGGGCTCCACCGTGGCGCTCGCCCTGGTGGCGTACCCCGTCTACTGGCTGATGGCCCGGGGCACGTACGGCAGCCTGCTGCTCGGGCAGGTGGTCTTCGCGGCTGTCCTCGCGGTCTTCTCCGGTCCGGCCCCGGCCGCGCTGGCGGAGCTGTTCCCCGCCCAGGTACGGCAGAGCGCGCTCTCCCTGGGCTACAACATCGCCACTGCGGCCTTCGGCGGCACCGCGCCGTTCGTCGTCGCCTTCCTCGCCTCAAGGACCGGTGACGACCTCGCCCCCGCCTACTACGTGATCGCCGGCGCCTTCGTGACCACCACGGTGCTCACCCTCGGCACCGGCCCCCGTGCCCGACGCGCGCCCCGGGGCGGCGTCCCGCACCCGGAGTCGGCGGGAGGACACGGAGAGCGGGCCCTGTGACCCGTGGGTCCCTCCGGTGCGGCCCCCGTCCCCGGTTGCCGGCCAACCGGGGACGCGGATGGGGACGTTACCCCCGCCCCGGTCAGGGAATCGGCAACCCCGCGTAGTTCATCGCCAGTTCGGCGGCCGCGTGCGGCGACGAGGCGATCCGGTCGAGCTGGGAGAGCTGCAACCGGGTGTCGAAACCGCTCTGTTCCGGATCGGCGTGGAGCGTCGTCGTCATGAACCAGGAGAAGTGCTCCGCGCGCCACACCCGGCGCAGACAGGTGTCGGAGTACGCGTCGAGCAGGTCCGTCGATCCGGTCGTCCGCTGCTGGATCAGCGCGCGGGCCAGTACCACCACGTCGGCGGCGGCGAGGTTGAGGCCCTTCGCACCGGTCGGCGGGACGATGTGGGCGGCGTCGCCCGCGAGGAACAGGCGCCCGAACCGCATGGGTTCGGTCACCGAACTCCGCATCGGCAGAACGCTTTTGGCGGTGATCGGTCCGCGCGCCAGTTTCCAGCCCTCCTGTTCGAAGCGGAAGTCGAGCTCGTCCCAGATCTGTCCGTCGGGCCAGGAGGCCGGATCGGTGCCGTTGGGGACCTGGAGGTACAGCCGGCTGACCTCGGGGGAGCGCATGCTGTGCAGCGCGAAGCCGCGCGAGGAGTGCGCGTAGATCAACTCGTCGCAGGAGGGCGGGACGTCGGCCAGGATGCCGAGCCACGAGTAGGGGTACACGCGGTCGTACGTCGTCCTGGCCGCGTGGGGCACCGCCGCCCGGGTCACTCCGTGGAAGCCGTCGCACCCGACGACGTAGTCGCAGGTGAGGGTCCTGGTCCGGCCCTCATGGAGGTAGGTCACGACCGGCCGGTCCGTGTCGACGCCCTCGACGGAGGTCACTTCCGCCCCGAAGTGGAGCGGTGCGCCGTCCGCCAGGCGGAGGGCGATGAGGTCCTTGACCACCTCGGTCTGCGCGTACACCCACACCTTGCGGCCCGAGGTGAGCGACGGGAAGTCGATCCGGTGGGACCGGCCGCCGCCCCAGCGCAGTTCGATGCCGTCGTGCACCAGGCCCTCGGAGTCCAGCCGTTCGGCCGCCCCCGCCTCGTGCAGGGCGTCGACCGTGGACTGTTCGAGGATGCCGGCGCGCTGTCGCTGTTCGACGTAGGCGCGTTCGCGGCTCTCCAGGACGACGCAGTCGATGCCGGCCCGGTGGAGCAGCCGGGCCAGCAGCAGCCCGGACGGGCCGCCGCCGATGATGGCTACGGTGGTGTGCATGTGCGGTACTCCCAGGGTCTGTACGGGGTTGTCGCGCGGAAGGAGGAGCGGGGCCGGGTGCGTGCCGGTCGCAAGGCGCCTGAGTGGCCTGGTGGCGGGAGCTACCAGGGCGTTCCGGCAACGCCGCGCGCGCGTGCGCAGCCCCGCGACGCCGCGAGCCAACCCCACACAGGCCCCAGGTGCGGCGGGATCGTTCACTTCTCGGCTGCGGGCGGCACGGCCGTGCGCAGCGGCGCGGCCGTCCGCTCGACGACCTCCGCGACGCTCACCCCGGGGGCGGTCTCCACGAGAACCAGCCCCTCGCCGGTCACGTCGATCACGGCGAGATCGGTGATGACGCGGTGGACGCACGCCTTGCCGGTGAGCGGCAGCGTGCACTTGTCGACGATCTTCGGGCTGCCGTCCTTCGCCGTGTGCGTCATGGTCACGATGACGCGGCGCGCGCCGTGGACCAGGTCCATCGCGCCGCCGATGCCGGTGACGAGCTTGCCGGGGACCGCCCAGTTGGCGAGGTCACCGGCGGCCGAGACCTCCATGGCGCCGAGCACGGCGGTGTCGATGTGCCCGCCGCGGATCATGGAGAAGGAGAGCCCCGAGTCGAAGAAGGACGCTCCGGGGAGCACCGTGACGGTCTCCTTGCCCGCGTTGATGAGGTCGGGGTCCACCTCGTCCTCGTACGGGAACGGGCCGGTGCCCAGAATGCCGTTCTCCGATTCCAGGACCACCTCCACGCCCGGTGGCAGGTGGTTCGGGATCAGCGTCGGAAGGCCGATGCCGAGGTTGACGTACTCGCCGTCGCGCAGCTCGGCGGCGGCCCGCGCGGCCATCTCGTTCCTGTTCCAGGCCATCAGATCCGGGTCTCCCGCTCGGTCACCGTGCGCTTCTCGATCTTCTTGTCGGCGACCTGCTCCCTCGTCAGCGCGACGACCCGCTGGACGAAGATCCCGGGGAGATGGACATGATCGGGGTCGATCTCGCCCGGTTCCACCAGTTCTTCGACCTCGGCGACGGTGATGCGCCCGGCGGTCGCGGCGAGGGGGTTGAAGTTGCGCGCGGCCTTGTTGAAGACGAGGTTGCCGTGGCGGTCGCCCTTGGCCGCCCGGACGAGCGCGAAGTCGGTGCGGATGGCGTGCTCCAGTACGTACGCCGTACCGTCGAACGCGCGCACCTCCTTGGCCGGGGAGGCGAGTGCCACCCCGCCGTGACCGTCGTACCGCCAGGGCAGACCGCCCTCGGCCACCTGGGTGCCGACCCCGGCGGGCGTGTAGAAGGCGGGGATGCCCGCCCCACCCGCCCGCAGCCGCTCGGCCAGCGTCCCCTGCGGGATCAGCTCGACCTCCAGCTCCCCGGAGAGGTACTGCCGCGCGAACTCCTTGTTCGCCCCGATGTACGAGCCGGTGACCCGGCTGATCCGCCCGTCGGCCAGCAGGACCGCGAGCCCCGAGTCCATCGCGCCGCAGTTGTTCGACACGACCCGCAGCCCCCGGACGCCGGCGCGGTGCACGGCGTCGATCAGCGCTCCGGGTACACCGCTGAGTCCGAAACCGCCCACCGCCAACGAGGCGCCGTCCGGTATGTCCGTCACGGCGAGCGCTGCCGAAGCGACCACCTTGTCCATGTGCGGGTCCGCCATTCCCTCGTGTCGCCCGTGCTCGCGTTCGCGTGGTGAAGTTTCCTTCACTAGGGTGGTAGGAGTCTGCAAGCGCGCCGGAGGGATGTCAACGGCCGCGACGGATTTCCCCCGTCACCGCCCCGGACCGCGCCCGCCGCGTTCTGTACGGTGTCCCCCACACGTACGACGGAGAGCCGATGCCACCGACCCACCCCGACCACGTCACCGACGCGGGAGACGGCCGGGCGAGCGCCCCCGCCGAGGCCGTCGGCCCTCTGATGCGCGGCCTGGCCGTGCTGGAGCTGCTCGCGGGTGCGGACGGCGGCCCGCTCAGCCTCGGCGCACTGGAGCGCGCCACCGGGCTGGCCCGCTCGACCGTCGACCGGATCGCCGCGACCCTGGCCCGCCTGGAGTACGTACGTCTCGACGGCCGTGACGTGACACCTGCCCCGCGACTGCTGGAGCTGGGCAACGCCTATCTGGCCTCGACCGGACTCCCCGACCTCCTCGGCCCCCGCGCCGACGCGCTCGCCGACGAGCTGGACGAGTCGGTCTCGCTCGCGGTACGGGACGGGGACGGCATCCGCTTCGTCCATCAGGCGACCCGACGCCGGGCGATGTCCCTCAGCTTCCGCATCGGAGACCTGTTGCCCGCCGAACGCACGGGCCCCGGTGCCCTGTTCGCCGCCGACTGGGATGCCGAGAGCTGGGCGGCGTGGCGGGCGCGTACCGCCGCCGATCCCGACGGTTCGGGGTTCCTGTCGCTGCCGGGCGGCCGACTTCTTCTCGCCGGAGGGGAGTTCGAGAAGCGGATGGACCACGCCCGGCGCCATGGGTGGGTGTCGGACGACCAGCTGATCGAACCCGGCCTCGTCGCACTCTCCGTGCCGGTGCGACGGCCCGACGGCTCCCTCGCGTGTGTGCTCAGTGTCGTGAGCCATACGAGCCGCCACACGGCGGACGGCCTGCGCCGGAAGCTGTCGGAGCGGCTCCTCGCCGTGGCGGCGGAGATGGAGGGGGTGTTGGCGGGCGCGGAGCCGGGTGCGACGGATGAGCAACACCCGCTGGAGGCGCCCGCGTTGCGCTCGGCTGCCTCGAAAAAGGAGATGGGGCGCGACTTCGTCGAGTCGCTGGCGCGCGGACTGGGTGTGCTGACCGCCTTCGGCGCCGGCGCCGGGCGGCTCACCCTCGCCGACGTGGCACGGACCACCGGCCTGCCCCGGGCGACGGCGCGACGCGCCCTCATCACCCTCGCCCATCTGGGTTACGCCGGGACGGACGGGCGCGACCACTGGCTCACCCCGCGCGTGCTGGGACTCGGCCACCCCGCGCTCTCCCGCACCACACTCGCCCGGATCGCCCGGCCGCACCTCGCCGAACTGTCGTCCACCGTAGGGGATTCCGCCTCACTGGCGATCCTCTCCGGAGACTGCGTGCAGTACGTCGCGCGGGCCGCGACCCGGCGCATCATGAGCGTCAACATCACCGTCGGCACCCGCTTTCCCGCCTTCGCCACCTCCATGGGCCGGGTGCTGCTGGCGGACCTTCTCCCGCCCGCCCGGACCGCCTTCCTGGACGCCGCAGACCTCCGCGTCCTCGCCCCGCGCACCCTCACCGGCACCACGGAACTCGCCGCCGAAATCGACCGGGCGGGGGAGCGGGGGTACGCCCTGGTGGAGGAGGAACTGGAGGCGGGTCTCCGTTCGATCGCCGTCCCGGTCCGCGACCGCACGGGCACGGCGGTCGCGGCGGTGAACGTCGCGATGCACAGCGCCAGCCGGACTCGTCAGGAGTGTCTGGACGAGGTCCTGCCCCGGCTGCGGGCGACCGTGTCGGCCATCGAGGAGGAACTGCACATCGCCGCGCGGTTCATGGAGGTCCCGGTGGTGTGAGGGGCATCCGGGTGTCCCCCGTGGCCGAGCCCGGGAGCCGGCTGCCGCCGCGCTGCGTTGATCGGTCGCGGATCAACGGGCCTTCGCGCTGTGGCGGGCGACGCGTGCGCGGTTGCCGCACGCCGGACTGCACCACTGCTGTCCCTTGCGCAGCGCGGAGAAGAAGAGGACGCAGCGGGGAGCCGGGCACCGGCGGAGCAGCAGTCGGCGGGGGGAGCTCGACAGCCGCACCGTGGAGGCGCAGACCTGGGCGGTGACCTTCTCCATGGTCTCCGTCCCTTCAGGCCAGACGAGATGCGGACCGGAGGCGGGCCACGCGAGCTCCGCTTCCTGGATGGCGCGGGCTCTTCTCATGACCAGCCCCAGAGACGCCTCCGGAGGCGGGGTGTTGTCGACGATGGAGTCCAGCAGGTCGCGGACCGCATTCCGGGTGGTCAGGGCCGTGGCGATGTCGGCGATGCCGATGTCGATCCGCTCACCGCCGGACATGGCCAGCCGCGACCGGTACGCCGTGATCCACCGGGTCAGTCCCTGGGGTGTGTTCACCTCATCGACCAGAACACCTGATTCGTAACGCCATGAACTGGTGAACTCCACCGCCAAGGGTTCGTCGGGGCGGATCTCCAGCGGGTCCTTGCCGTGGACGGTCATCCTTCGTTCCCTTCCTGCGCATCGAGGTTGAGCCCTGCGTGGAGGTCCGGTGGTGTAGCGTCACCATCGATCCACCTAACGCCTTGGGCATTAGGTGCGGGATGGAGCGACGCCCCACATCGCGAAGAGGTGGGGCGCGAATTCATGAGCTTCATGAGCACAGGACTAATGGTTTCACCGTTGGTGAAGCCTCGCGGCTCCGCGACCACCTGGAAGGACAGATTCGAGCCATGACGCAGACGCAGCCCCACCCCTCGCGCGCGGGGGAGCCGAACCGGCCCCGGCGCGCGGCACAGGCACCTCCGCGCCCAGGGCTGAAGGTGGTACTCGTCGCGACGGTCACCAGCGTCGCGGCACTCGTCCTTCTGGTCGCTGTGGGAACGTGGACGCACGAGGTGCTCCTCATCCCGCCGCTCGCGGCGAGCATGGCGCTCGTCGTAGGGGCGAGTTCGACTCCGCTGGGCCAGCCGCGCAGCGTTGTGGGCGGGCAACTGGTGTCCGCCGCAACCGGTTTTCTCGTACTTGCCGTACTGGGGCAGAACGTATGGTCCTCCGCCGTGGCCGGCGGCCTCGCGCTGGGGGCGATGATGCTACTGCGAGTGGCGCACTCCCCGGCCGCCGCCACCGCCGTCATCGTCGCGGCGACCAGTCCTCCGCCCGGCATGTTCCTCGGCCTGCTCGCCGTGGCGTCGGTGCTCCTCGTCCTGGTCGGCCTCGTCGGGAACTGGATCAACAAGCAGCCGTACCCGGTGTACTGGTGGTGATCCGTCCCTGTGGCCCGCGGCGAACCTGCGGTCGGACACCACTCACGGGTTGCGACTCGTCGGCGAGCAGGGCCCGGTGGACGGGGCACGGCCACGGGCCGGGGCCGTGCGGGGGCTCGGGGTGCGAGCGTCCGCGTGGTCCCGGCCCGTGGCCGTACCCCCGCCCGCCGACCGTTCGCGGGAGCGGGCATGTGCAGCTCGGGCGTGTTCAGCTCGGGCGTTTCGGTGCAGGTGTGTTCAGCCCTTGCGGGCGTTGATCTCTTCGGTGAGCTGGGGCACCACGGCGAAGAGGTCGCCGACGACGCCGTAGTCGACGAGTTCGAAGATCGGGGCCTCGGCGTCCTTGTTGACCGCGACGATCGTCTTCGAGGTCTGCATGCCCGCCCGGTGCTGGATCGCACCCGAGATCCCCGACGCGATGTACAGCTGCGGGGAGACGGACTTACCCGTCTGGCCGACCTGGTTGGTGTGCGGGTACCAGCCCGCGTCCACCGCCGCCCGCGACGCCCCGACCGCCGCACCCAGCGAGTCCGCGAGCGCCTCGATCACCGCGAAGTTCTCCGCACCGTTGACGCCCCGCCCGCCCGACACCACGATCGCGGCCTCGGTCAGCTCCGGACGCCCCGACGACGCACGCGGCGTCCGCGACAACACCTTCGTCCCCCGCGACCCGGCACCGAACTCCACCACCAGCTCCTCCACCGCACCCGCCCCCGCCACCGGCTCCACCGGCGCCGAGTTCGGCTTCACCGTGATCACCGGCACCCCCCGCGACACCCGCGACTTCACCGAGAACGACGCCGCGAACGC
>NZ_JBIAJC010000005.1:0-431098 GCF_042871745.1 Streptomyces sp. NPDC005576 | reverse complement strand
ACACCATCGGCGACTACCAACGCCAGCTCTTCCTCATGGACCACGCCGGCCTCCCCCTCAAGACCGTCCTCGAACAGCTCGACATCCTCGGCGAACAAGTCGTCCCCGTCCTCCGCAAGGAATTCGCCGCCCTCCGCCCCGCAAACGTCCCCGACGCCCCCACCCACGCCTCACTCCTCGCCGCCCGCGACGCCGCCACGGCGCGGGCCCAGGAGGTGAAGGCGGCATGAGACTCGTCGTCGTGTCGGCGGGGCTCACGTCCCCGTCCTCCACCCGGCTGCTCGCCGACCGGCTCGCCGCCGCGACCCAGGACGCCCTGGCCGGCCGAGCCGCCGTCGAGGTCCGGACGGTCGAACTCCGCGATCTGGCGACGGAGATCGCCCAGCACTTCGTCACCGGCTTCCCGTCGGCCCGGCTCGCCGCCGCGCTCGACGCGGTGGCCGCAGCCGATGGGCTGATCGCCGTGACGCCCGTCTTCAGCGCCTCGTACAGCGGTCTCTTCAAGTCCTTCTTCGACGTCATCGACAAGGACGCCCTCACCGGGAAGCCGGTCCTGGTCGGTGCCACCGGCGGGACCGCGCGCCACTCGCTGGTGACCGAGCACGCCCTGCGTCCGCTCTTCGCGTACCTGCGGGCCCTGGTCCTGCCGACCGCCGTCTACGCGGCGTCGGAGGACTGGGGCGAGGAGGGCCTCGCCCGGCGGATCGTCCGCGCGGGCGGCGAACTGGCGCGTTCCACGGCAGCGGACGAGCCGGCGCGGGGACGCCGGTCCGACCGGGCGGAGACACCCCCGGAGGCGGGCAGGGAAACCGCTGACGCGGGCACGGAGGCAGTCGGCGGGAGCAGCGCCGGTACCGGCTCCGGTGCGCCCGACGTGGACACGACCGCGGCCATCGCCCCCCGTTCTCTGACGGGCGCGATCACCTCGGTGGACCCGGCGGGCGGCTTCGAGGTCACACCGTTCGAGGAACTGCTCGCCTCGGTGAACCGTCCCTCCGGGCGCACCGCGCCGGGCCGGGCGGGGCAGCGGTGACACCGGCCGGACCCCGCCGTGGCAGGGGGCACCGATGAGGCTCCTGCCCGCACCCCCGACCGCGCCGCTGCTGCGGGATTGGGAGTGGCAGGCCGAAGCGGCATGCCGCGGCATGGACAGCGCGGCGTTCTTCCCGCCGACCGGCGAACGGGGCGGGGCACGACGGCGCCGCGAGGAGGCGGCGCGGGCGGTCTGCCTCGACTGCCCGGTGAGCGGGCCGTGCGACAGCTTCGCCCTCAGGTCCCGGCAGCCGTACGGGGTGTGGGGAGGCCGCACGGAGACGGAGCGCCGCTCCGCCGTGCCTGCCGTCCCCGGACGGGCACGCCGGGCCGCGGAGGAAGCGGACGTGTCGGTGAACGGGCCCCGTCAGCCCCGTCGCGGGGGCGGGCAGGCGCGGTAGTGCCGCGACCGGCAAGCTTCGCCCCGTCGCATGGGGCCTACATCGCCGGTCGGGGCACTAGCGTGCTCCCGTGACCATGGATCTCAACGCCGATCTCGGCGAAGGCTTCGGCCGTTGGACGCTCACCGACGATGACGCGCTGCTCTCCTGCGTGACCAGCGCCAACGTGGCCTGCGGCTTCCACGCGGGCGATCCGCTGGTGATGCGCCGCGTCTGCGAGGGCGCGGCGGCCCGGGGCGTGACGATCGGGGCGCAGGTGTCCTACCGGGACCTCGCGGGCTTCGGCCGCCGCTCGATGGACGTCCCGGCGGCCGAACTGACCGCCGAGATCGCCTACCAGATCGGCGCGTTGCGGGTCTTCGCGGAGGCGGCCGGCTCCCGCGTCGCGTACGTCAAACCCCACGGCGCGCTCTACAACCGCGCCGTCCACGACGACGCGCAGGCGCACGCCGTCATCGAGGCGGTCCTGCTGGCCGGTGAGAACCTCCCGGTCCTCGGCCTGCCCGGCTCCCGCCTGCTCGCCCGCGCCCGCGAGGCCGGACTGCCCGCCGTGGAGGAGGCGTTCGCGGACCGCGCGTACACCCCCGGGGGGACGCTGGTGCCGCGCGGCGAGCCGGGCGCGGTGGTGGAGGACCCGGACGAGGTCGTACGCCGCGCGGTCGGGATGGCGGTGGACCGGACGGTCGTCAGCGCCGACGGCAGCCGCATCCCTGTCGCCGCGCGCTCCCTCTGCCTGCACGGCGACACCCCCGGCGCGGCGGCGCTCGCCCGGCGGGTACGGGCCGCGCTGGAGGAGGCGGGCGTCGAGGTTCGGGCGTTCGCATGAGTGGCGGCGCGGGGAGCGTGAGCGGTGGGGGGAGCGTGAGCGGTGGGGGGAGCGTGAGCGGCACGTGGGACGTGAGCGGTACGGGAGCCGGGGCGGCGTCCGTACGGGTGCTGCCGGTCGGGCGGGACGCGCTCCTGGTCGAACTCGACTCCGGGGAGGCCGCCGAGGCGTTCCACGCCGAGGTGCTGCGCCGCCGTGAACGGGGCGGGCTGCCGCCGGTGCGCGAGATCGTCCCGGGTGCGCGCACGGTCCTGCTCGACGGGGTCGGGGACGCGCCCGGGCAGATCACCCGTCTCGCCCGTGAGCTCACGGGCTGGACCGTGGAGCCGCTGCGCCGCGAGGACGGCCCGGCCGTGGAGATCCCGGTGGTCTACGACGGCCCGGACCTGGCGGAGGTCGCCGCGCTCTGGGGCGTACCGCCCGGGGAGGTGGCCGCCGTCCACTCCGGTACGGCGTTCCGCGTGGCGTTCTGCGGGTTCGCCCCCGGTTTCGGCTACCTCACCGGGCTGCCCGAGCACCTGCACGTACCCCGGCGGGCGACCCCGCGCACGCGGGTGCCCGCCGGGGCGCTCGCGCTGGCCGGCCCGTACACCGGGGTCTACCCCCGCGCGTCGCCCGGCGGCTGGCAGCTCATCGGCCGGATGCCGGACCCGGACCGGCTCTGGGACACCGCCCGCGACCCGGCCGCGCTGCTGGTGCCGGGGGCGCGGGTCCGGTTCGTGGCGGTGCGGGCCGGAGGAACATCAGGGGAGCGGACCGGGGAGACATCGACGGGGGAGCGGGCGTGAGCGGGTCGTTGCGGGTGGTGCGGGCCGGGGCGTTGACCACCGTCCAGGACGCCGGGCGTACCGGGTGGGCGCACCTCGGCGTACCGGGGGCCGGTGCGCTGGACGGGCCCTCGCACCGGCTCGCCAACCGGTTGGTGGGCAACGACCCGGCCGCCGCCGTGCTGGAGACCACCGCCACCGGCTGCGCCGTCCGCCCCGACCGGCCGGTGGTCGCGGTGGTCGGCGGCGCCGTCTGCCGGGTGACGGTGGACGGGCGCCCGGCCGCCTGGGGCGCCCCCGTCCGGGTGGCGGCGGGCGCGGTACTGGAGGCGGGTCCCGCGCTCAGCGGTCTCCGCTCCTACCTGGCGTTCGCGGGCGGTCTGGAGCCGGAGGCGGTGCTGGGCAGCCGCTCGGCCGACCTGCTCTCCGGGCTCGGGCCGCCTCCCCTGCGTGACGGGGACACCCTCCCGCTCGGCGAACCGGCCGCCACCGGCCCGGCGCTCCCGGCCGCCGCACCCTGGGCGGCGGCACCCGCCGCACCCGGCGGCCTCGTGCTGCCGGTCCGACTGGGTCCCCGCCACGGCTGGTTCACCGATGCCGCCCTGCGCACCCTGACCACGGCCGCGTACCGTGTCTCCGCCGAGAGCAACCGCATCGGGCTGCGCACCGAGGGCCCGGCGCTGGAGCGGGCCACCGGGGCCGCCACCGCCACCGGCGGCGAACTCCCCAGCGAAGGCATGGTGCTCGGCGCGATCCAGGTACCGCCGGACGGCAGGCCGGTGGTGTTCCTGCACGACCACCCGACGACCGGCGGCTACCCGGTCGTCGGCGTCGTCCCGGTCCACGCCCTCGCGGCGGCGGCCCAGGCGGTCCCGGGGACCCCGCTCCGGTTCGTACGCGCGTGAGGCGCCCGCGACGTCGGCCCATCCGCAGGGGCCAGGTCACCCGCAAGGGCCTGGAGGGCTGCGCCGCCGCATGATCGACCGTAGGCTTGCGCATTGGCCTAGACCTATTGACGCCGATCTGGTCCGATCCGGCGGGCGTCATCCGAGAAGTGGGGACACATGAGCAACCGCGCACTCCTGGAGGTGATCGCGCTCGACGCCCAGGACGCGGTCGCGGCCCAGGCCGGTGGAGCCGACCGGCTCGAACTGGTCACCGACATGGCCGCCGACGGCCTCACCCCGTCCCGGGAGACCTTCGCCGCCATCCGTGCGGCCGTCGACATCCCGCTGCGCGTGATGCTCCGGCAGGAGGACGGGTTCGCCGCAGGTGACATCGACCGCCTCCTCGGGCGGCTGAGCGAGCTGCGGGAAGCGGGCGCCGACCAGTTCGTCTTCGGCTTCCTGGACCAGGACGGCCACGCCGACCTGGTCGCCGTCGAACGGCTCGTCGCCGAACTGGACGGCTGCCCCTGGACGTTCCACCGGGCGATCGACCGGGCCACCGACCGGGGTTCGCTGCGCAAGCAGCTCGCGGACCTGCCGGGACTCGACACGTACCTGACGGCGGGCGCGGCGACCGGGGTGGACGACGGCGTCCCGACCCTGCTCGACGAGGCCGCCCGCTCGCGCGAACCGGGGTTCGAGCCGCAGATCCTGGTCGGCGGCGGCCTCCGCCTCGAACACCTGCCGAGCCTGCGGGCGGCCGGGCTCGACGCCTTCCACATCGGCGGCGCCGCCCGCCCGCACGGCTGGTCCGGGCCGGTCGACCCGGCGGCCGTACGCACCTGGCGCGAGACCATCGACGCGTAGGAGCAGACGCGTACGGGCGGTGTTCCGGATCCTGCCGGTCACCGCCCGTACGCGTCACGCCGTACGCGTCACGCCGCGCTCGTCACGCCGCGCTCGTCACGCCGCGCCCGTCACACCGCACTCGTCACACCGCGCCCGTCAGCGCCTGGGGGAGTGGGGCCGCGTGGACGACCGTCAGCCCCGACACCGCACGGGTCAGCGCCACGTAGAGCCGGCGCAGGCCGGTCCGCTCGTCGGGTTCGCCGTCGACCACGGCCGCCGGTTCGTCCAGCACCACGTAGTCGTACTCCAGGCCCTTCGCCAGCGACGCGGGGACCAGCGTCAGCCGGGACGCGGCGCTCGTCTCCTCGCCCGGCGACAGCACGGAGTGGCCGGCCGCCGCCAGCGCCTCGGCCAGTGCGGGGATGCGTGCGTCGGCGGCGATCAGGCCGATCGAGCCCTCCTGCTCCAGCGCCTCCTCGCAGGCGGCGACCGCCGCGCCGACCAGCGCCCCGGCGTCGCCCACCGCACGTACCGCCAGTGAACCGGGTGACTCACGCACCGACTCGACCGGCGCAAGGCCGGGAGCGATCGAGGGCAGCAGCCGGGAGGCGTACGCGATCACCTCGCGCGGCACACGGAAGCCCGCCGTCAACTCCTCCACGTGCGCGCCCCGCTTGCCCAGATGGCCGAGCGCGTCGGCCCAGCTCCGCGTGGACCAGGGCGTCGTGCCCTGCGCGAGGTCGCCCAGCACGGTCGCCGACCCCGTGGAACAGCGGCGTCCCACCGCCCGGTACTGCATCGGGGACAGGTCCTGCGCCTCGTCGAGCACCACATGGCCCAGCGAGTGCGTACGCTCCACCAGGTCGCGGGCCTCGTCGATCAGCACCGCGTCCGCCGTCGACCACTTCGCCGCCTTCACGCTGCGGGCCGGCTTCGTCCACAGCACGGCCTTCTGCTCGTCCTCGGCGAGCAGCCCCTGCGCGTGGGCGGCCAGGAACTCCGGCTCGGAGAGCAGCCGCAGCACCAGCTTCGCCGGATCGACGGCGGGCCAGACCGCCTTCACCGCCGCTTTCACGGCGGGCGTACGGGCCACCGCGTTCTGTACCCGGTCGTCCGGCGCCTCCCCGGCCTCCTCCATCCGGACCAGCACCCGGTGCGCGATTCGCTGCGGCAGCGCCTCGTGCGCGGCGCCGTACCGCATGTCGCGGGCGAGCAGCTCCTCGACCAGTTCCGCCACCTCGTACGCCGGGACCCGCCAGCGGCGCGAACCGCGCACCACCATGACCTCCTCGGTGGGCGGGGTGACGTGCGAGCGGATCGCCCGCCGCAGCACCTCGGCCATCCGCGCGTCGCCCTTCACCAGCGCGGCGGACGCCTCGTCCGTGCCGCGCACCTCGACACCGCCGGTGACCAGGTCTTCCACGGTCGCCTGCTGCACCTCCATCTCACCGAGGGCGGGGAGCACCTGCTCGATGTAGTGGAGGAACGACCGGTTCGGCCCGATGACGAGCGTGCCGGTACGGGCCAGCCGGTCCCGGTGCGCGTACAGCAGGTACGCGACACGGTGCAGACCCACCGCAGTCTTTCCGGTACCGGGGCCTCCCTGCACGCAGATCGTGCCGCCCAGCTCGCTCCGGACGATCTCGTCCTGCTCGGGCTGGATCGTCGCGACGATGTCGCGCATCGGACCGACGCGCGGCCGTTCGATCTCCGCCTGGAGCAGCTTGCTGGTGGTGCCGGAGCCGGCCCCACCGTCGGCATCGGCGTCCGCGTTGGCCGTCAGGTCCTCGTCCTCGTACGCGGTCAGTTCGCCGCCGGTGTAACCGAAACGGCGGCGCAGCCCCACGTCCTGCGGGTCCAGGCGGGAAGCCTGGTAGAAGGACTGCGAGACCGGCGCACGCCAGTCGATGACCATCGGGTCACCGTGGGCGTCGTGGACGTGACGCCGGCCGATGTAGAACTGCTCGCCCTCCGCACCCTCCGCCAGCTCGCCGCCGACCGGGTGCTGGAAGTCGAGCCGGCCGAAGAAGAGCGGGGTGTGCGAGAGGTCGGCGAGTGCCTTGATGCGCTCGTCGATCTGCGCCTGGAGCACGGCGGCGTTCACCCAGTTGGCGGTGACGTCACGGATGTCGAGGGCCTGGACGTCCTCGCGCATGACGCGCAGGGCCGCCCGGGACGCGGCGAGGTGGCCCCGCTCGCGGGCCAGGGGATCGGCCGGGGGATCGGTGGGGGTGTCACTTTCTGCGGTGTGCGGCGCGGACACGGGTATGGCCTCCGGCAGTTCGACGCAGGGCGACGGCCGCACGGCGCGAAAGGGCGCACGGCCGGGTCCCGGTGGGCGATCACGAGGGGATACGCGCGAGAGCGCGCGTACCGGCCGCGCACGCGGGGGCGCGCACGGCAGTCGGCCGGTTTCCGTCCGGTCGGCGGCACTCCCCCGGCTGCCGGCGTGCGAGGCCGGTACCACGGTGCGGGAGGGCGGGGCAGACCGGCGATTGTATCCACGCTCCGGGGCACGGGCGAACCGGATATCTTCCCTGCCGCCGCGCGGAGGCGTACTCCGGGCCGCGGCCTTGCGCTCAGACACACGTATGACGGCGAAGACCGCTGCGCCCCGGTCATCCGCTCAGCTCGGTGACCCGCAACCCCTCAGTCCCCGGACGCCCCGCACGAGCGGCGTGCCCGTCCGCCGGGTTCCAGGGGGCGGACCGATGACGGGGGCGGACCGATGACGGAGGCGGACCGATGACGGAGGCGGACCGGTGAGGGAGGCGGACCGATGAGGGAGGCGGACACGTCCACGTATCCGTACTCCTCGAGGATCAGCATCCAGCGATCCGAGGCGATGCAGGCCACGGTGTGCTGCAGGAAGGCGTGGCAGAACAGGTCCACGCGAAGGGGGGTTCGCGCAGTTCCTATGGGTGATCAATCATGTGACCCGGTCGATACGGTGTGCGGGTGAAAGACACTCTGATCAACGAACTCCGCACGGCGTACGACGCGCAACTTCGTGGAGTCACCCCGCCCGGTGGTAGCACTCGCATCGAAAAAGACGGCCCGTTGACCCGTGTCGTCGGGTGGCACCGTGGCTTCGTCACAGGCCCACGCGACCTCGGTGTGGGCGGGGCAGAACTCGACACGCTCATCGAGCGGCAGCGCGACTTCTACGCTGCCCGTGGTGAGGCGGTCGAATGGAAGACCCGCGCCCATGATCTCCCTGCCGACATCACGGACCGACTCACGGCGGCCGGCTTCGTCGCCGAAGACAGCGAGACCGTGCTCATCGGGCAATCCGCAGACCTTGCCGCAGACCCCGTCCTGCCCGAGGGCGTGACCCTCCGCCGTGTCACCGCCGGATCAGACCTTCAGCGCATCGCCGCCATGGAGAGCGCCGTCTGGGGCGAGGACTGGGGCTGGCTCGCCGACGACCTGGCTGCCCGGATCGCGAACGCTCCGGAGAACACCATCGTCCTCGTCGCCGAGGCACGCGCCGAAGTCGTCTGCGCCGCCTGGCTGGTGTTCAAGGACGGCATCGATTTCGGCGGCCTCTGGGGAGGCTCAACCCTCAGGGAATGGCGCGGACAGGGCATCTACCGAGCCATGGTCGCCCACCGCGCCCAACTCGCTGCCGCCCGCGGTGTCCCCTACGTCTATGTCGACGCCTCAGCCGACAGCGCCCCGATCCTCACTCGCCTCGGACTGCACGCGGTCACCACGACGACGCCGTATGTGTGGTCGCCCTGAGCTCAGCCGGCCTTGGCGGGCTCTTCGGCTCGTGCGCGGGTACGGGCGAGTGAGAGGAGCCGGTGCCGGTTTCGATGAGGGTGCCGACGGTCCGGGCGACTCTCTTCCCGTGCGCCAACCACCGGCGATGGTGTCCGGGGCGCGGGCGACCCGGACACCTTCCCGGGCAGTCGCGGAGGCGTTCTACGGGGCCGCGCGGAGGCGTACTCCGGGCCGGGGGACCGTCCGGATACCGCTCCTGGCCCGTACGCGGGTGGGAGGAGCACCCTGGAAGGCATGAGCACCGCGATCCTGAACCCCCGCAGGACCGGGCCCGCGCACGGCGCGACCGCGGCCACCGGTCACCTCCGGCCCCACCACCTCGGCGACGCCCTGCGCGCCGTCCGCGTGTACGTCATCACCGCCTTCGACGTCGCCCTCCGGGGGGAGTACGCCGTCGACTCCGGCATCCGCCGCGCCCGCTGAGTACAGAACCGGGCGTGTGAGTACGCAGCCGGGCGCGGGATGAGTACGGACCCGGAGTTATCGGCTCCGGTTCTGCGATGGGCTGGGCGGATGCCCTACCGCCGCAGCCACCCGCGCACCGCCGCTCTCCGATCCGGCCGGAGCGCCGTCAGCACCCCGCGCCTCCTCCCCGGGGGCCGCTGGACCGGACCGGCGCCGGCCGGCCCCGGCCCCGTACCGCGCTGGGCCGTCCCCGCCGCCGCCACGGCCCTGCTCACACAGGTGGTGCCCGTGGCGGGGGGTCTGCTCTGGATCGCCCTGCTCGCCGGTACCGGCTGCGACGAGGGGTGCGACCCCACCGTGCGCGGCCCGCTGAACATGGTCGCTCTCGGCTACCGGCTCGGCCACACCGTGACTCCGGCGGCACTCGCGCTCTGCTGGCTGCTGGCGGTCCGCCGTTCGTGGGCGAAGGCCCGCTGGATCGCAGCCGGCCTCGCGTACGTACCGCCCGCGATGATCGTCCTGGGCGTCCTGCTGCTCTTCGTGCCCGGGCCCTGACCGGTGCGGTGAACACGCCGACGCTCGGAGCCCGCCGCTCGGTGCCGCGACCGGGGTGGCAGGCGCGGTTCGAACGGCGGAATCGTGCCCGGTCTCCTTCAGACGCATGAGTACGCAACGGCGTTGGCGCGCGGTGAGGCCGAGCGAGGGGCGATCACCTTCGAACAGGGCGGCGAGCGCGTGGCCTTCCGCGCCGAGCGGCAGACGACCCTGACGCGGACGCCCGCACCCATGGTGCACGTCGTAATGGACGAGAGCTGCCTGCTGCGGGAGGTCGGTGGGCCTGCGGTGATGCGGGACCAACTCGAATCCCTGCTGGAGTTTGCCGCACTGCCTCACACCACCCTGCAGATCACGCCGTTCAGCTCCGGCGAGCGCCGCGCGTTCAACCTGCCCGTGCACCTGCTCACGCTGCCCAACAGGATGGTGGTGGGGTACGCGGAGAGCCAGTTCCAGGGACACTTGGAGCGGGACGTGCGGTTCGTCGACACGGTGCTCGCCGCCTTCCATCAGCTACAGTCCGTGGCGCTGCCCCCTACCGCGTCCGTGGCCATGATCCAGCAGTTGCGAAAGCTAGCCCCGTGACCGAAGCGCCCGACTTCTTCAAGTCCGCCGGCTCGTTCGCCTCGTTCGTGGCGGGCGTCAAGTCCGGCGGTTTCGAGACGGTCTGACGCCCGACCGGCTCACACGGAGACGGCCCCGTCGCGCTCGGCGCGACGGGGCCGTCTCCTGTCCGGGGCGGACACGAGTCAGCTGTCGGTGCTTTCGGTGTCCTCGGCGTTCCCCGTGTTCTCGGTGAGCAGCTCGTCCGCGTCCACGATCCGGTACGCGTACCCCTGCTCGGCCAGGAACCGCTGCCGGTGGGCGGCGAAGTCCTGGTCGATGGTGTCGCGGGCGACCACCGAGTAGAAGCGGGCCTCGTGCCCGTCCGCCTTCGGGCGCAGCACGCGGCCGAGCCGCTGCGCCTCCTCCTGGCGGGAGCCGAACGTACCCGATACCTGGATGGCGACGGTGGCCTCCGGCAGGTCGATGGAGAAGTTCGCGACCTTGGAGACGACCAGCACGCTGATCTCGCCCTGGCGAAAGGACTCGAAGAGCTTCTCGCGCGTCGAGTTCGGCGTCTCGCCCTTGATGACGGGCGCGTTCAGGTGCTCGCCCAGCTCGTCCAGCTGGTCGATGTACTGCCCGATGACGAGCGTCTGCTCGCCCGCGTGCTTGCGTACCAGCGCCTCGGTGACCTTCCGCTTGGTCACGGTGGTCGCGCAGAAGCGGTACTTCTCCTCCGGCTCGGCCGTGGCGTACGCGAGCCGCTCGTGGTCGGTGAGGTTGACCCGTACCTCCACGCAGTCGGCGGGCGCGATGTAGCCCTGCGCCTCGATCTCCTTCCACGGGGCGTCGAACCGCTTCGGGCCGATGAGCGAGAACACGTCCGACTCCCGCCCGTCCTCGCGGACCAGCGTGGCGGTGAGCCCGAGCCGGCGGCGCGCCTGGAGGTCGGCGGTGAACTTGAAGACGGGCGCGGGCAGCAGGTGCACCTCGTCGTAGATCACCAGTCCCCAGTCGCGGGAGTCGAAGAGCTCCAGGTGCGGGTAGATGCCCTTACGGCGCGTGGTGAGCACCTGGTACGTGGCGATGGTGACCGGGCGGATCTCCTTGCGCGTACCGCTGTACTCGCCGATCTCCTCCTCGGTCAGCGAGGTGCGCTTGATCAGCTCGTGCTTCCACTGCCGGGCCGAGACCGTGTTGGTCACCAGGATCAGCGTGGTGGCCTTCGCCTCGGCCATCGCACCAGCTCCGACCAGCGTCTTCCCTGCGCCACAGGGGAGTACGACGACACCGGAGCCGCCGTGCCAGAACCCCTCGACGGCCTGCTTCTGGTACGGCCGCAGCGACCAGCCGTCCTGGGCCAGCTCGATCGGGTGGGCCTCGCCGTCGACGTACCCGGCGAGGTCCTCCGCGGGCCAGCCGAGCTTCAGCAGCGTCTGCTTGATCTGGCCGCGCTCCGAGGGGTGCACGGCGACGGTGTCCGGGTCGAGCCGCGCCCCGACCAGCGGAGCGATCTTCTTCGACCGCAGCACCTCTTCGAGGACCGGCCGGTCGGTGCTGGTCAGCACGAGACCGTGCACCGGGTGCTTGGACAGGGTGAGACGGCCGTACCGCGCCATCGTCTCGGCGATGTCGACCAGCAGTGCGTGCGGCACGGGGTAGCGGGAGTACTCCACCAGCGCGTCGACGACCTGCTCGGCGTCGTGCCCGGCGGCGCGGGCGTTCCACAGCCCGAGCGGCGTCACGCGGTAGGTGTGGATGTGCTCGGGTGCGCGCTCCAGCTCGGCGAAGGGTGCGATGACCCTCCGGCACGCGTCCGCCAGCTCGTGGTCGACTTCCAGCAGAAGTGTCTTGTCGCTCTGGACGATGAGGGGTCCGGTCACTCGCTGCGGCCCTTTCTCGGGGGTACGACCGCGCGTGCGGCCAAACGTCCAGTGTGCCGCATCGTCGCGCCGCGCGGGGGTGGCGGTGGGTGTGAGGTGGTGCGGCGCTCGCGGGCCGGGGGCGCAGGCGTACGGGATGCCGGGACCCGGACCGTCCCCCCGTTCCCACGACTCCTCGCCGTGCCCCGCGAACCGGTCGGGCATCCCGCCCTCGCTCTGTCGGCGCGCGGGCAGCAGCGGCGAGTCGTCCCCGTCGAGCCGGACCGGCCGGGGCGTGCCGCGGGCGTCACGGTCGAACCGGAACACGGCCTGTGGCTTGTACGGGGTGGCTCGCGGCATCGCGGGGCCGGGCACGCGCGCACAGCGGGAGGACGACGGCGGTCCGTGGCGACACGGAGGAGACCGTCCATAACCTACCAACATGATCAACATCACACAGGGTGAAAATTTTTGATCTTTTCTGTGCATGGAGAGGGGTGCCGCAGTTGGTCGCGACTCTCCTATCATCAGGCAGTCATTGCCAGGAGTTGGCGATTACTTGACCATTTCAGGGGGGAAAGTGCGAAGACGGTTCATGGCTACGACAGCCACACCGCTGGCGCTCTGCTTGGCGCTCGCCGTTCAGTCGGCCGCCGTGGCGTTTGCCGACGACAGGGCGGGCGGGGCTGACGGGTCACGGTCGGCCGTTGTCGGGGGCGATCGGATCACCGAGGCGGCGAGCGAGCAGGCGGCGACGCTCGCCGCGGTTCTTCAGGGGCACCGGATCGAGGTGCTCTCCGCGCGTACGGAGGACTCGACCACGTGGGCGAACCCGGACGGGACGATGACCACGGACATCGCTTCGGGTCCGATACGCGTCGAGGAGGATGGCCAGTGGCGCCGCATCGACACCGATCTCGTCGACTCCGGCAGCAGGCTGGAGCCGAAGACGGCGGTCGCCGACGTGCAACTGTCCGACGGAGGTGGCGAGGACTTCGCTCGAGTCGTCGATGGAGAGCGAGCGTTCGGGCTGGACTGGGGGAGCAACCTGCCGGCCCCGGCCATCGACGGCGACACCGCCGTCTACCGATCCGTGGTGCCGCATGGTGACCTTCATGTCACCGCACTGCCACACGGGTTCACGGAGTCGCTGATCCTCAAGGAGCGCCCGGCCGAGCCGGTGGAGCTCAGGTTCCCGGTGACGCTCAGGGGCATGAGGTTGGAGAAGACCACCGAGCGGCATCTACGGCTCGAAGACGCCACCGGTGCGCTCGTAGCCAGCGCCCCGGCGCCCCGGATGTGGGGCACTGGCACGGATTCCCGCTCGGGTGATCCGGTCAAGAGCGCCGAGATAGCCACCACCGTCGAGGAGACGGCCGACGGCACGGTCATGGTGCTCAAGCCGAGCCAGGAGTTCCTCGAGGATCCGGCGGTGGTCTACCCGGTCACCATCGACCCGACCACCACCCTCGCAGCCTCGACCGACACCTGGGTCGCCACCAACTACCCCGATTCTCAGAGAGGTTCGACAGAGCTGAAGGCCGGAACCTACGACGGAGGCACCACCAGGGCGCGCTCCTACGTCAAGTTCGATGTCGCCAAGTATGCCGGCAGGCACATCCTCGGCGCGGAGCTGCGGCTCCACTCGTACTGGTCTTCCACCTGTGCCACGGACGGTTCCGGGGTCGAGGTGCGCCGGATCACGGGCAGCTGGGATCCGAGCGCGGTGACATGGGGCGTACAGCCCGCCACCACGACGACGGGCTCCGTCGTCTCCAAGGCCGCCTACGGCTTCAGCTCGGCCTGCCCGGCCAACTTCATGCGCTGGAACGTCAAGGACATCGCCCAGTCCTGGGCGAACGGCGAGGCCAACAACGGCCTGCAGATTCGGGCTGTCGACGAACAGGATTCGAAGAGCTGGCGGAGGTTCCGGTCGGCGAACTACGTCGACGGTTCTCAGGGACCGACCGAGCCGGCCCTGTCGGTCACGTACAACACGATGCCGGGTGCCGCGAGTGCGGTGAGCCCGGCCGCGGGCGCCTTCACCGCGGACACCACGCCCACGCTCCAAGCCAAAGCGACGGACGCCGACGGCAACACCGTGCGCTTCGGCTTCGAGGTATGGAACTCCGCCGGCACCATCAAGGTTGCCTCCGGCACCTCCGGCTTCGTCGCCTCCGGCACCACCGGCAGCTGGACTGCCCCCGCCCTGGCCTCCGGGGCCTACAAGTGGCGGGTCAACGTCTACGACGGCGCTGACTGGAACAGCACCTGGTCCGCCTGGCGCAACCTGACCGTGGACACCTCCGTCCCGGCCGCGCCCACGCTCACGTCGACGACGTATCCCGCGGACGGCCTCTGGCACGGGGACGCGGGGACCGCAGGATCGTTCGCCCTCGTCGACCCCGCAGGCAGGGCGGCTTCCGCCGAATATCGCCTCGACGAAGGCCCGGCGCAGACGACGACTCTGGCCTCGGGCAGGTCGACGCTCACGCTGACGCCCATGACGCGCGGCACGCACATCCTGACCGCACGGGTCAGGAACGCTGCCGGCATCTGGTCGGACTGGGCCGAGTACACCTTCCGAGCCGGCACCATCATCGGAACCCTGACCGTCCCCTTCGTCAACGAGATCGCGGAGACCCACTTCGCGGACCTACTGCACCCCGCCGACGGGATCGAGGAGACCGACGAACTGGACGAGGAGATCGCGGACGAGGACGACACCCCGGCCGGCTACGTCGAACAGGAGGATCCGGAGAAGCCGGAGACCGAGGACTCCGCGGTCGAGACGGCCACGACGGAGCTGCCGCCGTCCTCCGTCGGCAGTCTGACGGGCAACAGCGCCGACGGAGCAGCCCAGACGCTGATCGACCTCCCGGTGGCCTCCTCGACGACCGCCGAGCTGAGCGAAACAGGTCTGGTGATCTACGCCAACACCCAGACCGACGCCGACACCGTCGCTGTCCGTGGCAGTGCCAGCCAGGTCGAACTCTTCCACCTGCTGCGCAGCGCCGCCGCGCCGAAGACCTTCGTCTACAGCGTCGATCTTCAGCCGGGCCAGGAGATGTCAGCCGTCGCCGGCAACACCCTGATGGTCGCCGACGCCAACAGCGACCTGGCCACCTTCCTCAGCGCCCCGGTCGCCGTCGACGCCAAGGGCGCCACGGTGCCCGTCACGATGGAGGCGGACGGAGCGGACGTAAAGGTCTCCCTCGCCCCGGCGAACGGCCAGACACTCGCGTACCCGGTGTTGCTCGACCCGAGCGGCTCCAGCTACACGGTGACGCCGGCCGAGCGCAGTTACTGCTTCTGGAACCCGTACGACTGCGCCAAGGCACGGGAGATGGCGGGTACCGCCCTCAAGTACGCCCAAGACCTCTACCCGGACAAGACCCTCTTCCAGGGGACCGGTGACGCCTTCCGGCACTGCTACTGGAACGCGTTGATGGAGGTTTTCGTCGATCACGAGACGGCCTTCGAGGTGGCCACCCGCCACGAATCACAGTCCAAGGGCGTGGACAAGGAGATGGACCTCAGGAACAACAAGAAGGGCCGTGAGATCGGCCGGTACTACAAAGCGCACTACTCGAAGGCCGAGGCGTGGAAGAAGACCCGGAGCTCGTGCAAGAGTCATGTCACGAAGGGCAAGTTGTGGATCATCAAGAGCGGCCGTCTCGTGAAGAGCAACGCATGACGACTCTGTTCCACCGTCGGATCGTCCCGGTGCTCCTGCTCGCCCAGGTCGCGTATGTCGCCCTGCTCGAGTTCGCGTTCACCTTCCTGGTGCCCGACACCGCGGAAATCGACCACACCGATCCCGATACCTCCGGCACCGTGCTCTACGCGGTGCTGGTCGCCGCCGCCGTCCTGGTCATGGCGGGCGGCGCCGCCCTGCTGGGCTCGGCGCGAGTCAGCGGCAGAACACCTCGCACGGTGCGCGCCGGCTGGCTCGCCCTGCTCGGGCTCGGTGAGATGGCCGCCGTCGTGATGTTCCTGAGAGTGGTCGTCACCGGGGCCTCCGGCCCGGACACACTCATCGGCGTACTTGCGGGCGTGGCCTGCTGCGCAGTCGCACTGTCGTGTCTGACCGAGGCGACCACCGGGCTGCGGGGCACTCCGGCCTGAGGCGCGTCGGGCGGAACCGACACCGGCTCCGCCCGACCTGCCGGCTCGTGGTGAACGACGGGGGGCCTGGCCCGCCGCGCGGGACTGGAACAAGCCGACGTCGGTCGGGGCGGTGTCGCGGGTCCGACGCCGCCGCGAGGCGCCTCGCCAGGACACCGCCTGCCTGCCGGAAACGGCCGGACACGCCCCGGCGCCGCCCGACCTGCTTTGATCACGGGTGCAGCAGCGCCCCCAGCGGGCTCCCCGCAGCCTCGGCCGCCGGCCGGGACAGGCACAGCGCGGTGTGGAAGGAGCCCTCGCTCTCCTTGCCCTCGGGGTCCTCGCCCGCGGCGCGGGTGGCGGCGATCGCGTACCGCTGCTCCTGCTCGCCGGTGAAGCGGCGTTGCGGGTAGGTCTGCGCGGTGTGCTTCTCGGTGGTCAGGCCGTGGGCGGCCAGGCAGTCGGCGATGGGCGCGTAGCTGCCGGTACGGAGTACGAACGCGGCAACCCACGCCGGCCCCGCCGCGCCGGTCAGCAGCGGGGCGAAGGTGCGCGGGGAGAGGAAGCTGGCGCCGCCGGTGAGGGTGATCAGGCGGACGTCCCGTGCGGCGCGCAGCAGGGCGGGGCTCGGTGCGCCGGTCTCCAGGTTCTCGGCGAAACCGTCGTCCAGCAGGCCGACCGCGCGGGCGTAGGCGATCGCGCGGGGGGCGGCGTCGAGGCCGATCACGGGGACCGCGTCGGGGCGCCGGTGGGAGGCGTAGAACTCCTTGTCCCAGCCGATGAGTTCGTCGGTGCTCGACGCGGTGGCCCGGTCGGAGGTGTAGTGGGTGTAGAGGTCGCTCAGGGTGAGGTGGTGGTTGAGCAGCGCGGCGTTGATCCCGTACGAGCAGCAGATGTCCAGCACGGTGGGTGCGGGCCGTCCCCCTTCCGGCGATCCGGGGCCGAGGGCGGTGAGCAGACGGCGGAAGACGCTCTGCGCGTGGTGGGGCGTCTGGTAGCCCCAGGGTCCCAGCTCGCGGAAGTACGCCCGGGGGTCGGGCTGGTCGTACGCGTCGTCGAACGGGGTCATCGTGTCGGCCGGCTGGTCAGAACTCATCAGCGTTCCCTCCCGAGCGTCCCTGTGGCCCGCGCCCGCGCCCGGCGTGGTCGCCCGCCGCCGGCGCCGGTGCGGATCCGGCGTCCTTCCGGGCGAGTCAACGCCGACAGGGGTACCGCCGGGAACAGGGCGGGTCCGAAACCGGCCACCCGGGCGCCCGGCCGGCCCGGCAGCCCTTGCGGCCATGCGCCCCAGCCTCCCTGTAGGCCCTCCGCCCCTACGCCCCGCCGGTGCCGAGCAGCCCGAGCAACCGCCCCAGCGCGTCCGCGACGGGTTGGGCCACGGGGCCGACGACGGCCGCGATCTGGCCGAGTCGCGCCAGGGTGACGCCGCGCTCGGCCATGCCGGCGCGGTCCAGGGCGAGCACGGGGCGGGCCTCTTCGACGACGCGGGCCTGCTCCGGGTCGAGGTGACCGGCGAGGAAATGGAGCCGGGCGATCAGATCTTCCGCGGCGGCGCGGAGTTCCGGGTCCTGGGCGGCGTTGACGGAGCCGTAGTTGATGCCGATGTTCTGGCCGCCGTGCTGGTTGAAGACGGGGGCGTTGTAGGTCGTGCGGTGCGTCGGTTCACTCACAGCCTGATCCCTGTGTTCATCCCGCCGCTCTGGTTGAAGACGGGGCCGTTGTAGGTGGTCAGCTGGTTCACGTACGCCGTGAACTCGGCCTCCGGATGGTCGATCGCATAGACGATCAGACCGGCGATCGTTCGCAGCTCGTCCACGCTCGGCAGCGTCACGACCGCGCAGGAGCCGCCCGCCGTCTCCACGGCCAGGATCGGCTTCGCCGGCTGGAGGATCGCCGTGAGGAAGAGGGCGAGAGCGATCGCGCCGACGAGGAGCAGCGTGCTCAGGCTGCCCGAGTCCTTCGGGTCTTTGTCTGATCCCGCCATGAGCGCCACGTACGCGACGGCGACGATTGCCGACCACTTCAGGAAGTTGAGAAGGGCAGCGCCCCGTCGGGGATTGAGCTCGGTCGCCTCGACCCGGCTGAGGTTGTGCAGCGGGAAGGCCGCCGATCCCACCCAGAGCATCCGGCGCCGGACCGAGATCTCCAGGACCTCCCGCCGGCGCGGCAGCTGCGGGAACGGTGGCGGCGACGGGACCGGAGGCATCGAAGGCGGCGAGGGCGGGCCGGGTGGCGGTGCGGTGGGAGGTCCGGGCGGTCGTGCCGGTGTGGGCTTCGGCATCCGTGCGGCCGGTATGCGCTCCGGCGGCGGCTTGGCGTTCCCCGTGGTGTCCATGCGCTCCCCCGTGCACTCGGTCGCCCCGCGCCTCGCGGGAGCCCCCATTAAGCGCGATCGGCTCCTCATACGGCAGGCGAGAAACCGCCAACTGTCGTCGTCGGCGCACTGATCGGGCCGGAAAGCGACTCGGCGGACGCGGCGGGCCACCGGACACCGGACTTCGGCACACCCCGCGTTCCCGCCTACTCCTCCTCCGCCAGCTCCGCCACGCCCGTGATGCGGTGCAGGGGATAGGTGCGGACCTCGTCGGCCGTGTGGTCGTACGCGGTGACGAAACCGCCCTCCACCCGGACGGGGGCGATCACGCGCTGGCTGGCCGCGCCCTCCGCGTTGACGTAGCCGATCCAGAGGGTGGACCCCGTCATGGCGGCGGCCTGGACGGTGGCGAGGGTGTCGGCCGGGGTGGTGCGCGGGAGCGTGCCGGACGGGACACCGGACTCGGCGGCGGGCTCCTTGCGGACGACCGTGGCGGCCGTGTCACCGGCCCGGATCGCCCGTACCGCCGCGCCGAGCAGCGTCTCGTCCGGCACCGGCGGCCCTTCGGGTACGGGCACGGGGGCGGTGCGCGGCGGGGTGCGGCGGGCACCGGCGCGGGTGATCAGCACATCGCCCTCGACGGATTCGGCGGCCGGGGCGTAACCGAGGTCGCGCAGCCCTTCGAGGAGCGAGGCGGGGTCGGTCTGCGAGGCGAGGACGGTCGGGGCGAGGCGGCGCAGCCGCAGTACGGCCGAGCGCTTGTCGGCCAGGATCTCGTTGAGCACGGACTCGTCGTCGCAGCGTACGTACGAGGACGCGGCGCCGATCCGGAGGTGGCCGTGGCGCCGGGCCACGTCGTCGATCAGGTAGCTCAGCGGCTGCGGCACCGGGGTGCGGCTGTGCGCGGCGAGGAAGGCGTGCAGGTCGGAGGCGCTCTGGCCGGCGTCCAGCGCGCGGCGCACCGAGCCGGGGGTGAAGCGGTAGACCGTCGCGCCGCCCTTCGACTCGACGTCGGCGAGGACGGAGAGGATGTCGGCGAGCGGGCGTTCGAGCGGCCCCGGGGCGACGGCCGTCAGGTCGGCCTGGAGGAGCACGTGGTCGAGGGGTTCCGGCAGCAGCGGGGCGAGCAGCGCGGCGGCGGCCTCGGCCGGGGTCGCCGTCGCCGCACTCCGGGTGCTCCCGGTGTTTCCTGCGCTGCCCGCGCCTCCCGTGCTTCCGGGCGGGGCCGGGAGCAGCGCCCGGGCCTGCGAGGAGAGGGCGCCCCGGCCGGTGATGCCGAGGAGCTCGGCCTCGTTCACCGTCCACAGCGCGATGCGCGACCGCAGGTCGGCGCTGTCGGCCGGGGCGCCGGCGCCCCCCTGCGGCGGGTGGACGTCGCCGCGCGAGCCGCCGCGCAGCGGGCGCTCCCAGCGCAGCCGGGTGAGCAGGGTCGCCGGGTCGGGTGCGGTGCCCGGCGGCAGTGCGGCGAAGAGGGCGAGCACCCGGCGGCGTACGTCGGGGGCGGTGGAGCGGTCCAGTTCGGGGCCGAGCGCGGAGAGCGCACGGCCCTTGGCGTCCTGACCGCCGACCAGCCCGGCGGTGCGGGTGGCCGCCAGCCAGGCGAGCGCGAGACGCGTCCACCGCTGGGCGGCGGGGAGTTCGAGCCAGTCGTCGTAGGCGGGCGTGGCGCCGTAATGCTCGTCGCTCTCGCCGTCCGGGGCCAGCAGGCCGGTGGCATAGGCGAGTTCGACCCAGAACGCGGCCACGGACTCCGTGGTGTCGAGGGCGCTCGCGACCCGCTTCAGCTCACGCACGCTGAGCCCGCCGGAACGGAGCACGGTGGGGCCGCCGCCGTTCCAGAGCTTCAGCAGGTCCTCGACGGTGGAGAGGGCGAGGAACGCCTGCCCGGCCGCCGCTCTGTCCACAGCCTGGGGATCACGTTCGGCGACCGCCTGGACGACCGGCGGCAGCGGCTCCGGTACGCGGTGGGCGCGCCCGGCCCGCAGGTGCAGGGCCGCCTCGCGGGGCAGCACGACCGTGCGCGCCGACACCGGGAGGAGCAGGCCGCGGTCGCGCAGCCAGCGGACGGGCGGGGTCGGGTTCGGCGTGATCTCGCCGTACGGCGGGCCCCACACCAGCCGGTCCAGCACCGACAGAGCCTCCACGGGCGCGGAGTCCAGCAGTTCCGCCATGCGCGTGCGGTCGGTGAAGAGGGCGGTCAGCGCGGCCACGGCGGAGACCGGGTCATGGGTCGCGTGGAGCCCGGCGGCGGTCAGGATCTCCTGGAGCCGGCCCGGGGACATCCCGGCGGTGGCCTCGGCGACGGTCGGCCCGAGCCCGGTGGGGGAGGGGTGCTGCGGGGACGGCGCGAGCAGCTCCCGGGCGGTGCGCACCAGGTGCAGCCGCTCGTCCTCGCCCCAGACCAGGGCCTGTTCGCGCAGGGTCGCCAGGGCGCCGGGGAGCGCCGCCGTGATCGCGGCTTCGGTCTCGTCGTGGTGGGCGCCGTCGTCCTGCCCGTCGCCGGTCAGCAACCGCAGCAGCGTGCCGTACGGGGCCGGGTCGGGGGCGACCGCCAGGGCCTCGGCGGTCTGCAGCGCGAACCGGTCGAGGTGTTCCAGCGCGCGCACCACGGAGGCCCGGGTGCCTGCCCGGGTGGCGAGCTGGGTGATGTCGCCCGGCACCGGCGTGAGCAGGTCGGGACGGGCGCGCAGCAGCCCGGCAAGCGCTTCGTCGCCGCGGGCACGCAGAGCTTCGGCGAGCGTGCGCGGTGGTGTGGTCGTCCCCATCCGTCCCACGGTAGCCGCTGGAACGCTACGGTCGGAGCAGGTCAGCCGGAGGGAACCGAGGGGACGGGCCACGTGGGGATCGAGAGCGACCAGCTGGTCTACGAGTTTCTGAGCCGTGTCGGGGACCTGGCGCAGCGCCAACAGCTGTCCTCCGCGGCCCGGATGAGGCTCGTCGGCCAGGTGCGCGACGAGATCGAGAAGCAGCGCGGGAAGGCCGGGACGGACTCACCCGCCGCGGTGCGGCGCATCATCGGACGCTTCGGTGAGCCCGATGAACTGGTCGCGGCCGCCGTCGAGTCGGCGGGGGGCACCGAACCCGTCCCGCCCTCCGCGCCGTTGCCGTCGGCGCGTTCGGCAACCTCCGCGCGGGAGACGGCGTACGGGCCCGGTGACGCCCCGGCAGGACCGGTGCCGGCGCCCCGGCGCGGGGTGTTCCGGCCCCGGCCGGCCGCGGGGGAGCCCGGTGGGACCGGCGGGGCGGACGAGGAGCGCCGCGAAGAGGGCTCACGGTGGGGCGCGTCGCCGTTCCGCGGAAACCGGGCCCGGGGCGGGGGCCGGGGTGCGGGACGTAAGGACGGGGAGGACGCGCCGGGCGGAACCAAGGGCACCAACGGGGCGGCAGGGGCGCACGAGCCCGGTCAACCGGGCGATGCGCGCGGGGCGAGCGAGGCCCACGGGGCGAGCGGGGTGGACTGGGCTGCGGAGACGGGGGGCTCCGGCCACTGGCCCGATCCGTCCGCCCCGCACGTCATCGGCCTGGACCGGCTCGGCGACACCGTGGGGGAGGGCGAGTGGTGGCGGGTCGAACCGGGGCCGTTCGGCGAGTTCGGCGACGGGGTGCGGGTGCCGGGGTTCGTCGGCGGGGTGGAGATCCCCGCCCTGCTGAAGCCGCCACCCCGCCTCCGCGAGGACGCCGAGGACGGCGAGGACGGCAAGGACGGCGACCGAGACGCGACGGGCGACCCCACGCATCCGGACCACCCGACCGGCAAGGGCTCCCCCGGCGGGGCCCCGGGGGAGGCACGGGCAGCCGTCCGCAGGCGCCTGCCGCTGCCCCGGCTGCGCCGGCGCGCTCCGGTGCCCGCTCCGGCCGCTCCTGCCGCCGCCCCGGCCGGGCGCAGGCTCGGGCACCCGCTGCTGCTGGTCGCCGCCGCGCTGCTGGTCGCCGGTGCGGTGCTCGGTTCCTGGCTGGCCCTCGCGGGCGGCTGGGTGCTCGCGTACAGCTCGCGCGCGCTCTCCCGGGCCGAGGCGAAGTGGGTCGCCATCGGGCTGCCCGGGGTGGTCGTCGCCGGGGCGGTGGTGTGGGTCTGGGGCAGGGTGCGCGGGCGCTGGGGCGAGCCGATCGCCGAGGGTGCCATGGGCGACGCCCTGACGGGCCTGTGGCCGGTGGTGCTCCGCACGGCGGCGGTGGCCTCGGCCGTGTACCTGGTGTGGCGGGCGCGCCGGACCCGGGGGTGAGGAGCGCGTTCCCCGTACCGCCCGTACCGCCCGTACGTTCCCGCCCGACGTCGGGTCGGGGGCGGTCGGCACAATGGCAGGCATGGCTTCGCACATGTCTTCGCACACGCTGACGGTCGGTTTCGACCTCGATATGACGCTCATCGACTCCCGGGCCGGCATCAAGGCCAACTATCTGGCGCTCTCGGCGGAGACCGGTGTGCCCATCGACGCCGACCTGGTGGTGAGCAGGCTGGGGCCGCCCGTCGACGACGAAATGGCGAACTGGTTCCCGGCCGAACGGGTGGCCGTCGTCGCCGACCGGTACCGGGAGACCTATCCGCGCCACGCGATCGCCCCCACCACGGCCCTGCCGGGGGCGCGGGCGGCCATCGAGGCGGTACAGGCGCTGGGCGGACGGGCGATCGTCGTCACCGCGAAGTTCCAGCCCAACGCCGAACTCCACTGCACCCACCTCGGCCTCACCCCGGACCTGGTCATCGGCGACCTCTGGGCGGAGGGCAAGGGGAAGGCGCTGCTCGCCGAGGGCGCGCAGGTCTACGTCGGCGACCACGTCGGGGACGTACGCGGGGCGCAGGTCGCCGGAGCCGTCTCGGTCGGGGTGACCACGGGTCCGTGCGACGCGGACGAACTGCGGGCGGCGGGCGCGGACGTGGTCCTGAGCGACCTCACGGCCTTCCCGGCCTGGCTCCGGGCGTACGAGGCGCGGCGCAGGGCGGACGAGCCGCGGCGCACCGCCTGAGGTACCGGATGGCCGGAGGGGCGGCAGGTACGGCAGGTACGGCAGGTACGGCTACGGGCGGCTCACCACCCTCTTCGGCGAGTTGGACCACACCGAGCGGACCACGCCGGCGGCGGCGATCAGGAAACCCACCCCCATGAGCATGCAGACCGCGTACGCGATCGACGGAAAGGGGTCGGTCCCGAGGAAGAGCGGGGCCACCGTGACCAGCGTGGCGAGTGCGCCGACGAAGAAGACGATCGCGCCGATCCGGACCAGTCGGTCGCCCGCGCCTGAAGGAGTAGTGCTCACCCGGCAAGGGTAAGGCTTCTCCCACGTCTCCCGGAGGGTGCGCGAAGTGCGGGGCAACCCCTGATTCCCGCCGCGAGACAATGGCCCGGCGACGTCTTGTCCCGGGCCCAGGGGCCACTAGCCTGAAGATCGGCGGGTCCTTGCGACCCGCTCTCCTGCTATCCGGAGCCGTCTCGGCGGCTCCCCACGCATCGACGAGCGACGAGGACGAGGACGAAGTGCCCACCGGCAAAGTCAAGTGGTTCAACAACGAGAAGGGCTTCGGCTTCCTCTCCCGTGACGACGGCGCGGACGTGTTCGTCCACTCGTCGGTCCTGCCCGACGGGGTCGACGGGCTCAAGCCCGGCCAACGGGTCGAGTTCGGTGTGGTCGCCGGGCAACGCGGTGACCAGGCGCTTTCCGTCGTGATCCTCGATCCGACGCCGTCCGTCGCGGCGGCCCAGCGCCGCAAGCCGGACGAGCTGGCGTCGATCGTCCAGGACCTGACGACGGTCCTGGAGAACATCACGCCGCTGCTGGAGCGGGGCCGTTACCCGGACAAGGCCAACGGCGCGAGGATCGCCGGCCTGCTGCGCGCGGTCGCCGACCAGCTCGACGTGTAACCGCACGCCATCCGGTACGCCGGCCCTGGCACGCACCCCGCACCACCGCCGACGGCGGCCCCGCGAAGGGACCGCCGTCGGCGCATGTCTGGCCGGAAACCGTCAGACGCGGCGTGCGGGGAAGGCCAGCGCGTCCGGTGCGAGAGCCGGGACCAGCCCCTCCGCCGCGGCGCGCGTGAGCAGCCCGCGGACCGCCGCGTAGCCGTCCTCACCGAGGTCGGCGGTGAACTCGTTGACGTACAGGCCGATGTGCTGGTCGGCGACGGCCGGGTCCATCTCCTGGGCGTGCTCCAGGACATAACCGCGGGAGGCCGTCGGGTCGTCCCACGCCATCCGGACCGAGGTGCGGATGGCGTCGGCGAGCGCGTGCAGGGTCTCGGTGCCCAGCGAGCGCTTCGCGATGATCGCGCCCAGCGGGATCGGCAGCCCGGTGGTGGTCTCCCAGTGCTGCCCCATGTCGGCGAGGTTGTGCAGCCCGTAGTTCTGGTACGTGAAGCGGGCCTCGTGGATGACGAGTCCGGCGTCGACCTTCCCGTCGCGCACCGCGGGCATGATCTCGTCGAACGGCATGACGACGATCTCGCCGACCCCGCCGGGCACGGTCTCCGCGGCCCAGAGGCGGAAGAGCAGGTAGGCGGTGGAGCGCTCGCTCGGTACGGCGACCGTCTTCCCGGTCAGGTCGGTGCCCGGCTCGCGGGTGAGGACGAGCGGGCCGCAGCCGCGCCCGAGCGCGCCGCCGCACGGCAGCAGCGCGTACTCCTGAAGGACCCACGGCAGCACCGCGTAACTGACCTTCAGCACGTCGCCCTCGCCGCGCTCGGCGAGGCCGTTGGTGATGTCGATGTCCGCGAAGGTGACGTCGATCGGGGTGGCGCCGGGGACCCGGCCGTGCGCCAGCGCCTCGAAGACGAAGGTGTCGTTGGGGCAGGGCGAGAAGGAGATCTTCAGGGCGGTGTCGGTGTCGGTGCCGTCAGTCGTTGCGGTCATGGTGGGTCCAACCTTCCAGTACGGGGATGAGCTTCCCGAAGGCTCCGGTGAGCGCGGCCAGGGCGTCGCCGATGCGCCAGGCGTCCCGGTCCCGGGGGCCGACCGGGTTCGACACGGCCCGGATCTCCAGCACCGGCAGCCCGAGGGCGGAGGCCGCCTCGGCGACCCCGAACCCCTCCATCGCCTCGGCGAGGGCGTCGGGGTGGGCGGCCAGCAGCCCGGCGGCGCGCTCCGCGCTGCCGGTCACGGTGGAGACCGTCACCACGGTGCCGGTCGCCGCCCCGGTGGCGGCGGTGACCGCCCGTACCAGCGAGCGCGGCGGCACGTGGAGCACCCGGCCGAAGCCGAGGCCGGTGACGGGCACGAAGCCCTCGGGGGTGTCGGCGCCCAGGTCGGCGGCGGCGATGCCGCTGGCGACGACGAGGGAGCCGACGGGTGCGGCGGGCGCGAACCCGCCGCCGATCCCGGCCGAGACGACGAGGTCGTACCGGCCGGACGTCAGGGCGAACGCGGTGGACGCGGCGGCGGCGGCAGGGCCGACCCCGCCCGCCAGCACGTCCAGCGGGCCGGTGCGGTGCAGCTCGGCGCCGGGCACCGTGCGCACCTCGGGAGCCTCCCCGGACGCACGTGTGACCGCGTCCCGTTCGGCGGGAACAGCGGTCACGACGAGCACACGCACGGGAAGGGATTCCTCCGACGGGCTACGAGGAAGAGGGGCTACGGGGACGACGGTCTACGGCGAAGGGGACGACGGAAGGCGGATCAGTCGGTCTTCTTGAGCTTGAAGTGCCAGATGCCGATGAGCTTCGAACCGTCGGTCTCGACGACGCTGACCTGGGTTTCCTTGCTCGTCTCGCCGGTCTGGCTGGAGAAGAACGCGCTGCCGGTGATCGAACGGTAGGACCGCTTGTACGGCTCCTGCTCGGCCTGCTGGCCGTCGATGAAGAGCGTCCAGCCGTTGTCGGCGACCTCCGGGTCGACGCCGAAGCGCACCCGGTCGTCCATGGCGACGTCGATCGACTTGTCGGCCTTCTTGTTCAGGCAGCCCTGGATCAGCGATTCCTTGATGGGGTCGCCGTCGTTGTAGCAGACGGCCTCGGTCGACACCGAGGTCGTGCCGACCGTCACGGTGGCGAGCGGCGTCGGCTTGTCGCAGGCGGACAGGACGAGGAGTCCCGCGGACACGGCACCAAGAGCGACGCCGATTCGACGGCTCTTACCTGAGAAGAACGCAACGGTCATGGGCCGAAGGCTATCGGTCGCTCCGCTTCACGCCACGCGGGGGTGCGGTGAGCCGCGCCGCGCGGAGGCCAGGAGACCCCGGACGGACGTTGCCGCACCCAGCGCGAGGATTCCGGCGGCCACCGACATGCCCAGTACTCCATTGAGCGGGAGCGCGATCCCGATGCCGCCGCCGACCACCCACGCCATCTGCAGGGCCGTCTCGGACCGGGCGAAGGCGGAGGTCCGCACCTCCTCCGGCACGTCGCGCTGGATCATCGCGTCCAGCGAGAGCTTCGACAGCGCCTGGGTGAAGCCGGCGACCGCGCCGAGCACGGCGACGAACACCGTGGAGAAGAAGAGCGCGGCCAGCACCGCGGCGCCCAGCGCGATCCCCAGCACCGTCGCGACGATCACCTCGGGCCCGCGCGTCCGCAGCAGCGAGCCCACCGCCGTGCCGAGGGCGTTGCCGGTGCCGGCCGCCACACCGACGATGCCGAGCGAGACGGCCGCGCTCTGCCCGGAGAGCGGCTCGTTCCGCAGCAGGAACGCGAGGAAGAAGATGAGGAAACCGGAGAGCGCGCGGTGCGCGGCATTGGCCTGGAGACCGTGCAGCACGGAACCGCCGACCGACCGCAGCCCCGGCGGCCGCTCCCGCTTCTCCTTCGTCCGCCGCCCGGCGCGCCTGCCGGAGAGCAGGGTCGAGCCGGCCCGCGAGCCCGGCGTACGGGCGGGGGGTTCGGGCGCGGCGGCCGCCCCGTGCTCCTCCGCGAGGCGGGCCCGGCGCTCGCCCTTGGCGGAGTCCACCTTGGGCGGCAGGGTGAAGGCGAGGAAGGTGCCGCCGAGGAAGATCACGCAAGCCCCGAAGAGCGGCCACGCCGACCCCGCCATCTGGAGCCCCGCGCCGATCGGGGCCGCGACACCGGTCGCCAGCAGCCCGGCCAGGGTGACCCGCGAATTCGCCTTCACCAGGGAGAACCGCGGTGGCAGCAGGCGCGGTACGACAGCACTGCGCACCACCCCGTACGCCTTCGAGCAGACGAGCACCCCGAGCGCTGCCGGGTACAGCTCCAGGCCGCCGGTGGCGACCGCGCCGGACATGGTGACCGCGAGCACCGCCCGGGCCAGCATCGCGCCCGCCATCGCCGCCCGGCGGCCGTGCGGCAGCCGGTCCAGCAGCGGACCGATCACCGGGGCGAGCAGGGTGAACGGCGCCATGGTGATCGCCAGGTAGAGCGCGACGCGGCCCCGGGCCTCGTCGGTCGGGACGGAGAAGAACACCGTGGAGGCGAGCGCCACCGTGATCATCACGTCGCCCGCGCCGTTGACGGCGTGGAGTTCGATCAGTTTTCCGAGCCCGGACTCACCGGCGCCGTGGGCGTGCGTCACCTTGCGGATGGACCGGCCGGTACCGAAGAAGCCCGAGTTCAGCGCGCGGCGCATCGCCCGGCCCGTCCTGCGGAAGGGGCCGGGGGCGTCGTGCGACCGGACAGTAGCCACTTCGTCATACTGCCCCAACCTCTCTCCGACGAACCGACGACAGCCCGGGGCATCCGCCCACGAGGGTGCGGACGGCCGTACGGGCAGGTCACGCGGGCCGCGACGGCAGGAATTTCCCCTCGGGGAGGCCGGTGGAATCCGTCGCGTCACGCATCGGAAAGGCCGCGTTTGGGACGGGCAGGTGGGCGAGGGGCGGCGGAGAGGGTAGCGTGCGTTACGCGCCACCGGCGGTTGTTCTTGGCCGCGCGCCTCTCGGCGATCCCGCAGAATGGGTCATGAGAGGCACGCCCGAGGCAGGCAACAACGGGTGTGGACGTCGACGCGGTCCTCTGGTCCGCTCCGCCCACAGCCGTCATGGCTGAAATCGGACATCGATGGAGCCATCGGCGCGCTCGTGAGACTGCGTAGGAGAGAAGCGAGACCTGTGAGTGCTGCGACGACGCGAAGCCGTACGACCCGTACCCCTGTTCCCGACCGGCTCTGTGCCGAAGCGGTAGATTTCGCGCGCGCCGCGGCCGAGGAGGCCGCGGCCCCCGGCGAGGTCGGCGCGCACGTGGCCGTGGTGGCCGAGGGGGACCGGGTCGTCACGCACTACTTCGAGTGCGAGATGTTCGGTTACCGGGGCTGGCGCTGGGCGGTGACCGTCGCCCGGGCCTCCCGCGCCAAGAACGTCACCCTCGACGAAACGGTGCTGCTGCCCGGCTCGGACGCCCTCCTCGCCCCGGAGTGGGTGCCCTGGAGCGAGCGGCTGCGCCCCGGCGACATGGGCCCCGGCGACCTGCTGCCCACCGAGGCGGAGGACCTCCGCCTGGAGCCCGGGTGGACCGGCGAGACCGTCGAGGAGACGGACGAGGACGCCACCGCGGTACGCCTCTCCGGCGAGCTGGCCGACCTCGTCGACGCCGAGGACGCCGAGCTGACGTCCCGGCCGTCCGCGATCGGCCGCGGCTCCATCGCCTCGGTCGCCGAAGAGCTCGGCATGCGGCGTGCGCGGGTGCTGTCCCGGTACGGGCTGCACGAGGCGGCGGACCGCTGGGACGAGGAGTTCGGCCCCAAGACGCCGATGGCCCAGGCCGCTCCCGCGACCTGTGTGAGCTGCGCGTTCCTGGTCCCGCTCTCCGGATCGCTGCGGCAGGCCTTCGGCGTCTGCGCCAACGAATTCGGTCCGGCCGACGGCCATGTCGTCTCGCTGGCGTACGGCTGCGGCGGCCACTCCGAGGCGGCCGTGATGCCGAAGCCGCCGACGCCCGCACCGCATGCCCTCGACACCATGCGGGTGGACGCCTACCAGCTGCACCCGCAGCGGGACGGCGGTTCCGTGCCCGACGAGACCGACGTGCACGACGACCTCGGCCACTCCTGACGCGCAAGGGCCGTTTCTGACGCACCTCGGCCACTCCTGAAGCACCCCGCCGCACGGGCGGACCCGCCACCACCGGGTCCGCCGTGCCGCACCGCACACCCGCTCCACCCGCTCCCGTGAGTCGCGCTGCCGTCCCCGCGCGGTACGTTCGGGCGCACACTGGGCGGCAACGGCCAACGGGTAAGCGGAAGAGAGCGGAGTCGAAGCGTGAGCATGAAGGCGACCGAGGGGGCCGATCCGTTCGGGACGGCACGGCTGCGGCGCGGCGTGCTCGACGCCTGGGGTGCCGGGCCGGCCCGCTTCCGCGAGGACGCCAACGCCGAGGAGGACCTCGCCCTCGGCGGGTACCGCGACCGCCTCGTCGTGGAGCTCGCGCAGAACGCCGCCGACGCGGCCGCCCGCGCCGGGACTCCCGGCCGGCTCCGCCTCACCCTGCACCCCGGAGAGAACGACGCCCCCACCGTGCTGGCCGCGGCCAACACCGGCGCCCCGCTCGACGCCACCGGCGTCGAATCCCTCTCCACCCTGCGTGCCTCCGCCAAGCGCGAGGGCCACGAGACGTCCGTGGGCCGCTTCGGCGTCGGGTTCGCCGCCGTGCTCGCGGTGAGCGACGAACCCGCCGTCCTCGGCCGCCACGGCGGCGTCCGCTGGTCCCTCGCCGAGGCCCGCGTCCTCGCCGAGGGCGCGGCCGTCGGCAGCCCGGGCCTCGGGGACGAACTCCGCCGCCGGGACGGCCACGTACCGCTGCTCCGCCTCCCGCTGCCCGCCGAGGGCAGCGCGCCCGAGGGGTACGACACCGTGGTGGTGCTGCCGCTGCGCGACGGCACCGCCGAGGACCTGGTGGAGCGGCTGCTCGACTCCATCGACGACGCACTCCTCCTCACCCTGACCGGACTCGACGAGATCGTGGTCGAAACCCCCTCCGGCGTACGCACGTTGACGCGGACCGCGCACGGCCCGTACATCCACGTCGAGGACTCCGCGCACGGCGTCAACCGCTGGCGCACCGTCTTCCACCACGGGCCGGTCGAGCCCGCGCTGCTCGCAGGCCGGCCCGTCGAGGAACGGCTGCGCCCGCACTGGTCGGTCACCTGGGCCGTCCCCGTGAACGAGGACGGCTCGCCCCGCCGCCCCGGCACCGCACCCGTCGTGCACGCCCCGACGCCCACCGACGAACCCCTCGGCGTGCCCGCCCTGCTCATCGCCTCGCTGCCGCTGGACACCACCCGCAGGCACCCCGCACCCGGCCCGCTCACCGACTTCCTGGTGGAGCGCGCGGCCGACGCCTACGCCGAGCTCCTCGCCGACTGGCACCCCGTCACCACCGGCACCCTCGATCTGGTGCCCGGACCGCTCGGTCAGGGCGTGGTGGACGGGGCGCTGCGCGCGGCGATCCTGGAACGGCTGCCCCGGGTCGCCTTCCTCGCGCCGGCCGTACCCGCCGACCCGGCCGCGGCGGTCGCCCCGGTCGCCGAGAACTGGGCCGACGACTGGGCGGACCCCGGCGCCCCCGACGCCGTCCGCCACCGGGACCACGCCGCGCTGCGCCCCGTCGAGGCCGAGGTCGTGGAGGGCGCCGGCGCCGAGACCGTACGGGTGCTCGCCGAGGTGCTGCCGTGCCTGCTGCCCGCCGGACTCGAACGCCGCACCGAACTGCGCACCCTGGGCGTGAGCCGGGTCCCGCTGACCGAGGCGATCGACCGGCTCGCAGGGCTCGAGCGCGAACCGCACTGGTGGCGGCGGTTCTACGACAGCCTCGCCGGGGTCGACCCGGACCGCCTCTCCGGACTGCCCGTCCCGCTCGCCGGGGCGCCCGACGCCCCCGAGGGGCAGCCGCCCCGCACCACGATCGGCCCGCGCCAGGTGCTGCTGCCGCTGCCCGACGCGCTGACCGGCCCGGTGCTCGCCCGCCTCGCCCGGCTCGGCCTGAAGGTCGCCCACCCGGACGCCGCGCACCCGCTGCTGGAGAAGCTGGGCGCGCTGCCCGCCACCCCGCGCGCCGTACTGACCACCCCCCAGGTGCGGGCGGCGGTCGCCGGATCGCTGGACGCCGGGGAGATCTGGGACGAGGACGCGCTCGACGGCGACGAGCTGGTGGAGACCGTGCTCACCCTCGTGCGCGACGCCGAACTGAACCCCGGCGACGAACCCTGGCTCGGCGCCCTCGCGCTGCTCGACGAGGACGGGGAGACCGTGCCCGCCGGTGAACTTGTGCTCCCCGGCAGCGAGTTCGCCCAGATCATGCGCGAGGGAGAAATCGCGCTCTGCGACCAGGAGTTGGCCGAACGTTGGGGCGAGCAGCCGCTCACCGCCTGCGGGGTGCTCGCCGGCTTCGCCCTCGTGCGCGCCACCGACGTGGTCCTCGACCCCGACGAACTGGAGCCCCGCGACAGCGACTTCGCCGAACCCGACGACGCCGGACTGCTGGACGCCGTGGACGTCTGGTGCGAGGACCTGCTCGACCAGCTGCCCGACACCCCGGTGCCTCCGGTGGCCACCGAGATCGTCGCCGTGCGCGACCTCGACCTCGTCGCCGACGACGCCTGGCCGCAGGCGCTCGCCATGCTCTCCCGGCCGCCGTTCCGCGACGCCCTGACCCAGCCCGTCCGGGTACTGCTCCCGGACGGTACGACCCGCTCGGTGCGCTCGTACACCGCCTGGTGGCTGCGCGACCACCCGGTGCTGGAGGGCCGCCGCCCGGCCGGTGTCCGCACGGCGGGCGGCGACCCGCTGCTGGACGGGCTCTACGACGCGGTGGACGCCACCGGGTTCGACGACGCCCAGGTGCTCCGCGCGCTCGGGGTCCGCACCACGGTCGAAGCCCTCCTGGACGAGCCGGGCGGCGCCGCCGAACTGCTGGGCCGCCTCGCCGAGGAGGACCGCCCGGTGACCGCCGTACAACTGCACGGGCTCTACACCGCGCTCGCCGACCTCGACCCCGAACAGGTCACCCTCCCCGACGACCTGCGGGCCGTCGTGGACGGCGAGGTGGAGGTGGTCGACGCGGCGGACGCCGTCGTCGCCGACGCCCCCGACGTCCTGCCGCTCGCCGGCGGGCTGCCCCTGCTGCCGGTCGCCCCGGCACGCGCCGCCGAACTCGCCGAGCTCTTCCAGGTCCGCCGGCTCGGCGAGACGATCGAGGCGGAGGTGGAGACCGAGGGCGAGGAGCACGAGGTGCCCGGAGCGGTCCGCGTCCTGCTCGGCGACCGCACCCCGGACACCTACGTCGAGCACGAGGAGCTCCACGCCGGCGGCGTCGAGCTGAACTGGCGCCGCGCCCCGGACGGCACCGTGCACGCCTCGACCCTGGAAGGGGTGGCGGCGGGACTCGCCTGGGCGGCCGGCCAGTGGCCGCGCCGCTTCGAGGTCGCCGCCCTGCTGGAGGACCCCTCGCGCACGGAGGAGCTGGCCCGGGACCGCTGGTTCGACTGAGCCCGGCGTCCGGTCGCCCGGGCCGGGGGGAGCGCACCCCGGCCCGGGCGCCCGGACGGACGGCGCGCCCGTTCCGGACCCGCCCCGGGCGCCCGTCAGGGGCGGAGGTAGGGCCTGGTCATGATCTCCATGTTGTGGCCGTCGGGGTCGTCGAAGTAGGCGCCCCGGCCGCCGAAGAGGCGGTTGGTCCGGCCGGGCTCGGTGTGGTGGGGGTCGGCGTAGTAGGTGACCCCGATCGCCTCCAGGCGGCCGACCATGGCGTCGAACCGCGTATCGGGCACGAGGAACGCGTAGTGCTGCGACTGGATCGGTTCGTCGGTCTTCTCGTAGTAGTCGAGTGTCACCCCGTTGCCGAGGTCGACGGGGAGGAACGGCCCGAACGGAGCACCGACCTCCAGCCCCAGGATCGCGGCGAGGAACCCGGCCGACAGATGCGGGTCCCTGGCGTGGACGGCCGTGTGGTTCAGCTGGACGGCGGTCGCCGGCCGTGCGGATTCGTGCGGGTACTGCTGGTCGTACGACATGTGTGGTGTGTCCCCGGGTCTCGTGGGTCCGCTGGAAGGGGCGCCGCGGGGGCGCCGGGAGCGAAGACGCGGAGAAGGGGGCGGGCTTCTGGCCCGCCTCGGGCTCACGCCGAGGCCGGGAACCTCACTCGTGCGTGGCCCAAGGCCGACCCGGCAGTCACCCGACCGACCCTACGGGCCCGTCAGGGGGTGGGGCAACGTCGTTCCCGGGCCCCTCCGGGGAGACGGTATCGAGCCACCGGAAGCCGGACGGGACTCACGCCCCGAAGCGGCGGCCCACCAGGCGCCAGACGTACTCCAGCAGCACCGAGGCCGCCACGGCGATGGCCACCGCCGCCCACGGCATGGTGGTGCCCACCAGCTTCAGCGCGAAGAAGTGCTGGAGCCACGGCACCGCGAGCACGATCAGGAAGGCCACCCCCATCGAGGCGACCAGCAGGATCCGCCACCAGGTGTACGGGCGGGCGATGATCGCCAGCACCCACATCGACACCAGGAAGAGCGTGAGCGTCGCCGCGCTGGTCTCCGCGTCGAGCGCCCCCGCCCCGGAGTAGTGGCTCCCGGCCAGCATGTACGTCAGGAAGGTCGCCGCCCCCGCGATGACCCCGGACGGGATCGCGTACCGCATCACCCGGCGGACGAAGTGCGGCTGGGCCCGCTCCTTGTTGGGCGCGAGGGCGAGGAAGAACGCGGGGACGCCGATCGTCAGGGTGGAGAGCAGCGTCAGGTGCCGGGGGAGGAACGGGTACTCCACCTGGAAGCAGACGACCAGGATCGCCAGCAGCACCGAGTAGACCGTCTTCGTCAGGAAGAGGGTGGCGACACGGGTGATGTTCCCGATCACCCGGCGGCCCTCGGCGACCACCGACGGCAGGGTGGCGAAGCTGTTGTCCAGCAGCACGATCTGCGCCACCGCCCGGGTCGCCTCCGATCCCGAACCCATCGAGACACCGATGTCGGCGTCCTTCAGCGCCAGCACGTCATTGACGCCGTCGCCGGTCATCGCGACCGTGTGGCCGCGCGACTGGAGGGCAGCGACCATGTTCCGCTTCTGCTGCGGGGTGACCCGGCCGAAGACCGTGTGCTCCTCCATCGCGCTCGCCATCGCGTCCTGCTCCTCGGGCATCCGCCGCGCGTCGAGCGTGTGCTCGGCGCCCGCCAGACCGAGCTTCTGCGCCACCGCCCCCACCGAGACGGCGTTGTCCCCGGAGATCACCTTGGCGGCGACCCGCTGGTCCGCGAAGTAGCGCAACGTCTCCCCGGCGTCCGGTCGCAGCCGCTGCTCCAGCACCACGAGCGCGGTGGGTACGGACCCGGCGGCGGCGTCCGGACCGTCGAGGCCGCCCCTCGCCCGGGAGAGCAGCAGGACGCGCAGCCCCTGCTCGTTCAGCTCCTCGACCGAGGCCAGTTCGGGGTCGCCGTCGGGGAGGAGCACGTCGGGGGCGCCCAGCAACCAGACGGAGTCGGTGGCGGGATCGCCCCCGCCGTCCTGGGCCCCGTCCTCGCGGAAGGCGGCGCCGCTGTACTTGCGGGCCGAGGAGAACGGCAGGGTGTCCGTAACCCGCCAGCCGCCGGGGTCGGGGTAGGCATCCACGATGGCCAGGAGACTGGCGTTCGGCCGGGGGTCCGAGCCGCCGAGGGCGCCCAGCACCCGGGAGACGTACGCCTCGTCGGCGGAGCCCAGCGGCCGGACCTCGGTGACGTCCATGCCGCCCTCGGTGAGGGTGCCGGTCTTGTCCAGGCAGACCACGTCGACCCGGGCGAGCCCTTCGATGGCGGGCAGCTCCTGGACCAGGCACTGCTTCCTGCCGAGCCGGATGACGCCGATCGCGAAGGCGACCGAGGTCAGCAGCACCAGGCCCTCGGGGATCATCGGCACGATGCCGCCGGCCGAGCGGGCGACAGCCTCCTTCACGCCGTGCTCCTTGACGACCAGCTGGCTGATGACGAGGCCGATCGCGGTCGGGATCATCATCCAGGTCACGTACTTCAGGATCGTGGAGATGCCGCTGCGCAGTTCGGACTGGACGAGGGTGAAGCGGGACGCCTCCTCCGCCAGCTGGGCCGCGTACGCCTCGCGTCCGACCTTCGTCGCGGTGAACGCCCCGCCGCCCGCGACGACGAAGCTGCCCGACATCACCGGGTCGCCCGCGCGCTTGAGCACCGGGTCGGCCTCGCCGGTGAGGAGGGACTCGTCGATCTCCAGGTTGTCGGCCTCGCCGACCGTGCCGTCCACCACGACCTTGTCGCCGGGACCCAGCTCGATCAGGTCGCCGAGCACGATCGCGGCGACGGAGATCTCGGCTGCGCTCCCGTCGCGCCGCACGGTGGGTTTCGCCTCGCCGATGACGGCGAGCCCGTCCAGGGTCTTCTTGGCCCGCCACTCCTGGATGATGCCGATGCCGGTGTTGGCGATGATCACGAAGCCGAAGAGGCTGTCCTGGATCGGCGCGACGGCCAGCATGATCACCCAGAGCACGCCGATGATCAGGTTGAACCGGGTGAAGACGTTGGCGCGGACGATCTCGGTCAGCGAGCGCGAGGAGCGGACGGGTACGTCGTTGACCTCGCCCCGCTCGACCCGCTCGGCCACCTCGGCGGTGCTGAGCCCGCGCGGGTCGTACGCCGGGGGTCCGGCCCCGTCCGGGGGGAGGCGGTCGGGGGTCTGGTCCCCGGAGGGGTCGATGGCCCGCTGCGTCATGGTTCAGACGGTACGGGCGGAACGCCGGGTCAGCCCGGCGAGGCGGGGCGAGGCGGGGCGGGGCGAGGCGGGGCGGGGGCGGATCGCGGACCGGGGGCGGCGCGCGGGGTCAGCCGGCGGTGCCGGGCGCTCGCGGGCCGCCGTCGCGCGCCCCGGTGGCGGCCTCGGCCTCGCGGGCGGCGGCGTGGCGCTTGAGGGCCGCGTCCCGGCCGCGTACGTACCAGACGCCGATCAGGCCGAGTCCGCCCCCGGCGAGGCAGGTCCACAGCCACCAGAGGTGGCCGTGGTCGTCGAACCAGCCGTAGAAGGGGAGCTGCACGAGGAAGAGGACGAACCAGAGGACCGTGCCGCCGGTGACGGTGGCGACGACGGGGCCCTCCAGGGGCTCGGGCGCCTCGTGCTTCGCTGTCCACTTCTCCATGGCCCCAGTCTATGGGCCGCCCGGACGGGTAGGGCCACGGAGGCCGGGACGGTGTGAAGACCGCGTACATAAGGGTCCCGATCCCAGGTGCCCCAACGGTCTACGCGCGGAGATAGCGATCTTCGCCTTATGTATTCATACTTAATCCGTTCGGGAATGGCGCGATTTATTCGTGTAAAAGTCCAAAGACGGTCACCTTCCCCCCCGCCCCCTGTTCATGGCTCCTACGTACGTCTGAGGTCATACATGTCCCGCTCGGCCCCCGCAGAGGTCGCCCCCAACCCGCCGCAGGGCGGGCTCGACCGGTACTTCAAGATCTCCGAGCGGGGTTCCACGGTCGCCCGTGAGATCCGCGGCGGATTCGCCACGTTCTTCGCGATGGCGTACATCATCGTGCTCAACCCGATCATCCTCGGCAGCGCCAAGGACATGTACGGCCACCAGCTCAACGGTGGCCAGCTGGTCACCGCGACCGTGCTGACCGCCGCGTTCTCCACGCTGCTGATGGGCGTCATCGGCAACGTGCCGATCGCGCTCGCCGCCGGTCTCGGCGTCAACACGGTCGTCGCGCTCCAGCTCGCCCCGCGCATGAGCTGGGCGGACGCGATGGGCATGGTCGTCCTCGCGGGCATCGTCGTGATGCTGCTGGTCGCCACCGGGCTCCGCGAACGCGTGATGAACGCCGTGCCCACCTCGCTCCGCAAGGGCATCTCGATGGGTATCGGACTCTTCGTCCTGCTCGTCGGCCTGGTGGACTCCGGGTTCGTCTCCCGCATCCCGGACATCGCCCAGACCACCGTCCCGCTCCAGCTCGGCGGCGACGGTCACCTCAACGGCTGGCCCGTCCTCATCTTCGTGCTGGGCGTGCTGCTCACCCTCGGGCTCATCGTCCGCAAGGTGCCGGGCGCCATCCTGATCTCGATCGTCGCCATGACGATCCTCGCGCTGATCGTCAACGCGGTCGCGGACCTCCCGGCCGGTGCCTGGGGCCTCACGGTCCCCGAGTGGCCGGGCAACCCGGTCGCCTCACCCGACTTCGGGCTGCTGGGCGATTTCAGCCTCTTCGGTGGATTCTCCAAGGTCGGCGTCCTCACCGGCATCCTCTTCGTCTTCACCGTGCTGCTGTCCTGCTTCTTCGACGCGATGGGCACCATCCTCGGCGTCGGCGACGAGGCGAAGCTGACGGACCCGCAGGGCAACTTCCCCGGCATCAACAAGGTGCTCTTCGTCGACGGCATCGCGGTCGCCGCGGGCGGCGCGTCCTCCTCCTCGGCCTCCACCTGCTTCGTGGAGTCCACCGCCGGCGTCGGCGAGGGGGCGCGTACCGGCCTCGCGAGCGTGGTGAGCGGTCTGCTCTTCACGGTGGCGCTCTTCCTGACACCGCTCGCGACCATGGTCCCCTCGCAGGCCGCCACCCCGGCGCTCGTCGCGGTCGGGTTCCTGATCGTCGCGAGTTCGGTGCGGGGGGTCGACTGGAGCGACTTCACCCTCGCCATCCCGGCGTTCCTCGCCATGGTGATGATGCCGTTCACCTACTCGATCACCAACGGCATCGGCATCGGCTTCATCGCCTTCAGCGTGATGCGGCTGGCGGCCGGCCGGGGCCGTGAGGTACCGGCGGCCATGTACGTGGTGTCGGCCGTGTTCGTCTTCTACTACGCGATGCCGGCTCTCGGCCTCACGTGATCCGGGCCGGGTGATCCGGTCCGGATCACCGGGCCGGGTCGGGTGATCCGGGCCGGGTGATCCGGTCCACCGGCCCCTGCGGCGCCTGCGGTGCCCCGGGTACGGCCGGCCCCTGGGGCCCGTAGAACTTCTCCGTCTCGTCGACCGCCGACTTGAAGCGTTCGTCGAAGTCATCGCGAATGAGCGTCCGGACCACATAGTCCTGGACGCTCATTCCGCGTTTTGCGGCATGCTGCCGGAGCCTGTCGAGCAGCTCACCGTCCATCCGCAGGCTGAGTACTGTCGATCCCATGCCAAGCAGGGTCGCCGCCCCGGCGCGCTCCAGGGGTGACTTTCCGCGCTCGACTCACTCGTTCGAGTGAGCGTTTGCTCGCGCGTACCACCGATTGGTCTTTAGCTAAAGTAATGAGTTACGCTAAGGACCATGGCTGACCTGATCCACGACGGCGACAGTGCCGCCGCCGTGAGCTCCCTCCGCTCCGCCGTGATGCTGCTCGGCAGACGCCTCAAGCACCAGCGCGTCGACGAGTCGCTGAGCCCCACCGAGATGTCGGTGCTCGGCACCCTCGCCCGTTGCGGCTCGGCCACCCCCGGTGAGCTGGCCCGCAAGGAGCACGTCCAGCCTCCGTCGATGACCCGCATCGTCGCGCTGCTGGAAGCCAAGGGACTGGTCAGTCTCGAACCGCACCCCGATGACCGTCGCCAGAAGACGGTCAGCCAGACCGAGCAGGCCGAGGCCATGCTCAGTGAGAGCCGCACGAAGCGGAACGCCTGGCTGGCCGGACTCGCCGAGGGCCTGGACGAGGACGAGTGGGAGAAGCTCAGGGTCGCCGCACCCGTGCTCGAGAAGCTCGCCCACCTGTGACGCCCCGGGCCGGCCGGACCACAGCCGCCGCGCCCGCAGTCGCCGTTCCCTCGTCACCTGCCAGCATTCACCCACGCCGAGGAGGCGAACCCTTTTGAGTACGGGATCCGGAGCAGACTCCGCCCCCGCACCGACCGCCACCCACGACAGCACGACCGGCGGGACCTTCTCGTCGCTGAAGATCCGCAACTACCGCCTGTTCGCCACGGGCGCCGTGATCTCCAACACCGGTACCTGGATGTCCCGCATCACGCAGGACTGGCTGGTCCTCAGCCTCACCGGGTCCGCTGCGGCCGTAGGCATCACCACGGCCCTCCAGTTCCTTCCGATGCTGCTCTTCGGCCTGTACGGCGGCGTGATCTCCGACCGCTTCCCGAAGCGCAAGCTCCTCCTCGTCAGCCAGACGCTGCTCGGCCTGTGCGGCGTGTCCCTGGCCACCCTGACCCTCGCCGGCGCCGTGCAGGTCTGGCACGTCTACCTGATCGCGTTCCTGCTCGGCATGGTCACGGTCGTGGACAACCCGGCCCGCCAGTCGTTCGTCTCCGAGATGGTCGGCCCGTCGCAGCTCCGCAACGCCGTCAGCCTGAACTCCGCGAACTTCCAGTCCGCCCGCCTCATCGGCCCCGCCGTCGCGGGTGTCCTGATCACCACGGTCGGCAGCGGCTGGGCCTTCATGTTCAACGGCCTGTCCTTCCTCGCCCCGCTCGTCGGCCTGCTGATGATGCGGACGAGCGAGCTCCACCAGTCGGTGATCGTGCCCCGCGCCAAGGGCCAGCTCCGCGAGGGGCTGCGGTACGTGAAGGGGCGCCCGGACCTGATCTGGCCCATCGCCCTGGTGGGCTTCGTCGGCACCTTCGGATTCAACTTCCCGATCTGGCTCACCGCCTACGCCGACGAGATCTTCCACGGCGGCGCCGGCCTGTACTCCTTCTTCAACATCCTGATGGCCTGCGGCTCCCTCATAGGAGCCCTGCTCGCCGCCCGGCGCCGCTCCTCGCGGCTCCGGATGGTCGTCGCGGCGGCCACCCTCTTCGGCATTTTGGAGGTCACCGCCTCGCTCTCGCCGGCCGTCTGGATCTTCGCGATCCTGCTGGTGCCGATCGGGATGCTCGGCATGACCACCAACATCAGCGCCAACACCAGCGTCCAGATGGCCGCCGATCCTGCCATGCGCGGCCGGGTCATGAGCCTCTACATGATGGTCTTCGCCGGTGGTACGCCGGTGGGAGCGCCGATCGTCGGCTGGATCAGCGACACTTACGGCCCCCGCGTCGGCTTCGCGGTCGGCGGCGGGATATCGCTCCTCGCGGCCCTGGTCATCGGCTTCGTGCTGGCCCGCGTCGGGGGCCTGAAGCTGAAGGTGGACCTCCGCCCGGGGCGCCCTCACGTCCGCTTCGTCCCGCGCGAACAACTGGCGACGGCGGCGTAGATCGAGCGATCGCTGACACCGGTCCGCCCTCCTTCCCGCGCGCGGGGGAAGGAGGGCGGACCGGTTTTCCGGGTTCTGGGACCGTGACGGCGGGCTCGGGCGCGGGCGCGGAGGGAGTCGGGGCACGCGGGCAACTGCGAGACTCGGCCGTATGAGCACCCGGCAGGACCCCGTGATCACTCAGCGCCTCTTCGCCGCCGTCCTGCCGCCCGCCGGGGCGGTGGCGGAGCTGCGTGCTGCCGTCGCCCCGCTGCACGCGCTGCCGGGGGCGCGGAGTCTGCGGTGGTCCGGGGCGGAGGGGTGGCACTTCACGCTCGCCTTCCTCGGAGAGGTGGACGAGGTGCTGCTGCCGGAGCTGTACGGGCGGCTGGAGCGCGCCGCCCGTCGGACCGAACCGTTCCCGCTCCGGGTGCACGGCGGTGGCCGGTTCGACGGGCGGGTGCTGTGGGCCGGGGCGGCGGGCGGGCTGGACGTGCTGCGGCTGCTCGCGGAACGCGCCCACGCAGCCGCCCGCAGGGCGGGTGTCCCGATGGAGGAGCACCGCCGCTACACGCCCCACCTCACGCTCGCGCGCAGCCGTACGGAGGTGGACCTGCACCCGTTCACGGAGGTGCTGGAGGGGTTCGAGGGGGCCGGGTGGGAGGCGGACGCGCTGAGCCTGGTCCGCAGCCACCTGCCGGTGTCCGGGGTGGCGGGGGAGCAGCCGCGGTACGAGGTGGTGCGGGCCTGGCCGCTGGGGCGGTGAGAGGCCGGCGGGCCACGGGGCCGGGTGACCGGCCGGGTGACGGGGCGGGTGACGGGGGCGTCCGGCTGGGCGGTTAACCTCGTCGGGTGGATCCGAAGACCAGAAACCGCATCATGGCCGCCGTTCTCGTGCTGATGTTCGTCGTCGTCTTCGTGGCGGCGGCCGTGGGCAACTGACGTCGGCGGCCCCCCGCCTCCCCGAGGGCTGACCGCCCGCCGGGGAGACGTACCGGGTTCACCGGACTACCAGGCGAAGCTCTCCGGCGACGGGCCCGGACCGGGGAAGATCTCCTCCAGCGAGGCCAGCACCTCCTCGGAGAGCTCCAGCTCCACCGCGCGCAGCGCGGAGTCGAGCTGCTCGCGCGTGCGCGGACCCGAGATCGGGCCGGTGATGCCCGGCCGCGTCAGCAGCCACGCCAGGCCGACCTCGCCGGGCTCAAGACCGTGCTTGTCGAGCAGGTCCTCGTACGCCTGGACCTGGGCGCGCACCTTCGGGTCGGCGAGCCCCTCGGCCGAGCGGCCGGTGGTGGACCGTGCGCCGCCGCCCTCGCGCTCCTTGCGCAGTGCGCCGCCGAGCAGTCCGCCCTGCAGCGGCGACCAGGGGATGACCCCGAGGCCGTACTCCTGGGCGGCCGGGATGACCTCCATCTCGGCGTCGCGGGCCATCAGGTTGTACAGGCACTGCTCGCTGACCAGGCCGAACGAGCCGAGGCGCTTGGCCGTCTCGTTGGCCTGGGCGATCTTGTAGCCGGCGAAGTTGGACGAGCCCGCGTACAGGATCTTGCCCTGCTGGATCAGTACGTCGATGGCCTGCCAGATCTCCTCGGCCGGGGTGGAGCGGTCGACGTGGTGGAACTGGTACAGGTCGATGTGGTCCGTCTGGAGCCGCTTCAGGCTGGCGTCGACGGCACGGCGGATGTTGAGCGCCGAGAGCTTGTCGTGGTTGGGCCACGCCTCACCGTCCGGGCCCATGTTGCCGTAGACCTTGGTGGCGAGGACGACCTTGTCGCGGCGGTCGCCGCCCTGCGCGAACCAGGTGCCGAGGATCTCCTCGGTGCGGCCCTTGTTCTCGCCCCAGCCGTAGACGTTGGCGGTGTCGAAGAAGTTGACGCCCGCGTCGAGTGCGGCGTCCATGAGGGAGTGGCTGTCGGATTCGTTGGTCTGCGGGCCGAAGTTCATCGTCCCGAGAACGAGGCGGCTGACCTTGAGGCCCGTGCGTCCGAGCTGCGTGTACTTCATGATTCCCCACCCAACGCCTTCGAGTGCGCTCGAAGCAAGGGGGCACCGCGAGCCGTCAGGGGGCGACGGGTTTTCCGGCGAACCGGTCGATGGCGGCGAGTTCCGCGCGGGAGGTCGCCGCACCGCCCAGGTGGCCGGCGTCCGGGATGACCGTCAGCTCCGCGTCGGGCCAGGCGCGGGCCAGCTCCCATGCGGTCGTCAACGGCGCGCCCAGGTCGAACCGGCCGTGGATCAGCGCGCCCGGGATGCCCGCGAGCCGCCCCGTGTCCCGGATCAGCTGCCCGTCCTCCAGCCAGGCGGCGTGCGCGAAGTAGTGCGAGCAGATCCGGACGAACGCCAGCCGGTCCCGCTCGGGCCTGCTGGTGTACGCGGGCGGCTGCCCCTCCTCCGCCAGCACGGCGTCCTCCCAGACGCACCAGTCGGCCGCGGCCCGCTCCCGTACGGCGGGGTCGGCGCTCTCCATCCGCCGGGCGTACGCCGTGATCAGCGCGGTGGCCGACGGCCGGGGGTCCGTCACCTCCGGGACGCCCGCGCGGAAGCGGTCCCAGGCCTCCGGGAAGATCTGGCCCGCTCCCCGGTAGAGCCAGTCGATCTCGCTGGGGCGGGTCGAGGTGACGCCCGACAGCACGAGAGCCGTGACGCGCTCCGGGTGCGCCTCGGCGTACGCGAGGGAGAGCGTCGCCCCCCAGGACCAGCCGAAGAGGAGCCACGCCTCGATGCCCAGGTGGGCGCGGAGCTTCTCCACGTCGGCGATCAGATGGGCGGTGGTGTTGTGCCGCATGTCCGTCGTGGGGTCGGCGGCGTGCGGGGTGGAGCGCCCGCAGCCTCGCTGGTCGAAGAGGACCACCCGGTACAGCTCCGGGTCGAAGCGCTGCCGGGGCCACGGCTTGCAGCCGGAGCCCGGGCCGCCGTGCACGACCAGCGCCGGTTTCCCCGCCGGGTTGCCGCAGACCTCCCAGTGGACGAGGTTGCCGTCGCCGACGTCGAGCAGCCCGTGGTCGTACGGCTCGACGGGCGGGTAACTCGCGCCGGGTTCGCGGTGCATGCGGCTCCTTCTCGCGGGTGGTCCAGGGTGGTCCAGGGGAAAACGATCAGCCTATGCTCGGAGGCGTGAACGCCGTGCCCAGGAACCTCGCCGTGCTCGCCGACGCCCTCGCCCGGGCGGCCCCGGACGGTCGGGGCGCGCTCTGGCAACTCGCCGAGCAGGGGCGGGAGCTGGACGCCAACCTGGTGCGGCTGCCGCCGGACGCCGAGGTCGGCGAGCACCGGGAGGACACCCTCGACGTGCTCCTCGTCGTCCTCGCGGGCAGCGGCGTGATCACCACCGGCACCACCGCGCTGCCGCTCACCCCGACCACGGTGACCTGGCTGCCCCGCACCTCCCGCCGTGCCGTCGCGGCCGGACCCGAGGGCCTCGCGTACCTCACCGTCCACCGCCGCCGCCCCGGCCTGACCATCGCGTCCGCGCCGCCCGCCCGCGCGGCGGCCGGGGCCGAGGGCGGCGAGGCCCCGTGCGCGCTGGACCGGGTCTGCCCGGAGTGCGGCCGTCTCGCCGAGGGGCGGGCGCCGAAGTTCTGCGCGGAGTGCGGGGAGCGGCTCGGCGGGCACTGAGCGGGGGATGCCCGGGGGAGCACGCGAGAGCCCGGGGATGCCCGCGGACTCTCAGGAGTCCTCGCACTCGGTCAGCTTCGGCCGGTTCGGCGCGGACTCGTTGGACATCAGCGGCGCCAGGTGCTCGGTGTACATGTCCTCCCACTCCTGGCCGTTCACGATCTCCCGCAGCGCGTCGCACACCTCCTTCTTCAGCTCGGGCTCGCCGGGCACCATCGCCACGCCGTACCCCTCGGCCCCGCCCGCGTTGCTGATCTGCTGGAGCTTCTGCGGGTCCTGTCCGACGTACCCGGCGAGGATGATGTCGTCGGTGCTCACGGCGGAGATCCCGCTCTTGTCGTCCAGCAGGTAGTCCACGCAGAGCTGGTACGAGCTCTGCCGCTTGGTCAGGTTGTAGCCGGCGTCCACCAGCCACTTCTCGTACGTCGAGCCCCGCACCGTGCAGATCTGGGCGTTGTCGTCGATCAGGTCGGCGGCGTCGGTGTACGCCCGGGGGACGTCCTTGCGTACGAGGAAGCTGCGCAGCGCCGTGTAGTACGGCCCCGCGAAGACGATTCCCTGCTCCTTGCGTTCGGGGGTGATGCTGTAGCTCGCTATCACCAGATCGACACGCCCCGCCGAGAGCATCGACGCCCGGTTCTCGCTGTTCACCGGCACGAAGCGGATGTCCTTGGCCCGGTAGCCCATGCGCCGCGCGATCCGGGTGGCGAGGTCTATGTCGTACCCGGCGTACGAACCGTCCGACTGCCGCTGGCTCAGTCCGGGCTGGTCCTCCTTGACGCCTATCTTCAGCTCGGCGTGCCCCTTCTTGTACGTGGGCGCGGGCGCTCCGAAGTGCTGCCAGGTCAGCCAGCCGCCGCCGGACAGCAGGACCGCGCAGCCGACCGCCGCCGCACCGAGCGCGGCCCGCCGACGGGGCCGCCCGGACCGACGGCCGCCCGGCGCCGCTCCGTCGCCGCCGCCGTTGTTGCCGTTGCCGGCGGTGCCGCTGTCGTTGCTGTCGTCGCTGTCGCCGGGGCGCGCGCCCGTGGTGTCCTCGCCCTGCGGGAGCTGGAGGCCCTGGTTCCGGCGGTGGGTCGACGGGTCGAGCGCCGGAGGGTCGCTGGTGACCGCCAGCAGCATCGCCTCGGTCTCCCGGGCGGTCGGCCGCAGGAGCGGGTCCTTCCGGAGCAGCGCCCCGATGACCGGGGCGAGCGGCCCGGCGTGCGTCATCGCGGGCAGCGGCTGCTCGTACACGGCGATGAAGATCTCGTACGAGCTGAGGCCCGTGAAGGGCGCGTGGCCCTCGACCATCTCGAACAGCGTCACCCCCAGCGACCACAGGTCGGACGCCGGGGTGCCCGGCTTCGGCAGCGCCTCGCCGCCCCGGTGGATCAGCTCCGGCGCCAGGTACTTCGGAGTGCCGATGATCTCCTGCGACTTGGTCAGCTGGACGGCACCCTCGAAGGTGGCGATGCCGAAGTCCATGAGCAGCGCACGGCCGTTGGGCCGGAAGAGAATGTTGTGCGGCTTGACGTCCCGGTGCAGCACCCCCGCCTCGTGCACCGCGCGCAGCCCGCGCAGCACCTGGAGGGCGATCCGGGCCGCCTGCGCCACCGGCAGGCGGCGCTGCTCGCGCAACAGGTCCGCCAAGGAGCGCGCGTTGAGCAGCTCCATCACGATCCAGACCTGGTTCCCGGCCTCGATCACGTCGTGCACGGCCACGACGTTCTGGTGCCCGATCCGCGCGATGGCCTGCGCCTCGCGCCGCGCCCGCTCGACCCACTGGGCCTGCGTGTCCGGCTCCACGGCACCCCGGTAGAGCAGCCCCTTGACCGCGACCCGCCGCCCGAGCCGCCGGTCCAGCGCCTCCCAGACGACGCCCATGCCGCCCCGGCCCAACTGGCGTTGGAGCTCGTAGCGGTCGGCGATCACCATGTGCGGGTGGAGTTCGGGCTCCGAGCCGTGCGTGTCCCCGTCCCCGAGGGGGCCTGCCGCATCGCCGAGGAACTCGGGCGCCTCACCGAGGAACTCCGGTCCGGTGGGATCGCCGAGGGGCTCCACGACGGACTCGTCCCCGAACCCGCGCGGATCGACGTGCTGCTGCTCCGTGTGCTGCGGTTCAGCGCCCAGTGGTTCAGCGCGTCGTGATTCGGCACCTCGTGGCTCGACGGACTGCGGCTCGGTGGACCGCCGGCCGCCACCGGGATCGCCGTCGAAGCCCGTTTCCGGCTCGTCGGCCGTTCCCTCGCTGTGCATGCGACCCCCTGTGCACTACTGGAAGCAACAGGGTAGACGGTCCGTCAGTGCCACAACGTGTGTGCCTACTTGCGGTTCTGTCACGCTTCGGAAGGTGAGGGGCAAGAAGAGCAGGAACGCCGGACACCACCCAGGCCGCTCCCCCTACTCCTTCCGCTCGTCCTGCTCGTCCTGCTCGTCCTGCTCGTCCTGCTCGTCCTGCTCGTCCTGTTTCCGTTCCAGGGCCTCCTCGAGGCGGGCGGTGTCCTCCCCCGTCCACCCGGGCGGCCGGGTCACGGCGGCCCAGGCCGCGACCGGGAGGCTGCCGAACCGGTGCCCGTACCCCGCCGGCACCGAGTCGGCCGCCGCGAGATCGCAGGTCACCTGCCAGAACGTGACGATCGGGTACCAGCGCATCCCGGGGGAGACGTCCGGCGCCTTCGGGCCCACCAGCCACTGCGGCCGAGACGTCAGCAGATCGGGGGACCACCAGGTGACGGGGTCGGACCCGTTCTGGAGGTAGACGATCCGGGGCGCGTCCCACACGGCACCCGCCGGCCTGCCGAAATCGCCTCCGCGACGGGCGTACCGCACGGTGCGCCCGTCCCGGTAGACCGGCAGCCAGAGCGGAGTGCCCGGGTCGCGGTCCTTGCCGAGCCGTTCCCACATCGGGTTCCGCAGCGTCGGCCCCACCAGCAGCGCGCCGTCGCTGCGGGCGGTCATCCGTGCGAGTTCGCCGTCGAAGGCGCCCTCGGTGGCGTACGAACCGAGGGACTCGCCGGACACCAGCAACTGCGGGCGTTCACCGGCGGGCAGCGCGGACCAGTGTGCGTACACGGCGTCGAAGAGCGCGGAACCGGCCACGGCGGCCTCGCTCTCGGTCAGGAACGAGAGCCAGCTCGGCAGGAACGAGTACTGGAGGGCGACCGCCGCGCTGTCCCCGCCGTACATGTACTCCAACGGCTTGGCGAGGCTCTCGTTGACCCAGCCGCTGCCCGTCGAACCGAAGACCACCAGCACCTTCCGGCGGAACGCGCCGGTCCGCTCCAGCTCCCGCACGGCCAGATCCGCACGGCCCCGCAGGGTCGCCGAGGACTCCAGGCCGACGTATACCCGGACCGGGTCCTGCGCCGGGGCTCCGGTGAACGCGGAGATCTGCGCCCGGGTGGACGCGTGGCCGACGAAGTCCCGGCCGTTCTTCCCCAGCGAGGACCAGCTCTCCAGCGAGGACGGACTGCCCGAGAGCGTCGGGAGCAGAGGCCGGGCGATGCCCTTGCTGGTCGTCCCGTTCGTCAGCGACGCGCTGCTCTCCACGAGGTTCACCAACCCGCGCAGCAGGAAGCCCTGGACCACCCCCACCACCACGACCACCGCCACCGCGGCCGCCACCGTCAGCGCCCACGGACGCGGCACCAGCCGCTCCAGGGGACGCGCCAGGGTGCGCGTACCCAGCCGGAGGGACCGGGCCGACGCGACGAGCAGCGCGCAGATCAGCAGCGCCGCGAAGGGCACCAGCAGCCACTGCCACCACACCAGCCCCGGCGCCATCCCGACCGACCGCCGCGCGTCACCCTGCCAGTGGACGCTGCGCACGGTCACCGCCACGACAGCCGCGACCCCCAGCGGTACGAGCAGCAGCCACGCCCGCCGGACCGCCGCCGGGCCGGGCCGCAGCCCGCAGCGCCGTGCCACCCGGCCGAGGATCGCCCCCACGCCGTAACCGGCCGCCGCGGTGACCCCGGCAGCCAGCGACTGGACCAGCCAGGAGCGGGGGATGAGGGAGGGCGTGAACGAGGCGACGTAGAAGAGCACCGCCACGACCACCCCCGCCCAGCCGGGCCGCCGCCGGACGACCGGCCGCCGCGCGGGACGGGCGGCCGGCCGGGCCTCGGCTCCGGCGGTGGGCCGCTCGGCCCTGTCCCTGTCGGGGCCGGGTTGCCACCGGGTGGATCCGCCGCTTCCGGTCATGGGGGCCTCCCGGGCGCCTCGGCCGCAGTCGCCCGGCCGCTCCAGAGGCACGCTAGGCGGAACGGTACGCCGCCACCGGGCGACACCCTGTGACGGCGGCGATCCGTGCCGGTGCGTTCCTGCTCGGCCACGAGTTGCCCGGACGGGGGGTGGCGCCGAAAGTGGGTTTCAGCCACGGGCGCCGCGCGGGGGGCGGGGAACGCCGGTACGGGGACGCACGGGTACGCGGACGGAGACGGCATGGCTGAGGGGCGGCGGCTTCCCCTGAACGGGGCGATCGCGCTGACCATCGCCATCCTGGTCGCCACCAACCTCGTCAACCACGTCTTCCTCCACGGCTGGGGCCTGGTCGTCTCCCTGGTCGTCACCGCGATCCTGCTCGGGGTGTGGAAGTGGTCCGGCGGCACCTGGCCCGAGGCCGGCCTCGGGCGGGGGACCTGGGCGCGGGGTGCCCGCTGGGCCGCCGTACTGATCGGCCTGGTCGGACTCGTCTACCTGGTCGGTGCGCTGCTCCCCGCCACCCGCGACCTCTTCGAGGACGAGCGCAACAGTGGCCTCTCGGGGGCCGAGGTCGCCGAGCGCATGCTGATCCAGGTCCCCGTCGCCACCGTGCTGCTGGAGGAGGTCGCGTTCCGCGGGGTGCTGTACGGGCTCCTCGTACGCGCCCGGGGGACGGTCACGGCCACCGTCGTCTCCTCCGCCCTCTTCGGGATGTGGCACATCCTGCCGTCGCTCCACCTGGCCGGCGACAAGCCCGCGCTCGCGGGCCTCTTCGGCACCTCCTCCACCGGAACCGTGATCGCGGCGGTCGTCGCCGACGCCGGAGCGGTGCTCTTCACCGCGGCCTCCGGCGTCCTCTTCTGCGAGCTGCGGCGCCGGAGCGGCAGCCTGCTCGCCCCGGCGGGCCTGCACTGGGCCACCAACGCGCTGGGGTACCTGACGGGGTTCCTGTTGCGGTGACGGCTGGGGGACTGGTGTGCCGGGCCACGGCGCCGGAGGGCCGGAGGGGTGGAGGAGGATGGTCACCATGACGACGAAGCCGATCATCACGCTCGTACGGGGTGACATCACCGAGCAGCACGCCGACGCCCTCGTGAACGCCGCCAACTCCTCGCTCCTGGGCGGTGGCGGGGTGGACGGCGCCATCCACCGCAAGGGCGGCCCCGCGATCCTGGACGCCTGCCGTGACCTGCGTGCTTCGCGGTACGGCAAAGGGCTGCCCACCGGGCAGGCGGTGGCCACGACCGCCGGGCGGCTCCACGCCGACCACGTGATCCACACCGTCGGCCCGGTCTGGTCCCGGGAGGAGGACCGTTCCGACCTGCTGGTCTCCTGCTACCGCGAGTCCCTCCGGGTCGCCGCCGAAGTGGGCGCGCGCTCCGTGGCGTTCCCGGCGATCTCGACCGGTGTCTACGGCTGGCCGATGGACGACGGTGCCCGTCTCGCCGTGCGCACGGTCCGCGAGGAGTCTCGGCTCCCGGTCGCCGAGGTCCGGTTCGTCCTCTTCGACGAGGACGCGTACACGTCCTTCGAGCGGGCGCTCGCCGCGTACGAGCCCCCCTCGGCGTAGCCCTCCCCGGCCTGGCCCTCCGCTACCGGGCCACCGCGCGCCTCCGGAGGACCGTCGCGTCGGCGGCCACGGTGGCGGCGACGGCCAGGCCCATGCCGAGCACCGCGCCGCCCAGGTCCAGCGTCGGGCCGAGAAAGCCGAGGGCGAGGACCACGAGGGAGCCGAGCGCGACCACGACGGTGTGTTCCACACCGCCGGTGCCCGTCATGCGGTGCAGGGCGCCGAGCAGGACGAGGACGAGGGCGACCGGAACGGCCACGGCCAGCGAGGCGGTCCGCTCGGACAGATGGGCGTGGTGCTGGGTGGCGTCCACGGCGGCCTCCAGCCCGGCGCCGAGGGCGGCCAGTGAGGCGAAGACGCCGTAGTGGGCGTACCCCCAGGTCAGGGCGGATCGCAAGGTCGGCAGGCCGATCTCGCCGCCGGTGAAGTACATCCACCACAGGCCGAAGACCAGCAGCAGACCGCCGATGGCGATCATCAGGACGGGGGCCGACAGGCCGTGGTCGGAGACGGTGGACTGGACCGCCGCGAGCGAGGCGAGGATGACTTCGCCGAGCACGATGATGGTGAAGAGGCCGTACCGCTCGGCGATGTGCTCCGGGTGCCAACTGGTGGTGTTGCCGCCGGACTCGGCCCAGGCGGGAACCGCCAGCTCGACCAGGACGAGCAGCACGAACGTGACCGCCTGCCACTCGTCCGGGACCGCCAGCCGGGCCACCCAGCCGATCTGCGCCACGCCGATGCCCGTCGCGTACCGCACGGCGCACCGGCGGCCCTCCGGGTGCTGCGACGCGGCCCGGAGCCACTGCGCGATCATCGCCACGCGCATGATGACGTAGCCGATGACGACGACCGTGAAGTCCCCGTCCTGGAACGCGGCGGGCACTCCGGCGGCGAGCACCAGCACGCCGGCCATCTGGAAGAGGGTCACCAGCCGGTAGGGGACGTCGTCGGTGTCGTACGCGGAGGCGAACCAGGTGAAGTTCATCCAGGCCCACCAGATGGCGAAGAACACCGCCGCGTAGCCGGCCAGTCCGGCGCCCACGTGGTCCTCGGCCAGGGCGTGGTGGAGCTGTGCGGCGGCCTGCGAGACCGCGACCACGAAGGTCAGGTCGAAGAGCAGCTCCAGCGGCGTCGAAGCCCGGTGCTCCTCCTCCGGGTCCCGCGCCCGCATCGTCCGCAGCAGGGGGACCGTACGCTCAGCCATGTTCCGTCCTTACGCCGCGCGGGTGCCGTGCGACCCGCGCCCTGTGCCGTCTGCCCGCACGGCTCGTGCCGGGCGGGCCGTGCGTGCCTCGGGTTCATCCTCGCCCGGCGGGCCCCCGGTCCGTTCGGCGGGCGCGGTCCGCTCCCCCGAGTGTGCACGGGACGGCGCTGATCGGGCGCTGACGGGCAAGACGGCGGGGCAGGCGGTCGCACGGCTGCGGCTGTGAGTACGGGCTGTGGGTGCGGTAACCGGCGCAAGAAATGGTGGCCGGGGCGTTGAGCGGGGGGTGTGGTGGCTGGTTGTAGTGGGTGGATGTCGGTCGGGTGACCGTGGGGGCAGGTGGGTTGGGTAATCTCCCAGAGAATTCTTCGTACGCATGCGCGTCGAACGTTGACACGAAAGACTGGCGCGGTGATCTCTTCCGATGCCCTCGTGCCCGCTGCGGACATCCGTGCCCACTTCGTCGACCGGCTCAACTCGGTGCTGCGACGCCCCGGTATGTGGGGGGACGAGCTGGTCCTCCGGATGATGTGCGAGGACCTCCTGTACGTGGAGGGCCGGCCGGCGGTCTGGCACCGGCAGCAGACGGCCTGGGAGGTGTCCGGCGCATGGTCGGCGAACGGGGCGAAGGGGGCCTTCGCCCGGCATCTGCACGCGGACGGCCCGGCGGACGCCGTGGTCTCGCTCTACGCGGAGTTCGCCCACCGGCTCGGCTGGCTGCGGGCGGTACGGGTGCTCGACGCGGGGGAGTACGCCCGGCTCCGCACGACGGCACCGGAGTGGGTGGACCGGGAGGACCGGAACTGGTCGGACGTGGCGGCCGAGTTCGGGCCGCCGTCGGTGCGGTTCGGCGGCTCCAACCCCCGGTTCGGCAAGACGCTCGGATACGTCACCGCCGATCCGGCCGACCCGATGGTCTGCTTCCACCTCTGGAACGGCACCCGGCCCGACGCCCTCTGCGGCTGGACCGCCGAGCACCCGGAGCCGGTCCTGCTCGCCGTGCGGGTCGGTGAAGCCGGTACGTTCCGCGACTCCTTCACCTATACGCCGGAAGGCGAACGGCGGCGCTCGTCCTCCCGGGAGCTCTCGCGCCAACTGGACTGAGGCCGAGCGGGCCGCCCGGTCGCGATCCGGTCCGCCGGACACCACCTACGGGTGGGCGACACCTATGGGTGGGCGCCCGCTTCGATCAGCAGGACGCCGCCGGCGATCAGGGCGATGCCCAGGCCCATCAGCCGGGTGAGCGGCTCACCGAAGAGGCGGCGGGCGAGGACGGCGGTCAGCGCGACCCCGCAGGCGGACCAGATGCCGTACGCGACGCCGATCGCCATGCCGTGCGAGAGCGCCAGCGCGAGGCAGCCGAAGGAGACGACGTACGCGATCAGCACCGGCGCCAGCCACACCTTCTTGCGGAACCCCTCGGAGGCGCGCAGGGCGAGGGTGCCGCTGACCTCGCAGAGGATCGCGCCCATCAGGAAGAGCCAGCTCACGGGGTGGTCTCCTCGGGCTGCGGCTGCGGCTGCGGCTGCGGCTGGGATGGGGGCTGGAGCTGGGGCTGGGCGGTGCCGGTCGCGGCGGCGTGCTCCCGGACGGCGGTGGCGCGTTGGGCGCCGATCTCCACGGTCATGACCCCGGCGGCGACCGCCACGACCCCGAGGCCCATCAGCCAGGTCAGCGGGTCGCCGAAGAGGAGCGCGGCCAGCACGGCGGTGACGGCGACGCCGCTCGCGCCCCAGATCCCGTACGCGACACCGATCGGCATGCCCTCGCGCAGCACCAGCGCCAGCAGGGTGAACGCGGTGACATAACCCGCGACCACCAGCACGTACCACGGCTGGTCGTCGAGGGCGGCCCGCAGGGCCAGCGTCCCCGCGACCTCGGAGGCGATCGCGCCGGTGAGGAACAGCCACTTCCGGGCGCCGGTGCCGGAGCGGCCGCGGTCCGCACCGGCCGTTCCGCTGCCCGCCCCGTCGCCCGCCCTGTCGCCTGTCACACGAGGTTCCCTCCTCGGGGGCCGCTCCGGTGCGCTCCGGCCCGCCCCCGTCGAGGGAGGCGGGCCGGAGCGCACCGCTGGCCGGAGTGCGTACCCGGAATCGTTACTTCGCGGCGAGCCGCTTCTCGTACCCGACGACCCGCACGCACGCGGTCAGGCCGAGGATGGCCTCCTCCAGCTCCTGCTGCGTCGGGTAGCTGGGGGCGATCCGGATGACCGAGTCGCTCGGGTCGTCGCCGTACGGGTGGGTGGCGCCGGCCGGGGTGAGCACGATACCCGCCGCACCGGCGCGCCGGACGACCTCCTTCGCGCAGCCCTCCTCGACCACCAGGTTCACGAAGTAGCCGCCCTTGGGCTTCGTCCAGGAGGCGAGGCCCGTACCGCCCAGCTCGGCTTCGAGGATGCGCTGCACGGCCTCGAACTTCGGCTGCAAAGCCTGACGCTGACGGTTCATCAGGTCACGTACGCCGTCCGCGTCACGCAGGTACATCGCGTGCCGGAGCTGGTTGACCTTGTCCGGGCCGATGGACCGCTTCGCGTTGTTGGCGAGCAGCCACTTCACGTTGGCGGGGGACGAGCCGAAGAAGGCGACGCCCGAACCCGCCAGGGTGATCTTGGAGGTGGAGCCGAACACGAACACCCGGTCCGCGTTCCCGGCCTCGTCGCAGGCGGCGAGCAGGTCGGCGATCTCCACCCGCTCCTCGGTGAGGTGGTGCACCGCGTACGCGTTGTCCCAGAAGATGCGGAAGTCGGGTGCGGCGGTCTCCATCGCGGCCAGCCGGGCCACGGTCTCGTCGCTGTAGACCACGCCGTCCGGGTTGCTGTACTTCGGGACGCACCAGATGCCCTTGACGGCAGGGTTCTCCGCGACGAGGCGCTCGACCACGTCCATGTCCGGACCCGCCCCGGTCATCGGCACGGGGATCATGTCGATGCCGAACCGCTCGCACAGCGCGAAGTGCCGGTCGTAACCGGGGACGGGACAGAGGAACGCGATCCGGCCCTGGTCCACCCAGCGGGACTCGGCGCCCGGCACCACGCTGAGCAGCGCGTGCACCAGGGAGTCGTGCATCAGCTCCAGGCTGGAGTTGCCGGCCGCGAGCAGCTGCGCCACCGGCACCTGGAGCTGCTCGGCGAAGATCTCGCGCAGTTCGGTCAGCCCCTGGAGACCGCCGTAGTTGCGCACGTCGGTGCCGTCGGCGGCGGTGTGGCGGCCACCCGGCAGGCTCAGCAGGTCCTCGGAGAGATCGAGCTGCGCGGGCGCCGGCTTCCCCCGGGTCAGGTCGAGGGAGAGACCACGGCCGGCCAGCTCCTCGTAGTCCTGCCTGGCACGGTCGACAAGGGTGCTCAGGTCGCTCGGGGCTCCGGGGGCGCTCAGGGCGTCGGAGCTCAGCTCGGTGGTCACGGTGTGTCCTCTCGCGGGTCCCGCTGGTGCCGGACGGCACCATCCCGAGGATACAAACCGGCCAGTGGCCCGCTCCTTGCGGTGTTCGTCCGCTCCCGGCGCTCGGCTTCTCTCGGGGCGGCGGTCGGCGGGACGCGGTGGCCGTCGGGTGACGCCGCCGTCGGCGTGGAGCACCTGTGCCGGTCAGGCGAGGACCAACCACCGCCGCCCGTCGATGAGTTCGCGGGCCGCATCGAGGTGGCCGGCGTGGCAGGCGGTCTCGGTGACGACGTGCAGCAGGAGATCGCGCAGGGTGTGGAGATGCGGTTCGCCGAAGAGCTGGTGCGGCCACCAGGCGAGGGGCGCGTCGGCGGAGGAAGCGGCGGCGATGACGGCGTCGGCGCGCTCGCTCTCGGTGAGGTACGTGCCGAGGATGTCGGAGGGCGAGGCGCCGGCCGGGACCTGCCAGGCGTCGTCGATCTCGTCCAGGCCCCGGACGACCTTCGCGTCCCCGAGGAAGACGGCCCGGAACCAGAACCGCTCGACATCGAGTGCCAGATGCCGCACCAGCCCCAGGCAACTCCATCCCGAGGGCAGCACGGGCCTGCGCAGCGCCTCTGCGTCGAGCCCGTCGAGTATCCCGAGCACGTGCCGACGCTGGGCGCGCAGGCAGGCGAGGAGTACGGCGATCTCGGCTCCGGGGGCGTAACTCGGTTGCCCTGGCTGCTGGTTCGGGATGGGGACGGGGGGCTGGTTGCCGTGTGCGTCAGTCATGGGGAGAGCCAAGCACGCGGCACTGACAGGCTTGCCCACCGAGGGCCCCTGGGGACGCGGAAGGCCCCGGCCGCCGTACCCGAGGAGCTCGTGGGGTCCGGCGACCAGGGCCTTCCTGCCTGCGGCTACGACGTCAGCGCACGTCGATGAAGTCGCCCGCGGCCGTGGCCGGCGGGGTCGTCGTGGTGCCGGCGACGGAGTAGCGCCAGTACCCGTCGACCGAGGCCGTCACCGTGGTCCTGAGGTTCCCGACGCTGTCCGTCTTCACCGTCTTCACCGTCTTCACCGTCTTCACCGTGGTGTACGTGGTCGTCCCGTTCTCGCGGAACTGGAGCCGGACCGGCTGGGTGGCGTAGCCGTGGTAGCCGCGTCTCCCAGTTGGAGCGCGAGAGCTTGCCGGTGACGGTGATCGGCTTGCCCTTCACCACGGGTTCCGGCGCGGCGTTGGCGGTCTGGATGGAGTCGCGCTGGAGGTTCACCGACACGGCGGCGTGCAGGTCGGTGAGGCTCTTGCCGTTGGCCGATTCCGTCCGGGCGGCGAGTTTCCAGGTGCCGGCCAGGGCGTGGAGACCGAGGGGCCAACGGGGGGAGACGTAGGCGAAATCGGCCTCGCACGAGGAGGTGGTCGCGGTGACCTTGGGGTCAGGAGGTAGGACGGGCGCTGCCAGTCGCTGTGCAGCGCCACGGAGAAGTAGTCGCCAGGCGGAAGCCTGAGGGACGCGGACGGGCCGATGGCGTCGCTGTTGACGGCGTACGACGCCCAGGTCTTGCTGTTCCGGACGTAGAAGAGTTTGGACATCACGTCGGCGTTGGTGATGTTCAGCGCCACGGCGTAGGTGGCCGCCGCACCCGCCGCTGCGGGAGCGGCCGCCCGGGCGCTCGGGACGGGAATCCTGGTGGGTGCGACCCGCGTCGGCAGAGCGGTCGGGCGCACTTCGAGAGCACCGCCCGACGCACCGAATGCGTAGGTCTTGGCGTCGGCCGTGCCGCTGTCGGTGATGCGTACACAACACCCCGTGACGTGCAGCGGTGTTGATCGTCGCCAGCTTGGACGTCCCCTCCTGCGGCGACACCGGGCCGTGGGCTGCACCGTGGGACCGGCAGCGCTACCGGAAAGCGGTAGCGGCCGAGCACCGCGACCGGCGGCCCTTCCCCCTGAGCCACCCAAAAATGGACAACAACGCACGCTGCCCGCTCACCCGCCACCGCTATCGGCGCGCCCGGCACTAGCCTGCGTCACCATGATGCGCGCATGGATGGTGCCGGTGTTGTTCCTGGTTTGCGGCTCGTTCGCTGCGACCGGGTGGGTGGTCAGGGGGTTTTCCGTCGCTACTGTTCCCCTCCTGCTGATGTTCGTCCTGCTCGCGGGGGTGCACTCGCCGCTGGCATTCCCACGGTCGGTGAGCGCGGTGGAGGCGCGACGACGCAGCGCGGTCGACGGCCGGCCGATCGTCTACTGGAGGGCCGGCTGCAAGTACTGCCTGCGCCTGCGGTTCCGGTTGGGCCGCAGCGCCCACCAGGTGCACTGGGTCGACATCTGGCGCGACCCTGCCGGAGCGGCGGTGGTGAGGGCGGCCAATGACGGTGACGAGACCGTGCCGACCGTCGTGGTCGCGGGCCAACCGCACGTCAACCCCGATCCCGCATGGGTACGTGCGCAGCTCTCCCCGTCCAGGTGAGCGGCGCAACCTCGCCTCGCTCGGACACCAAGTCGTAGACGCTCTCCCGGACGGTGCGGTCAGAGCCGCACGAACATGTTCGTGAAGTACTTGTTCGCTACGAACATGTTCGCTATTCTCGTCGTATGACACCAGCCACTCCCGCACCCCGCAGCCGCCGTGAGCGGCCCGCCAAGCCCGCGCTCAGCCATGCGGGCATCGTCGGGGCCGCCGTGCGGATCATGCGGGCCGAAGGGCTCCAGCGCGTGACCATGCGGCGGCTCGCGACGGAGCTGGACACCGGGCCCGCCTCGCTCTACGTCTACTTCGGGAACACGGCCGAACTCCACGCCGCGATCCTGGAGGAGTACCTCGGCGCGGTCGACCTGAGTCCCGCGAAGGCGCCGGCCGCACCACAGGACGACTGGCGGGAGCGGCTCGTCCAGGTGCTCGCCTCGTACACCGGGGTGTTGTTCGAGCACCCGAGCCTGGCGCGGTCCGCACTCGTGGCGCGGCCCACCGGGGCGAACTACCTGGCGCTGGTGGAGGCGGTCCTCGGCCTGCTGGACGAGGGCGGGGTGCCTCCGGGGCAGGCCGCCTGGGGCGTGGACGTACTGCTCCAGCTGGCGACCGCCGCCGCTGCCGAGCAGGCCACCCGGTCGGAGACGGACTCCGCGGAGGAGGAGCACGACGCGCTGGTGGGGGCGTTGCGCGGGGCCTCGGCCGACGCGTACCCCCATATCGCCGCGGTCGGCGACGAGCTGTTCTCCGGCAACCCGCAGCAGCGCCTCGGGTGGATGTTCCGCGTGGTCGTCAACGGCGCGCTGACCACCCCGCGTTGACCACCCCGCGTTGACCACCACCGCCGCGCGCCGGCCAATTGCGCGCCGACCACCCGCGCGACCCGTCATGCACCACTTCGCACGTCGAGAAGGAGCCACGCCATGACCACCAGCACCGCCAGCACCAACCCCACCGCCCCCACCCCCCACCACCCGATCGCCGTCATCGGCGGCGGGCTCGGCGGCCTCACGCTCGCCCGGGTCCTGCACGTGCACGGCATCGAGGTCCCGGTCTTCGACCTGGACGCCTCGCCGGACGCCCGTAAGCAGGGCGGGATGCTCGACATCCACGAGGAGACCGGGCAGGCGGCCCTGCGCGAGGCGCGGTTGCACGAGGCGTTCCTGGCCAAGGTGCACCCGGGCGGCCAGGCGCTGCGGGTGCTCGACAAGAGTGGCGCCGTCCGCCTGGAGGAGGAGGACGACGGCTCCGGGGAGCGCCCCGAGATCGACCGGGGCGCTCTGCGGGACCTGCTGCTGACCTCCCTCCCGGAGGACACCATCCGCTGGAACTCCAAGGTGGTGGCGTGCCGGGCGACGGACGGCGAGGGGAGCCGGGGCCGGTACGAGGTGACCCTCGCCGACGGGTCCGCGTTCACCACCGATCTGCTGGTCGGTGCCGACGGCGCCTGGTCGCGGGTACGGCCGCTGGTGTCGGACGCGCTGCCCGCGTACACCGGCGTCTCCTTCGTGGAGGTCGATCTCTTCGACGCGGACACCCGCCACCCGGAGTCGGCTGCGGTGCTCGGTGGCGGGATGTTCTTCGCCCTCGGCGACGAGAAGGGACTGCTGGCCCACCGCGAGACGGACGGCAGCCTGCACGTCTATGTGGCCCTGCGCGCCGAGGAGAGCTGGCTGGGTACGGTCGACTTCACCGACTCCGACGCGGCGAAGGCCGCCGTACTGGAGCACTTCGCGGACTGGGCGCCCAGCCTGCGCGGGCTCATCGCGGAGGCGGACGGATCGCTCGTCCCCCGGTACATCCACGCCCTGCCGGTCGGTCACCGCTGGGAGCGGGTTCCGGGCGTCACGCTGCTCGGGGACGCGGCGCACCTGATGTCGCCGTTCGCCGGGGAGGGCGCGAACCTCGCCCTGATCGACGGCGCCGACCTCGGCCGTTGCCTGGCCGAGCACCCGGGGGACACGGAGGCGGCGCTTTCGGCGTACGAGGCGATCCTCTTCCCGCGCGCCGAGGAGATGGCGCGGGAGTCCGCCGGGGGGCTGGAGGCCATCTTCTCCCCGGCCGCCCCGCAGCCGCTGCTCGACATGTTCGCCGGGTTCGGCGGTCCGGACACGGAACAGGGCTGACGCAGACCTGGCGTTCCCCGCCGCCGATTCCGTAGGCCCGGAGGAGGACCTGATCCTGCGTGATGGGCGTCGCGTCGTACGTGAGGGGTGGGGGCCAAGAGGGGGTATCCACCTCTCTCCACTCTCCACATGTCCGGCGCTGAGTACGCGTGCGGGGGCCGGGGCGCGGGGCCGGGGCCGGGCGGTGGACGGGCGGGTTCTTCGGTCCGGTTCGGGCGTCGCGCTCAGGCGGCCCGGGCGAGGACGAGGTCGTTGACGCGGAGCATGGAGATCGCGCCACCCCCGGAGTCCAGCAAACGGCCTGTGTCGAGCAAGAAGTGGTCGAGGTTCCGGTCGGGGAGGATGCGGTAGGCGGAGACCGAGGCGAGGAAGGCGAGGTAGCGGGCGGTGTCGTACCGCAGGTTCTGGCGGAAGCGCACCGTACGCAGGTCGGTGAAACGTCCGTCGCGCCGGATCTCGTCCACCGGCCGGCCAGGTCCCTCCACTCCGTCCACGGTGCCCGCCTCTTCCCCGTACCGGGAGGCGAGGGCGTCGTGCGGGGGCTCTTCCACACCGTGGAGGCGGTCGATGTACCGCAGTTCCGCCAGGAGTTCGGGATCGATGACGGCGAGCGGTTTCCAGAACAGGGCCAGCGTGCCGCCGGGTTCGAGGGCGGAGTGGGCGAGGTCCCAGCGGTGGTCCGGGTCCACCCAGTGCCAGGAGGTGGCCGCGTACAGCAGGCCGAAGCGGCCTGCGGCGGGGCTGGCGGAGGGAGTCCACCGCTCGAAGTCGCTGACCTCCACGTGTACATGGGGGCACCCGGCCGTGTTGTGGCGCAGCACCTCTGCCATCCGGGGGTCCGGTTCGACGCAGACGAGCGGTACTCCGCGTGCCGCGAAGAGGGCGGTGGCCTTGCCGGTGCCGGCGCCGACCTCCAGTGCCGTACGGCCTCCGAGGGCCGCGTGCTCCAGCACCTCGGTGACCAGCTCGTCGGCGTACCCGGGGCGCCCTCCGTCGTACGCCTCGGCCGCCTCGCCGTAGACCGTACGGCGCGGGGGGCCGCCGGCGGTGTCCGGGAACCGGTCCGGTGCGGTCACGGTGGCCGACCTGCCGTCCCCGGCGGGTTCGGGCCGGGGACGGCAGGGGCTCTACGGTGCTGCGGTGGTGCGTGCTGAACCGGTCGGACGACCGGACGGGCGACTGGTCAGACGACCGTGCAGGCGGCTCCGCCGAGGGTGAAGCTCGACGGTTCCGCGTAGGTGCCGCTGTAGGTGCCCTGGAAGCCGAAGGACTGGGTGGCTCCGGGGCTGATGACGGCGTTGGACGCGGAGCTGTGCGCGGTCACCGCGCCGCTGCTGGGGCTGACCGTCGCGTTCCAGGCCTGCGATATCTGCTGGCCGGAGGGCAGGGTGAAGGCCAGGTTCCAGCCGTTGACCGCCGCGGTGCCGGTGTTCTTGACGGTGACGTTGGTGGTGAACCCACCGGGCCACACGTTGGGCGTGTACTCGACCTGGCAGGCGGACTGTCCGGCCGGCGGGGTCGTCGTACCACCGCCACCCGTACCGCCACCGGTGCCGTTGCCGTTGGTGTCCTGGCCGTCGGTGACCGAGGACGAGAAGGCGGAGAGCGAGAGGCCCGCCCCGCCCACCCACGGCTCGAAGCCCGCCTGCACGCTGGTCAGGTACCAGTTGGAGGCGGCCATGCCCTGGCTGACCGTACGGTCGATGAAGTCCTTGACGTCGAACGACCAGCTGGTGATCGCGGACGGGGCGACGAAGGAGATCACGTCGTTGCCGCCGTTGTTCCCGGTCCAGATCTGCCAGGTCTTGCCACCGATGGTGGCGGTGCTGGTCGGTGATCCGATGGGCTGGATGGAGCCGACCCGGTTGAACCAGATCATGATCTCGGTCTTGTTGACACCGTCGGTCTTCGGCTGGGGGTCCAGCCAGATGTCGAACGCCGCGTCATAGGTGGCGTTGTTGACGTACCCGTACGTCAGCGACGTCGGCACGGCCGCGATGGTGTCGATCCGCTTCGGCAGGTTCGTCCCGGGCGAGCAGTTGGTGTAGTGACAACCGAGGAAGATCGCCGGGTACGACTTCGGGGCGCCGTTGGTGGCGACGGACCCGTCCGCCTGGGCGACGGTGAACCCGCTGTCGTTGACGTTGATGCACTGGGTGGCGCTGGTGCCCCAGCGGTTGTTCATGACGGTGTAGCGGCCCTGGATCGTGGTGCTGCCGTACTGCTCGCAGATCTGGCCGGTGGCCTGCGTGGCCTGGGTCGCCGCCTGGGTGGGGGTGGCGGTGAGCAGTGCGGTGGTCGTACCCAGCATCAGCGTCAGAGCTGTCAGGAAGGCGCGTGCACGGTGTCGCATCATGTCCCTTCGGGCAGTGGGGGAAGGTGACGGGATAGCCGTGGGAGCGCTCCCATCCAGTGGGGGACTGTAGGGGCGGCCGGGAGAGGGTGACAAGACGCCGGACAGGGTTTGTTGCGTTCGTGGGAAGTGAAGCGCTTCGACGGAACTCGGCAGCGGGCATGGTGAGTTCGGCGGCGTCGGGGCGGCGTCGGGGCGGCGTCAGGGCGTCTTCGGGTGGTGCGCGGCGTCCGCGGGCCCGCTCTGCTCCGGCTCGGACGGTGCGTGCGCGAGGGAGGCGAGGAGGCGCAGCTTCTCGTCGCTGTCGCTGCCCCTGTCCGGGTAGTAGACGACGAGGATGACGTCGTCGACGGGGAGTTTGTCGCGGTGGAGCCGCAGTTCACCGACAACGGGGTGGTGGACGGTGGTGGTGCCGCCGCCGAGATCCCGGACGTCGTGCCGGGCCCACAGGGCGCGGAACCGCTGGCTGGAGAGGGCGAGTTCGCCGACCAGCTCCACGAACCGGGGATTGTCGATGTCGTCCCCGATGGTGGTGCGGAGGGCGGCGACGAAGTCGGCGGTGGCTTTGGGCCAGTCCTCGTGGAAGGCCTGTTCCTCGGGGTCGAGGAGGAGGGAGAGGAGCCGGTTCCGGCCGGGCCGCAGGCGCGGCGAGAGGGCGACGGCCATGGGGTTGGAGGCCAGGACGTCGAAGGCGCGCCCTTCGACGAACGCGGGGATCTTCAGGTGGGCCAGGAGCTGGTGCACCCGTGCCGGTACGTGCTCGGGCCGCTTGCGGCGCGGAGTCCGGGGGCGTGCGGCCGAGAGGCCGAGCAGATACGTCCGCTCGACGTCGTCGAGCCGCAGGACGCGCGCGAGCGAGGCGAGTACCTGGGCCGACGGGTTCTTGTCGCGGCCCCGCTCCAGGCGCAGGTAGTAGTCGGGACTGATTCCGGCCAGCAGGGCGACTTCCTCGCGCCGCAGCCCGGGTACGCGGCGGTTGCCGCCGGGAGGGATTCCCGCCTGCTCCGGGGAGATCAGCTCACGGCGGGCACGGAGGTAGGTGCCGAGCCGGTTGTCGGATTCCTCGTCCCTCATGGCGCCTCCCTCATGCCACCCACCGTAATGCGGCGGGCGGCCCCCGAGCGCGTCGTGGAGGGGGCCCTGACAGGACCAGGAAGACGGGGGCCTCGTCACGACCGGGGAATGCGGCCGAGCTTTTCGGTATCACCGCTGCGCTGCTTCACCCCAGCACCGCAGCACCGCAGCACTGTCCGAAAGGACAGGGAACCCAAGGGACGACCTCGTGGATCTCTCCGACCGCACTCTGTTCATCGTCGGCGGCACGTCCGGCATCGGCCGAGAACTGGCCCGGCGGTTCGCCGCGGAGGGCAGCACCGTCGCCGTCGGCGGCCGCAGCGCGCAGGCGCTCGCCGGACTCTCCGACGAGGGCATCGGCGCCTTCGACATCGACGTCACCGACGGTGACTCCGTCGCGCGCGCCCGCGACGCCGTACTCGCCCGGTATCCCCGACTGGACACCGTGGTGATCATGTCGGGCGTCATGCTCCTGGAGGACCTGCGCGACCCGGCGCACTTCGAGGCGGCGCGTATGACGATCGACACCAATCTGATCGGCACCATCCGGACCATCGACGCCTTCACCCCGCACCTGGTGGCACGCGGCGTCGGCACCTTCGTGACCGTCACCTCCGGCATCGCTTTCCTGCCGTTCCCGCCCATGCCCACCTACGCCGCCTCCAAGGCCGCAGTGCACGCCTACTCCGAGGCGCTGCGCGCGCAACTGGACGGCACGGGCGTCGGCGTCGTCGAACTGGTCCCCCCGGCCGTCGCCACGGCAGGGCAGGAGAAGGTGAACCCGCAGGCGCTGCCGCTCGACGGGTTCGCCACCGAGGTGATGGAGCTGCTCGCCCAGGACCCCACCCCCGACGAGATCCTGGTCGAGCGGGTGCTCACGCACCGCTGGGCCGAGCGCGACGGCACCTACGACGACCTGGTCGCGAAGCGTTCCCAGGCCCTCACCATGCTCCCCGGCCGCCGAAGCTGACACTGCCCCCGGCACTGTCCCCGGCCCCGGGCGTCACCGCACTGCCCCCGGCCCAGGGCGTCACCGCCGTGCCCCGGCCCCCGGCGATGACGCCGGGGGCCGGGGCGGCGGGAGGGTCGGGCGGGTAGCCGTCAGGCCTTCGGGGCGATGACCGCGGCCGTTCCGTAGGCGCAGACCTCGGTGCCGATGTCGGCGGCCGTCGTGACGTCGAAGCGCATCGCGAGCACGGCGTTCGCGCCGCTGGCGCGGGCCGCCTCGATGAGGCGCGCCATGGCCTCGTTCCGGGTCTGTACCAGGGTCTTGGTCAGGCCCTTCAGCTCGCCGCCGATCACCGACTTCAGGCCGGCGCCCAGCTGGGAGCCGATGTTGCGGGAGCGCACGGTGAGGCCGAAGACCTCGCCCATCACCTGCGTCACCTCGTGGCCGGGTACGTCGTTGGTGGTCACGACCAGGACCTCCGAGCTCTTCGCCGGGCCGCTGGTGTAGTCATCGATGGACATGTGTTTCGCCTTACGTGAGGAGGAGTTGGGGATGAAGGTGGAGCTCTGTCGAGTGAACTCGACCACGGGGAGGGTCAGTTCCCCATTCGGTTGTACGCCTCTTCGGCGATGACCAGCTGTCCGAAGGCGGTCGGGTGGGCCGACCCGGGTGTCACCGGCAGCAGCGGATTGATCCACGCCCCCGGGGCCCTGCACATGTCCTTGCCCTGGAACAGCTTGGCCGTGTCGATGAATTCGGCCTGCTTGAGGTAGGCCGAGAATTCCAGCATGAAGTTCAGCCGGCTCGTGGTCTGGTTCAGCCAGGTGATGTCGCCCTTGGCCAGGGGTGCGGAGGCGCCGCAGAGGGCTCCGTCGTCGGGGAAGAGGTTCGGGTAACCGACCACCAGGACACGGGCCCGGGGGCTGCGCAGCTTGATGTCGGCGAGCATGTCGGGCAGGCGCGAACTCAGCTTGGCGAAGGCCGCGTCCACGTCGGCGGCCTCCTTGTCGCGGCAGGGAGTCCCCTCCTTCGTCGTGAGCCCGGCGAGGACGCAGGTGGTGAGCACGTCGGTGAAGCCGAGGTCGTTGCCGCCGAGCGTGACGGTCACCAGGTCGGTGTCCTTGGTGAGGGCGTTGACCTGGGGAGCGGCCGTACCCTCCCAGTTCCACAACGAGCGCGTGGTGGCGCCGGAGCAGGTGACGTCCTTGTACACGGCCGGCTTGTACGTCGCGGCTATCCAGGCCGGGTAGCTGCCCGAGGTACGTCCGCACGCGGCGTTCCGCACCGGGGTCAGACCCACACCGGCGGCGTACGAGTCGCCGAGGGCGACGTAGTGGGTGACGGAGCTCTGGGCAGAGGTACCGGCCGCCCCGGCCGGAGCGCTGCCGGCGAAGAGCAGTGATGCCGTGGCGGCGGCGAGAGCGGCGGTGGCCGTCGCACCTCTGCGGAGCTTGGCGAGGTGGCGGGAGTGCTTCATCGATTTCCTTGCGATGGGCGTAATGGGCGGGTGGAACAGACGGACCGGAGACTCGGATCAGGACGCCGGGTCGGGCCGGTGCCCCCGGCGCAGCGCGCCGGCGATCCAGCCGATGAGCAGAGCGTTGATCAGCGCTCCGAGAACGATGGAGAGGAGGAAGGCCACGTCGCTGTCGGGCAGTACGAGCAGCAGGACGAGGCTGGAGGGGATGGTGGCGAACATCGGGATGACGGCCGCCATGGACCCGTCGCCGGAGGCGACGATCGCCCACCCGAGGAGAAGGGCACAGCCCACCAGGTAGACACGGGCGGCGAGGGTGGAGAGCGCCCGGCGCACCGAGCGGACGAGGGAGCGGCCTGGACCGGCCATGGTGGTGGACTCCTGGGTGGTGGCGGCCGCGACGCGGCTGTTCGACGGGTGGTACGGAAACGGGGACGCGTACGGGCATGACGGCCTGGTGCACGGGCGGTCGGGCCCCCCCAGCAGACAGGCGCCCCGGCGCCCCGGCGGTCAGGCGGAGGAGTGGGGCGGGTTCGGGTGGGCGAGCCCGAGGTCGTAGGCGAGGATCGTCGCCTGGACCCGGTCACGGAGTTCGAGCTTGCGGAGCAGCGCGTTGACGTGGGATTTCACGGTGCCCACGCTGATACCGAGGTGCTCGCCGATCTCCGTGTTGGTGAGCCCGGACGCGATGAGGGTGAAGACGTCGAGTTCGCGTGCGGTCAGGTGGTTCAGCTCGCGTGGGGTGCTGCTGCCGGGGAGTCCGGAGCCGGGTACGGACGCGTAGTGGTTGATGAGCCTCCGGGTCGCGGAAGGTGCGAGGACGCTCTCCCGGGCGGCCACCACCCGGATGCCCTGGAGCAACTCCTCCGGGTGCACGTCCTTGAGGAGGAAGCCGGAGGCTCCGGCGCGCAGGGCGTCGAAGACGTAGGAGTCGAGGTCGAAGGTGGTCAGCACCAGGACGCGCGGCGCGTCCGGGCTGCCGCTGATGATCCGAGTGGCGGCGATACCGTCGAGTTCGGGCATCCGGACGTCCATGAGCACCACGTCGGGGGCGAGTTCGGCGGCCAGGCGTACCGCCTCGACGCCGTCGGCGGCCTCGCCGACGACCGTCATGTCCTCCTCGGCGTCGATGACCGCGGCGAACCCCGCTCGTACGATGCCCTGGTCGTCGACGACCAGCACGTTGAGGCTCATCGTTCTCCCCTTTCGTTGTTCTGCCGCACGGCGTCGTTCTGCTGCACGGCGTCGTCCGGCTGTGCCGAAGGCATGGTCGGTACGGCGGGTGTGGCGGGCAGGGGCAGCCGGACGAGCACCGGGCCCGGCGGGCTGGTGGTGCAGGTTCCGCCGATCGCCGCGGTGCGTACCGTCAGTCGACGGCCGAGGGTGGCCCGGGCGGTGTCCGGAACTCCTGTCACCGAGAGCGTCAGCGTCTCTTCGTCCACATCGAGTGCGAGCACCATGGGCTCGTCGCCGCCGGCCGCCAGTGCCGTCTCGCACGCATGGTAGGCAGCCAGGTCCACCCGGGTGGGCAGCCATTTCGGCATGCGGTCGGTGAGGTGTATCTCGATCTCCCTCCCGGTGGCCCGGAGCTGGTGGGCGAGGAGGTCGAGGGCCTGGAGGGTCGGCTGCGGCCGGAGGTCGGGTGCCGTCTCCGTGTCGCGGACGGCGTCGAGCAGGGCGCGCATCGCCGTGAGGGCTTCGCGGGCACGTTCGGCGACCGCGTCGAGCCGGCCCGCCTCGGCCTGCGCGACCAGGTCGACCGTCCGGGCCAGCACCGTGGTCTCCAGCCCTTCGGCGATCCTGCGGCGTTCGGCCCACGCGTCGCGTACCGCCTCCTCGGTCCAGGACGCGAGGTGGGTTGCCCGGGAGCTGTGGGCGGCCCGGAGGCGTCGCCCGCGCAGGACGCCGATCCACCACGCCGCGCCGACCGCGAGGGCCGCCTCGGCCGTCGCCCCCGCGACCAGCGCCCAAACCGGCATGGTGGTGCCCCGGTGCAGGACGGCGGCGGTGGTGGCCGAGGCGTGCACCACCACTGCCGTGAGCGGTCCGGCCGAAAGGCGCAGGGCGGCGGCACGGCGGTCGTCGCGGTCGAGTGAGGCGTCCGGCGGGCCGCCGGCCGCGACGGAGACGATCACCGCGCAGGTGGCGGCCATGCTCAGCAGGGGCGGCAGGAGGACCGGGCCGGTGTACGCACCCGTGGTCATCGCCACCGGCCAGAGCAGGGCGAGACCGAGGACGACGGCCTGGGTCGCCACGGGCACGCGGTGCCGCCACAGCAGGGCGAGGGCCTGCGCCGAGGCCAGTAGCGCGAAGAGCACGCTCGCCGGCACGCGCTGGTCGTTCGTCGCGGTGTACTCGGTGTGGACCACCAGCAGCGGCAGCAGGGGTTGCAGGACGAGGCCGGCCGCGGCGGCCGTCTGGGCGAGGCGGTAGCTCCGTGGGACCGACCGCTCCACCGAGGTGGCGGCGTGCCGACCGGGCAGGGTCGCGCGTACCTCCCAGCCGCCCCCGGCGGTCGGGCCGCTGGTCAGGGTGCCGCCGGCCTCACGGGCCCGGGACCGCAGGAAGCCCTGGCCGCGTCCCGAGCCGAGGCCCGCGCCGTGGGCCGTCGATCCGGCGGGCGACGGCCCACTCGTGACGAGCAGCTCCGTGCGGGTGTCGCCGTACACGCACCGTACGGTCGTGGGTGCCCCGGGCGCGTGGCGCGCCACGTTGGTCAGGGCCTCCCGGAGGACGCCGTAGACCGCGTCCGCGACGGCCCCGTCCGGCAGTGGGCCGATCTCGCTCTCCACCCGCTGCCCCAGCCGGGAGAACCCGGCGACCAGGCCGCGCAGTCGCTCCTGGGGGGTGGGAAGTTGTTCCCGCGAGGGTGCGGGGGCCCGTACGGCGCCCAGGGCCCGGGTGACCTCACGGCCGGTCTCGGCGGCGAACTCCAGTGCTTCGCCGACCATTTCCGGCCGGCGTTCGCGCAGTCCGAGTGCCGCGCCCGCGGTGACGACGACAGCTGTCAGGTGGTGCGCGCTGACGTCGTGCAACTCACGCTCCATACGGCGTCGTTCGATCTCCGGGAGCCGGTGGCGCTCGATCTCCGCGAGCTTCAGCCGCTCTTCGGCGGCCCGCCGTGCCCGGTGGGCCCGACGCGCCAGCAGGCCGGCCGCGCAGGCGGCGGCGTACAGCGAGGTGGTCAGGACGCGGTCCAGCCCGTTGAGGTCGCTGAGCCCGTGCAGCGTGATGTTCTGCAGGAACTGCCAGGAGGCGAGGGCCACCGCGCACAACAGGCCGGTGAACGTGTCGCGTTCGCGGGCCACGGTGAAGAGGGCCAGTGCGACACCCGCCGTCCCGAGGACCGCCACCGCTCCCGTGGGCAGCGGCTCGGCGCCCAGCGCGCAGGCGGCGACGACCACGACGAGGGCGCCCTCGGGCCGGGTACGGCGGAGGCAGAGGGCGGCGGTCACCAACCCGGCCACCAGGGCCGTCACCAGCAGGGCAGACCCGGACGGGAGGGTCCCGCGGATCAGCTCCGCCCCCGGCCACACGGCGGCCTGGGCGCAGATCAACAGGAGCGGGAGCAGCCGCTCGTCAGTACGTTTCATGACTACTCAAAGATATGAGCGCAGGTGAGCGGCTTCCTCCGGCTGGAGGAGGACCCCCGTCTCTTACCAGGGGTGGAGAGGCCGCACCCCTGGGTCGACGCCCCGTTCGTCCCGCAGCGTGAGGACATGGCCACGGCCCGAACCTAGGCTCGATCCCATCGAGAAAGCGGCAGGTCCTCACCGACGGGCCACCGGCTCAGTCCGGCCCCGCTCTCCCGCACATCGCTCCACACCATCCGTCTGTTCCGAATCCGGGGGATCACCATGTCCATGTCCAAGCGTGTTCTCGTTCCGACCGTCATCGGTGTCGTCGCTCTCGGCGCTGTCGCCGCCGGCGGCTATGCCATGGCCTCGTCCACCACCGAACTGGCGGTGGAGAACGGTTCGGCCCACTACGCCGCCCCGACCGCCCAGCGCGCCGGCAAGCTCGCCTACTCCGTCGACGTGAGCGACGACTCGGGGGTCCGTAGCCTCAAGGTCATCGCCTGGCCGAAGAGTTCGAAGCTCGAACCGACCGCGGCGGAGCTTCGGTACGCGGGTGATGCCGCGTGCAGCCGCACCTCCGACGAGACCTCCCGCTGCGCCTACACGCTGACGGTGTCGACGCGGGAGGCGGCCGATCTGGCGGCCGGTACCTGGTACGTGTCGGTGCTGGCGACGGCCCAGGACGGCGACACGGAGTTCGTCTCCCGCGCGGCCACCTTCGAGGTCACCCGCTGACACGTCACCGGGGACGAGCCACCCGGGGACGAGCCACCCGCCGACGCGTCACCCCGGCCGGCCCTCACCCGGGCCGGCCCACCGCGCTCAGGTGGGTATCCACGCCGGCCACCACCCCGGCACGTTGTCCCCGCAGACCGGCGCCGGGTAGTCGTCCGGCATCCCCAGCCAGGTGGCCGCGAGCCAGATGAAGAAGAGGGTGGCGGCCGTGCCCGCCGCGATCGGCCACCCGCTGTGGAACCGCCGCCCCAGCAACCCGTACGGCAGGACCCAGCACAGGGCGCCGACGATCCAGAGCGGGACGAAGAGGGCGACCAGCGTGAGCGAGTTCGCGGAGGAACCGCCGACGTCGCAGGTGGCCCAGGCTCTGCCGATGAGGATGCCGGCAGCCGCCGCCGCGAGGAAGCCGGACACCGCGCCGACGCCACACCCTCGGCCCCCATGTGGATGGCCCTACGACACGATCAGATGCGGACCGCGCCGTAGAAACTGCCGATGGTGCTCATCGACTCGTAGCGGACGTAGGCACCCGGGTAGGGGGCGTGCAGCACCTTGCCGCCGCCGGCGTACAGCCCGACGTGCGAGTTGCCGTTGAAGAAGACCAGGTCGCCGGGGGCCAGCTGGCTCTGCCCGATGCGGGTGCCCTGGTTGATCTGGGTGTACGTGGTGCGGGTGATCTCGACGCCCGCCTGGTGGTACGCCCACTGGGTCAGGCCCGAGCAGTCGAACGAGTTGGGGCCCGTGGTGACGGAGTGCGAGTACGGCATGCCTATGCGCGTGCTGGCCGCCTGGAGCGCGGCGGCTCCGAGGCCGGATGCGGCAACCTCGTTGCCGAGGTCGACACGGCTTCCCGAGTCACGGCTGGCGCGCAGTTCCTTCTGGGCCATCTCGGCGCGTTCGGCGGCGGTCAGGGTGTTCAGCAGGTGCTGGGCGGCGGCGAGCTTGCTCTGCGACGCCTTCTTGCTCTTGCCGAGTGCCTCGCGCACCTCGGCGAGTTCGCCGAGCTTGCCCTGCGCCTCCTTGCGCTCCTGAGCGAGGGTGCGCTGCTTGGCCTGGATCTTCTCCAGCGACTCGGCCTGCTTGGCCGTGAGGCTGTCCAGGGCCGAAGCCTGGTCGAGGAAGTCGTCCGGGTCCGAGGAGAAGAAGAGTTGCACGGAGGGGTCGATGCCGCCGCTGCGGTACTGCGCGGTGGCGATCGAACCGAGCTCGTTCCGCAGGTCGTTCAGGTCGTCCTGCTCGCGCGCGACCTTGTCCTGGATCGCGTCGACTTCCTTCTTGAGCTTGTCCTGCTGTTCCTTGGCGCCGTTGTACTTCTCGCTGGCCTTCTCGGCCTCTTCGTAGAGCTTGTCGACCTTCGCCTTGACCTCGCTCTTGGTCGGCTTCGGGTCGGCGTGGGCAGCCTGGGAGGTCAGGGCGACAGCAGCGGCGGCGGTGGCGGTGAGCACGGTCACGCGGGCGCGGCTCGGCGACTTGGGACGACGGTGGGACGCCACGGAGGCGAGCTCCTTCTCATCGAGCCGCCCACCGGGCCGCTGAAGGAGCTGAATTCCAGGCTCCCGGCACGTCACGGTCACGACGGCGCTTCGCTGTCACCCGGATGGGTGTTAGGTCGTGCGAAGGTTCGAGCCCTGACTTTAGTGACCATCCCGTGATGGGAGCAATCTCCACCGGAGGAATAGGGGCGCGAGAGAGGTTTCTTTACTCACCACGCACGGCGTGTAACGACAGCCTGACCGTTCGCAAGGGGATTGACCGCTGGCGCCGACATGTTTCCGCCGCGTCCGACTCGGTCGATCGGGGCGTCGGCGGCACGTTCTGGGCTTTCCGCGTGTTTGGCACTTTTCATGCTTTCCGCACCTTCAAGGGCGGCATCCGCACCCCTTGGCGTGCCGTCCGTGCGAAACGGGACCGTGGGGCGGCGTCACCGCTCCCCACGGCACCCGGGGTTACCCTCGTGCGATGTCGAATCGAGCGGTGACAACCGGAGTTGGTCTCGCGCAGGTGTTGGCGCACTGCGGAGGCAGCCCGGCAGCAGCCGTGCATTATCTGGCGGGTGCCATCGCCTCCGCGCCCGGGGACCCCCAGCCCTATGCGGCGCTGGAAGAGCTGTGGCGTGACCGGCCGGCGGAGCTGGCCGAGGTCCTGCGGGGTGCCCCCACCATGAGGCTGGTGCTGGCGCAGTCGTACGTCTGCTTCCTCGAAGGCGACATGGACGGCGCGGCGCGAGCGCTCGGCTCGGTCACGGGTGTGCAGCCCGACATCGCCTGGGGCGAAGCCCCCTGGTTCGGCGATACGCGGTTCCTCGACGCGGTGAGTGCCGACGCGCTGGCCGAGGCCGCGATGCGCACGATGGACCGAGGGCGCGTTCGGGACACCGAGAGCACGCGGGAACGGTTCCGGCCCTGGTTCCGCGCCATCGACGCGGTGACGGTCGCTGCCCGCCGGCCGTCGCCCGACGCGCTGGCCAGGATGGCGATCCTGCTGCGGACCTGTGGTCTCACCGACGCGTCCTTCGCCCTCTGCGACCAGGCGGACTCCGTGGAACGGGTCATGCTGACGGAGGTCGTACGAGCCGGCACGTGGCGGGAGCTGGGTGATCCCGAACAGAACGAGGCGGCCCTGAAGCGCGCGCTCGCGCTGGATCCGGCCAACTGGTCGCTCCATCTCGACCTGGCCGACCTACGCGTCGAGCAGGGCGACTTCGAGACCGCCGTCCGGCTGATCGACCAGGGCTTGGAGCACGAGCCGACCGAGCCGACACTCCGCGCCGCCGGGGCCGCCTACCGGGCACGGCTGACCGGCTCGCCGACCGCGCTGAGCGAACTCATCGAGCTGGCGGCGGACCTGCCGAACAGCTCGTACCGGGACCTGCTGGTCGACCACGCGTGCGCCGGCCCCGAGCTGCCCGCCGAACTGGTGGAGGCGGCCCGCCGCATCCGGAAGCCACTGCCGCCCGCGCCCACGTCGTCGCTGTGAGACCCGCAGGACCCTCCCGGCCGGACGGCTCGTGTCTCCGTGTCTTCCGGGTCAGCCGAGCCGGCCGACGTGGATGACCACGATGGTGTGGGCGGCCTCCGTGATCTCATACAGGACCCGGTACCGCCCCACGTGTATGCGGCGCGGGTCGGGTGAGCCGTACGCGGCGCTGCCCTCGGGGCGGGGCTGCTCGGCGAGCAGATCGACGGCGTCCATCAGTTGGCGGAGCCCGTGGGGGTCGTCCGTGAGGAACCGGGCGGCTGCGTCGATCGCCACCTCGTCCCAGACGACCGTGTACGTCAACCGCGCTCCAGCCCGAGCCGGGACCGGACCTCGTCATGCACCCACGCCGGGGCGGAGCCCGCGTTCTGGCGTACCCGGTACTGGGCGAGCGCCGGAGCGTCCTCCAGATCGGCGAGTTCCCCGGGACTGATGAGTACGGCCGCAGGCAGCCCGTCGTCGGTGATGGTGATGCGTTCCCGTGCGTGGGAGGTACGGCGCACCAGGGCCACCAGCCGGGATCGGGCTTCGGCGATGGGGAAGGCGTCACTCATCCACAGAACTCTACGGTCCGTGCGTCGGTCCCTGCGTCTCCCGGCGCGGAGGACCGCCGAGCCCGTCACGGATCGCTTCCCACGGTGACGGTGCACCGGACGACTGCCCTGTCCTTACAGAGCCTGAGCCGCCTGGACCAGCCGGAATGCGGCCGCCGGGTCAGCGGCACGAGTGACCGTTCGACCGACGACCACGTGTGACGCCCCAGCGGTGAGAGCGGCACGAGGTGTCCCCGGACGGGCGTGGTCGGCCGAAGGCTCACCGGTCAGCGCGATGCCCGGAGTGACGATCAGGGCATCCGGGCCCAGCATGCGACGCAGGGCAGCGACGTCCTGCGGCGAGGAAGTCACGCCGTGGCATCCGGCCTTCTGCGCCAGACGGGCCAGCCGGAGCACCTGCTCGTCCACCGTGTCGCCGACACCGATGTCGGCAAGATCCGCGTCGGTCATGCTGGTGACCACGGTCAAGGCGAGGATGCGCAGCCGGGGGAAGTCGCGGGCGGCGTCGACTGCGGCGGCCATGATGCTGCTGCCGCCCATACCGTGCACGGTGACCATGGACACGCCCAACGCTCCCGCGGCACGAACCGCCCCGGCGACCGAGTTCGGGATCTCGAAGAGTTTGAGGTCCAGGAAGACCTCCTTGCCTTGTGCAACAAGGTCCTTGACGATGTCCGGCCCCGCTGCGGTGAGCAGTTCCAGACCGACCTTGTAGAAACGGCACTCGCCGCCCAACTGCTCAACCACAGCGTCAGCGGTCGCGCGGTTGTCACAATCCAAGGCCACGATGACCTGGCTACTCGGTTCCATGGGCGTAGTCTGCCGCCATCTTCGACGGGACCGGATGCCGGGGCGGATCAAGCCGAACCGGGGGACCCTTTCCGGTCGCAGCGCTGGGCAGTGGACCGGTACTGACTGATCATCAGGAGCACGGTTGCGCACCGTCCGGCAGCCCGGCCGAAGCGCTGCCCCGCCCCGCCCTGAAAAGTGGAGTGCTCACGCGGGTGAGAAGCGGACGGGCCCGCTCCCTCTTCGCCTCGACCGGTGCCAATTTCGCACGTATGCGCAGGGGTTGCCCCTGCGGAAAACGTGACAAGTGTGCCCACGGTGTGATGTACGGTGATCGCGTCATCACGTTCCGTGCGCACATCCGCGCGTGGAGCGGCCCCCGGAGGTGCAGACACACCGTCCCGAGGGCCTTCACCCCATTGGACAGACAGAGGGTCCGCAGAGATGCTTTGGCATGCTATCTCGCCGGTGTTGGACACGGGCGGGCGTTCGAGGTTGCTGGTCGGCTCGCGCCGGATGAACAGCGACGCGAAGATCATTTTGTTGTACGTGGAAGGGCTCCCGGACGAGGAACGTCGAGGGATGATGGGCCCGTTGTGGGATTACGCGCGGGCGGCGGGCATCGACTCCGGTCCGTTCAAGAAGGCCAAGAGGTTTCTGAGGCGCGAGGGCCATCTCAACGAGTGGTCCTACTCGTACGGGAACGGTCGTTGGGCGACCGCGCAGATCCTGTCGAACGCGCCGATCACCCTGGCGGAGGCGAAGGCGGTCTGGGCCGTCCGGGGGTGCTTGCCGGCCGGTCGGGACGACGGGTGGGGCGACCGGTCGGACGCGTCGGACGAGCGGACGGGCGGCGCTTCGGGTGAGGGGCCCGGTGGGGGCCGAGGCTGGGGGCGGGCTCGGGGACCGGCGCCGTCGGAGAGCGCATCGCCGCAGGTCGGTCCGAGTGACGTAGGTCCGACTGCCGGACGGACGTACAGGCGGGAGGGCGGCGGCTACCCACCTGACGGACAACTGATGGCGCGCTCATCCCACCTACCTACCTGCGTGGTTCAGGATTCGAAAGCTGAACGAGGTTGGTTCGAAGCTCGGTTCGAGGACGGGTTCGAGGGACGGTTCGCATGGGGGCCGCTGCTGGAGGACGAGTCCGACGTGGGCTTCTGGTCGGAGCCGCCCCAGTGGATGATCGAGCAGGACCCGGTGGGGGTCGCGCCACAGGGGGCACCGATGGCGTCGGCGGGGCCGGTGGGGCCGGTCGCACCCGTGGAGTCCGCGGACCAGGGGGCCGTGCGGGAGACCGCGCCGGTGCCCGAACCCGGTCCCGCAGCCCCGGAAGCGCCGGAGTCGGTGGCCGAGTCCGCCCCCGATGCCGCGGCTGTCCTTGACCCCGAAAGCGGTCCCGTACTCGAACGCGTTCCCGTAACCGTTCCCGCCCGGGGGGAGGGCTGGACGATTCACATGGTGCGGGCGGAGCAAGTGCTGCTGTCGCTGGGGAAGGAGTCCAGGCAGCTCCACCTCGGGGTGTACGAGGCGCGGAGGCTGGTGGACAAGGCGGCGGAGTGGCTGCGGCGCGGTATGCCGGCTTCCGAGATGCGGTACGTGCTGAGTTCCGCGCTGCCGCAGGACGGGGTGAAGTCGGCGGTCGGATTCCTGATGCACCGCCTGAAGGAGAAGATGCCGCCGGAACCTGGCCACAGGCGGGATGTGTCGCCGGAGGCGTCCCGTCCCCAGGGTGTGGACGGGACGCCTGGCAGGGACCGGGACCCGGCCCCGGAGGCGGTGGCGCCCCCGCCGTTGCTGGTTTGCGAGGGGCCGGGCGACGAGCACATGTTCCGGGCGTACGGGGGTCATGTGAAGTGCGGGGAATGCCGACAGACCGAGGCGTACGAGCGGTGGGCGGCGCAGCGGGAGGCGGCGGCCCGGGCGCGGGGCGAGGACGGGTTGACCGGGGACGGCAAGGGCGGCTGGCGCGACCGCCTCGCCGAGCTCGCCGCCTCACGGGGCGGCGACGGTTAGCCGCTGTGTCCGTCTTTCCCTCCACGTCCACGGGTCGGCAGGAGGCGCCGTGCCGGACTGCGTCCCGCGTGCCCGTCGCGGAAAGTTCACTCTCCGGCTGCCGCCCGGATCTGCACCTGCCGATCTATTGTTCCGCTGACATATGTGCGGATAAGGGAGGTTGTGCCCCATGTCGTATGGATCGATCGGTGGTTCGGGCGGGGTGCTGGCGGCGACGGGTGTGGCGGCGGGACAACTGTGGCTGGTCGTGGCCAGTGCGCTGCTGACGCTGGTTGGTGCGGGGTTGGTGCGGTTCGGGTTTCGTCGGGGCCGCGGACCGGTCGACAGGTGAACGGGGGCACGACAGTGGTGCCCGGTGCCGATGCGCCGGGCACCGCTGGTTCTCGTCCCGGCGTGCCGCTCCTGCCCCGGGCCAGGCACGCACCCTCATGGGTGCTGGTCCTGGTGGGCGTGGTCCCGCTGACCGCGTTCACCGCCTGGACCGTCGCCCACGCGGCGGCCGCGGTCGAGGAACTGGGCGGGCACGGGTCCACCGGGGCGCTGGCCGTGCCGTGGCTCGTGTCGTTCCTGCTCCTGTGGTGGGTGCCCGTGTCCTGGCTGGAGCGTCCCCGCAAGGCGGCACCGGCCGCGGCGGCCGACCTGGACCGGCTCACCGTGACCGTGCAGATTCCTGTCTACAACGAGGACCCGCCCGCCCTCCGTGCCTGCCTGCACTCCGTCCTCGTGCAGTCCCGGCAAGTCACCCGTATCCGCGTCGTCGACGACGGCTCCGCCCATCCTGACGGCACTCCGATGGCGTATGACGACATCCACGCCGAACTCATGGAACGCGCGGCCGCCCGCGGCATCACGGCAACCTGGGACCGCACCCCCAACCGCGGTAAACGCTGGGCCCAGATGCACGTCCTCGCTCACGACGACGCCGACGTCTTCGTCACCCTCGACAGTGACTCCATCCTCGACGTGGACGCTGTCGCCGAGGGCCTCAAACCCTTCACCGACCCGAAGGTGCAGTCCGTCGCAGGCCAGGTCCTCGTCCTCAACCACGACGCGAATCCGCTCACCCGGCTGATCTGTCTGCTCTATCTTCCTTTCACTCGCGGGCTGCGCAGCGCCCAGTCCGTCCTACGCAGGGTCACCATCAACTCCGGAACCCTCGCCTTCTACCGGGCCGACGTCGTCCGCGCAGCCGCCGGAATCTATGAGCGCGAGCAGTTCTGCCGCCGGCCCATGCAGATGAACGACGACTCCATGCTCACCTTCTACGCCCTGCTCGCCGGAGACACCGTCCACCAGCCCTCCTCCCTGGTCTTCACCCTCGCCCCCGAGCGCTGGCAGCACTACCTCAACCAGCAGATGCGCTGGATGCGCGGCACCACCGTGCGCCACCTGTGGTGGCTGCGCTACATGCCCCTGGGCGGCATCGTCTTCTGGACCACCGTCACCGAGTACCTCCACCTCATCCTCGCCCTCGCCATCACCACCGCCGTCCTCCTCCACCCCGGCCTCAGCGAACACCTGGGCACCGTCGCCGCACTCGGCGCCCTCATCGGCACCGCCATGAGCTACCTGATGGCCCTGCGCCTCTTCACCGTCTCGCGCACCGACATGACTTTCCGTCAGAATCTGCTCCTGTACGCGGCGGCACCGCTCGCAGCGCTCTGGCGCACCCTCGTCCTGCGCCCGATGTACCTCTACGCGATGGTGACCTGCCGCCACGTCAACCATTGGGGCACCCGGGACGCCGTCGAGGTTGGCCTGAGCAGCGGCAGGCCGGCACGGACCGACGCGAGCGCTTGACCGACCGGCACCACCGGCCCGAGCCGCCGGGGCGGTGCGGCACGGGACTGAATGCGCGAAAAGTAACCCCTGCTGCCGGAGTGTCCTGAGTACACCGCATGACGCGTGACCAGACTGCTGTGGATCGCCCGGCGTCGTCCGCCGGGCGACGCCGATCTTCGAAGGGGAATCATGCGCAAGACGACGTCCCTCCTCCTGGCACCACTGGTCGCTGCGACGCTCGCGACCGGTGCCGGAACGGCGCTGGCCGATCCGGTGGAGATCATCGCCCCGTACGCACAGGCCGCCGCCGAGGTCTCGGCCTTCGGGAACCTGGCAAAGGCCAAGAGCATCGACAGGGTGGACCGCAAGCAGACCGGCGTCTACTGCGTCCACGTCTCCGACAAGGACATCGACCTGAGCCGCAGCGTGCTCACCGCCACCCTGCGCAGCCACGATTCCCAGGGTGGATCGATCCGCGCCCTCACCGAACCCCAGGCGGTCTGCGGCAACGACCCCAGCACCATCTTCGTGGCCACGTTCCGTGCGGACGGCCTCCACGTGAACTCCGGCTTCTTCGTCACCGTCCAGTAGCGTCACCCGTCCACCCCAGCAGCCCTCCTGGAGGAGTCGCCGCCCACCAGGCGGGACAGGTGGGCGAGGACAGTCGGGCCGGGGATGCGGGCTCTTCCCGGCCCGCCACGTGAGCCCGGTACCGCGTTCGTCCCCGTCGGGCCCGACAGGGCACCGCCCGAGGGGCGAGAGGCCGATGCGGCGGGCGATGAGCCGTGAGCCAGGACTGAGCCGCGGCTGTCGACGTGGCCGAGCGGTCGCCGGGCTTCGTGGCGGAGGTGCGACGTCGAACACGTCACCCCCACACAGGTCCGCGCGGACGGCCCCCAGCGCGGCCCCGTGGAGCTCCTGGGGCACCGCTCGGCCGGCCCGAAAGTGACCCGCCCCGCCTTCCCCGGACCGCGTGATCGCCATCGGTCCGAGAAACCCACGTGCGAGGGGAACCCGATCCGGGTCGCCGACGTCGAATGGCGGAACTCGACAGCCCCACCCGGGCTGTTCTTCGCAACATCGATCGAGGGGGACACTCATGAGCTGGATCAGGCGATCCGCAGGCGGGCTAGTGGTGGCGGTCATGGCGATGGGGGTGGCCGGGTGCACGTCCGAGAGCACGAACAGGTCAATCGACTGCGCCGCCCCGGTCTTCACCTATCAGAGCACTTCCTATCGGATGGTCCCGGACGCGAATTTCTCGCCCGGGAAGAAGCTCGGCGTGGCCACCGCGCCGGCCTGCGACGACACCGAGGGCAAGAGCGAGGACGCGGTCATGAAGGAGGCCGCCTATGAAGTGGACGGCGTCTCTCCCAAGGTGGCCATCGCCCTCTACGGGGACACAGCGAAGACAGCCGCGCTCTTCGTCGTCGACTCCGGCTCCGGGCTTCCGCCCGAGGTGCAGAAGCTGATCGACCCTTCCTGACCCTTCCTGGCCTCTGCCCCCTTCCTGCCTTGAGACGCGGGGCTCGGTGTGGCTTCACGGTTGACGCCACACCGAGCCCCGCACATCGGAGATGGTTCGCAGCCGCGATCGATCTGGACGCCTCGCCCGCAACGGCTCGATGCGAGCCCGGCGCGCGTCGGCAACGGCACACGCGATCAACGATCGGCGGGCTGATTCTGCGACCGTGCTGCCGCCTCGGAGAGAAGGAACGACCAGCCGACATGGCAGTGACGATCGAGCGAAGTGACGCGCGTGCGTGGCCGGACGAGCAGATGGCGGAGCTGTTCAGCGAGGGTTTTCCCGACTTCATCGTTGCCGACCGACTGGTGAAGGAGTACATAGGAAGGGTCCGTGAGTGGTTTACCGGCCTGGATCTCACGCTTGTGGATGAGCACCAGGTACCTGTCGCGTCGGGGTGGGGGGTACCGATCCAGTGGGACGGCGTGACGGAGACGCTGCCCACCGGTTACACCGATGCCCTGGTGCGCGCGGTCGAAGATCGCGAGAAGGGGCTCGAAGCCGACACCCTCGTCATCTGCGGAGCTGTGGTCACCCCATCGCTCAAGGGGCGCGGGCTCGCGGGGGAGACCCTCAGGGCTCTGCGGCGAACGGGCGAAGAAGCCGGCCTGTCCAAGGTCGTCGCGCCGGTGCGCCCGACCACCAAGGCCCTGTATCCGTTGACACCCATCGAGACCTTCATGCGATGGACCCGTGAGGACGGGATGGCCCTCGACCCCTGGATCCGCACCCATCAACGTCTCGGTGCCACGATCCTCTCTGCGGCACCCGCATCGCAGACGATGACCGGTACGGTCGCCGAGTGGGAACAGTGGACGCGGATGGCCTTTCCCGAATCGGGTGACTACGTGATTCCAGGCGGGCTGAGCCTGCTTCGGGTCGACCGGACCTCGGACCACGGCGTGTACCGGGAGCCCAACATCTGGATGCGCCACAGCTGAATGCAGGGGAAGTCCGGTGCGGGCCGGTCCTGCAAGTGCGGTGAGCCCGACAGTGAACGCCCCGACAGCGAATGCCCCAGCAGCTGATCCCGGCAGCTGGTCCCGGCAGCTGATCCCGGGCACCCGGTCGGCGGCCCTACCGTCCCGCCGGTGCTCCGTAGCCCCGTGCGCCACGCAGGAGTTGCGTTCGGCAGGCGTGGGCGGCAGGCGTGGGCGGCGGGCGCATGGCGCTGAACGACGCGCCCAACCACGCCGTGTGCGCCGGTTGGAGAGTGTCACCCGTCCGAGTGGGCGCGGCAGAATTTCCGTGCAGGTCTTCGAATTCCCCATCGAGACATGGCAGATAAGGGCTGCTCTCTCGTACGGCATTTCGCACGTCAACGCTTCCGCGTTCGAAAGCTGCATGGGTGGCAGTGGGTTACCCATCGCCCATCGAGAGTGATGTGCGAGGACAATGACTCGGGCGGTTCGATGCAGAGGCGACCTGAACCTCTCCCGCGCTTCTGCCTAAGGAGGACCGGTGACGGACAGCTGGGGGACTCTGGGAACCGAGTCCGTGGACAGGATTCGCACACGGGAGCGCGCCCAACTACTCGACGCGGCCCGTGCGATGTTCGGCACGTTCGGCTACAAGCAGACCACCGACGAGGAAGTCTGCCAAAAGGCCGGTGTCCCGGTCTCGATGCTCTACGAGGAATACGGCTCGCTGGAGGGCCTGTTGATCGCCCTGCACGACTGGGTGACGACCAAGGGCCTGCGTGCAGCCGAGAACGCCATGATGGCCGAGGGCATGGACGAGTGCTCGATGGTCGAGCGGACGAGGGTCCTCTTCGACGCCTATGTGAAGGCGGTGACCGAGGACCCCCGCGAAGCCCGGGTGACCTTCGTCGAAGTGCTGGGCGTGAGCCACGCGGTGGACGCGCACTGCAAGCGGTGGCGTGACGTGTGGGCGCACTGGCTGACCGGCGAGACCCAGCGTGCGGTGGCGCGGGGCGAGGCGGAGGAGGGCGACCACAAGGCGGACGTGCTCGTCATGGTCGGTACGGTCCACGAACTCATGGCCCACCACACCCGGCGGTCCCGACGGGCCCGTCCGGAAGACGTCTCGCGCGAGCTGTGGGAGCTGGCGCTGTCGATGCTGGGGACGCAGCGGACGGGCTGAACCGGCGTACCGGCCGGCGCGGTGCACCGGCAGGGCCCGTTCGCCGGCCGGGATATGTGGGAGGCGCCCCGCGTGTCCCGGCCGGTCGTGGTCCTGGGCTCCTGTGCGGTGAAGCCCGCGCGTGAACGCCATGGGATACAAGTCCCGCCTGCCGGGACGTATCACCGGCAGGCGGGAGGCCGCAGATTATCAGTGGCATGCACACGTACTGCGGGCGGGGTGAAGGACGTGTACGCGGGGCCGCCGTCAGAGGGCGGGCTCGGGCACCGGTACGACCCCCGCTGTCGGTACGGCCGCTGCTCCCCGTACGGCCTCCGCCTCGGACGCGGGTGTGTACGGGCCGCCCAGTGACCACGCCCGGTGCAGCGCGTCCGCGAAGGCGGCGGCCAGCTTGTGCTCGCCGCTCGGGCCCGGGTGCGTGCCGTCGTACGTATCGGTGTGGATGTCGTAGCCGGAGGGGTGGCCGGCCAGCAGGACCGGGGACGCGGGGGTGGAGAGGTCCGCGGCAGCCTGGGCGAGGAGCCTGTTGAAGCGTGCGCAGGAGGCCGCGAAGGGCGCGTCGGATTCGGCCCGGATGTTCGGTATGACCGGCAGCAACACGAGCTTGACCTGCGGGTTCGCGGTGCGGGCGGCGACGATGAAGGCGCGGGCGTTCGCCGCGGTCTGCTCGCAGTCGGTGTAGAAGCCGAGGTCGATGAGGCCGAGCGAGACGAGCAGCACGTCCGCACCCGACGCGGCCACCGCCTCCCCGATCACCGGCGCCATGTGGAGCCAGCCCTCGCCCCAGCCGGCCAGGTGACGGCGGGCCGCAGCGGGGAAGGACGGGTCGGCGTACGCGGTGGAGACCGGGGCGTCGGACTCCGCGTCGTAGAGACCGGTCCGCGGGCCGACGATGGCGTAACCGCCCTCGCCGACGGTCGCTTCGAGGTGCTGCCACATCCGGTGGCGCCAGGTGAAGTCGCCCGCCCGGCCCACGGTCATCGAGTCGCCGACGAAGAGGAAGCGCACCGCGTCCGCGCGTACGGTCGTGCCCCCACCGCCGCAGGGCGTGGAGTCGGCGGCGGCAGACAGGGAACGCATGGCGTCATCATCCCCGATCCCCCGTTCGGGCCGCACCGTGATGATGGACACTTGCGCCATGCGTGCCTCTCTCACCGCCCTCGGTACCGCCGCCCTGCTGCTGCTCGCGGGGACCGTCCCGGCCCAGGCGGACGACGGCGCCGATCAGACCTTCACCATCGAGGACCCGCGGATCACCGAGTCCAGCGGCCTCGCCGCGAGCCGCATCCACCCCGGCGTCTACTGGACCCACAACGACAGCGAGGACGGCCCCTACCTCTACGCCGTCGACTCCCGGACCGGCAAGACCGTCGCCACTGTCACCATGACCGGCGTGGGCGATCCGCGTGACGTGGAGGCGATCTCGATCGGCCCGGACGGGAACCTCTACGTCGGCGACATCGGCGACAACCTCAACGGCACCTGGGACCACGTCTGGATCTACCGCCTCCCCGAACCGGAGGTCCTGAAGGACGTCACCGTACGTGCCACCCAATTCGACGTGACATACGCGGACGGGGCCCGCGACGCCGAGTCCCTGATGGTCCACCCGAAGACCGGCCGGGTCTGGATCGCCTCCAAGAACAGGGCGGGCGGCGGCCTCTACGAGGGCCCCGCACACCTCTCCACCCACGGGAACAACGTCTTCCGGCGCGTCGCCGAGGTGCCGTGGGTGACGGACGGAGCGTTCTCCCCTGACGGTACGCGGCTGGTGTTGCGCGGCTACCTCGGCGCCGACGCGTACACCTTCGACGACGGGAAACTCGGCGACGAACGAGGCGTGGGCGCCCCGTTCATGGGACAGGCCGAGTCGGTCACGTACACGGCGGACGGCACGGCGCTGATGTTCGGCTCGGAGGGGGAGCGGAGCCAGGTCAGGCGGTTGGACGTCAAGGGCACCAACGCGGCGCAGTCCACGCCCGCGCCGGGCCGCACCGCGGGCGGGGCCGGCGCGTCCTCTCCGGCGGAGGCCGGGGGTAAGGGAACCGGGGGCGACGAGGGCGCCGGGGGCGGCAGTTCGGACGGCGGGAGCGGGACCGGGAAGGGCAGGACGGCGCTCGGCGGCCTGGTCGTCATCGGCGCGGTGTGGTTCGTGATCCGGAGGAAGCGGCGGCGTACGGGCGGCTGACGGCCCGGCAACAGTGTCGCGTGCCCATGACACCCGCCCATGACACACGCCCATACACACGCCCATGACGCACGCCCATGGTGCACGGCAGTCGCGCGCACAGGATTGTCACAGCCATGCCATACGATGCGCTTTCCAGTTCGCCACACTTCCGCCTGAGGAACCACACGTCAATGTCTTTCGGTACTAAGTCCCCCTATGTGCGCGGAATATCCGTCGCCGTCGTCCTTCTTTCCGTCGGCGCCTCCGGATGCTCGGTCGCCGAAAGCGCCAAGGAAGGCATCAAGAAGGCATCTCGTCAGGAGTCCGTCTTCTCGCTGGACGTCGGCGACTGCTACAACCCGAACTCGAAGCCCGTCGCCGACGGCGAGTCGGGCGAGGAGTTCGCGGTCGAGGTCGTGCCCTGCACCGAGCCGCACGACGGCCAGGTCTACGGCGAGTTCAAGGTGGACGACGGCGCCTACCCCGGTGACGACGCGATCGTCGAGGCTGCCGACGCGCGCTGCCCGGCCGAGGAGCTGAAGTTCGCCCCCGACACCTGGGCCGTCCCGACCGGCGTCTCGGGCTCGTACTACCAGCCGACCAAGGACTCCTGGGCCACCGGTGACCGCCTCGTCACCTGCACGTACACCAAGGACTCGGGCAAGATCACCGGCACGCTGAAGAGCAAGGCCATGAACGCCGACCAGCTCGCCTACCTCAAGGGATCGAGCGCCCTCTACGAGGCGCTCTGGGCCAACCAGCCCGAGGCGGACGCGGTCGAGGACGACCTCGACGGCTACAAGGCACAGGCCACCGCCGTCACCGCCGCGCTGGACACCCACCTCTCGGCGCTCCAGGGCATCGAACAGCCGGCGACCGTCAAGCTGCGCTCGGAGCTCGACAAGGCGAACCAGGCATGGAAGAAGGCCGCGAACGCCGCCGACGTCGACGCCTTCTACCTCGCCTACGACAAGGCCTTCAACGGCATCGACCCGAGCAAGTCCGTCGCCGCCCGCAAGGAGCTGGGACTCTCCACCACCGTCCCGGCCGACGAAGCGGGCGTCTGGGCCGGCTGATGAGCCGACTCCGGGCGGAGTCGCGGCTGACGACACCACCTGGGCCCCACAGGACCACCCGGCTGCGGCCGGGCGGTCCGGTGGGGCCTTCCCCGCCGAGGGGCGCGACGAGAGCCGTGCCAAGTCCGGCGCCCGGGATGGCCCCGTGGCCCTACGCTCTCCTCCCATGCCGAACACCTCCGCGCTCCTCGTCATCGACATGCAGAACGATCCGGTGGCCATCGCCCACCGGGCCGCCGAGACCGTTGCCACCATCGCCGCGCTGCGCCAACGCGCAGCGGAGGCAGGGACGTTGATCGTCACCGTGCAGGACGGCGGCGGTGGTCTGCAAGTCGGCTCCGACGGCTGGCAGGTCGTGCCCGAACTCGCCCCCGGCGCCGGGGAGACGGTCCTGCGCAAGACCGCCCCGGACAGTTTCCTCGGTACGGGCCTCGACGGCCTGCTGAGGGCGCACGGAGTCACCGAGGTGGTCATCACCGGGTTCGCCACCGAGATCTGCGTGGACACCACCGCGCGCTCCGCGCTGAGCCACGGCTACGACCTGGTGCTGGTGGCGGACGGCCACACCACCTCCGTGCGGGGCGCCGGCGAAGACGCGTACGCCGCTCCCGACCGGGCGATCGCGCACCACAACGAGATCTTCCGGAACCTCCGCCACCCCGGCCGGAGCAGCCGGGTGCGATACGCCTCGGAGGTGGACTTCGGACACCTCGGACAGCCGGGACCCACCGGCCCCGAGCCCCGAACCGGCCCGGCCGAGCCCGAGTCCGTACGCGCCACCCGAGCTTCGTACGACGTCATGGCGGCCGAGTACTCCGCACGGTTCCGCGCCGAGCTGGACGCCAAGCCGCTGGAACGGGCGCTGCTCGCCGGCTTCGTCGAGCTGGTACGGGAGACGGGCGGCGGCCGGCCGCTCGCCGATGTCGGGTGCGGTACCGGCCGGATCACCGGCCACCTGCACGGGCTCGGCGCCGACGCGTTCGGAATCGACCTGTCACCCGGAATGCTCGCGGTGGCGCGGGCCGAACACCCCGGCATCCGGTTCGAGGAGGGCTCGATGCTCGCGCTCGACCTGCCGGACGGGTCACTCGGCGGGCTGCTCGCCTGGTACTCGGTCATCCACATCACCGACGCCCTGCTCCCGGCCGTCTTCGCCGAGTTCCACCGGGTACTGGCCCCGGGAGCGCACGTCCAACTCGGCTTCCAGGTCGGCGACGAGACCCGCCACCGCACCGACGCGTGGGGCCGCCCGATCGCCCTCGACTTCCGCCGCCGTCTCCCCGAGACGGTCGCGGCCCTGCTCATCGCGGCGGGCTTCGAGACCCGGGCGCGTACGGTGCGCGAGGCCGACACCGGGGGCGACTTCCCCGAGCCGACCCCGCAGGGGTTCGTCCTGGCACGGAAGCCCAGCGCCGGATGACCCCGGCCTGCTCGCGCGCGAGCGGTGCGGTCAGTCGGTCGGGGACGCGGCTTCGGCCGTACGGCTGCCCGCCGCCACGAGCTCCGCCACGTCGAGGACCACCTCGGCACCGATCGACGCGGGCAGGGTGACCGTCTGGCCGGGGGCGTACACCTCGTGCCGGTCGTACGTGGAGCCGCCCGGCTCGGTGAGCACGTGGACCCTGCCGTGCCTGCGGTCCAGGATCACGTAGCCGGGGATCTTGGCCTCGGCGTAGGCGGCCACCTTCAGGTGCAGGTCGCTCCGGTAGTTGCTGGAGGTGACCTCCAGGACGAGACGGAAGACGGCCGGGGCGTAGCAGTGGTTGTCGGCCCGGTGGGCGTCGAAGTCCGCGTCGACGAGTGCGAGGTCCGGGATGACGTAGTCCTGCGGGCCACCGGGGAGCCAGAGCCCGATGCCCTGGAGTACTCGGGATTCCTTGCCGTGCAGGCCCGCTGCCAGGAACGGGACCATGAGGCTGGTGAGGGCGTTGGCGTGCGGGCCGTCAGGGCGTGGAGCCACGGTGATGACGCCTCCGATGATCTCGACGCGGTGACCCGGGAGCTGCTCCGTGAGCCGGTGCGCACTCTCGAGCAGCGACTCCGGCTCATCGTCACAGGGGTACTCGACTGCTGCTGCAGACATGGTGTGCCTCCTGGGACGACTGCTGTCGGGACCATCATCGTAGGAGGGAGCCGGGCCCGGCGTCGCTGAGGACGGACCTCACCCTCCCGAGTGATCCCGCGTACGGCGACGGCCCCGCACACACCCGAGGAAACCAGGGGGTACGGGGCCGTCGTGCGGGCGTGAGCCGGTGCGGTCGCGGTTACAGCTTCTCGATCACGTAGTCGATGCAGGCGGTGAGGGCCTGCACGTCCGCCGGGTCGATCGCCGGGAACATCGCCACGCGCAGCTGGTTGCGGCCCAGCTTGCGGTACGGCTCGGTGTCGACGATGCCGTTGGCGCGGAGCACCTTGGCGACGGCGGCGGCGTCGATGTCGTCCGAGAAGTCGATCGTGCCGATGACCTGCGAGCGCTTCGCGGGGTCGGTGACGAACGGGGTCGCGTGCTTCGAGTCCTCGGCCCAGCCGTAGAGGTTCTGGGAGGAGGCGAGGGTGCGGCCGGTCGCGAAGTCCAGGCCGCCCTGGCCGTTCAGCCACTTCAGCTGCTCGTTCAGCAGGAAGAGGGTGGAGAGGGCCGGGGTGTTGTACGTCTGGTTCTTCGTCGAGTTGTCGATCGCCGTGGGCAGCGAGAAGAACTCGGGGACGTGACGGCCGGAGGCGTGGACGCGCGCCGCGCGCTCCAGGGCCGCCGGGGAGAACGCCGCGATCCACAGGCCACCGTCGGAGGCGAAGGACTTCTGCGGGGCGAAGTAGTAGACGTCCGTCTCGGTGATGTCGACCGGCAGACCGCCGGCGCCCGAGGTGGCGTCCACGAGGACGAGGGCGCCCTCGTCGGCACCGGCGACGCGCTTGATCGGCGCCGCGACACCCGTGGAGGTCTCGTTGTGGGTGAAGGCGTAGACATCGACGCCCTCCTCGGCCCGGGGCTCCGGGTGGGTGCCGGGCTCGGAGGAGATCACGGACGGGTCCGCCAGCCAGGGCGCGAGCTTCGCGGCCTTGGCGAACTTCGAGGAGAACTCACCGAAGTTCAAGTGCTGGGACTTCGTCTCGATGAGACCGTGCGTCGCGACGTCCCAGAACGCGGTGGACCCGCCGTTGCCGAGGACGACCTCGTAACCCTCGGGGAGGGAGAAGAGGCTGCGCACACCGTCACGTACCTCGCCGACCAGGTTCTTGACCGGGGCCTGGCGATGGGACGTACCGAGGAGAGAGGTTCCGGTGGCGGCCAGCGCGTCGAGCGCCTCGGTCCGCACCTTGGAGGGCCCGGCGCCGAAACGTCCGTCGGCGGGCTTGATGTCAGCGGGAATCTGGATGTCAGCCACGACTCGGAGCGTAGTCCCTCGGCGACGGGGCGAAAGACCCTGTCCGTCCGGTGAGACGGGCGCTCCGACCCGTGGACAACACGGCGGCGGTGCGGTAGGCGCGGCTGCTCAGCCCCGGGCGTCCGGCTCCCGGCGCAGGGTGACCGGCAGTTCGAAGAGGTCATTCTGGGTCACGATCGGCTTGTTCCGCAGCTCGGCGGCGGGGACGGCGAGCTCCAGCTCCGGGAAGCGGGCGTAGAGCGCGGGGAGCGCGACGGCCGCTTCCAGGCGGGAGAGCGCGGCGCCGGGGCAGATGTGCGGGCCGTGGCCGAAGGAGAGGTGGCGGTTGGGGGAGCGGGTGAGGTCGAACTCGGCCGCGTCCGGGCCCCACTGCTTCTCGTCCAGGCTCAGCGCGTTGAACGAGACCATCAGCCCCTCGCCCTTCGGCAGCACCCGGTCGCCGATGGTGAGGTCCTCGGTGGCGAAGCGGATGAGGACGTGCGAGGTCGGCGAGGACCAGCGCAGCGTCTCCTCGATCGCGCCCTCCCAGCTCGCCCCGCCGGAGAGCACGAGCGCGCGCTGCTCGGGGTGGGTCTCCAAGGCGACGACGGTGTTCACGATGAGGCTGATGGTGGTCTCGTGACCGGCGGCGATGATCAGCTTCAGGGTGTTGAGGATCTCGTCGTCGGTGAGCCGGTCGCCGTCCTCGGAGGCGTTCAGCAGCGCCCCGGTCAGGTCGTCGGCCGGGGACTTCTTCTTCTCGTCCAGGATGCGCGTGAACAGGCTGTGGATGTCCGCCATCATCTGCGGGACCTCGGCCGGCGGCGTCAGGTTGGAGAAGAACCTGTCGAACAGCTCCTTCATCCGGGGCAGGTCCTCGGTGCCGATGCCCATCAGCTCGCTGATGACGTTCATCGGCAGCGGGTAGGCGAACTCCGCCTTCAGGTCGACCCTCTCGCCCGCCCGGTGCTCGGCGAGCCGGTCCAGCAGCTCGTCGGTGCGGGCCTGGATGGATGCGCGGAGCCGCTCCACCCGGCGGACGGTCAGCGCCTGGGCGACGAGACCGCGCAGCCGGCGGTGCTCGGCACCGTCCGACGTCAGCATGGTCTTCCCGGGGTTGACCAGCCCGATCAGCGGCCAGTCCGGGGCGATCTCGCCGCGCTGCCAGGCGTTCCAGACGTTGATGTCCTTCACCAGGCGCGGATCCGTGAGGGCCGCCTTCGCCTCGGCGTGGTGGGTGACGGCGTAGATGCGGACCCCGCCGGGCAGCTCCACCGGGACGAGCGGACCGGCCGCGTGCAGCCGGGCGCTCTCGCCCCTGAGGTCGCCGACGAACATGTCGAGGACGATGCGCTCGTCGTCGCGCGCGCCGGTCGGTTCGGTGGTCGTCGCGGTCACCGCGTGCCTCCAAGGGCGGGAGTGGGTGTGAAGCGGACAGGCAGTTCCGTCAGCCCGCGCAGCCACGGGGACGGGCGCCGGGCGAGGTCCTCGGCGGGGACCGCGAGATCGACGTCGGGAAGCCGGTCGAGGATCGCCTCGATGCCCGTACGCGCGATGACCTCGGCGGTCTCCTGGGCGGGGAACGGGCAGCGGTGCTCGCCGTGGCCGAAGGAGAGGAAGGCGTTGTTGCCGCCGGTGAGGGCGGAGCCGTCGGTACGTACCTGGGGGTCGGCGTTGGCGGCGGCGACCCCGAGGATCAGCAGGTCACCGGCTTGGATGTGCTTGCCGCCGAGGTGGGTGTCGCGGCTCGCCCACCGCCCCGCGACGTTCTGGGTGGGGGTGTCCTCCCACAGCACCTCGTTCATCGCCTCGGCGACACTGTGCCGGCCGCCGGAGAGCGAGGCGGCGAACCGGTCGTCGGTGAGCATCAGCCGCAGCGAGTTGCCGATCCAGTCGGCGGTCGGCTGGTGTCCGGCGGCGAGCATGACCATGAGGTCCCGGGCGACCTCGTCGGCGGTGAACTCGTCGTTCCCGGCGAGCATCCGGGACGGTACGTCGTCACCGGGCTCGGCGGACCGCTCGCCCACCAGCCCGATGACGGAACCGGCGATGTGGCGCTGGCCGGCGAGGGCGCCGGGCCCACCGTTGATCATGTCGTTCATCGCCCTGACGAGAGCGGGGCCCTGCTCGTCCGGGAAGCCGTACAGCTTGGCGAGGACCCGGACCGGCAGCAGCATCGCGTACTCCGCGATCAGGTCACAGCTGCCCGAGGAGCAGAAGGCGTCGATCAGCTCGTCCGCGAACTCCTCCGTGTACTTGCGGAGTTCGAAGGGGTCGGTGCCCTCCAGTGCTGCACTGATCACCTGCGAACGGCGGCTGTGGCGCTCGCCGACCGTGTAGAGGATCGACGGCTGGTCCTTGCTGATCATCGGGTGCAGGGGCCAGTCGTCGGGGATGTCCGGCCACTGGTTCCAGATCTGCGAGTCCCGGGTGAACAGGGCCGGGTCGGTGGTCACCTGGTGCAGTTCGCGGTAGCCGAGGACGAGCCAGGCCGGTACGTCACCGGGCAGCACGATCGGCGCCACCGGCCCGTGGTCCCGGCGGACCTCCCGGTACAGCTGGTGCGGTTCGGTGGCGAACCGGGGCCCGGACAGCGGTACGGGACCGGGGTCCCCGGCCGCACCCTGGCCGTGGTCGACGGGGCACGCGTTCACGAAGTGGTCTCCGGGGTTCTGCCGGCCGCCTCGGGGGCGCCCGCGAGCGCCCCTTCCGGAGTCCGGGCGCGGGCGGCGGACAGCGCGTGGAGGTGCTCGACCAGCGTGATCAGGACGTACTTGCTGGACGACCGGTCGCGTGCGTCGCACTCCACCAGCGGTACGTCCTCCGAGAGGTCGAGGGCCTCGCGGATCTGCTGCTCGGTGTGGAGCGGGCCGCCGAAGTCGTTGCACGCCACGATGAAGGGCGTGCCGTGGTGCTCCAGGCGGTCGATGGCGTACCAGGAGTCCGCGAGGCGGCGGGTGTCCACCAGGACGACCGCCCCCAGCGTGCCGGAGAAGAGGCGGTCCCAGAGGAACCAGAAACGCTCCTGGCCGGGTGCGCCGAAGAGGTACAGCACCGAGCGCTCGTCCAGGGTGATGCGGCCGAAGTCGAAGGCGACCGTGGTGGACGACTTCGACTGCACGCCGTCGAGGTGGTCGACGGCCTCGCCCGCGCGCGTCATCGTCTCCTCCGTGTTGAGCGGACGTATCTCGCTCACGGAACGGACCATGGTCGTCTTGCCCACGCCGAATCCGCCGACGACGACGATCTTCAGTCCGTTGTCGGCCGTCGCCCGAAGGGCGGCGCGGTCAGAGGTTGCGGAGTCCAACGAGCACCTGTTCCAGGATGTCGGGGTGGGGGAGCCGGTCCGCGACACGGGCGGTACGGGGATGGCGTGCGCTGATCCGGCCGGTGTCGAGCATGTCGCTGAGCATGATGCGGACGATGCCGACGGGCAGTTTCAGGGTCGCGGCGATCTCGACCACCGCGGTGGGGCGCCCGCACATCCGCAGGATCGCGACGTGCTCCGACTGCATGCCGGGGGCCGGCTCGCACTCGGAGACGACGAGCGTCACCAGGTCGAAGGCGTCGGAGTCCGTCCGGCTGCGGCCACCGGTGAGGGTGTAGAGCCGGTCGGGGGAGTCGTCACGACCGGGGCGGGGGCGCGGCGCCGGGGTCATCAGGCGGAGGTTCCCGTGTCGGCGCCCGGCCCGTCGGGCGCGGCGGGCGATTCGCGGGGCGGGGCGACGAGGTGCTCGCCGAGCTGCTCGACCAGCTCGCTCATGTTGTGCCCGACGAGGCCCACGTCGGAGTCCTCGGCGGCGACGACCGCCAGGTGGGCGCCCGTACCGGCCTCCACGATGAAGAGCACCCCGCCGTAGAACTCGGCCATCGCGGACCGTACGCCGCCGGTGCCGTCACCGAACTCGACGGACGCGCCGTGCGAGAGGCTCTGGATGCCCGCGGAGATCGCGGCGAGTTGGTCGGCCTGGTCGACGGAGAGCTCGGGGGTACGGCACAGCTTCAGGCCGTCCCGGGAGAGCACGAGCGCGTGCCGGGCGCCGGGAGTGCGTTCGAGCAGCCCCTCCAGCAGCCAGTTCAGCTTCTCGTCGGTGGTCGCGGTCATCGGGTGTTGCCTTCCGGGAGGGGTGCGTTGGCCCGTACTGCCTGGCTGAAGGTGGAGAAGCGCTCGGCCTGCCTCTTGGCGACGTCGGCCCGCTCCCGGGGGGTCACGGAGTCGACGGGGGCGGTGGCCGTCGCACGGGACTCGGCGGCGGCGAAGGTACGCCCGCGGCGCCGCCGGGGCAGCCCGCTCTCACCGAACTTCGGGAAGGAGCCGGTCGACTCGGCCTCGGACTCGGCGGCGGGCGCGGGGGGTTCGGCCGCGGTCCCGGCTGCGGTCCCGGGAGCGGCGGTGGGTGCGGTCCCGGGGGCGGCGGTGGGCTCGGGCGTCTCGGCCGTCGCTGCGGCCGTGGTCACCGGCTCGGCCGCCTCGGCCGCCTCGGCCGCCATGGGAGCCTCGCCCGGCCGGGCGTCGCCCTCGTGGGGGCCCGCTGCGGAGTGGGTGGGCTCCGGTTCGGGCGTACGGGGCTCGGGCGTAGAGGGCTCGGCTGCGGGCGTACGGGGCTCGGGCGTCCGGAGCTTCGTTACGACGGCCGGGAGCGACGGGGTCGCGGCGCCCTGCGACGTACGCGAGATGAGTTCCTGGGGCAGCATCAGCAGGGCGCCGGTGCCGCCGCGTGCGGAGGGCCGGAAGGAGACCCGCAGGCCGTGCTTGCGGGCGAGGCGGCCGACGACGGCGAGGCCGAGGCGGGTACCGGAGAGCGCGGTGAAGCCCTGGTCGTCCGGGGAGACGGCCTGTTCGGCGCGGCGCAGCTGCACGTCGCTCATGACGAGGCCGCTGTCCTCCACGGTGATCACCACACCGGCCGGTACCTCTTCGACGTACACGTGCACCTCGGCCGTGGGCGGCGAGAAATTGGCAGCGTTGTCGAGGAGCTCCGCGAGCGCGTGCATGACGCCCTCGGCCGCGTGACCGGCGATGGCCACGTCGCTGGTCGAGTGGAGCCGGACGCGCCGGTAGCCGCTGATACGGCCCATCGCGCCGCGCAGGATGGACTCCATCACGATCGGCTTGGCCCACCGGCGCCCGGAGCGCGCGCCGGTCAGGACGGCGACGGAGTCCGCCAGCCGGCCCGCCTGGGCGGTGCGGTGGTCCAGGTGGAGGAGGTCGCCGAGGACGTTCTCGTCGGAGTGCCGGTTCTCCATCTCCCGCAGGTCGGCCAGCATGCTGGTGGCGAGCGCCTGCATCCGGCTCGCCGCGTTGGCGCTCGTCGCGAGGGCGGCGGACCGCTCCCGCTCGGCCTGCGCGAGGCGGGTGGTCAGGGCGGCCTTCTCGGCCGCGAAGCGCTCGCGGTCGGCCTCGTTCTCGGCCGCGCGCCGCTCGGTCTCGGCGGCCAGCCGCTCCTTGGCCGCAGCCGCCTCGGCGGTGGCCCGGGCGAGCGCGGTGGCCGCCTCGGAGGCGGCGCGGGTGGCTGCGGCGCGGGAGGTGGCCTTGATGCGGGCGGCCTCGGCCGTGAAGCGCTGCGCGTCGGCGGAGGCGGAGGACACCAGGCGGGTGGTGTCCTCGGTGAACCTCCGGCTGTCCGCCGCCCGGGCCTCGCGGAGCGCCCGTGCGGCGCCCAGTGCATGGGCGGCGACGGTCGCGGCCACGGTCAGCGCGACCGCTGCCGCACCCGCTCCCCAGGCCAGGGGGGTCCGCACCGAGGCGGGGGCGACGGCGGCGGCCCATACGCACAACGAGCCAGAGACGACTGCCGACACCAGCGCGGTGAGCGCGGTCGACCGGGTTGAGGGGCGCAATCGGAGTCCTCGGGGCGGACGGCACGGGCGGCGCCGACGGGTGGGGCGACGCTCGCTGATCTGGCGGCGCCACTGGTCGGGGCGCCGGCTGATGGGGCGGCGCGGCGGACGCTGCGGGTGGGGGTGGGCGGGACACACGGCCTTCGTCGCGCAGAGTGAGTGGGCCGTAACGACCGGAGCTGATTGGTCCAGCGCAAGTCGTGCTCACTATAGGAGAATTGAGGGTCCTTTTGGGAAGTGATGGTGGTGTTCTCTGTTCGTTCCGTGTTGCGTATGTGACTGTGCGGGCGGTGTTGTCCGAAGAGTGCACGCCCCCGCCCGGCATGCTGGTGCCATGGCCGAACCGCACGCCCCCAGCGACGCCCTGGCCCGGGACCTCCGCTCCGAGGTCCGGGGGGAGACCTCCTTCGACGTGACCTCCCGGGCGCTCACCACCATGGACGCCTCCAACTACCGGCGGGTCCCCCTCGGAGTCGTCGCCCCGCGCGACGCCGACGACGTCACCGCCGCCCTCGCCGTCTGCCGCGCCCACGGAGTACCCGTCGTACCGCGCGGCGGCGGCACCTCCATCGCGGGCCAGGCGACCGGCACCGGCATCGTCCTCGACCTCACCCGGCACCTGAACGCCCTCGTGGCACTGGACCCCGGGTCCCGGACGGCCGTCGTCCAGCCCGGTCTCGTCCTGGACGATCTGCGGGCCGCCGCCGCACCGCACGGACTGACCTTCGGCCCCGACCCCTCCACGCACGGCCGCTGCACCCTCGGCGGCATGATCGGCAACAACTCCTGCGGCGCGCACTCCGTCGCCTGGGGCACCACCGCCGACAACGTCCACGCCCTCACCGTCGCCCGCTACGGCGGCGGCACCCTGCGCCTCGGCCGCGGCTGGGGGCCTGCCGGTGCCGGGGGAGCCCCGGCGGGGCTGCGGGAGTTCGTCGACCGCCACCTCGCCCCGCTCCGCACCGGCTTCCCGGACCTCCCGCGCCGCATCTCCGGGTACGCGCTCGACGCCCTGCTCCCCGAACACCCCGGCGGCCCCGACCTCGCCCGCGCCTTCTGCGGCAGCGAAGGCACCCTCGCCGTCGTCACCGAGGCCACCGTCCGGCTGGTCGAGTCGCCCCCCGCCCGCGCCCTCGCGGTCCTCGGGTACGCGGACGAGCCGGCCGCCGCCGAAGCAGCCGCCGGGCTCCTGCCGTACGGGCCGCTCACCGTCGAGGGCATGGCCGCCGACCTCGTCCGCGAGCCCGCCGGGAGCGCCCGTGGAGCCGCCGGACTCGCCCGCGGGTCCGCCGGGCTGCCGCGCGGCGGTGCCTGGCTCTTCGTGGAGACCGGCGGCGCCACCCCTGCCGAGGCGCGCGACCGGGCCACCCGGATCGTCCGCGCCGCCGACGCGCTCGACGCGGCCGTCGTCACCGACCCCGTCGGACAACGCGCCCTGTGGCGCGTCCGCGAGGACGCCGCCGGAACCGCCACCCGGATGCCCGACGGCACCGAGGCGTGGCCCGGCTGGGAGGACTGCGCGGTACCGCCCGCCCGCCTCGGTGCGTACCTGCGCGAGTTCCGCGCCCTGCTCGCCGCCCACGGCCTGCGCGGAACCCCCTACGGCCACTTCGGCGACGGCTGCATCCACGTCCGCGTCGACTTCGACCTGCGCACCCCGGACGGCATCACCCGCTTCCGCCGCTTCTCCGAGGACCAGGCACGCCTCGTCGTCGCCCACGGCGGATCGCTCAGCGGCGAACACGGCGACGGACAGGCCCGCGCCGAGCTCCTCCCGCTCATGTACGGCGACGAACTCGTCCGCCTCTTCGCCGATTTCAAGGACTTGTGGGACCCGGACGGTGGGATGAACCCCGGCATGCTGGTCCGCCCCGACCCGCTCGACACCAACCTCCGCTTCGACGTCCTGCCCCGCCGCCCGGTCGACGTCGCCTTCGGATACCCCGAGGACGGCGGCGACTTCACGGCGGCCGTCAGCCGCTGCGTGGGCGTCGCCAAGTGCCGTACGACGGCGGCGCCCGGCGCGGGCGTCATGTGCCCCTCTTTCCGCGCCACCGGCGAGGAGCGGCACTCCACGCGCGGCCGGGCCCGGCTGCTGCACGAGATGCTCGCGGGCGAGATCGTCACCGACGGCTGGCGCTCGACGGAGGTCCGCGACGCGCTCGACCTCTGCCTCTCCTGCAAGGGCTGCCGCAGCGACTGCCCGGTCGGCGTCGACATGGCCACGTACAAGGCGGAGTTCCTCCACCACCACTACCGGGGCCGGCTGCGCCCCGCCGCGCATTACGCGATGGGCTCGCTGCCCCGCTGGCTGCGCCTCGCCGCCCCCTTCGCCCCCGCGCTGAACGCCCTCGCCCGGGTGCGCCCGCTCGCCGCGCTCGCCAAACGGCTGGCGGGCATCGCCCCGGAGCGCCCGGTCCCGGTGCTGGCGCGGGAGACCTTCACCCGGTGGTCGGCGGAGCGGCGGGGCCGGTCCGGTGCGGGGTCCGGGGCGGTCGATGCTGCCGCCGGTCCGGTCCTGCTGTGGCCGGACACCTTCACCACGTACCTCTCCCCGCAGGTGGGGCGCGCGGCGGTGCGCGTCCTGGAATCCGCGGCGGAGGCAGGCGGCCGGACCGTGCGCCTCCCGGGGGCGGGGCTGTGCTGCGGACTGACCTACGTCTCCACGGGCCGGCTCGACCGCGCCCGTACGGTCATGCGGCGCACCCTGGACCGGATGGGAGCCTCACTCGGTGAGCCCGTCGTCGTCCTCGAACCGAGCTGCGCCGCCGCCCTCCGGAGCGACCTCCCCGAACTCCTCCCCGACGACCCGCGGGCGGCCGAACTCGGCTCGTCGGTGCGGACCTTGGCCGAGTACCTGGAGGAGTACGCCCCCGGCTGGGAGCCGCCCCGGCTGGACCGTGCGGTGACCGGCCAGACCCACTGCCACCAGCATGCCGTCCTCGGCGACGCGGCGGACCGCCGGTTGCGGGAACGGGCAGCTCTGACCGGCGAGTTGTCCGGCGGATGCTGCGGCCTCGCGGGCAACTTCGGCTTCGAAAAGGGCCACTGGGACGTCTCGGTGGCCTGCGCGGAGGAGCAGCTGCTGCCCGCCGTACGGTCGGCCGCCCCCGGTACGGAGATCCTGGCGGACGGCTTCTCCTGCCGTACCCAACTGGAGCAGCTGGCGGGCGTACGGGCGAAGCACCTGGCGGAAATGCTGGCGGAAGGGCTGGAGAGGCTGGAGGAGCGGGAGGGGCTGGAACAGTGAGGGTGCGGGGGCGGCCCCGGGGAGCACGGGGCCGGAAGGACTCCTTTACCTCTCGCGGCGCCCGGGAGAGGCTGAACGCGGCCCGCCACGACCGGGCGGGGCGGCCGACCTCAGGGGCCATCGCATGACGCACGGCATCACTGTGCACGGCACCGTCGCACCGGGCTTCGAGGGCGTACGCGACACCTTCGGGGAGGTGCTCGCCGAGGACACCACCGAGCCGGGTTCCCAGCTCTCCGTGCGTCTGCGAGGCCGCACCGTGGTGGACCTGTGGGCGGGTGAAGGCATCGGGGCGACCTCGCTGCTCCCCGTCTTCTCGTCCACCAAGGGGGCGGCGCACCTGGTCGTGGCGTTGCTGGTGCAGGACGGAACCCTCGATCTGGACCGCACGGTCGCCTCGTACTGGCCGGGGTTCGCCGCCAACGGCACGGACACGCTGACCCTCCGGGAGCTGCTGGCGCACCGCAGCGGTCTGGTCGGCGCGAGACCCCGGTTCACCGACGAGGAGCTGGCCGACGACCGTCTGGTGGCCGAACGCCTCGTGCGGCAGGAGCCGTTCTGGAAGCCGGGCACCGCGTACGGCTACCACGCCGTGGTGATCGGCGCGCTGACCGGCGAGGTGGTGCGGCGGGCCACCGGCCGGCCGATCCAGGAGCTGTACGAGGAGCGGGTCAGGGCGCCGTACGGAGTGGAGCTCTACCTCGGCCTGCCCGAGGCCCTCGAACCGCGTTTTGTGCCGATCCTGCCGATGGCGCCGACCCCGGAGCAGGCCGCGACGCTGACCGCCTTCCCGCCGGACCCGGAGGGCGTGTTCGCCGCCGCCTTCAACCTCCCCACCGACCTCGCCGGTTGGGGCAACCTTCCGGTGGTGCGCGCGCTCGGCTCGGCGTCGGCGGGGGGCGTGGGGTCCGCACGCGGGCTCGCCCGGATGTACGCGGCGGCCGTGTCCGGGGTGGACGGCGCGGCCCCGCTGCTGACACCGGGCACCGCAGCCGAGTTCGCGCGCCTCTCCTGGCCCGGGACCGACCTGGTGACGGGCGCACAGGACGCCTTCGGGCTCGGCTTCCGGCGGACTTCGGGCCAGCACCCCGCCCTGAGCGACAGCGCGTTCGGCCACTCCGGCGCGGCCGGCTCGCAGGCGTTCGCCGACCCGGAGCAGGGCATCGCGTACGGGTACACCCGCCGCCGGTACGCCTACCCGGGCGGTGAGGCACCGGAGAACGCGCGCCTGGTGGACGCGGTGGTACGGGCGTCCCGGGGCGCCTGACGGGGACGCGGGGCCGCCGTACTCGCACCGGCGGCCCCGCGCACCCTGACCTCACACCGTGAAACGGACGGCTTCCAGCCAGGAGTCGTTGTTCAGGGTGCCGCCGAATATGTAGTTGCCGCCGGCCTGCCCGAGCGGCTTGTCGCAGGCGAGGCCGCCCCAGCCCGAGCGCACCCGGGCGGTCTGGCAGACCGCGCCGTCACCGACGTTGATGACGAAGCCGAGCATGTAGGGGTAGTTCTTGGCCGTGCTGCCGATGTAGTTGTCGTTGCCGTCGGCCACACCGTTCCAGGGCGTCTTCCACTCGTCGTTGTGTACGAAGGCGTTGCCGGCGGTGCCCTTCGTACCGGACACCGCGATGTTGAGGGCCTTGATCTTCTTTCCCGTGATGCCGGTCGTACCGCCGTCGCACACCACGCTCTGCCAGCCGCGGCCCTCGACGTAGGCGCGGTAGCAGATGTGCCGACCGGGCTGCCGGGCCGCGAGGCGCGACACGGTCACGGCCGCGGTCTCCGGCACGGAGGCGAGGGCGGCCTTGGGTGCGGCCGTGGACGGCTTCGGGGTGGCGGCCACCGTCTTCTGCGGGGAGGGTGCGGCGGGCGCGGCGGGCGCGGCCGGCAGCGCGGGCTGGTAGGCCTGCGCGGGGGCGGCGGGCAGCGGCGCCGCCTTCGGGGTGGGGGAGACCTTCGGGGTGGGGGAGGCCGTCGGGGTGGGAGACGCCTTCGGGGTGGGGGAGAGGACGAGGGCCGGGGGCGGCGGGAGTGCGCGGGCGGCCGCCGCTTCCTGGCTGTCGCCGAGGTCGCCGGCTCCGGCGCCGTCACCGGCGAGCGCGGCGGTGAGCGCGAGTGGCACCGCCACCGCCGCGGCCGTCCATCCCAGGGTGATCCAGACGCGGCGTCCGGGGGCCATGCCCCGGGGCCCGCGGACCCGTCGGCGGCGGAAGGTGTCGGCGAAGTCCGGCCCGGCCGGCGACGGCGCGTCCAGGGACTTCCGGGATTCCAGGGGCTGCTTGGAGTTCTCGGACTGCGAGTTCATGGCGTGCTTGGCTCCAGTCGACGGTCGCGGAGCGGGCATGAGCGGATCGGTCCCCCGCTGTCGGGATGTCCGCCGGCCGGGGGTCGGCCCGGGACGCCACCCTAACGCGGGTTTGTAGCAGCGAGTTTCGAGATCCGCAATCTTCTGAGCTTTTACTGAGCATCAACGGCCGTCTTAAGATCTACGTTGACTGAACGTCACCGTGAACAGAAAGAACATGAAAGGGCATTCCCCCGTGCCCTTGATTCTCCGCCCCCGGGCGATGTGGAGCGAAACAGTGATTGATGCTCACGGCACATCAGATTCGTCCTCTCGTCCTGCCTCGGCCGAGCGCCACCGGGCGCTGCTCATGAGGTTCGCGAACCGGCTCACCCAAGACCCCTACCGGGCCGAGGACATCGTCCAGGAGACCCTCCTGCGCGCCTGGAACCGGCCGCCGGCCACCGTGCCGGCCGACGACGACGAGCGGCTGCTCGCCTGGCTGTACACGGTGGCCCGCAACCTGGCCATCGACATGCACCGGCGCGACCGCGCCGTGCCCGTGGGCGCGTTGCCGCAGCAGCTGCTGAGCCGCCCCGGAGAGTGCGACCTGGCGGAGCGGGTGGTCGACCGGCACGTGGTGCGCAAGGCGCTGGCCCGGCTGTCGCAGGAGCACCGCGAGGTGGTCGTGCGCGTCCACCTCTGCGACCGGCCCCGGGACGAGACCGCCCGCGAGATAGGGATACCCCCGGGAACGGTCAAGTCCCGTACGCACTACGCCCTGCGGGCCCTGCGCAGAGAGCTGGCCGCGTGAACGGCGTCGACCCGGTCCGCTGGATCTCCGACCACCGGGACGGCATCATCCGGTGGATCGTCGTGGTGTGCGTGGCCCTCCTGCTGTTCCTGCTGGTCCGGCACTTCGCCATGAAGCTGGGCGGCTGGAAGACGGCCGGCCGCCGTGTGGCGCGCGAGATCGCCCTCACCGGCGCGGCGTTCGCCTCCCCGGCGCGGGCCTGGCTGCGCTACCGCCGGGTGCTGCGCACCCTGGTGCGGCGGCTCCGCTCTCCCGACAGCTGGCACGACGCCGAACGGGCCCTCGCCGCGGCGCGGCTCGCGGCCGCGCCCGCCGTGCCGTACGCGGTCCTCGTCGACGACGGGGCGGTCACCGTCCTGCTGGCCGGGCGGGGGGTCCCCCGGGCGCCGGAACCCTGGGTCGAAGAGGCCGACGAGAACCATCCGGTGCGCTGGACGGCCCTGCGGTCGGACCTCCCCGCCGTGGTGCCGGAGGCGGGGCTGAACCGGCCCGTCGTGGTGGCGATCGGTGCCGAGGACGGGTCCGCCGGCCGGTGTGCCTTCCTGGACCTGGCGACCGGACCGCCGACCCTGGCACTCGACGGGGACGAGCGGGCCCGCGCGGCTCTGCTGCCCACTCTCGCGGCCCAGGTGGGCCGGCGGCTGCCGGCCGGGCAGACGGTGGTGGCCGAAGGCGTGCTGCGCGGCTTCCCGGGCGAACCGGTGCGCGAGGCGTACCGCAGGGCCCGGGACATCCCGCCCCGGCTGGGAACGCCGCCGTTCCTGGCGGCGCGCGAGCTGCCGGACCCGCTGCCGCCCGAGATGGCGGGGCCCCCGGAAGCGGTCCCGGCGCTGCGGGTGCTCGTCCTGGGCTCCGGACGCGGGTACGTACGGCGGCTCCACGCCGACCGGTACGGGCAGCTCTCGCTCCCCGGAACGCCGTTGCTGCTGCTGGCGCACGCCCTGCCGCGCGCGGTCTCCCGCACCCTGAAGCGGATTCCGCCGGTGCATCCGCCCGCCCCCTCGGCGGACGGGGTACGGCCGCTCTTCGAGGAGGAGGACGAGGCCGTCGCCGCGGTGCTGACCGAGTCCGACCCGGACGAGGGTGTGCCGACCGCCGCCCCCGCCGCCCGGGAGAAGCGGCGCGCCGTGCCGAAGACCGGCGGGGCGTCGGCCGGGTCCACCCCCGTCCCGGCCGACGTCCCGCTGCCCCCCTCGCTGCCCGAATCGCGGCCCACCCTTCGGCCCGCCCCGCAGCCGGGGACGCAGGCCGCCGCCGGCCCGGCGGCGCACCTGTCGCCCGGGACTCCGACAGGCCCCGGCCCGGAACCCGCGCACCCTCCCGTGCCCGCACCGGAACCCGCGTTGGCACCGGAACTCGCGCCGGCACCGGAACTCGCGCCCGGCGGGTCTCGGCGCCCCCCGGAGCCCGGCGCCGACGGCCCGGAACCGCCCGTCATCTGGGCCGGCTCCGACCCCGACCCGGGAGGCTGGTCCGGGCTGGTCGGCGGCCCCGGCGGACCGGACGGGCCCCACGGACCGGCGGAATCTCCCGGACCGGGCGGCCGCGCACGGAACGGGCCGGGCGGGGAGCCCGGTGACGAGCCCGATCCGGATGCCGGGGTGCCCGCCGCCCCGCCCCCACGACACCGCTGAAAGCCACCGCCAAGGGCTGTCCCGCGCTTCCCGGCGGGTGCGCGACGACAGCTACGGCACCTCGCCGCGTTGCCGGAACGTCCCCGTACATCCCGTATGCGGACGCCCCTCCGCCGTGCGATGCACCACATCCGACGCCGCGGACTGATCCACCACGAAGTGCGGGACAACCCTTAGGAGTGCCGTGAGACTCACCCTCTCCACCGTCGACGCCCGGGGCCACCGCGCGGACCACATGCTCGACCTCCCCGAGGGCGCCGACCTCGCCTCCCTCGGCGAGGCCCTGGGAGCCCGCGAGCTGTACCTGGGGAGCAGTCCGCTCCACCCGGACCTCCCCGTCCGGGGCAGCGGACTGCGCGAGGGCTCGGTGGTCGGCCTCGGCATCCCGGTGCCCTCCCCGGCAGGGGCCTCCGAGGCATGGCGACCGCCCGCGTCCGACCCGGCCCTCGTCGAGATCCGTCACGTCGGCGGCCCCGGCGCGGGCCGGGTCTGGCGGCTCGGCCCCGGTGACCACGAGGCCGGTACCGACCGCGGCTGCGTACTCCGCCTCGACGGCGGCGGAGCGCCCGCCCAGGGCACCTGGATCACCGTGGGCACCGACGGGCGGGTGACCCTGCGGCTCGGCCCCGGCGCGGACGCCGACTGCGGGCTGCGCAGCCTCACCCCGCCCCCGCCGGTCGACCCGACCACCGGCACCCCGCTCACCACCGAGGAGCCCGCCGGTCCGCAGGACGGCGGCCCCGGCGGTCACACGCCGGAGCCCGCACCGCCGGGCCCCGACGGCCACCCCGTCCCGCCGCCGCCCCCTCCCGTCGGGAAGCTGCCGGTGCCGGACGACGGCTCCGTCGAGTGGCCCCCGTACGCCGACCTCTCCTTCGGCGACCACCTGCTGCGCCTGAGCCCGCCGTTCGAGGCGGACGCGGCCGTGAACCGGGCCGCCGACGGCGTGGGCATCGAGTACAACCGGCCGCCGCGGATCGTCCCGCACCTGGACACCGAGTCGATGTCCATGCAGGGCCCGCCCGCCGACAACACCAAGCGGCCCTTCCCGTTCCTGATGATGATCTCGCCGCTGGTCATGGGCCTGGTCATGATGTTCCTCTTCCGCAGCCTCTACTTCGTCGTCTTCATCCTGCTGACGCCGCTGATGGCCGTCGGCAACTGGGTCTCCGGCCGGCGCACCGGCCGCAAGCAGTACGAGGAGAACCTCCGGATCTACCTGGTCCGCCGCTCCTGGACGGAGCTGGAGATGCGGCAGGCGACCATCGACGAGCGGAAGCTGCGGGCCGACACCTTCCCCGACCCGGCCTCCGTGCTGCTCACCGCCTCCGGGCCCGGCAAGGGGCTGTGGCAGCGGCGGCGCCGCGACCCCGACCACCTCACCCTGCGCGTCGGCACCCTGACCCGGCCCTCGCTCAAACGCATCGACGACGGCGCCCGGGACGCCAACCACCGCCAGGTGCACTGGCGGATCGCCGACGCTCCCTTCGGCATCGAACTGGCCGAACACGGGGTCGTCGGCATCAGCGGTCCCGGCGCCGCGCCGCGCACCCTGGCCGCCTGGGCCGTCGCCCAGGCGGCCGTCCTGCACAGCCCCCGCGACCTGCGGATCGTCGTCCTCACCGACCGCGAGCACGCGGAGGCATGGAACTGGGTGCGCTGGCTCCCGCACCTGCGCTCCACCCGTCCCGGCGCCGCGGTCGTCAGCCTCGGCAATGACCCGGAGAGCACCGCGCACCGGGTGAACGAGCTGATCGGCGAGATCCAGAACCGCTCGGACAACAACACCTCCGCCCTGAGCCGCTCGCTCCAGCGGGAACCCGACATCATGGTCGTCCTGGACGGTGCACGCCGGCTCCGCGACGTCCCGGGCGTGGTCCACCTGCTCACCGCCGGGCCTGCCGCCCGGGTGTTCAGCCTCTGCGTCGACGAGCGCGAGCGGCTGCTCCCCGAGGAGTGCACGGCCGTCGTCACCACCACCGGCAACCGGCTGACCGTCCGTACCTCCGGCGTGCCGGCCGTGGAGGACGTCCGGGCCGACCAGGTCGACGCAGAGTGGTGCGAGGAGGTCGGGCGTGCCCTCGCGCCGCTGCGCGACGTCACCGTCGACAGCGACTCCGGGCTGCCGGAGGACGTCCAGCTGCTGCCGCTGATCGGCCACGAGCCACCGGACCCGGCCGCCTTCGTCCGGGCGTGGGCCCGCCGGCCCGCCACCAGCTCCTTCGTGGTGGGCTCCGGATACGACGGCCCGCTCACCATCGACCTGGTCCGCGACGGGCCGCACGGCCTGATCGGCGGCACCACCGGCTCCGGCAAGTCCGAGCTGCTCCAGACCATGATCGCCTCGCTGGCCGCCGGCAACCGGCCCGACGAACTCGCCTTCGTCCTGGTCGACTACAAGGGCGGCAGCGCCTTCCGCGAATGCGACCGGCTGCCGCACACCCTCGGCATGATCACCGACCTGGACGGGCACCTGGTCCGCCGGGCCCTGGCCTCGCTCGACGCCGAGCTGCGGCGCCGGGAGATCCTGCTCAACGAGGTGGAGGCCAAGGACCACACGGAGTACCGGGCCAAGCGGTCCCGTGACCCGAGGCTTCCCGCGCTGCCCCGCCTGCTCATCATCATCGACGAGTTCGCCACCGTGGTGCGCGAACTCCCCGAGTTCGTACCCGGCTTGATCAGCCTGGCGCAGCGCGGCCGTTCGCTGGGCCTGCACCTGGTCCTCGCCACCCAGCGGCCCGGCGGATCGGTGAGCAACGAGATCCGCGCCAACACCAACCTGCGGATCTCCCTGCGGGTCACCGACCGCTCCGAGAGCCAGGACATCATCGACGCCCCGGACGCCGCCGGCATCTCGGCGAACCACCCCGGCCGGGCCCTGGTCCGGCGCGGTTCGGCCGCCCCGGTGCCCTTCCAGACGGCCTACGTGGGCGCCGAGCGCGGAGGCGCCGCCCCCGACCCGGCGGCCGTCCCCGACCGTCCGCTCCGGCCGATCCGGAGTTCCGAACTGACCTGGCAGCGCCTGGGCCGGCCCCCGGCCCTGCCCGAACACCCCGACGACGACCCGGACGCCATGCCGGGACCCGCCCCGGAGGAGCTCCCCACCGACCTGAAGGCCCTGGTCGACAGCCTGATCGAGGCCACTGAGCGGCTGGAGGACTTCACCCGGCAGCCCAGGCCCTGGCTGCCGCCCCTGGACGAGCACATCGCCCTGGAGGAGCTGCCCGCACCCCCGGAGCCCGCGGAGGGCGAGCTCCCGGCGGTCCCGTACGCACTCCTCGACATCCCCTCGCTCCAGCAGCGGCGCCTCGGCGCCATCCAGTGGTCCGCCTTCGGGCACCTCTACGTCATCGGCGCCCCGCGCTCGGGCCGCACCCAGGTGCTGCGCACCATCGCCGGCTCCACCGCGCTGTGCATCGACAGCAGTGACCTGCACATGTACGCGATCGACGCGGCCGGTGGCGGCCTCGCGGCGCTGGAGGCCCTGCCGCACTGCGGGGGCGTGGTCTCCCGCCACGACACCGAGCGGATGGAGCGGCTGATCAACCGCCTGGTCGCGGAGTTGACGATTCGTCAGCGGCTACTCTCCCAGCACGACTGCGCGGGCATCAACGAACTGCGCGCCAAACTCTCCGCGGCCAGGCGCCCCGCGCACCTGGTCCTCTTCATCGACGGCTGGGACGCGCTGAGCCAGCTCCTCGACGACTACGACGGCGGGCGGGTCTACTCCGACGTGGTACGGCTGCTCCGCGAGGGCGTCGCGGCGGGCATCCACGTCATCGCCACCTCCGAGCGCGTCCTGCTCGGGGGCCGTCTGGCCGCGCACAACGACAAGCGCCTCGTGCTCCGGCAGACCGACCCCAGCGACTACAACGTCGTCGGCATGGGCCGGGACCGGGTCCCCTCCCACGTGGCACCGGGCCGCGGCTGGCACGCCCCGGGCGGCATCGAGGCGCAGATCGCGCTGCTGCCGACCGTCTCGCCCGAGCGGCCCGACCAGGGTGACGCGCTGCGCGCCATCGGTAAGCAGGCATGGGCGCGGGAGAGCGAAGTGCCGGAGCAGAAGCGGCCGTTCAAGATCGGCGAGATGCCCACCCTGATCGGCTTCCAGGAAGCCGTCGACCAGGTCCCCAAGGCCCGACTGCGCCCGCTCTGGGCGCTGATGGGCGTGGGCGGCGACGCGGTCGGACCGATCGGCTACGACTTCCAGGAGGGCGGCGGCTCCTTCGTCGTCGCCGGTCCGCCGCGCACCGGCCGCAGCACCGCGCTCGCCGCGATGGCGGTCTCCCTGCTGCTCGGCGGCACCCGACTGATCGTGATCACCCCACGCGAGTCGCAGCTGCGCCGCCTCGCCGCGCACGACCTGGCCCACGTGTTCCGCGAGGCGGACCCCTCGAACGAGGCGCTCACCGAGGCGCTGAACGCCGTCGCGGGACAGCCGGTGGTGGTGGTCGTGGACGACGCGGACCTGCTGCTGGCGGCGGACGCCGACCGCACCCTGCGGCAGGTGGCCACGTCCGGGCGGGACCACATGCAGGGCCTGCTGCTGGCCGGCCTGCCGGAGTCGATGCACTCGCTGGGCTGGGTGGGTACGGCCCGCCGGGCCCGGCGCGGGCTGCTCCTCGGCCCCAAGAGCCCCGGCGAGGGCGACCTCATCGGGTCCCGCATCTCCGGCGACCAGATCCGTACACAGCTGGGGGCCGGACGCGGCTGGACGGCGGGCGAGAACGGCAACGCCATCGCCGTACAGGTGCCGCTGACGGTCCTGGACGCCTGAGGACCGCGTCGGTTTTCGAAGGGCCGGGCCACCTGGCCCGGCCCTTCGCCGTACGTCTCACCCGGGGAGCGTCACTTCTGCGCGGCGGCCTCGGCCTGCGCCTTCTTGATCTCCTCGACGATCTGCGAGTCGGACTGCCCCATCGACTCGGCGATCTTCTTGAAGTTGTCCGCGTACGAGGCGATGTTGGCCGCGGAGGTCTTCATCTGCTTGCTGAACTCGTTGTAGGCGTCCCGCATGACGGGGCTCGCCTTCTCGAAGACCAGGCCGTTCTGGAGCAGACCGCTGACGGTCCCCTCCAGCGAGGTCAGCTCGTTCGATATGTCCGTGAGCTTGTTGCCCATGGTGGTACAGCCGCTGAAGATCTCGTCGTAGTCGAATACGACATCGTCATTGCCGACAGGCATCCTGACAGCCCCTTCTGTTGAGTGTCCCTGCGTCGTACGAGGCGCTGGGCCGTGTCCGACCATTCCCGCCGGGCGGGCGGCAATGGTTGGTCGGACACGTCCCAGGCACGGTCAGTTGCCGCTGCTGTTGACCTTCTCGGCCAGGTCGGCGTCCATGCCCTGGACCGACTCCTTGATCGCCTGGAACTGCTTGGCGTAGCCCTTGATGGACTCCGTCGCCTGCGTCAGGGCGGTGTTGAACTTCTCGTACTGCTGCTGGAGTGCGGGGCTGCTCTTCTCCAGGACGAGGAAGGTGGACAGCAGACTGTCCACCTCCTTCTTGGCCTCCGTCATCCGGGGCACCAGGGTGACGTCGACGCTGGTGTTGAGCATCCCGGCCACCCGGTCGATCTCGGAGTAGGAAAGGCGGATGTTGGCTACCACGAGTGGTTCTCCCTCTGTCGGTCGGAGCTTCGGTAGGTGCTGCCGGCGGATCCGCGGTGCGCGGTCAGCCGTAGTAGGTGTACGAGTCGTCCTCCTCCTCGACGACCTCCTCCCACTCGGCGGTGGGGCCCGAGCGCGTGTACTGGGTGGTCTCGTCGTCCTGGACGACCTTCATCGTCCCGGAGCCGTCGTCGTTGATCACGACCGTCGAGGTGCTGGTCTTGCCGTCGCCGCCGGTGGTGGTCACCGTGTAGTCGCGGGTGTCGTACGGCTTGCCGTCGCCGGGCGGGTCCACCATCTTCGGCGCGCCCTGCTCGTAGGTGGTGGACGTGGTGAACGTCTGCCCGTTGGTCTTGACGGTGGACGTCTCCGTGATGACGTTGTTGTCCTTGTCGAGGACCAGATCGACGTCGACGGAGCCGGTCGTCGTCTCGGAGTGGTAGTGGGTCGGCGGGGTGTCCGGCGGCTTGGGCGGCGCGTCGCCGGGCTTCAACGGCGGGTCGTCCGCAGTGAGCCACCCCTGGCACCAGCCCGGTGCGTCATCGGCGGTGCAGACCATGCGGATGCTCGCGTCCGGGTTCTTCTCGAAGTAGTCGGAAGCACCGATGCTCTTCAGGAAGTCGTCCCACTCCTTCTTGTCCTGCACCCAGTCGTCGTAGGCCTCCTTCTTGTTCTTCCAGTCCTCCAGCCCGATCGACTTGCCCATGACCCCGGCGCTGCCGCTGATCTGGGAGTCGGCGTCGAAGAACACGTCGGAGACGCTCTTGAAGAGGTCGGCCAGTTCGTTCAGGCCGTCCTTGGCCTTTCCCTGGCGCCTCTTCGAGAAGGAGTAGAAGTAGTTGAACTCCGCCGACAGATTCGCGTTCCCGAGGATCCTGCGGCGCTCGCTGGACTTCGCGTCGCCCAGGCTCTGGTAGGAGCCCTCGCCGGCACCCGCTCCCGCCTGGGACGCCATGTCACGGAGCTTCGACTGAACCTCGTGGAGCATCCCGTAGTCGATGGCGAAGTCCGAGGTGATGTCGGCCACGGCCACCTCCTTCCTGCTCGTACCTTGCTTCGACCACGCTCCGGACTCCGCTTCGGTTCAACCGGGTCGCACATTGCACGGCGGACGCCTTGAACCTGACGGGTGGCCGGTGCGTGGTCGGGATGAGGACTCGACGCCGGACGACGGAGGGGGTGGCCGGGCATGGCCCGTCCCACTGACTGGAGTGCGCTGGGACTGTCCGAGGACCCGACTCCGGGTGATCCCGACGAGCTCGACCGGGTCATCGTCTCGCAGTACACGCTGATCGAGCTGGCACGGACCATCGACAGCGGGCTGGCGGAGGTCTCCAACAAGGCGTCCGAGGCGTTCAAGGGCAAGACCGCCGACGCCCTGCGCGGCAAGATCGACGGCCGGATCCGGGGCTTCGTCACCACCTTCAAGACCGCCCACGAAGACGTCCGCACCGCCCTGCTCACCTACGTCGGAGTGATGCGCGCCCAACAGCGGATCGCCGACGACGCGCTGACCGCGGCGGCGGCCCTGCCGGAGGACGACACCGAGGGCCGCGAAGCCCACAAGGCGACGGCGAAGTCCGCCGGGGACACCATGGAGACCGCGGCCGACACCGCGGCCACCGCCATCGCGACAGCCGCGGAGTCGATCTCCTCGCCGGTGGACGAGTGCGAGGACCTGTGGAAGGCCCTGACCTGGATCGCGATCATCCTGATCATCCCCGCGATCCTCGTCGGTGGCCCGATCGCCCTGCTGGCGTTCGGCCTGAACCTCGCCATCATGATCAAGACGGCGATCGACTTCTCCCGCGGCGACGCCAGTCTGACCGAGCTCCTCCTGTCGATCGTGGGAGTGCTCGCGCCGACCACCAAGGGCCTGAACGTGGGCCAGGCGTGGAAATCCATCAAGGGATTCGGCGCACAGGGCATCAAGGGCACCAAGAACCTGGTCCTGGGCGGCCCGAACTCCCTCGGCCTCTTCACGCGGCTGGGCCTGGGCATCGACGACACGTTCGGTGCCACGAGCTCCTGGCTCAAGGGCGGTCTGGGCGACGCGATCAAGTTCAACAAGATCAAGGGGCTGGAGGGCGTCACCCTCCTGGGGGGCGGCTCCGGCAAGGGCTTCCAGTTCTTCCCGCTCGGCGTGCAGCTCGGTGTCATCAACACCATCGGCGCCAAGGGCTTCTTCGGGCTGCACAGCGTGATCGTCGGCCTGAACGGCATCAAGATGGGCGCCGGAGCGATCGCCAACGGCCTCTCCGGTGTCAAGGGGCTGCGGCTCTTCCTGCCGGTGGCCGCCGACGAGATGGGCCAGGGCCTCTTCCTGGCCTTCAAGATCGGCTTCATCGACCGCGGCATCTTCGGCATGTACAAGTACGGGGCCTTCGTCAACGGTTCCTTCATCGGCGCCGGCAGCAAGGCATCCGGGGTCGGCGCGGGCGTCTCCAACTTCTTCGACGCCGGCAACGGTGCCGGCATGGGCCTGGTCAAGGCGGGTGACTTCCACTTCGCCCCCGGGACCTTCGGCAACATCGGCGGACCCGGCGGGCTCTCCGCCCCCGGCGGCCTCGTACCGCCCGGCCGGTTCGCCGCACCACCCCCCGGCATCTCCCTGACGATGCCGGCCGACCTCTCGATCCACCTCGGGGAACAGGGCGGCTTCGCCAACCTCGGCCAGATCAACCTGCCCTCCATCGACGCCCGCATCGCCGATCTCCCCTCCCTGGGAATGACCGGCGACCAGGCGCTGCCCACCCTCGGCGCCGTCACCCGGATCGACCTGCCCGGCGGCCTCGCGGGCCTGCCCAGCCTCGAGAACCTCCCGCAGACGATGCCGGCCCTCGGCCAGGTCAACATCCCGCACCTCGGCTTCTCGCCGACGCAGATGCCGTCGATGACGCTGGGCACCCCGTCCGTCGACGGCAACCTCGCGGGCCTGCCCAGTCTCGAAAGCCTCCCGCAGACGATGCCGGCCCTCGGCCAGGTCAACATCCCGCACCTCGGCTTCTCGCCGACGCAGATGCCGTCGATGACGGTGGGCACCCCGTCCGTCGACGGCAACCTCGCCGGGCTCGGCCAGGTCACGGTCAACGCCCCCTCGCTGCCCGCGCTCGGACACATCAACGTGCCCTCCCTGGGCACGGCCGGTGCGGGCCACCTCGGCCTCATCCGTACCGACATGCCGTCGGTCCACGCGCAGATCGTGGACCTCCCGTCGGTGGGCAGCACCGGCGGCCCGCTGGGGCAGGTCCAGCTCGGCAGCGTGAACGTGGCGTCGCTCGGCCTGAGCACGCCCCACTTCTCCGCGACGCAGATCAACACCGCGCCGGGCGGCGACTTCGCCTCCCCGAACCTGAGCCCCGCCTTCGGCGACGCCGCCGCCCCGCACGCCGACACCCACCTCGGCCAGATCGAGCTGCCCGGCACCGGCACGGTCCTGGGCCACACCGACCTGCCGAACGTGAACCTGGGTACGGGACACGTGGAGACCCCGAACGCGCACACCGGCCTGATCGATACGGACCTGCCCACCAGCCACACCGGGGCCGTGCAGCTGCCGGGGCTCGGCCAGACCGACCTGACGCTCTCCGTCCCGCCGCCCACCGCGCACCTGGCCCCCGGCGCCCTCTCCACCCCGGGCATCAACGGCAGGCTCGTGGACATCCCGACCGTCCTGCCCGGCAACGGCTCGCTGATCACCACGCCGAACACCGCACCCCTGCTCAACAGCTCGGCCCTCACCCCGCCGAGCAGCCAGTTCTTCGCCGGTCTGATCGCGGCGATGAACCGCGAGCCCCTCACCGTCTTCATGGCCCCGCACGTCACCTACGACTTCCACCACACCTTCACCCACCTCCCCCAGATGCCCGCCGGTGTCCAGGTCCAGGTCACCCCCGGCACGGCCGGGCAGTTGGTGGACGTCCACGTGACCACCCCGGCCGGCACACCGGGGTCGGTGACCGCCACCCACGTCCCCGTGAACGGCCAGGACGTGCTGCGCGTCGAGCACACCCAGCTGGACGGGACGATCCAGCGCCTCGACTTCGAGTTGAGCGCCGCCAACGACCACCAGCTGCTCGACAGCCGGACCATCACCCCCGCCCACGTCACCGGCGACGGCATCGAGATGGAGACCTTCCGCCCGGACACCGGCGCCGACTCCTCGGGGGCCGGGAGCACCGGGGCCGGGGGAGTCGCGGGCGGGAGCGCCGGCGGCATCGTCGCGCCGCTGCCCGCCCCCGTCGTGCACGTGGTGCCGCTACCGGGTCTGACGGGCACCAACGTCACCATCCGGACCGATGCCACCGGCCAGATCGTGCACGCCCGTCCCGTCGCCGGGGGCACGCCGGTCACCGTCCAGCACCTCGTCGGGAGCGGTCCCGGCGGCGGCGACGTCGTACGCGTCGAGCAGACCGTCATCGCGGGCGCCGAGATCCGCCGCTGGGACTTCACCGCCGACCACACCGGTAACCGGCTCGTCGCCGACGAGCGGATCTTCCCGCTCAACGACGGCGCCCTGGGCGGCGGCGTCATCAGTGTCGACCTCGCGGCCGGGGTCCCCACCGTCCGTCACCTGGACAGCACCGGCGCCCTGCGGACCACCGGCGGGCGGCCCATCCAGATCAGCCCGACCTCCCTCAACATCCCCTCCACCCACGGCTTCCACCTCTACGACCCCACCACCGGCCGGCAGACCCACACCGGTCTCACCCTGGTCGACGCCCACGGCGCCCCCACCCCCCTGCACGTGCTCACCCCGCACACCCCGGCCGCCGGCGGGGCCGCGGCGCCGCTCCAGCTCACCGGCGCCGACGGGGCGACCCAGCTCGGTACGGTCACCGTCCCCGCCCACGGGGGCGGCGTGTTCCACGTACGGCCCACACCCGCGCCGGGCGCCGCGGCCGTCCCGCACCTCAGCGTCCACCGGGCCGACGGCACCTTCTCCCACCACGCCCTGCCGGTCCCGTCCGTCACCCCGGCCGGGGGAGCGGGCCCGGCCTTCGTCCGCCTCCCGGACAGCGCCGGCGGGCTGCCCTCGCTCGTCCACGCGGACGGTACGGGCGTCGCCGGGGCCACCGTCCACCCGCAGGGCGTCAACGGCTCGCTCGGCTTCCGTATCGACCAGAACGGTCAGCACCTCGTCGTCAGCCCGGCCGGTCTGCACACCCACAGCGTGGTCTCCCTCCAGGGGCCGGGCGTCCCGGCCACCGGCCAGTTCGTGTTCAGCCCTCCCGGCACTCCCCACCTGCCCCTCGCGCGCCTGCACGACCAGGGCGGCGCCCCCGGCGCCCAGGTGGCATGGGTGGACGGCACGTACCACGTGGCCCTGGGCGGGAACCAGTTCTCCGTCCACACCCCGGCCGGCGCCTACGCGCACCAGGCCCTCGCCGTGGGCGGCCTGACCGTCGCCCCGCCCGGCGGCACCTTCCTGCGGGCCGACCCGGCCAACCCGGGCGGCTCCCTGCTGACGCGGGGCGACGGCACACCCGTCCCCGGCGCCACGGTCCACCCCCAGGTGGGCGGGGACTTCCGCATCACCCACAACAACCAGCACATCACCGTCAGCCCCACCGGCGCCCACACCCACGACACCGTCGCCCTCCAGGGCCCGGGGGCCGGCCAGTACGTGTTCACCCCGGTCGCCACCCCGAACGTCCCGGTCGGGCACCCGCGGGCCGGCAACGGGGCCGTCGACACCACGGTCACCGTCCAGCGGACCGGCGGCGAGTTCCGGCTCACCGACGGCCACGGCACCGTGAACGTGTTCGACCCCGCGACCGGCGCCCACCTCCGCACCGACGTCCCCGTCAGCGGCGGCACGGCGCTCGACGGCCACTTCGTCCGGACCGACGCGGCCGGGGCCGTCACCGTCGTACGTGCCGACCTCAGCGCCGCCCCCGGCCTGCGGGCCACCCCGCAGCCGGGCACGGCGGGCGGCGGCTTCCGCCTCGACCAGGGCGGCACGCATCTGGTGGTCGACCCCCGGGGCGCGCACACCCACACCGCCGTCGAGCTCCGGGCCCCCGGCGCCGCGGGCGGAACCGGACAGTACGTCTTCCACCCCGCGGCGGGCGGCGGCGCGGCCCCGCACCCGCAGGTCAAGGACGGTACCGGCGCCGACCTGCCGGACACCGTCACCGCCCGCCCGGACGGCGACCTCCAGGTCACCGGCGCCGGGACGATCCGCGTCCACGACGCCACCGACGGGGCCTTCCGGTTCAGCCTCTTCCGCCTCGTCGACGCGGCCGGCGCCCACCTGCCGGAGACCGTACGGGTGTACGGAGCGGGCGGTATCCGCTTCCTGGACCAGCACGAGAACGTGATCGACGGGTCCGTGGTCACCGTCCGGCCGGGCGGCGGGTTCCGGGTCGAGAAGGCGACCGGCGAGTTCGACCTGTACAACGCCGGCGGACGCCTGGACTTCCGGGCCGTCCCGGTCGCGGGCGGCACCCCCCACGCCCTCACCGTCACCCCGACGGGCGGCACCGCCTTCACCGTCGTCCCGCTCGGCGACGCCGTGAAGCTCACCGACGCGAGCCTGTCCCGGTTCGTCGACATCACCGCGGGCGCTCCGCGGGTCCTCGACGGCCACCTCACCGTCGTGCCGGGCCACACCGTGGCCCCCACGGCGGCCGGCGGCTGGCGCGTCGACCCGCCGGGCAACCTCCGGCTCGGCGAGTTCACGGAGTACGCCGCCGACGGCACGCTCACCCTCCAGCGGATCAACATCGTCACCCAGGGGCGGATCAAGGCCAACAACCACCTGGAGCTCTACCACGTGGCCACCGGCGGCGCCGGCGGGAACCCGGCCGGCACCTGGAAGCTGATCCGTACCGACGGCGCGGGCGTCCCGCTCCCCGGGGTGGGCGGCAAGTGGTTCGGACACGGCCTGATCACCGCGAAGGGCATCCCGCAGGGCCGCATCCACCTCACCACCCACTCCGGCGTCACCGTCTTCGAGTCGCGGCCGCTGCCCGGCGGCAACACCCTCCACTCCTTCCACTCCAGCGCCAGCGCCGAGGTCTCCACCTTCTCGATGGGCAACCAGCGCGGTGAATGGCACGAGATCGACCCGCAGGGCACGCTCGTGCGCAACGGCCGGCGGCACTGGGGCGAGAGCGGACGCAGCTGGTGGGACTCGACCGGCACCAGCGGGGTCGACCGGGTCCTGCACTTCCAGCAGCTCCCGGACGGCGGCCACGTCCTGGGAACCCTCGACCGCAACGTGATCACCCAGAGCGCGGGCAGTGGAACCTGGTTCCGCTTCGACGCCGACTTCAAGTTGATCGCCCAGGGCACCCGCGCCTACGGTCCGGGCCTCGGCCGCGGCTTCACCGACACGATGGACCACCCGCTCACCGGCGAGAACCTCGTCGTCCACGAGAAGTTCGGCCGTTTCCAGACCGACCCCCACGACGTACGCAGGCTCTTCCAGCGGGAGATGGGCGCCGACGGGGTGCCCAAGACCACCTCGGTGTCGCTCTCCGCACCCGGCAAGGAGATCGACAGCCTCCGGCAGCTGGAGAACAACGGCGGCTACCTGGAAGTCCGGAGGGTGGCCGAGCAGCGCCCGCCGAACTGGTTCCGCTACCTCATCAGCAGCGAATACCGCACGACGGACCTGAGCCCGTTCCCCTGGCTGAAGGCCGACAACCTGCCGCAGCTCAACGAATGGCGGGTCCGGCCCACGCCCGGCGGGCCCGTCGGCGACCACGGCATCCGGCTGCTCACCCAGAACGCCGCCATCACCGACATCTCCAGCACCGGGCAACTCGTACGCGAGACCCGCAAGCTGTTCCACGGCAACGACCTGACCGTCGGCAACGTCAAGGTGCCGGACGGCCCCACGGGGGCGCCGGTACACATCCCCGCCCAGTACCTGCCCTGGTCGGAGGGGGTGGGCAACCTGCAGGGGCACCGCACCTTCCACCACGCCGACTTCCAGGCCCCGCCCGGGACGGGTGTGAACGTCAACCAGGTCATCTGGCACGACCGGTTCACCACCAACCTGGGCGACGGCGACTGGTTCAGCCCCAACGCCGCCAAGCAGTGGCAGATCGCGCGCACCGGCCTGAACGACGGCACGGTGATCGAGTACCGGCCGAACCCGGCGGTCCGCGCCGGCGCCGCGGCGGGCGACGGGGGCGCCACCTTCCGGCAGAACTTCCACATGAACCAAGGTGACTGGACGCGCTACGACCACCACGGCTTCGTCGTGGCCCGCTCCGACACCTGGCCCGGCGTCCAGGGCAGCCCCGACCTGCGGATCACCGCCCACGGCCCGGCCACCGGGACCATGACCTGGGTCGACGCCAACAACCCCCACATCAGCGGCGTCCGCCTCACCGCCCACGGCCGCGACATCAACCACTACGGCTGGGACCGCGAGTCGTACCAGGACTTCGGCGCCGACAAACGCATGATCCGCGACCACCGCCTCCTCGCCGACGGCACCACCGTCGACTCCTGGCGCGTCAGCCGCGACGCCGCAGGCAACGAGGTCTGGCACTGGAACAAGATCGACGCCCACGGCAACATCCAGGTCTTCGGCAGCGGTGCCGGCGACCAGGTCCGCCACTGGTTCGACGCCCGGGGCAACCCCCTCCCCGGCTGGGCGGAGGGCGCCCGCTGGTCCGAACACGTCACCAGCCTCGGCAACATGAAGGTCCAGGAGGTCCCCGCCAGGCCCAGCGCCGGCGCCTTCCAGAACACCTTCGGCGACGCCCCCTTCCGCGTCCGCGAGTACGTCGCGAACCCGGGCGACACCTTCAACGCCCACGCGTGGAAGGAGTTCGACGGCGGCACGGTCGTCCGCCAGAAGAAGGAACTGCTCGACGGGAAATTCCTGGAGAGCGAGAGCTGGCAGAAGCACTGGCGCCTCTACGCGCCGAACGGCACCAACCTCCTCGCCGAGCGGTCCATCTCCGGCTGGATCTACGAGACCAACGCCTTCGGCCAGCTGAAACTGGTCGGCCGGGAGACCAACTTCATCGACTGGGCCAACCAGTACCGCGGCTACAACCGCATGTGGAAGGACGCCAACCGCTGGGAGTTCGGCGCCAGCGTCGGCGGCGAGTCCGTCTACCGGCCCTACCTCACCAAGGCGATGCAGCAGATCGCCCTCGACGCGGGACACGAGTTCATCGTCGACTTCGTCCTCAGCCTGACCGTGCTCGGCATCGCCGCCCTGGTCACCGGGGCGAAGTTCACCGCGACCGACCTCGCCAAGGCCGCCTTCGGCGCCATGATGGGCTCCGTCGTCAAGAGCTTCGTCTCCGGCCTGCACCACGCGGCCGGGCGCGGCACCCCGTGGAAGAACGGCTGGGGCCACGTCGACTACGGCTACGCCTACCAGCGCCACCCCAGCGACGACGACTGGGGCGGCGAGTGGGCGGGCCACGACAAGGTCACCCGCTGGCGCGGCGGCACCTACGACTTCGGCGTCGGGGTCGCCACCGGCGTCCTCGGCGGATTCGCCTCCGGAGCCGCCTCCGCCTCGGTCTTCGGCGTGAAGACCGCGAGCGGTCAGCTGATCCACCTCTCCAAGGCGGACGCCGCCATCGCCGGTCTGATCAGCTCGGTCGGCGGCACCCTCGGCGGGCTCACCATCGGCGCGGCCCGCAGCATGATCCACCTCAACCTGGCCGGCCGCTGGTACCACCGCGCCGGCATGGTCGACATCTACGTGGCGCCGGCCCTCGGAAAGCTCATCGACAAGTCCTTCTCGGCCTTCTTCATGGGTGGTGCCGTCCGGGACTGGTTCCAGCCGAGCTGGTACCTGGACGGCGTGCCGGGCGGTCAGCCCAACGTCGACAACCTTCCGCAAGGAGCAGGCACATGACGACCACCACCGCCGGCACCCCACCGCTGCGCGTGGCGGCCAAGGGGTGGGGCGGTCACCGCACCATCGCCTCCGCCCTCGCCGCCGCCCCCGCCGGGGCCGTGATCACCATCGCCCCCGGTGTCTACACCGAGTCCCTGCGCCTGGAGCGACGGGTGCTGCTGGAGCCGGAGTACGGCTCCGGGACCGTCCACCTGCGCTCCCCCGGCGGCCCCGTGCTCGACGTCGCCGCCCCCGGGTGCGAGGTGTACGGGCTCGAACTGCGCGGCAGCGATCCCGCCGAACCCGCCGTGCGGGTCGCCGACGCGGCCGGCCTGACCCTCGCCGAGTGCGACCTCGGCAGGGGCCGGATCGACGTGCTCGGCTCCCGGGACGGCACCGGAGCCGCCGCGAACTCCGCCCTCACCTTCGCCGACACCCTGTCCCGGGCGCTGCGCGACCCGGTCGGCGGCGGGGTGCTGCTGGTACGCGGCAGCCGGCTGCACGATGCCCGGCACGCCGCCGTCCACCTCGAAGGGGACGCCCGGGCCCGGCTGGTGGACACCGCCATCGACACCGTCGACGGGCTCGGAGTGGCTCTCGGTGGCAGCGCCGTAGTGCTCGCCGAGCGGCTGCGCGTCAGCGGTACCGCCGGCTCCTCGCTGCGCGCCCGCGGCTCCTCCCGGGTACTGCTGCGCGACAGCCGCCTCAGCGGCCCCGGCCGCCACGGCCTGCTCATCGAGGACGAGGCCGAGGGCCTCCTGGAGGACTGCCGGATCAGCGGTCCCGCCCGGGCCGCCGTCCAGGCCGGTGGCTCGGCCACGGTGGGCCTGGCCGACTGCCGTCTCGCCGGCGCCGGGACCGACGCGCTGGCCGTGGGGGGAGCGGCCCAGCTCACCGTCCACGGCTGCTGGCTCCTGGACTCGGCCGGCCACGGCGTCCTGGTGACCGGCGAGGCGGTGGTCCTGGCCGGGGACACCCTGATCGCGCGCAGCGGAGCGGCCGCCGTACGCGTCTCCGAGCTGGCCCGGGCATCCCTGAACGGCTGCCGGATCGGCGTCACCGGGGAGCACGGGCTGACCGTCACCGACGCCGCCCACGCCGAGGTGGCCGACACCACGCTCTCGGACGCGGCCGTGGCCGGGGTGCACACCGACGGAAGGGCCCGCCTGGAGCTGACCGGCGGCCGGATCGAGCGGGGCGAGACCGGGCTGCGGCTGCGTTCCACGGCCGAGGCATCGGTACGGGGCACCACCGTGAGCGGCCCCAGCAAGGCGGGTGTGGAACTCGGCCCGCACGCCCGTACCACCCTGGAGGGCGTACGGATCGGAGCCACCGGCAGCGCCGGCGTGGTCCTCGCCGCCGGGGCCCGGCTCGCCATGGAGGGGTGCACCATCGAGGCCCCCGGCGGGAGCGGGATGGTCGTCTCGGCCGGCGCCGAGCCCGAGGTGAGCGGCCTGCGGATCGACCGGGCCGCGAAGAACGGCATCCTGTTCGGGCCCGGCGCGGGCGGCGCCTTCGAATACTGCGACCTGACCGGCGGCACCTTCCCCGCCCTGCACATCGGCGCGAAGGCCGACCCCCGCTTCACCGGCTGCCGGGTCCTGGACTGCGGCCAGGACGTCGCCCTGGCCGACGAGGCCGCTCCCGTCTTCGAGGACTGCGTCTCGATCCGCGTCAAGAGCCCCCTCCTGCCGGGGGTCACCGCCACCGGACCCGCTCCGGGCGCCCCGCCCAAGAAGCCCGCTGCCCCGGGCGGGGCCGCAGGAGGACCGGGGTCCCCGGCCGGCGCCCGTCCCGCCGCCGGAGGCACCGCAGTGGCCGGCGGCACCTTCGCCTCCCTCTCCGATCTCTCCGAACTCGGCGAGCCCGAACCGGAGCCGGAGACCCTGGAGGAGCTGCTCGCCGAACTGGACGAGCTGGTCGGGCTCGACGGGGTCAAGCAGAACGTCGGCGGCATGGTCAAGCTGATGCAGACCGTACGGCTGCGCCAGCAGGCGGGGCTCCCCGCGCCGCCGCTCAGCCGCCACCTGGTCTTCGCCGGAAACCCCGGCACCGGCAAGACCACCGTGGCCCGCCTCTACGGCAGGCTGCTGAAGGCCCTCGGCCTGCTGGAGCGCGGGCACCTGGTGGAGGTCGACCGCAGCGCCCTGGTCGGCGAGTACGTGGGCCACACCGGTCCAAAGACCACCGAGTCCTTCAACCGGGCCCGCGGCGGCGTCCTCTTCATCGACGAGGCGTACGCGCTGGTCCCGGCCGGGGTCTCCAACGACTTCGGCCTGGAGGCGGTGGCCACCCTGGTCAAGCTCATGGAGGACCACCGCGACGAGGTCGTCGTCATCGCCGCCGGCTACCCCGGCGACATGGAACGCTTCGTCTCCTCCAACCCGGGCCTCGCCTCCCGCTTCACCCGCAGCCTCGTCTTCGCCGACTACAGCTCCACCGAGCTGGTCCGCATCGTGGAGCACCACGCGCAGCGCCACCGCTACGAGCTGAGCGACGGTGCCCGCGGAGCGCTCGGCCGGTACTTCGACGGCGTCCCGCGTGACGCCCGCTTCGGCAACGGCCGTACCGCCCGACAGGTCTTCCAGGCCATGACGGAGCGGCAAGCGATGCGGATCACCGAGCTGACCTCCCCGGTGGAGGCCCAGCTGGTGGTCCTCGACGAACAGGACATGCCCGAGCTGGTCCCGCCGGTGCCGCCGACCGTCTGAGGGAGGGGCGCGGGAGCGGGCGTACGCGTGAAGTGGCGTGGGCCGCACCGCTGTTCGGGCCGTGGGCCGGCCAGGAGCGGGCGGCGGCCACCCCCGCACCCCGGCGGGGAGCCGCAGGGGTGCCGCAGGGGTACCGGGGGTGGTCCAGCGGGGTGCTCCGGGCAGCGCAGTACGTTGTACGAGGGGAGTGCTCGGCCGCAGGGGGCCGAGCCCGGTCCGGTACGGCTCCATCACCGTCGCCGTCGGCCGTCCCGTCGCACTCTTCGTCGCGCGTCGCCCCCCTCGCACCACCACGTTCGGAAGGCCCAGCAGTGAACGACCCGCGCAGCGCCGTAGAGCCGGCCGCAGCCGTCACCGTCCCCGAGGCGGTGACCGCCCTGGACGGAGCGCCCGACACCGTCACCGGCCCGCACGGCTCCGGGCGCCCGGCGGGGCGCGGGGCCGCCCTCGTACCGGTCGCCCTCGTCATCGGAGGTGTGGTCTCGGTCCAGTTCGGTGCGGCGGTGGCCGCGCTGCTGATGCCCCGCGCCGGAGCGTTCGGGGTGGTGACGCTGCGGCTGCTGGTGGCCGCGGTGGTCCTGCTGGCCGTCTGCCGCCCCACGCTGCGCGGCCACAGCCGCGCCGACTGGGGGACCGTGCTGGCCTTCGGCGTCACGATGGGCGCGATGAACAACCTCTTCTACCAGGCACTCGACCGCATCCCCCTCGGCATCGCGGTCACCCTGGAGGTGCTCGGCCCGCTCGCCCTCTCCGTCATCGCCTCCCGCCGCCTGGTCAACCTCCTCTGGGCGGGGCTCGCCCTCGTCGGAGTGGCCCTGCTCGGCGGCGCGGGCGGCTTCGGCCGGCTCGACCTGCTGGGGGCCGGGCTCGCCGTCGCGGCCGGCGCGATGTGGGCGCTGTACATCGTCTTCAGCGCCCGCACCGGCCGCCGCTTCCCGAAGGCGGACGGCCTGGCCCTCGCCATGGCCGTCGCCGCCCTCCTCTCGCTCCCCCTCGGCATCGCGGAGTCCGGTGCCAAACTGGTCGTCCCGAGCACCGTCCTGCTCGGCGCCGCGGTGGCCCTGCTCAGCTCCGTACTCCCTTACACCCTGGAACTGATGGCGCTCCGCCGCCTGCCCGCCTCCACCTTCGCCGTGATGATGAGCCTCGAACCGGCCATCGCCGCCCTCGCAGGGTTCCTCATCCTGGACCAAGCCCTCTCCACCACGGACGCCCTCGCCATCGCGCTGGTCATCGGCGCGAGCGTCGGTGCGGTACGCGGCCAGGTCGGCGGGGATCGGAAGGAAAGGAAGAAGCGCCGCGAGGCGTAGCTGTTCGGCGTGGCGCGGGACCGGGCCGGGCGTCCGAGGGGTGCGGTGGCACCCCGGCGGGCGCCCGGTTCGTTGTCGGTGCGGGGTGTGAGGATGCCCGTAGACCGATGGCTGGTGCCGCGCCCGGCACCGGGGAGTGAGGGAGACGGCGTGCGAATCCTGCCCGCGCTCGAGCTGACCGGACGCGATCCGGCCGACGACTTCGACCCCGTGATCGTGCGGACCGACTACACGGACGATGTCGCGTGGCGGGCCACGGTGGCTGCCCTGCGCAGCGCGTGGGACGGGGAGAGCGGGGCGGAAGCGCGGTTCCACCTGATCGACGATCCACGCTGGGACGGTGCGACCACCGAGGAACTCGTACGCGCGGCCGGCGCGGTGGAGAACCTCTCGGCGGTGTTCCTCGCCGACGCCGTCACCATGCGGTCCTCCTCCCGGCCACTCCTCGCCCTGGACCTGTGTGCCGACGAGGACGAGGAGCTCGATCACGAGTACTACCAGGAGCTGATCGACAACCCGCCGGCCCGGGAGTTCCGCACGGTGCCCGGCCAGGTCCACGCCCTCCAGCTGTGCCTGGCCGTCGGGAACGTGAGCTTCCCGGAGCTCGCCGAGGCCGCGGGCGAGGACCCGGAGGGCGTGTACCGGCCGGCCTGAGGGATGCGGGGCCGGAAGGCAGCGAGGGGTCCACGGAGAATCCGCCGCAGACCTCGTGCTGTCCCCTCACACCTCCCGCCGGCGAAGCATCGGCCCGCACGTCAGGGCCTCAGCAGCCCGCCCACCCACCAGTCGTGCGGCTTGCCGTCGTTGGCGATACCGCGATTGCGCAGTGTCCCTTCGACGGTGAAGCCGAGTTTGGCGGCGACAGCACGCGAGCCGGTGTTCCCGGCCATGGCCCACCACCGCGTCGGCCCGCAGGTACGGCACCGGCACCGGGGTGTGGAACTGGATTGCCTCGTCCTGGCAGGCTTCGTACACCGCATCCGCGTCGGCCAGGGTGAAGGCCCGCAGCACCAGGCGGTCGGTCTCCAGCGCCACCGGATCCATCGCGGCAGTTTGGCCTCTCGCAGCAAGCGGCGACCAGCGCATATCCCGACCGGGCGACCGCCCCCCACGACACGCCGGGCTGGTCGACCGAGACCCTGCTCCTCATTCTTCCAACCGCAGCAGCAGCTCGTCGATCTCTGCTCCCCGCGCGTTCGCGAAGCCCCGTTCCTCGCCGACGACCTCGAAGCCGCACTTCTCCAGGACCCGCACCGAACCGGTGTTGTCCGCAGCCGCCCTGGCGTGCACGGGGCGTTCGGGGACCTCGGCGAGCAGCCCCCGCAGGGCCGTGGTCGCGATGCCCCGCCCCCAGTAGTAGCGGTCGACGACATACGTGACCTCCCGCTCGCCCGGCTCGCCGTACACGGCCACGTGCCCGACCACGTCGCCGTCCGCGAGCACGGTGCGGGTGACGGTGTCGGGCGAGGCGAGGATGCGCTTCCAGTGCGCGTCGAAGTGGTCCCGGTCCGTCGGGTCCTCGGCGGTGAAGGCGGCCATCCGATTCGACTCCGGGTCGCTCATGTGGCGGAAGAACACCGGCAGATCGCTGGGGTGCACGGGGCGCAGGGAGACATCGAGGGAAGTCATGGCCCGACCCTAACCACAGCGGGGGAACGGAGGGAGCGAGTCGGCCATGACGGCCGAAGGGCTATGAGTGGCCCGGGAGTTATGGATCCGACCTGCACCCTTGTGGCCCGTACCCCTCCTCTCCCGTACGGGGTCTCCCGCGCACACTTCGGGGCTGCCCGGAGAACCCGAAGAGCCCGGTGGAGAAAATCATGCAAGCACGCTTGCTTGTTTCTCCGGTCGCTGGAATGCTCCGGGGCACCACGCCATGCCCCGAGGGGAGCGCACGTGTCCGATGCCATCGCCGTGATCGACGATCTGCGTGACGAGAGCGAAGAACTCGACGCTCTGGTAGCCGAGTTGAGTGACGAGGAGTGGGCGAGGGCGACCCCCGCGCCCGGCTGGACCGTCGCGCACCAGATCGCCCACCTGGCCTGGACCGACGGGGTCGCGGTGACGGCCGCGACGGACCCCGAGGCGTTCCGGGCGGAGGTGGAGGCCGCGCTCGCCGCGCCGGAGACCTTTGTGGACGAGGCGGCCGGGGCCGCCGTCGCCGCCGCCTCACCGGGGGAGCTGCTGCGAGGGTGGCGGGCCGGACGGGAACGGCTCCAGGACGTGTTGCGGGGGGCCGTCCCCGGTACCCGCATCCCCTGGTACGGCCCCCCGATGAGCCTGGCCTCGATGGCGACCGCCCGGCTCATGGAGACCTGGGCGCACGGGCAGGACGTGGCCGACGCCCTCGGGGTCGTACGCGCCCCGACCGACCGGCTGCGGCATGTCGCCAGGATCGGCGTACGGGCCCGCGACTACGCGTACTTCGTGCGGGGTGCCACCCCGCCGGCGGAGGAGTTCCGGGTGGAACTCGCCACTCCGGACGGCGGGGCGATCGCCTTCGGACCCGAGGGTGCGGGGCAGCGGGTTACCGGGCCGCTGCTGGACTTCTGCCTGCTGGTGACCCAGCGCGCCCACCGCGACGACCTCGCCCTCCGTGCGGTCGGCATCGAGGCCGATGGCTGGCTGGACATCGCGCAGGCGTTCGCGGGTCTGCCGGGTGCGGGGCGTGCGCCTCGCGGGGGCAGGAGCGAAGGAGAGACCGGCCCTTCGAGCGCCCCTGGGAGTGACGCCATATGACCATCCCGCCCGCACAGCCCACACCCGCGCAGCCGACCCTCGCCCAGCCGGCCCCCGCGCAGCCCGCCCGTGCGCGGTCCGTGTCCGCGCAGACCCCCGTCGTACGGCCCGGGACCCTGGCGGGCGCCGTTCCCACCGCCCCCGCCCCCCTCCTCCCGTCCCCTCCCGTCACGATCCCCGTCTCCGTCACCGAGCCCGAGCCCGCCCGGTCGCACCCGCTCGATCCGCCCGCGCCGACGCCCCTGCGCATCGGCAACGCCTCCGGCTTCTACGGCGACCGGTTCGACGCGATGCGGGAGATGCTGACCGGAGGCCCGCTCGACGTCCTGACCGGGGACTACCTCGCCGAGCTCACCATGCTCATCCTCGGCCGGAGCCGCCTCAAGGACCCCTCGCGCGGTTACGCCTCCACCTTCCTGCGCCAGCTCGAAGAGAGCCTCGGGCTGGCCGTCGACCGGGGGGTGAAGATCGTCACCAACGCGGGCGGCCTCAACACGGCCGGACTCGCCGACGCGGTAAGGGAGTTGGCGGAGAAGCTCGGCATCGCGGTGCGGGTCGCCCATGTGGAGGGCGACAGCCGGCCCGTCCCGGAGGGGTTCCTCACCGCCAACGCGTACCTCGGGGGCGCCGGGATCGCCGCCTGCCTGAAGGCGGGCGCGGACATCGTCGTCACCGGCCGGGTCACCGACGCCGCCCTGGTCACCGGGCCCGCCGCCGCCCACTTCGGCTGGGGTCCGGACGACCTGGACGCCCTTGCCGGGGCCGTCGTCGCCGGGCACGTCCTGGAGTGCGGTACGCAGGCCACCGGCGGGAACTACGCCTTCTTCGGCGGCCACGACGTGCGCCGCCCCGGCTTCCCCCTCGCCGAGATCCACGCCGACGGATCGTCCGTCATCACCAAGCACCCGGGCACCGGCGGAGTGGTCGATCTCGGGACCGTCACCGCCCAGTTGCTGTACGAGACCGGGGGCGCCCGGTACCCGGGACCCGACGTGACCGCCCGGCTCGACACGGTCTCGCTCACCCAGGAGGGACCGGACCGGGTCGGGATCAGCGGGGTACGCGGCGAAGCGCCGCCGCCCACGCTGAAGGTCGGGCTCAACCGGCTCGGCGGCTGGCGCAACGAGGTCGTCTTCGTGCTCACCGGACTCGACATCGAGGCAAAGTCCCGTCTCGTGCAGGAGCAGTTCGCCGACGCGCTCGATCGGTCCGGGAAGGCGCCCGCCGAGGTCCGCTGGGAGCTGGCCCGCACCGATCACCCCGACGCGGCCACCGAGGAGACCGCGAGCGCACTGCTCCGGCTCGTGGTGCGCGACCAGGACGCGGAGGCGGTGGGCAGGGCGGTCTCCGGGGCGGCCGTGGAGCTGGCCCTCGGTAGCTATCCCGGGTTCCACGTCACGGCCCCGCCCGGGAAGGGCGCGCCGTACGGGGTGTTCGAGGCGGTCCACGTACCGGCGACCGAGGTGGCGCACACCGCGGTGCTGCCGGACGGGACACGGCAGGACGTGCCCGCGCCGACGGTGACCCGGGTGCTCGACCTCGTACCGCTGGAGGTGCCGCTGCCGCCCGCGCCGGAGCCGGAGGTGACCCGGAGCGCGCCGCTCGGGCTGCTCGCCGGGGCGCGCAGCGGCGACAAGGGCGGGGACGCGAACGTCGGGGTGTGGGTGCGTGACGACAACGCCTGGCGGTGGCTGGCCCATGAGCTGACCGTGGAGCGCTTCCGTGAACTCCTGCCGGAAACCGCGGGGCTGGAGGTCGAGCGGCATGTGCTCCCGCGGTTGAGGGCGGTGAATTTCGTCGTCCGTGGGCTCCTGGGCGAAGGGGTCGCCGCCCAGGCGCGGTTCGACCCGCAGGCCAAGGCACTGGGGGAGTGGCTCCGCTCCCGCCATCTGGCCGTACCCATCTCCCTGCTCGACCCGGCCGAACCCGCCTGAGGGCCATCGGGTCCGCGGCCCATCGGACCAGCAGTCCACCAGGCCAGCGGACCACCGGATCACCCGCCCATCAGCTCGCCGGCTCATCAGATCAGCGGCCCATCAGCCCACTCCCGTACCGGAGGCACCGCATGACCGGAGGCACCGCATGACCGTCCTGCCCACCGGGCTCGACACCGCCGGACCCGAATACGCCGCCAACCGCGCCGCCCTCCTCACCAAGCTCGACGATCTCGCGACCGAGCACGCGAAGGCGCTGGCCGGTGGCGGCGAGAAGTACGTGGAGCGCCACCGTTCGCGCGGGAAGCTGCCCGCGCGGGAGCGGATCGAGTTGCTGATCGACCCGGACACCCCGTTCCTGGAGCTGTCGCCGCTGGCCGGCTGGGGCAGCGACTACACGGTCGGCGCCTCGCTGGTCACCGGGATCGGGGTGGTGGAGGGCGTCGAGTGTCTGATCACCGCCAACGACCCGACCGTACGCGGCGGTGCCTCCAACCCCTGGACGCTGAAGAAGGCGCTGCGGGCCAACGAGATCGCCTTCGCCAACCGGCTGCCCTGCATCAGCCTGGTGGAGTCCGGGGGCGCGGACCTGCCCTCGCAGAAGGAGATCTTCATCCCCGGCGGGGCGCTCTTCCGTGACATCACCCGGCTCTCCGCCGCCGGAATCCCCACCGTGGCCGTGGTGTTCGGCAACTCCACCGCCGGAGGCGCGTACGTCCCCGGGATGTCCGACCACACCGTCATGATCAAGGACCGGTCCAAGGTCTTCCTCGGCGGTCCGCCGCTGGTGAAGATGGCCACCGGCGAGGAGAGCGACGACGAGTCCCTCGGTGGTGCCGGGATGCACGCCCGCACCTCGGGTCTCGCCGACCACTTCGCGGTGGACGAGCACGACGCGCTGCGGCAGGCCCGGCGGATCGTCACCCGCCTCAACTGGCGCAAGGCGCACGCCGATCCGGGGCCCACCGAACCGCCGAAGTACGACGAGGACGAGCTGCTCGGCATCGTGCCCGGCGACCTCAAGGTGCCGTTCGATCCGCGCGAGGTCATCGCCCGGCTGGTCGACGGCTCCGACTTCGACGCCTTCAAGCCGCTCTACGGCACCAGCCTGGTCACCGGCTGGGCCCGGCTGCACGGCTACCCCGTCGGCATCCTCGCCAACGCGCAGGGGGTGCTCTTCAGCGCGGAGTCGCAGAAGGCCGCACAGTTCATCCAGCTCGCCAACCAGCGTGACATCCCGCTGATCTTCCTGCACAACACCACCGGCTACATGGTCGGCAAGGAGTACGAGCAGGGCGGCATCATCAAGCACGGCGCGATGATGATCAACGCGGTCTCCAACTCCAGGGTCCCGCACCTCTCCGTGCTGATGGGCGCCTCCTACGGGGCCGGCCACTACGGCATGTGCGGGCGCGCCTACGACCCCCGCTTCCTCTTCGCCTGGCCCAGCAGCAAGTCCGCCGTGATGGGCCCGCAACAGCTCGCGGGTGTGCTCTCCATCGTGGCCCGCGCCTCCGCCGCCGCGAAGGGCCGCCCCTACGACGACGAGGCCGACGCCGGACTGCGCGCCCTGGTGGAGCAGCAGATCGAGGCCGAGTCGCTGCCGGTGTTCCTCTCCGGGCGGCTCTACGACGACGGGGTCATCGACCCGCGCGACACCAGGACCGTCCTCGGGATGTGCCTGTCCGCGATCCACACCGCTCCCGTCGAAGGCGCCCGCGGCGGCTTCGGCATCTTCCGGATGTGAGGGCCGTGAGCGCGGAGAGTCCCGCGAGGACCGAGCCGAGCACGCCGACCGAGCCGAGCACGCCGACCGAGCCGGCCGAGAGGACTGAGAGGACCGAGAGGACCCACGTGATCACTTCCCTGCTCGTCGCCAACCGGGGCGAGATCGCCTGCCGGATCTTCCGCACCTGCCGCGCGCTCGGCATCACCACCGTCGCCGTGTACTCCGACCCGGACGCCGGCGCCCTGCACGTCCGCGAGGCGGACCTCGCCGTCCGGCTGCCGGGGGCGACACCGGCCGACACCTATCTCCGCGGTGACCTGCTCGTCGCGGCGGCGCTCGCGGCGGGGGCCGACGCCGTGCACCCCGGGTACGGATTCCTCTCCGAGAACGCCCCGTTCGCCGCCGCGGTGCAGGATGCCGGACTGCTCTGGGTGGGCCCGCCGGTCAAGGCGATCGAGCAGATGGCGTCGAAGACCCGCGCCAAGGAGCTGATGGCCGCCGCCGAGGTGCCGCTGCTCGCCCCCGTCGACCCGGCCACCGCGACCGGAGCCGACCTGCCGCTGCTGCTCAAGGCGTCGGCCGGCGGCGGCGGGCGCGGGATGCGGATCGTACGGGAACTCGACGCGCTACCTGCCGAGTTGACGGCCGCCAGGGCGGAGGCCGAGTCCGCGTTCGGGGACGGCGAGGTGTTCGCCGAACCGTACGTGGAACGAGGCCGGCACGTCGAGGTACAGGTGATGGCCGACGACCACGGCACCGTCTGGGCGCTCGGCACCCGCGATTGCTCCCTCCAGCGCCGCCACCAGAAGGTCATCGAGGAGGCCCCCGCGCCCGGTCTCGACGAGGAGCTGCGGACCCGGCTCCACGACGCCGCGGTGGCCGCCGCCCGGGCCGTCGGCTACCGGGGCGCCGGGACCGTGGAGTTCCTGGTCTCCGCCGAAGGCCGGCCGTACTTCCTGGAGATGAACACCCGTCTCCAGGTCGAACACCCCGTCACGGAAGCCGTGTTCGGGCTCGACCTGGTCGCCCTCCAGCTGCGGACCGCCGAGGGCGAGCCGCTGCCCGCACCGGCACCGCCCGCCCCCGAGGGGCACGCCGTGGAGGCCCGGCTCTACGCCGAGGACCCCGCCCACGACTGGCGCCCGCAGACCGGGCTCCTCCGCGCGCTGGACCTGCCCGAGGAGCCGGGCGTACGCCTGGACACCGGGTACACCGGCGGCGACACCATCGGGGTGCACTACGACCCGATGCTCGCCAAGGTCGTCGCCCACGCGGCCACCCGCACCGAGGCCGTACGCCTGCTCGCCCGCGTCCTGGAACGCGCCCGCGTCCACGGCCCGGTCACCAACCGCGAGCTGCTGGTCCGCTCCCTGCGCCACCCCGATTTCGTCGCCGCGCGCCTCGACACCGGGTTCTACGACCGCCACCTCGCCGCCCTCACCCCGGCCCCCGACGAGGACGCCGTCCGCCGCGCCGCCCTGGCGGCGGCCCTCGCCGACGCGGCGGCCCGCACGTCCGCACCGGATGCCGTCGCGCCCGCCCGCTTCGGCGCCTGGCGCAACCTCCCCTCCCAGCCGCAGACCAAGCGCTACCGCGCCGAGCCCGACGCCGGGGAGTACGAGATCGCCTACCGCACCACCCGCACCGGGCCCGTCCCGCAAGGGGCTCCCGGCATCCGCGTGACGGAGGTCCGCCCCGACCGGGTCACCCTCGAACTCGACGGCGTCACCCGCCGGTTCGCCGTCACGGTCCACGGCGACCAGGTGTACGTGGACGCGGCGGACGGCTCCTACGCCTTCACCGCCCTGCCCCGCTTCACCGACCCCGCCACCCGCAGTGAACCCGGCTCCCTGCTCGCCCCCATGCCCGGCACGGTCGTCCGCCTCGCGGAGGGCCTGGCACCCGGGGCACCCGTCGAGGCCGGGCAGCCGCTGATCTGGCTGGAGGCGATGAAGATGGAGCACCGCATCCTCGCCCCCGCCACCGGCACCCTCACCGCACTCCACGCCGCGCCGGGCCTTCAGGTCGAGGTCGGCGCCCTGCTCGCCGTCGTCCAGGACGCACCCCTCGCGCCCGACGCGTCCCCCGCGCCCGACGCCCCCGAACCACCCGACGCACCCCACGCCCAGGAGGAACCGCAGCCATGAGCACCGTCCTCGAATCCGCTGAGCACCAGGCGCTCCGCGCCGCCGTCGCCGCACTCGGCAAACGCTACGGGCGCGCCTACATGGCCTCCGTCATCGCGGAGGGCCGGCACACCGACGAACTCTGGGCAGAGGCAGCCAAGTTCGGCTATCTCGGCGTGAACCTTCCGGAGGAGTACGGCGGGGGCGGCGCCGGAATGGCGGAACTCTCCATCGTGCTTGAGGAGTTGGGCGCGGCCGGCGCCCCGCTGCTGATGATGGTGGTCTCCCCGGCGATCTGCGGCACGGTGATATCGCGCTTCGGCACCGAGGCGCAGAAGCGGCAGTGGCTCCCGGGGCTCGCCGACGGCAGCCTCACCATGGCCTTCGGGATCACCGAGCCGGACGCCGGCTCCAACTCGCACCGGATCACCACCACCGCCCGCCGCGACGGCGACGACTGGCTGCTCACCGGCCGGAAGGTTTTCGTCTCCGGGGTCGACATCGCCGACGCCACCCTCATCGTGGGCCGGACCGAGGACGCCCGCACCGGCACACTCAAGCCCTGCCTCTTCATCGTCCCGCGCGACGCCCCCGGCTTCGGGCGCTCGCAGATCGACATGGAACTCCATGCCCCGGAGAAGCAGTTCGAGCTGGTGCTGGACGACGTACGGCTGCCCGCCGAGGCGCTCGTCGGCGACGAGGACGCCGGGCTGCTCCAGCTCTTCGCCGGGCTCAACCCCGAACGCATCATGACCGCCGCCTTCGGCATCGGCATGGGCCGCTACGCGCTCGCGCAGGCCGTCGAGTACGCCAAGACCCGGCAGGTCTGGAAGACGCCGATCGGCGCCCACCAGGCCATCGCCCACCCGCTCGCCGTCGCCCACGTCGAACTGGAACTGGCCCGGCTGATGATGCAGAAGGCCGCCGCCCTGTACGACGCCGGCGACGACATCGGCGCGGGCGAGGCCGCCAACATGGCCAAGTACGCGGCCGGGGAGGCCTGCGTGAAGGCCGTGGACCAGGCGGTGCACACCCTCGGCGGCAACGGCCTCACCCGCGAGTACGGGCTCGCCTCGCTCATCACCGCGGCCCGTGTCGCCCGGATCGCCCCGGTCAGCCGGGAGATGATCCTCAACTACGTCTCGCACCAGTCGCTCGGCCTGCCCAAGTCGTACTGACCGGGTCCGCCGAGCACCTGTACGTACGGCGCACCGCCCGTCTGACGGGTGGTGCGCCGCCGCACCCGCCGCCCACGCGTCGACAGGGGACCGCCATGGTGTTCCGCAGTGAGTACGCAGACGTCACCATCCTCAGCACACCCATCCACGAGGCGGTCCTCGGCCGGGCCGCCGAGTTCGGGGAGACCGTCGCACTGATCGACGGCACCAACGGGATGGCCCTCACCTACACCCAACTCGACCACTTCCACCGGCGGATCGCCGCCGCACTCGCCGAGGCCGGGCTCCGCAAGGGGGACGTCCTCGCCCTGCACAGCCCCAACACCATCGCCTACCCGCCCGTCTTCTACGGAGCGACGCGGGCCGGCGCCTCCGTCACCACGGTCCACCCGCTGGCCACCGCGGAGGAGTTCGCGAAGCAGCTCACCGACGCCTCCGCGAGCTGGATCGTCACCGTCTCCCCGCTCCTGGAAACCGCAGTCAGGGCGGCCGGACTCGCGGGCGGCGTACGGCAGATCTTCGTCTGCGACACGGCCGACGGGTACACCTCGGTGCTCGACATGCTCGGCTCCACCGCCCCCGAGCCGCAGGTGGAGATCGACCCGGGCGAGGACGTCGCCGTCCTGCCCTACTCCTCCGGTACCACCGGCGCCCCCAAGGGCGTGATGCTCACCCACCGGTCCATCGCGACCAACCTGGAGCAGCTCCAGCCGTTCGTGCCGCTGCTGCGGGGCGAGCCGATCCTCGCGGTGTTGCCATTTTTTCACATCTACGGGCTGACGGCCCTGATGAACGGCCCGCTCCGGCACGGCGCCACCGTCGTCGTCCTCCCCCGCTTCGACCTCGACCAGTTCCTCGCCACCATCGAGAAGCACCGCATCGCGGGCCTCTACGTGGCCCCGCCGATCGTGCTGGCCCTTGCCAAGCACCCGGCCGTCGCCCGCTACGACCTCTCCTCGCTCCGCTACATCGTCTCCGCCGCCGCCCCGCTCGACGCGGAGCTCGCCCGCGCCTGCTCGGAGCGGCTCGGGCTGCCCCCGGTAAGGCAGGCGTACGGCATGACGGAGCTCTCCCCGGGCACCCATGTGGTGCCGCTCTCCGAGGAGAACCCGCCGGACGGCACGGTCGGCAAGCTGATCCCCGGTACCGAGATGCGGATCGTGGACCTCGCCGACCCCACCCGGGACACGGAGCCCGGCGCCGAGGGCGAGATCCTCATCCGGGGCCCGCAGGTGATGAAGGGGTACCTCGGCCGCCCGGACGCCACCGCCGCCATGATCGACTCGGACGGCTGGGTGCACACCGGGGACGTCGGCCGGGTCGACGAGGACGGCTGGCTGTACGTCGTGGACCGGGTCAAGGAGCTGATCAAGTACAAGGGGTACCAGGTCGCCCCCGCCGAGCTGGAGGCGCTGCTGCTGGGCCACGAGCACCTCGCCGACGCCGCCGTCATCGGCGTGTACGACGAGACCGGGAACGAGGTGCCCAAGGCGTTCCTGGTCCGCTCGCCGGCCCCGGAGGCGCAGAAGCTCACGCCGGAGGGCGTGATGGCGTACGTCGCCGAGCGCGTCTCCCCGTACAAGAAGGTGCGACGGGTCGAGTTCATCGACGCGGTGCCCCGCGCCACCTCCGGCAAGATCCTGCGCCGCGAACTCCGCGACCGGGAACGCACCCCAGGTGCCACCGGCACAGACACACACACTGGCTCTGGCTCCGGCTCCGGCTCCGGCACCGAGGGGAGCCCCGCATGAGCAGTCTCGCCGCACCCACCCACGACCGTGGCATCGCCACGCTCACCCTGGACGCCCCCGCCCGCCGCAACGCCCTCTCCGCCGAGCTGGTGGGCGAGCTGGCGGCGGCGCTGGACGCCTGCGCGGCCGACCGCACCGTACGCGCGGTCGTGCTGACGCACACCGGCACCACCTTCTGCGCTGGTGCCGACCTCAAGTCTCCCGCCGATCCACGGGAGTTCGTCGCGCTGCTGCGGAAGATCGTCGAGCTGCCCAAGCCGGTGGTGGGCCGGGTCACCGGCCATGTCCGGGCCGGTGGGCTCGGGTTGCTCGGGGCCTGCGACATCGCGGTGGCCGGGCCCGGGGCGAGCTTCGCGCTCACCGAATCACGGCTCGGGCTCGCCCCGGCGGTGATCTCCCTGACGCTGCTGCCCCGCCTCGAACGCTCGGCGGCGGCCCGCTACTTCCTCACCGGAGAGCGCTTCGACGCGGCCGAGGCCGCCCGGATCTCCCTGATCACCCTCGCCACCGAGGACGAGGTGGACAAGGCGCTCGAACCCGTACTGGACGGGCTGCGGAAGGCATCCCCGCAGGGGCTGATGGCATCGAAGCAGCTGGTCACGGCTACCGTGCTGGAGAGTTTCGACCAACACGCCGAAGACCTCGTCGCCCTGTCCACCGCGCTCTTCGCCTCCGACGACGCACGGGAGGGGATGACGGCCTTCCTCGAACGACGGGACCCCGCATGGGTGTGGTGACGCCCCCCAACAGCACGCCCCCGGCCGGCGAGCCTCCGACCGGCACGCACCCGACCGGCGACCCCCCGAGCGGCGCGCCCACCGGCGGGACGCCGCCGCATGCCGCCGCCAAGTCGCCGAAGCAGGACCGCAGTCGGGCCACCCGGCAGCGGCTCCTGGAGGCCGCCGTGGCCTGCCTCGCCGCCCACGGCTGGGCCGGCTCCACGGTCTCCGTCGTCGCCGAGCGGGCCGGGGTCTCCCGAGGTGCGGCGCAGCACCACTTTCCCACCCGCGAGGACCTGTTCACCGGGGCGGTCGAGTACGTCGCGGAGGAGCGCTCCGCCGCGCTGCGGGCCCTCCCGGTCCAGGGCAGGGCGGAGGTCGTCGCCGCGCTGGTGGACCTGTACACCGGGCCGCTCTTCCGCGCCGCGCTCCAGCTCTGGGTGGCTGCCTCCAACGAGCCCCAACTCCGGCCCCGGGTGACCGAACTCGAAGCGCGCGTCGGCCGGGAGACCCACCGGATCGCGGTCACCCTGCTGCGCGCCGACGAGAGCCGCCCGGGGGTGCGCGAGACGGTCCAGGGCCTCCTGGACATGGCCCGGGGCCTCGGTCTCGCCAACGTCCTCACCGACGACACCGCCCGCCGCCGGAGGGTCGTGGCCCAGTGGGCGGCGCTGGTGGACGGCGCGCTGGGCTGAGCGTGGGCGGGACGGGGGCATGGACCACGGCGACACCGCTCCTCGCCCGGCCGCCGCCCGGCACCCTCGCGGGCCGGGCGGCGGTGTGTGCCCGAAGGCGTCCGGGTTGCGAGTCCCTGTCCTCAGCCCCTCGGCCCCTCAGCCGACGATCGGGGTGATCGAGTCGTACCCCTCGATCTCACGCGGGTCCCGGGACGCCGGGCCCACGTACTCGGCGGAAGGCCGCACGAGCCGGCCCGTGCGCTTCTGCTCCAGGATGTGCGCCGACCAGCCGGCCGTACGGGCGCAGGTGAACATCGAGGTGAACATGTGCGCCGGGACCTCCGCGAAGTCCAGCACGATCGCGGCCCAGAACTCCACGTTCGTCGCCAGCACCCGGTCCGGGCGCCGGGCGTGCAGCTCCTCCAGCGCCGCCTTCTCCAGCGCCTCGGCCACCTCGAAGCGGGGCGCGGCCAGTTCGCGCGCGGTGCGCCGCAGCACCCGGGCGCGCGGGTCCTCCGCGCGGTAGACGCGGTGGCCGAAACCCATCAGCCGCTCGCCCTTGTCCAGCGCCTGCTTCACGTACGCGGTCGCGTCCCCGGTCCGCTCGATCTCCTCGATCATGCCGAGCACCCGGGACGGGGCGCCGCCGTGCAGGGGGCCCGACATGGCGCCCACCGCGCCCGACAGCGCCGCGGCCACGTCCGCGCCGGTCGAGGCGATGACCCGGGCGGTGAACGTGGAGGCGTTCATGCCGTGTTCGGCGGCCGACGTCCAGTAGGCGTCGACGGCCTTGACGTGCTTGGGGTCGGGCTCGCCGCGCCAGCGGATCATGAACCGCTCCACCACGGACTCCGCCTTGTCGATCTCGCTCTGCGGCACCATCGGGAGCCCCTGCCCCCGCGCCGACTGCGCCACGTACGACAGGGCCATCACGGCCGCCCGCGCGAGGTCGTCCCGGGCGGTCGCCTCGTCGATGTCGAGCAGCGGTTTCAGGCCCCACACCGGGGCGAGCATCGCCAGCGCCGACTGCACGTCCACCCGGATGTCACCGGAGTGGACCGGAATGGGGAACGGTTCGGCGGCCGGCAGACCGGGGTTGAACGCCCCGTCCACCAGCAGCCCCCAGACGTTGCCGAAGGACACCTGGCCGACGAGGTTCTCGATGTCGATCCCGCGATACCGGAGCGCCCCGCCCTCCCTGTCCGGTTCGGCGATCTCCGTTTCAAACGCGACGACTCCCTCAAGCCCGGGTACGAATGCGGACATCAGGCGGCTCCCTCTGTGCGGCTGCGAGCTGTGTCGGCGAAGACCTCCGGGGCGCAGGCCCCGGGACGGCCTCCGCTGGGACCTGACCTCTGATAGTGGCGGCTCCCCCCGGGGCAAGGAAGGGTGATGTCCCGCACAGGACCCCGCGTGTCGTGGGACGGAGGCCACCGCCCGGCCGAACCGGGCCGCGCGGCCCGCCCGCTGCGGCAGGATGGGCCCGTGCCCACAGCTGACCCGACACCTCCGTCCGCTTCCCGTCCGGCCGTGTCCCCCGCATCCGATTGCACCATCGATCCGGCGGCGATGCGCGAGCAGTACCGTTCCGAGGCGTTCGACGAGCAGGATCTCGCCCCCGGACCCATGGACCAGTTCGCCCGCTGGTTCCGGCAGGTCGCCGCCCAAGGCGCACTCCACGAGCCGAACGCGATGGTGGTCTCCACCGCCTCGCCGGACGGCCGCCCGTCCTCCCGCACGGTGCTGCTCAAGGGATTCGACGCGCGCGGTTTCGTCTTCTACACCAACCACGAGTCCCGCAAGGGCCGTGAGATCGCCGCGAACCCGTACGTCTCGCTGCTCTTCCCCTGGCACCCGCTCGCCCGCCAGGTGGTGGTCACCGGCGTCGCGGAGCACGTGAGCCGCGAGGAGACGGTGGCGTACTTCCGTACCCGCCCGCACGGCTCCCAGCTCGGCGCGTGGGCGAGCGCGCAGTCCACGGTCATCGGCTCCCGCCGGGAACTCACCGAGCGGTACGAGGAACTCGCCGCCCGCTACCCGGACGGCGAGAAGGTTCCCGTCCCGCCGCACTGGGGCGGTTTCCGGGTCGCGCCGGAGACGGTGGAGTTCTGGCAGGGCCACGAGAACCGGCTGCACGACCGGCTGCGGTACGTACGCCTCGCGCCGCAGGAGTCCGGCTGGCGCGTGGAACGGCTCTGCCCCTGAGGGGTTCCGGGGCTCCCGGTTCCCGCCGGGAACGGAAAAAGCAGAACCCGCAGGCTCGGGTCCCTCCGTGAGGAGGGGCCGGCCGGATCTACCGGCGAGCCTGCGGGTCGGTGACTGCTGGGTTTTCGGCAGGCAGCCTGCCGAGGTGCACGACGTGCGACGACGGGCTGTCAGCCCGCAGCCACCTCACGAATCCGATAAGACTGCACTTTTCGGATCACCTCCTTTCAGCGTGTGCCACCAGCCTAAGAACCGCGTCCGGGCCGCACAACCTATTTATCGGAAGAGGATGTGCGCCGCGTCACGGTCGAGTTCAATGGGTTTCTGACATGCGCAAACGCGCGCGGAGACGGGCGCGGGACCGCGGGTGGAACCGCGCACCGCCGGTGCAGCGGTGCGTACGGCGGGGACGGCACGTTCTGCGGGGGTACGGAATGAGTCCTTCCACGGGCAGCGGTACGGCGGACGCGTCCGCGTCGGACGCCGCAGGGGCCGCCGGCGCCCCGGAGGCCACGGCGCCCCGTGCCGGGACCGGCCCCGGGCCCGAACTCCTCGCCGCGCTCCTCGACGGCATGGACACCGCGCTCTTCGCCCTCGACGCCGGGGGCACCGTCACCCACTGGAACCGCCAGGCCGAACGCGTCCTCGGCTGGACCGCCGCCGAGGTGGTCGGCCGGGACGGCTTCGCGGGCTGGGCGGTGCGCGGACCCGACGCGGACGAGGTGCGCCGGCGGTTGATGGTGATCCAGGGCTCCGAGGTCCGCCAGGTCCACGAGTTCGCCCTGATCCGCAAGGACGGCGGCCGGGTCCTCGTCCGTATGCAGGCCGCCGGGATGCGCGGCGCGGACGGCGGACCGGCCGGGGTGTACTGCGCGTTCAGCGAGGCGCACGCCCAGATCGACCTGGAACGCTCCATCGCGCTGAGCGAGGCGCTCTTCCAGGACGGCCCCTGGGGCGTGGTCCTGGTCGACGCCGACCTGCGGCCCACCGTCGTCAACGCGCACGCGGCGCGGGCGCTCGGCGGCGGCCGGACCTCCCTGCTCGGGCGCCCCCTCGGGGAGGTCCTCCTCCAGGGCGTCGAGGACCTCGAAGGCGCCTTCCACCACGTGCTCGCCGCCGGGGCGCCACCGGCCCCCGCCGAACTCTGGGTGACCCTGCGCAGCCGCGAGGGCGAGCGGCGGCGCTGCTGGCGCAGTGGCTTCCTGCGGCTCACCTCGCCCCTCACCGAGGAGGCGGTGCCGCTCGGGGTCGCCTGGCTCTTCCAGGACGTCACCGAGGCGCGCACCGCCGAGCAGGCGGCGGCCCGGCTGCGGTTCCGCTCCGCCCAGTTGCACCGCGCCGCCAGGGCCGCCGCCGAGTGCGAGGACCCGTGGGAGGCGGCGACGACCACCCTCGACTTCTCGTTGGCGGGCTTCGCCGACCACGCGCTGCTCGACCTGGTCGCCGGCGAACGGCTGATCCCCACCGCGGCCACCCCGACGGACGCCCCGGGCCCCTGCCTGCGGGTGGCCGGCTCCCTCCCGGCCCGGTACGGCCCCGGCCACCCGGCCTTCCAGACGCTGGACCGGATCGCCCCGGTCCGGGTGAGCGCGGGTGCCGCCCCGGGGTCCTGGGCGGCCGAACGCCAGTGGCCCCGGCAGACGGCGCACGCCCTCTGCGTGGCGCTCCGCAGCCGGGGCCGGACCCTCGGGGTCGTGACCTTCCTGCGTACGGCCGACCGCCCCGCCTTCGAGCGGGAGGACGCCGCCCATGCGGAGAGCGCGGCGGTCCGGGTCGCCTCCGCGGTGGACCTGGCCCTGCTGCTCGAGGGCGGTGCGGGCGGCTGACCGGGCGTGGGCGTTCAGACCCCTGTTCGGCTCCCGCCGAGACGGCTTACCGCCGGGCTCGCGGTACGGCCTGTCGCGCGGGCCGCTCGTAAACGGTGACCCGCCGTCCCCGGACCTGCTTGTCCGACACGACGACGAAGTCCGTCCCCAGCACGCGTAGCTTTACCTTGTCGCGCCGCGCGGTGACCGGCCTACCGGCCTCGGGAGTGTCCGTCACCAGCAGGATCCGCCGTTGGGCGAGCATCGAGGCACGTATCTGCTCCGGGCTTGCTTCGATGCCCTTGAGCGTGCCTGAGGCCTGCGGGCTCACTGCCAGGGCCAGGTCCCGCAAGCCTGAAAAGGCCGCCGGCGAGACGGACTCGGTGTCCCGGCGTGCCGCGGGGAGGAAGAGGACTGCATCGCCGGGCTTCTTCACTGTCTGCACGACCGAGGCAATGGCCAGAACGTCGTCCACTCGGCTGGCGGGAGAGCGTTTGGCAAGCAGTTGGGGAAGCAGCGCCATGGTCGCCACGAGGATGACCAGCGGAAGGATCCACGGTGCCGTACGCGGGTGGCGGTGCCCAACCACTCGTATGCCCCGATCGACAGCCGAACCGATGAGCAGCGCAAGGCCCAGCAGACTGAAGAGGACATAGCGATCCAGGAACAGCGGCTGGACCAGTGAGAGACCGGCGAGGATCAGCTGCGGCAGCGCCAAGAGGGGCATACCCACCGCCGATACCGACAGCTGACGCCGGTGTGGCCCCTCGACCAGCAGCCCGGCACCGCCGATCGCCAGAAGGACGCCTGGGCCGATCAGCATGTGCCATGTCAGCGGTGGTATCCAGGAAACCTGGGCCGACTGGCCACGACTGAAAAGGATCAAGGGCAGGACGCAGAGTGCGGCCAGTGCCGCCACCACGACCCATTTTCGCCACACCCGCTGTCCGGCGCGTACCCACAGCAGAGTCACCAGGTGCGCCGAGAGAATCAGCAGGGAGAGCCAGTTCAGGAGTCCGCCCAACAGGACGCTCCCGCCATAGGCGATCCAGGTGACCGGCCGGTCGCGTCCCATCAGCACGTTGACGAGCAGCAGGGTCGAGCCGCCGGCACATGCAGCGACCAGGGCGTAGGGGCGGCCTTCCTGGAGATAGAACTGCACGGCAGGCAGCAGGCCGAAAGCCATGCCGGCCGTCAGTCCCACCCGGGCCCCGGACAGACGGCTGCCGACCACCGCTATGGACGCCGCGGCGAGGGCTGTTGCCAGCACCGACGGGAGACGAAGCGTCGTGATACCGGCGCCGAAGCACTCGAAAAGTGCGTGCATCAGCAGGTAGTAGGCGGCATGCACAACATCCACATTGCCGACCATGTGCCAGATCTCATCCGCGGGCCGCCGGGCCACCTGCCACGTCGCGGCCTCGTCCCGCCACATGCTGTTGCGCCGGGTAAGCCCCCATAAGCCGAGCGCAGTGGTCCATACCGCAGGCACGAGCCAGACGAGGGAGGACAGAGGGCCAGGGGTCTGCGAGGAGCCCTGCGGTAATCGCAGCGCCGATGCACTGGTCGATGGGTGGGAAGAAGAAATGAGAGACGGCACGAACGGCATGAAAGCAGGCTTCCAGAAGGGGAAACGGACAGGGGGCGGACCAAGGATCGTCCCGTAGTGGTGGCGGGTCGGGCGACAGCAGCTGCGATCTCGCCGCGTAGTCAGGACGCCCGCACACATCCATTACGCACGGGCGCCTTTCCACCTGCGACGCGCTGTATGCGATACCCGCGCGCCGATGTGCCGCAGATTGCGGCACGGCTCTCAGACGAAGCCGCCTCACGCCATGCGCACCATCAGCACAAGCTCCCCCGGATGTGTGGTCCCTGCTAAGGCCGGCTTGGTCAGCACCAGCACGTCGAGGATGCCATCCAACGTGCACTCCTGTCACACAGTTTTCCTCGATCGACTAGTTTCGGCCCTCGGGGCCGGTGCATTGGCCGAAATGCCGGTGGCACTGTCGGGCTCGTTCCCTTAAATGCGCTTGCCTGCGCGACTTCCGGCGCCCCCCGATCGACTAGATTCGGCCCCCGGGCGGTGAATTGGCCAGAATGCCGGTGGCGCTGCCGGGCTCGTTCCTTTAATTGCGCTTGCATGCGCGAATATCACCCGGATGTGCGGAAAAATAAGGGACGCACATTTTCTCTGTCGTTGAATAGCTCACACCGTTGCCGGGTTGCGCGACGGTGCTGCGGTCAATAAAGATTCTCACTCGTCACAGACAAACTTCGTCATGAGGGAGCGCTAATGAACAAGCGAACCGGTATCAAGGCTGCGGTTATCACCGCAGGTCTCCTTTTCGCCGCAGCGACGCCGGCGCTGGCTGTCACCGTGGATGTCGGGGGCGGTAAGTGGAGCTACGACCAGGGCGCCAACACTGCTTGGTCGAACTACACGCACCCCAGTAAGTCGCACGCCTCATCGGTGAAGATCGGCAGCGTCACCTTCGCCAGCGGCTGCACCTCCGCCGGTAACTGGTCGCTCGCCTCCGGCTCGAAGAACGGCGGAGCGATCAGCTACTACTACAAGTCCACCTGCTGAGGACCCAGTAGCAGGGTGAAATTCACGTCCGTGCAGGTGGCGCCGCCTGTGCGGGTGTGAAGCAGCCCACCCGCACAGGGGGTTTCCCCTGTGCGGGTGGCGTCCCGCTCCCATCATCAGTCGCTTTACTTTCTCGGACGTACCTGAACGGGCGTCCTCGACATGGGTAATCAAATGTTGCATCGAGGAATTCGATACGTCCACGCCGCCATTTTGGTATTTTCGGCCCTGATTGCCTTCCTGTTCATTCGAGGTCTGGACGAGAGCACCCCCCTGGGGAATGCGGCGCTTGTTGACGTTTTCGACTCCGATGAATCGGTGAGCGCGCCGCGGGTGGCTCAGGCTGTCGCGCAGTTCGCAACCGAGAACCGGGTGACGATCGCACGCGACATGACCGACTTAAGGAATCCGGACGGTGTACGGAACCTCTATGTGACGCCCGGTAACAGCGAGTCAGCGGCAGCGGCATGGCTCACGGAGGGCTACCCGTCCTTCAGTGATGAATACAAAACGCATGTGCACCCGTTCGTGGACAGCGCACAGCGGGACCCCCGAGGGCCGTACTTCATATACGGTTCGGCGCCGGATGCCGACGCTCTCCGCGTCGAGTTCGCTTCCCTCGGGCTGACGGCGAGCGTCTCGCACCCCCTCTCGCGAACCGAATTATCAGACCAGTTGCAGGGTGATCCGCTCGTGCGCGCCCTGGCCATCATCGCGTTGGCCGTACTCACCACCACGGGCGCAAGTGTGCTGCTCGGAGGCACCGGGTACGCGGTGCTGCGGCTTCAGGGCATGTCCTTCACCAGTATCCTTTTGCGCGATCTCCGGCAGCTCGCCCCCTTCTGGGCGGCATCGGTCACCATCGTGACGGCGGTGGCTCTGTCTTTTCTGGGCTTTTACAATCATTTCGCTTGGCTGGGGCTTTTCGGTGCCGTCGCAGCAGGGATCTACCTCCTGCTGACTCTTGTGGCAGTCATGACTCACGCAGCTGTCCTGGGACTTACATTCAAGGTGAAAATCTTGGGTGCGCTGAAGGGAGAACTGCCCTCGAGGACTGCATCGATCGCTGTTTATGTTGTCCGTATCCCAGCTCTGCTGCTTGCCCTCAGCATCGCTACGAGTGTCGCCATCGCCGGCCGCGATGTCGTAACGCGCGAGGAGAGCCGCGAAGCGTATCTCCCTGTTTCTGAGGCTGTCACCATCCGTATCAATGGAGGCTTCGCTCCGCACATGGACCAGGTGAACGAGCATGTCGGTCCCTGGCTGCGAGAAGCAGACAAGCTGGGTGAGGTGATCGTCGCCGGCCGCAGAGACCTTCAAATCTCCACCCCAGGTGCGCCCCTCCCAACGGGTGAAATTTTTATCGTCAACGATACTTACCTCAGTCGGGAGAAGGTCGTTGACCCGGCAGGCAAGCGTTTGGACTTCCGTTCAGGGAACCTGCGCACGCAGAAAAATAATCCGGTTGCAGTGATTATTCCCCAGCATCTCGGCGCGCAGAGTGTGGCGATCAAGAAGGCGGCAGCCGACATAATTGACCCCGAACGCAGCCGGCATCTTGCTGTCGAAGTGCTGGAAAGTAGAAACGGGCAGGATCTGTTCGGGTACAACAGCGGTTCCTACGCATATCATTCTGGTCATAGTCCGGACGAGGACCGGTCGGAGGTGCGCGACCCTGTTCTTATTGTGGTGCCCAATGGGTCCACCCTGTTGTCCGACGACGCCTACACGGCGTTTGCCACCCAGGCAGGCGTGATTTTCCTCGACCCTCATGACGCGCTCAACGGAATAGAGGGGCGGAACCTCCAGGACTACGTCAATGCTGTGAGTCCTGTCGGTCAGAAAACGGCTAAGGACCTCAGGGGTGCAGTCAGCAAACTTCGGCTACAAGTATTCAACCTCGTGCTAGCAGTGCTCGTCCTTCTCGTAGCAGGAGCAGGCGCCTGCCTCATCTATGCGCGGAAGAATGCTCAAGGGATCTTCGTCAAGCAAATCAGCGGCTGGAGCTACACAGCGACTCATCGTTTCGTGTTGGCTGCAGAAGTCGCCATCGCGGTCATCTTCGCCACACGGGTTCCGTTCGTGGCTTGGCAGCAGCATCGCGAAGCGGCGCATTACGCGGCTGCGGGAGCCCCTGCCCCCTACGAACCCCTGCACATCACCGCGCTCGATGTCGGCATCATCACTGGCTTGGTCGTTTTCGAGTTCGGCGCGGTGCTCGTGGCACTCGCCTTCTTCCACCGCCGTGTCATCAGGACGGCGGCGGCCACGCTCTGACCAGTTGCCCTCACCCTGTAGGACCTCTCTCCAGCAAGGCGGAACCTGCTGTGATCACAGTCGAAGACCTCTCGAAGACGTTCGGCGCCCGGACGGTGTGGCGCGAAGTCAACTTCACCGTGGCCCGCGGTGACATGCTCGCCCTCGTGGGACCAAGCGGGTCGGGTAAGTCGACCCTCCTCAACTGCCTCGGGCTGCTGGACCGGCCCAGCGCGGGAACCGTCCGTTGCGAAGGGCGCGACATCACCCGGTTTGGCCGACGCGACACCGTTCGTTTTCGCCGCGACACTCTCGGTTACCTTTTCCAGAGCTATGCCCTGATCGAGAACGCGACCGTCGCCGAGAACCTGGACGTGGTCGTACGACTGCGGCGGAGCATGCGCGGCAAGACCACCGGGCTTCTGGGCGACGCTCTTGAAAGGGTCGGCCTGAGCGGGCGTGAGAAGGAGCCCGTCCATCAGCTCAGCGGTGGGGAGCAGCAACGAGTGGCCCTGGCCCGGCTCCTTCTCCAGGGGCCGTCACTGGTTCTCGCGGACGAACCGACCGGCGCGCTCGACGACGCCAACAGCACCCTGGTCGTCGGTCTACTTCGCGAGATGGCCGAGGAGGGTTGCGCGGTGGTGATCGCGACTCACGACGCGGGCGTACGCACTCGGTGTGACGCGGAGTTCGCCCTGGGCGGGGCGGCCGTCGACGCAGCGCGGACGGCGATTCCCGCCACCGCGGGTGGGGAGGGTGGAGGGAGACAGGAGCGGCTTGCGCGGTGGTAGCCGGAAAGTCATCTTCCTGGTTCGTCTCGCGCCCCCTCCCGCCGCCTTGCGTTCGCACGCACCGACCACGACTCCTCGCGGGGCGAACATCAAGGTGGCGGCAGTAGCCAAGGGTTGTCCCGTATTTCCTGGTGGATCAGCGCGCGGCGTCGGATGCGGTGCCTCGCGAGGCGGAGGGGCGTCCGCATGCGGGATGTAAGCGGACGTTCCGACCATGCGGCGAGGTGTCGTAGCTGTCGTCGCGTACCCGCCAGGACTTGCGGAACGGCACTTCAGTGCTGGTAGAAGATCCGGTCCCGGTTCTCCTCGAACACCCGCCGGTTCCACTCGTGGCCGCCGTCCACGTTGCCCGAGCGCAGCAGCGGCGGCTCGATGCCGCGGGCGGCCAGCTGCTCGGCCGCGGCGGCCATCGTCGCCTGCATCAGCGCGCTGGTGACGACGGTGGAGGCGGGGGCGAACGGGGCTCCGACCCCGCCGGTGGTCAGCTCCGCGTCACCCACCGCGATCTTGCTGTCGAGAACGATGTCGCAGTGGTCGAGCAGGAAGCCGCCCGAAGCGGCCCGGGACGAGGTGGCGGCCGCGTACGCCACCGAAGTCACCCCGATCACGGTGAGACCGCGCGCGCGGGCCTCGCGGGCCATCTCGACGGGCAGGGTGTTGCGGCCGGAGAGCGAGATGATCACCAGCAGGTCGCCCGCGGTGGCCGGGCTGGCCGCGAGCACCGTGGTGGCGAGCCCCTCCACCCGCTCCAGCGCCGAGCCGAGCGTCGCGGGCATCACGTCGACCCCCACTGTGCCCGGCACGGCGAGGAGGTTCATCAGGGCGGGGCCGCCCGCCCGGTACACCACGTCCTGCGCGGCGAGCGAGGAGTGGCCGGCGCCGAAGGCGAAGAGCCGGCCCCCCGCGGCGATGGTGTCGGCGACGGCCGCACCGGCTGCCGCGATCGAGGCGGACTCCTCGTCGCGGACCCGGGCCAGCAGCCCGATGGCCGCGTCGAAGAACTGGCCGGCCAGCTTGCTCTCGCTCATCGGGGAGCCTTCCGTCGTGGGGGGATGCTGGGGTCTTCCGTCTGGATCGTGCCGCGCTCCCGGGGCCCGGTCCGACCTGATCCGGAGGGAAGCCCCCTGATGCCGCCGATCACGTTGCGGTCCGGACCGCCGCACTGTCAAGAGCCACTCCCGCCGTGCGGCGCCCGGCCCCGGGCCGGGTCCGGGACGACCCGGCACGGTTGACGGCGCGATGCGTCAGAATTGGTCGAGGGCCACAGCACGGCGGCAACACGGCAGCATGACGTCTCACCGTCACAGTTATGAGGGGCACGAATGTCCGGACTGATCGACACAACGGAGATGTATCTCCGCACCATCCTCGAACTCGAAGAGGAAGGCGTGGTCCCGATGCGCGCCCGTATCGCTGAGCGTCTGGACCAGTCCGGTCCGACGGTCAGTCAGACGGTGGCCCGGATGGAGCGCGACGGACTGGTCCAGGTCGCCGGGGACCGCCACCTGGAGCTGACCGAGGAGGGCCGGCGGCTGGCGACCCGGGTCATGCGCAAGCACCGCCTCGCCGAGTGCCTGCTCGTCGACGTGATCGGCCTGGAGTGGGAGCAGGTGCACGCCGAGGCCTGCCGCTGGGAGCACGTGATGAGCGAGGCCGTGGAGCGGCGGGTGCTGGAGCTGCTGCGCCACCCCACGGAGTCCCCGTACGGCAACCCGATCCCGGGTCTGGAGGAGCTGGGCGAGCACGCCGAGGCCGATCCGTTCCTGGGGCAGGGCATGGTCAGCCTGGCCGAGCTGGACCCGGGCAGCGACGGGAAGACCGTCGTGGTGCGCCGGATCGGCGAGCCCATCCAGACCGACGCCCAGCTGATGTACACGCTCCGGCGCGCCGGGGTCCAGCCGGGAGCCGTCGTCAGCGTGACGGCGGCGGCGGGCGGCGTGCTCGTCGGCTCGGGCGGTGAGGCTGCGGAGCTGGGCAGCGACGTCGCCTCGCACGTCTTCGTCGCCAAGCGCTGAGCCCCCGCCCGGCCCCCACCGCGCCCGCCCGGCCACCACCGCCCGCGCCGAGCGTCCCGGGCCCCGCGCCCTGGGCCCCGCGCCCCCGGGCCCGCTTCCCGGGCGCGGGGGCATCCGCCGGAGCGGCCCCGCGCACGGCGGGGAGCACGCGCGACGGGCTCGCGCCCCGGGGGTCAAAAGCACCGGGAAGGCGCGGGAGAGCGTCGCAGGGTGCCGTACGCCGGGCGACCGGGCTCCGACCGTGCTCCGACCAGGCACGGAACACGCACCACGCTCCGCGTCCCGCCGTACGGGGCCGGAGAAGCGGGCGTCACGGCAGTCGAACCGTGATGCCCGCTTTCTCTTTTCCGTACGGAAGTGCAGCGGCCGGGCGCCTCCCGTGCCAGGCTGAAGCCAGGCATATGACCTGAGGTCGCCGGCCGAGTGGGCCGCGCGGCAAGGGAGGGAGCAGGGAATGCGCCCGACGCACCAGCATGTGCAGCGGTACGCGCCCCCCGTGCGCCCACGTACGACTCCGCCGGACGCCGTCCGGCAGGCGGCCAGGGGTGCGGCGGAGGCGGCCAGGGGCCCGACGCCCGGCCGCCGGAGGCAGCGGCACCGGGCGGCCCCACGAGCCTGCGCCGTCCTCGCCGCCCTCCCACGGGCCCGCGTCACCCCGCAGGCCGCCCCGGACGTCACCCCGCACGCCACCCAGGGGGCGTGCGCCGACGTGTGCGCCCCCGCCCCCGCCGCGGTGGCGACGGTGCGGGGGAGACCGGAGCCCCCGGCGGCCATGGACCCCATGGCCGCCGGGGGCCGTCTTCCCCGGTGCCGACCCGGAGCCCCGAGCTCCCAGGGTCGTTCCCGCGGACCGTCATCCCCGAGCGGCCCGCTCCCCGCTGAACATCTCCCCAGGTCGGCGGCGGTCAATCATGGAAACCCGTCACCCGAACGAGCGGTGTTGTACGTCCATCCCGCCGTTTTCGAATAAAGGTTCGATAGTGTGGGCGGTGGGGCCACCCGTGATCGAGAACCAGAAGGGGATGCCAGGACATATGGTGCGGCGCATCGATGTGACGGGCTCGGACGGCGTCCGGCTCGCGGCCTGGGAGTTCACCGATCCGCCCAAGGGGCGCGCGGACGAGACGAGTGCGCCGGGGGTCTTACTGCTGCACGGACTGATGGGCCGCGCCACCCACTGGGCCGCCCAGGCCCGCTGGCTCTCGGAGCGGTACCGCGTGGTCGGGCTCGACCAGCGCGGCCACGGTCGCAGCGAGAAGCCCGCGGGTGGCCCGTACACCCGCGACGCGTACGTGGACGACGTCGAGAGCGCGGTCGAACAGCTCGGCCTGGGCCCGGTGACCCTCGTCGGGCACGCCATGGGCGCCCTCACCGCCTGGCAGCTCGCCGCGAAGCGCCCCGACCTGGTGCGCGCCCTGGTCGTCTGCGACATGCGGGCCTCCGCGCCCGGAGCCGCCACCCAGCGCGAGTGGAGCGACTGGTTCGACTCCTGGCCGTTGCCCTTCGCGACCCTCGCCGACGTACACAAGTGGTTCGGCGAGGACGATCCGTGGGTGGAGTGCCCCGACCCGGCGCGCGGCGAGTTCTTCGCCGAGGTGATGGCGGAGGGCGACGACGGCTGGCGGCCGGTCTTCTCCCGCCGGCAGATGCTGGAGTCCCGGGCGACCTGGGTCCTGGACGCGCACTGGGAGGAGCTGGCGCAGGTCCGCTGCCCGACGCTGGTGCTGCGCGGGATAGACGGTCAACTGGGCCGCGCCGAAGCACAGGAGATGGTCCGGGTGCTGCCGCTCGGGCAGTACGCAGAGATCCCCGACGCCGGCCACCTCGTCCACTACGACCGGCCGGACGCCTGGCGCGCGGCGGTCGAACCCTTCCTGGAGCAGTTCGCCGGCACCGTCCCCGAGCGCGTGGTGTCCTGAGGGACGGCGGATCCGCCCGCCCGAGGACTGCTCCCGGGCGGGCGGGTCCGCCGTCTCACCCCTTGCTGACCGCCGCCAGGATCTCCGGCAGCCGGGCCGCCGTGCGCGACGCCGCCAACCGCAGCCCCGCCCAGGCGACGAGCACGCCGTACACCGCCCCCACCGGCACCACCAGCCACAGCGACCCGTAGTCGGTCAGGGTCAGCACCACCGTCAGGACGATCACCGGCGCGGTCACCACGAGCGAACCCACCATGCCGACCATGGCCGACAGCACGGCCAGCCCGCCCTGTCCGGGCGCCACGTTCTGGAAGCCGCCCTTCTGCGGGATCGAGTACGGGAAGAACGCCGACCCCAGCGCACCCGTGCCGAACATCCCGCCGAGCAGCGCGAGGGATACCCCGGCGACCCCCGTCAGCGACCCCCAGGAGTCCAGCAGCGCGGCGGTCAGCACGCCCACCAGCAGCGTGTACGGGACGGTGACGGCGCCCAGCGCCAGGGCGCGCGCCCGCAGTTCCTCGTACGCGTCCCGGGGCGTGGCGATGGTCTGCGCCACCATCCAGAAGGCGGAATTGTCCTGACCGAACTGGTTCAACATCTGCATCCCCAGCAGCGCGGACGCGAAGCAGGCGAAGTAGACCGAGCCGCCGCCCTGGACGGCGTTGAGCACCGGGATGATCAGCCCGACCGCCAGCGAGGTGATCCACGCGGCCTTCGTCTTCGGGTCCCGCAGGACGTACCGCAGGCTCCGGCCCATCACCGTGCGCGTCCGGCCCTCGGGCAGCAGCCCGCCCAGCCGGCTCCGCCCGGCGCCGCGGCCCTTCCCCCGCGGGGTCCGCGACGGTCCGCCGACGGCGATCGTCGAACCGTCCGGCGTCGTCATCAGCTTCACCAGACCCGACCGCCACCACCACAGCAGGCCGGCCAACGCCGCTGCGGAGACGAGCAGTTGCAGCGCTGCCTCGCCGTACGCCCCGCCCGAGGCGGAGTCCACCGCGCCGATCGCCGAGGCGGCGGGCAGCCAGCGCACCACCCCGGCGGCCGGCTCCAGGGAGGAGAGCCCGCCCGCCTCACCGATGCGCTGGGCGCCGAAGTTCACGAACTGCATGCCCACCGCGATCACCAGCCCGCTCAGCACCGCGAGATCACGGCCCTTGCGGGAGGTCAGCAGCCGGACGTTGGCCGTGGTGACCGACCGCGCCAGCGCCACACAGATCAGCACCGCCAGCGGTACGGCGACCACCCCGACGACCACCGCGGCCGCCCCGTGCGCCACCGCGAGCACCGATCCCACCAGCAGGCAGAGCGCGAAGAGCGGCCCGACACCGACGAGCGAGGCCGCAAGGAGCGCCCGGACGAGCGGACGCGGACGGAGCGGCAGCATCACCAGTCGGCTCGGGTCCAGGGTCTCGTCCCCGCTGGGGAAGAAGAGCGGCAGCACGGCCCACCCGAGGGCGAGCACCCCGGTGGCCAGCACCGCCACGGTGGCCGCGTCACGCCCCTCGCCGCGCAGCGCCACCAGCCCCAGCAGCAGCCCCACCGCGATCAGACCCACCACGACCAGGGTCACCACGAACGCGGCCTGCCGCCCGGCCGACTGCCGCAACCCGTTGCGGAGCAGCGTCAGTTTGAGCCGCAGGAAGAGGGGGACGAGCCCGTCGGCTCCCGCGTCCCCCGTGCTCACGAGGGGTGCGGGCCGGTCGTCGAGGACGCTCATCGGCCGCCGCCCAGCCAGTCGAGGCCGTCCGCGCCGTCCGCCGCCCGCGCGCCCACCAGGTCCAGGAACGCCTGCTGCAACGAGGACGCCTCGCCGCGCACCTCGGCGATCGGGCCCTGTGCCTTGATCCGGCCCGCCGCCATCACCGCCACCCAGTCGCAGAGCGACTCGACCAGCTCCATCACGTGGCTGGAGAAGACGACGGTCGCCCCGGACCGGGTGTAGCGCTCCAGCACCCCCCGGATGGCCTGCGCGGAGACCGGGTCGACGCCCTCGAACGGCTCGTCCAGGAAGAGCACTTCGGGATTGTGCAGCAGGGCCGCGGCCAGCCCGATCTTCTTCCGCATCCCGGTCGAGTAGTCGACGACGAGCTTGTGCCGCGCGCCGCTCAGATCGAGCACGTCCAGCAGCTGGGAGGCCCGTTTGTCGGTCTCGGCGCCGGAGATCCCGCGCAACCGGCCGTTGTAGGCGAGGAGTTCCTCTCCCGAGAGCCGTTCGAAGAGACGCAGCCCTTCGGGCAGCACCCCGATCCGCGACTTCACCGCGATCGGATCGGTCCACACGTCGTGGCCGCCGATCTCGACCGTGCCCATGTCGGGCCGGAGCAGCCCCGTCACCATGGAGAGGGTGGTCGTCTTGCCCGCGCCGTTCGGCCCCACCAGGCCGATGAAGCGGCCCGCCGGCAGGTCCAGATCGATCCCGGAGACCGCCACCTGCTGTCCGAACCGCTTCCACAGCCCCCGGACCCGCACGGCGGGCGGCGGCCCGACCGGGACGTCACCCGGCCCGGCGTCCAGGACGTTCTCGGCATCTGTCCGCTCAGGCATGGCACGACCTCTCGCTGTCCCCACAAGGGGGCCAGCCTACGAAAGGCGCGTCCGTGCGTCTGCCGCTTCGCGCGCACAGGCGTACGACAAGGGGCTGACGAGTTCCTCGGCTTCGGGCAGCCAGCGGTTGGCGGCGGTGGGGCGACGGGCCCACTGGACCGCCCCCCGGCCGCCGATCCGGGTCGGCGGGGCCGCGATGTAGTGGCCCTCGCCCCGGGCGACGAGGTCGATCGACGCGGCGTTCCAGCCGAGATGCATGACGAGATCGGGAACCTTGGCCGCGGCACCCGGGGCGACGAAGAAGAGCATGCGACGGTCGGGGGTGCAGGTGGCCGGGCCGAGCGTCAGCTCCATCCGCTCCATCCGCGCGAGCGCCAGGAAACCCGCCGACTCCGGCACGTCGATCACGTCGAAGCTCCGCCCGGTCGGCAGCAGGATCGCGGAGGACGGGTGCTTGGACCACATCCGGCGGGCCGCCGCCCCGCTGCCGGTCGCCTGGCCCGCCCAGTCGGGCCGCAGGGCGTGCGCGCCGGGCAGGGCACAGTGCGCCTCACCGCAGCAGCACCGCTCGTGCCCGTCCACCGCCTCCAGCCAGCTGCCCGGGAACACGTCCCAGTGGCGTTCCTCCGCGTAACGGACGGCGGCGTCGAGCAGTTGCTCGCCGCGCTGCGGGGGGAGCGGGACATTTCCCGTGACTTTGATCGGCTTTTCCACGTCCAGCACAACTCTTCGGACCACCGGGGGTTACGGCCGCGCCGGGCCGCCGTGGCGGTGCACCGGCACCGCATGCGGGGCGCACGGGTGCACGGGCGGGGGCGCGTGCGGGGCCGGGCACCGAAGTGCGGGTAGGGAACGGCAGGGCCGTGCGTCGGCCCGGCCTCCGGGCTGTTCCGGGGCGACGGAGCGGGACGCACGGGTCTTTTGCGTGAAGTGGCCGAAAACAGCAGCTCTCGCGCCGCTCGTACCGATTGCAGAGGAATGAGCGCATTGCTTGCGCCGACGACGGGCAGTGATGCCACCACCTATCACCGCGTCCTCCAGGGGGAGCAAATGGCAGCCAGACCACTCGTAGCCCGACAGCCGAACGAACGGCTCCAGACGCTCATCCAGGAGGCGGCCTGTTCCAACGCGGGCCTCGCCCGCCGGGTCAACATGGTCGGCGCGGAACGGGGACTCGATCTCCGGTACGACAAGACCTCCGTGGCCCGCTGGCTGCGCGGTCAGCAGCCCCGGGGCCGGGCGCCGGGGATCATCGCCGAAGCCATCGGCCGCAAGCTCGGCCGCACGGTCACCATCGACGAGATCGGCATGGCCAACGGCAAGAACCTCGCCTCCGGCGTCGGCCTCCAGTTCGCCCCGACCGTGCTCGGGGCCATCGAGCAGGTCTGCGAGCTGTGGCGCAGCGACGTGGGCCGGCGTGATCTGCTCTCCGGCTCCACCGTCGCCTCCTCCGCGCTGGTCGAGCCCAGCCGGGACTGGCTGATCACCGCGACCGACTCCCAGGTCGCGCGCAACGCCGGTGCCCGGGTCGGCCGTTCGGACGTGGAGGCGGTCCGGGCGATGACCGTCGCGCTGGTCGACCTCGACCACCGGTTCGGCAGCGGCCACGTCCGGCCGGTGCTGGTCCACTACCTCAACAGCGTGGTCTCCGGACTCCTGTCGGGGGCGTACCGCGAATCGGTGGGGCGGGAGTTGTTCGGTGCGGTCGCCCGACTCACGGAGCTGGGCGGCTACATGGCCATCGACACCGGTCAACCCGGGCTGGCCCAGCGCTACTACATCCAGGCGCTGCGCCTGGCGCAGGCTGCGGGCGACCGGGCGTACGGCGGCTATGTGCTGGCCGCCTCGATGAGCCACCTCGCCGCCCAGCTCGGCAACCCCCGGGAGATCGCGCAGCTCGCCCGCGCGGCCCAGGAGGGCGCGCGCGGCTCGGTGACGCCGCGCGCGGAGTCGATGTTCCTCGCCGCCGAGGCGCGCGGGCACGCGCTGCTGGGAGACGCCGCCACCTGTGAGGAGGTGGCGGGCCGGGCGGTGGAGGCGCTGGAGCGGGCCGACGCGGAGACCGGCGACGACCCGTCCTGGATCGCGCACTTCGACGAGGGGTACCTCGCGGACGAACTCGCGCACTGCCACCGCGATCTGGGCCAGGGCGCCGCCGCCGCCCGCCGGGCGAAGGAGGCGCTCGCCACGCTTCCGGAGACCCGGGCCCGCCGGCGCGGCATCGCCCTGGTGCTGCTCGCCTCCGCCCAGGTCCAGCAGCGCGAGGTCGAACAGGCCTGCTACACGGGCCTGCGGGCGGTGGAGTTGCTGGAGACGGTGCGTTCCAGCCGGGGCGCGGAGTACCTGGACGACCTCCAGCAGCGGCTGGAGCCGTACGGCGAGGAGTCGGCGGTCCGGGAGTTCAGCGAGCGCCTGGAACTCCAGGCGGCCTGAAGACCCCGGGCTGGAGAGCCTCCGGGCCGGTGAGCGCCGGAGGGGGCGCGCGGGAGCGGTCGCCGGGCGTGCCGTACGGGAAGGTGTGCGCCGACCGCACTCCGGTACGGCGCGTACTCCGGTGCTCCCCGCCTCTGGGCGCGCCCGCACTCCGGCTTCCCGCAGACGTGGCGGAAGTCTCGGTGCGGAGTTCGCCCCGGGCGGGCGCGGTCCGCCCCGGGCGGGGGCTGCGTTCGGGTCTTCACGGTCCCGAACTGCGGGTTCGTCCCGCGCGCGGAGGCCCGGTGTCCGGTGTTCCGCGTCCGCCTGCCGGGGCGTCGTGAAGCCGTGCGGGTGGTGAAGGGACGGTGCGGGCCCGGACGCGCTTGGCGAAGCCGGGCAACCACCCGATAGCGTGAGCCGACGATTCCGTTGGTTGACACGTAGGAGTCCCGGTGACGCAGAGCGGACAGGGTGACGATCAGCAGCTTCCTGCTGTACGGCCCGCCCACGAAGGTGTCGTGCTGCCCGCGGACGGTGGTGCCCCCTGGAACCCCGCAGCGGCGGACGGCCGGCCGCAGGAGTCCGCCCCGGCGGGCGGCCCCCCGTGGGACGGCCAGGCGTGGGGGTCCCAGGCGCCGCAGCAGCACCCGGGCAACCCGGCGCAGGGGCAGCAGCAGCCGTCCCCCTACGAGCAGCAGGGCGGCTACCAGCAGGGCGGTTACCCGCAGCCCGGCGGCTACGGCGCGCCCGACCCGTACCAGCAGGCCCAGCAGGCCGAGCAGACGCAGTACCTCCCGGCGTCCGGCGGATACCAGGGCGGGCAGCCGAACGGCTATCAGCAGCCGCCCCAGGGGCAGCCGATGCCCCCGGCCCAGCCGCAGCCGTACGCGCAGCCGCTGCCGCCGGAGGCCGTACCGGGCGGGGCGCCGGGCGGGGACTCCGATGCCACGCAGTTCATCGCACCGGTCCCGGCCGGGCAGGACAGCGACGCGAGCCAGTACATCCCGCCGACCCCCGGCGCCCCGTTCGGCATACGTCCGGGCGCACCGGAGGACCGGCGGCCCCCCGCGGAGTTCGACAACCTCTTCCGCAGCGACGAACCGGCCGGCGCCACCACGCAGATGCCCCGGGTCGACCCCGCGCACCAGCAGCCGCCCGCGCACCAGCAGTACGGCCACCCCCAGGGCCCGCCGCAGGGCTATCCCGGAGGCCAACTCCCGCCCCAGGCCCAGCAGCAGGGGTACGCGCCCGGCTACCCGAGCCAGAGTCCCCAGCCGCCGTACGAGAGCCCCCAGACCGCGTACGAGCCCGGCCCCGAACCGCGCCGGAGGTCCGCGCACATCCCGCTCATCGCGGCCGTGGTGGTCGGCTGCGCCGTCATCGGGCTCGGCGCCGGGGCGCTGCTGAGCGGCGGCGACGACTCGAAGGGGGACAAGCAGCCGGTGGCCTCGGCGAGTTCGCCGGCCGCCGACTCGACCGCGCCGGCCGCCGACGACCCCGCGAAGCCGCAGGCGGTGGAGCTGGACAAGCTGCTCGCCGACAGCAACAGCAGCCGTACGACGGTGATCAACGCCGTCGAGAAGATCAAGGCATGCAAGGACCTGGACCAGGCCGCCGCCGACCTCACGGGCGCCGCCCAGCAGCGTCGCGAACTGGTCACCCGGCTGAAAGACGTGCAGATCGACCAGCTGCCGGAGAACGCCGCCCTCAACACCGCGCTGCGAGACGGCTGGGAGGCCTCGGCGTCGGCGGACGAGCACTACGCGGCGTGGGCGCGCCAGGCGAAGAACAAGAAGGTCTGCAAGCACGGCAGCGCCGCCGCGACCGCCGAGAAGAACAAGGCCGGCCAGAAGAGCGGCGAGGCGACCACCGCGAAGAAGCAGGCCTCCCGCCTGTGGAACACCATCGCCCAGAAGTACGGTCTCACCACCCGCACCTACACGGAGCTCTGAGAGCCCGGAGGGCCGGAAACGGCCGGGAGCCGCGTCAGCCCCGCAGGGGACGCGGCTCCCGGCCGTTCCGCGTGGTGGCAGATCCTCAGCCGCGGACGGCCTTGGCGTCGGAGAGGGTCTCCGTGACGTCCGTGAACCCCTTCTTCTGCGACACCAGCCGGCCCTCGCGGACCACCTGGAAGGTGACCTCGCCGTTGACGATCCGGGGGTACGCGGCCGAGCCGAGCATGTCCTGGTAGCGCCAGCGCAGCTCCGGGGTGAGGCCGCCGGTGTCCACCTTCAGGCCGTGGTTCAGCACCGAGGTGACCGCCGACGCGCTCACCTCGCCGTCGCCCAGCGCTTCGACGACCGCCTTCAGCACGGTGTACGCGATCCAGGTGGTCTGCACGGCCGAGTCCGCGGGGTCGATGCTGTCGTCCTCGAAGGCGTACTTCCGGATCGCCTCGCGCATCCCGGCCCAGCGGGCGTCCGAGGTCACGGGGTACCACCCGGTGACGTACGCCCCCTCGAAGGGGCTGTTCCGGCCGCCGGTGCTGTCGATGAGCGGCTGGCTGACGCTGCCGAGCACCGAGGAGATCCTGGTGCCGTCCCCGTCCCCGTCCCCGTTCCCGTTCGCGGGGAGGCGGCGGAAGGAGTCGAAGAAGGTGCCGGTGCGGTCGCCGAGGACGGCGGTGACACAGCCGTCCCCCGCCGCGTCGAGGGCCCTCGTGGCCTCGGAGTCGTAGGAGGTCGCCGATTCTGGGGCGACCACGTCGGTGGCGGCGCGCTGGTGGCCGAGGGCCAGTCCGGCATCGAGCAGCGTCGCCATGCCGTCCCCGACGATGGAGTCCGGGCGGACCAGGGACACCTTCTCGCAGGAGCCCGCCAGCTGTCGCCCGTTGCCCGCCACCAGCGCCGCCTGCCCGCCGTTGACCGGGTACGACACGAAGCTCTGGAACTCCTCGTCGGACGCGCCGTACCCGCCGATGTACGGGATGCCCGCGGCCTCCAGCGGTGCCATGAAGGTCTGCCCGTGCCGGCTGTAGGAGCCGACCACCGCCGCGACGTCCCGGTCGACCGCCTCCCGTGCGCACGTCTCGGCGCCCGCGAGCGAGTCCTCCTCGTCGCAGGTGAGCACCTTCAGCCGGTGCCCGCCGATGCCACCCCGCTCGTTGATCCACTTCGCGTACGTGGTGGCGGTGGCCGTCACTCCGGCCATCGTCAGGGAGTCCGCGTCCTCGGACGCGCCCGGGGCCCAGGTCATCACCGTGACCGTGCCGCCGGAGTCCGCGGACGCCCCGGGGAGCGCCCCGCAGCCGGCCAGCGACAGGGCTCCGGCCGCCGTGGCCACGACGAGGAGCCGCCGCCGCGCACCCGAGGAGCCGAGAGAGCCGAAGGAGCCGAAGGAGCCGAGGAGGGGGGCGCGTAGCCGTCCGGTCATGGACACGGAGCCTGCCGGGCGCCGGGTAACGGAGCTGTGTGCGACGGGCAACGCCACGTGACCGGCCGGTGAATTCCGGGGGCCCGCACGAACGCCGTGCGCGGGAACGTACGATCGACAACCGTGCACCAAGGTTCGGAGAACACTTCCCGTCGAGGCCGCCGCTCCACCACCATGGACGGCATGCCGCTCAATGACATGCCGTGGTGGCGCTGGCGCAGCAACGTGCGCTCGGCGCTGCACATGCTCTCCGACCCCGTCTTCCACCACGAGTGCTGGCTGGCCGGCCGGGAAGGGTACGGCGACGTCACCGACGCCGTCTACCGCCTGGTCGAGGACACCTGGCTCGACAACTGGTCCGCCGAGAAGTACATAGGCACGATCTTCCGCGACCCGGCCGAGGCCGCCGCCGTGGACGCCGCCGTGCTGCGGGTGCTGCGCATCATGCACCAGGTCGGCGCGGACGCCCCCGTCTCCGCCTATCTGGAGCACGCGGGATGGCCGGAGGCCGTCCAGACCACCCGCCAGGCCCATGTGCTGCTCGCCACCAACGACGGCGACGACCCGGACGTGCCGCCGAGTTCGCTGGACGTCCTCCGCATCATGACCAGATCGGCCTGAGACCGGGCGGGTGTGGCAATCTACGGGGATGACCGCGCCGCAGCCCGCTTCCCCCGTCCCGGACGCCTCGGTAGTCGAATCCGGGAGCGACGAGAGTTCCGAGAGCTACGTCCTCGTGCTGTCCTGCCCCGACAAACAGGGCATCGTGCACGCCGTGTCGAGTTACCTCTTCATGACCGGGTGCAACATCGAGGACAGCCAGCAGTTCGGTGACCACGACACCGGCCTCTTCTTCATGCGGGTCCACTTCTCGGCGACCTCGCCGGTGTCGGTGGAGAAGCTGCGGGCCAGCTTCGCCGCGATCGGCGACTCCTTCCACATGGAGTGGCAGATCCACCTCGCGTCGGAGCGGATGCGGGTGGTGCTGATGGTCAGCAGGTTCGGGCACTGCCTGAACGACCTGCTCTTCCGGTCCCGGATCGGCGCCCTGCCGGTGGAGATCGCGGCCGTCGTCTCCAACCACGAGGACTTCGCCGAGCTGGTCGGCTCGTACGGCGTGCCCTTCCGGCACATCCCCGTCACCCGGGACACCAAGGCCGAGGCCGAGGCGGAGCTGCTGGAGCTGGTCCGCGCGGAGAACGTCGAACTCGTCGTCCTCGCCCGCTACATGCAGGTCCTCTCCGACGACCTCTGCAAGGAACTCAGCGGCCGGATCATCAACATCCACCACTCCTTCCTGCCGAGCTTCAAGGGCGCCCGCCCCTACCACCAGGCGCACGCCCGGGGCGTGAAGCTGATCGGCGCGACCGCCCACTACGTGACGGCCGACCTCGACGAGGGCCCGATCATCGAGCAGGAGGTCGAGCGGGTCGGCCACGGCGTCACCCCGGACCAGCTGGTCGCGATCGGCCGGGACGTGGAGTGCCAGGCGCTGGCCCGGGCGGTGAAGTGGCACGCGGAGCGGCGCATCCTGCTCAACGGCCGCCGCACGGTGATCTTCGCCTGAGAACGCCCCGGGACGCGGGCGGGCGGCCCGCCCGCGTCACAGCCGGCTGAGCGAGGCCGCCGCGAACAGCACGTCCTGGATGGCCTGCCGGTCACCGACCTGCCCCGCCGCGGCCTCCACCGGCGGCACATGGCCCGCGACCAGCTCGCAGAACTCCACGCCGTCGAGGGCGATCTGCGCCACCGTGTGGTCGGCCGAACCGACGGCGGCCGGCGAGTCCAGCGGGATGTACCAGTCCCCGCCGCCCCGGCCCTCCACTTCGAGGTGGAGCGAACGCCCCGGCGAACCCGCCGCCACCAGCTCCTTCGCGGGCGCGGCCAGCCCCGCCCGGCGCCGTACCGCCAGCGCACCGGGCAGCAGCCGGGCCGCCAGGTCGACCATCTTGTTCAGGTGCCCCGCGGCCGGCGGGGCGTACGGATAGTGGACCGCCCGCGCGATGTCCCAGCCGTGCACCCAGCACTCGAAGGCCCGCTCCAGCAGTGAGTCCCGCACCGACAGCGAGAAGCTCCCGTACGAGACGGAGTCGTCCGCCACCCCGTGCTCGGCGAAGGAGACCGTACGCAGCAGGGTGTGGCTCTGATCGCGCCACGGCGTACGGACGGACCGGTTCGCCGGGCGGCCCGACTCCGACCAGATCGCCTCCGTGCGCGCGGTCGGCGTACGGGGCAGGTCCCGACCGCCCAACGGGTCGCGCGGGGCGAGCGCGTCGACCACGAGGCCGTCCACGGCCAGCAGATGGGCGATCACCCCGGCCACCGTCGTCTTCCGGGTGGCGGGCTTCTCGTCCTCGAACCACCGCAGCCGCACCGGGGCGTGCCACTCGGCGTCGCCGATGTCCCGGAGCAGCGCGTCGAGCCGCGCGGTCTCCGCGTCGTAGGGCGCCGCCCACTCCGGCAGCGGGATTCCGGCCGGACGCCGCTCCAGGCAGCTCTCGATGACCCGGGCGCGGAGCTTCGGGTCGAGGTCGAGCGAGCGGTCGGTGTGCAGCAGCCCCACCGCGTCCCGCAGCCGCGTTCCCTCCTCGCGGCAGGGCAGGCAGCGGGCGAGGTGCTCCTCGACGGTCGCGTTCTCCTCGGCCGAACAGGCGGCCAGCGCCCACGCGCCGAGCATCGACCGGAGCTCCGAGTGCGAGGCCTCGGGCTCCGGGACCGCCGGCACGGGCACCGTGGGCAGCACGAACGGCAAAGGCTCCGGCCGTCGTCGGCGCCGCCGCACCGTCTCCGGGCCGGCCCCACCCTCCGCTTCCGGTTCACCCTCCGCCTCTGGTTCGCCCTCCGTCCCCGGCAGGTCCTGCACATCGGTGAGGTCCGCGAGATCCGTCAGGTCCGAGGGGAGCACCGGACGCGGTACCGAGTCGAGGGGCAGGTCGTCCGGGGCGCTGCGCGGACCCGGTATCCGCCGGGCGCGCCGCACGTCGTCCCCGGTCCCGCCACTCGTGCCGCCGCCGTCGTCGTGGCCGCTCACAGGGCACGTCCGTAGCCGGGCGGCGAGAAGCCGTCCACCGGGGCGAGGTTCGCCGTCGAGAGCAGCTGGAGCCCGAGCCGCAGCCGGCGACGGGCCTCCAACTCGGTCACCCCGAGGTCGGCGGCGGTCTGCCGGTAGTCGCGGCGCTGGATGTACGCCAGTTCCAGTGCGGCCCGCAGCGGCTCGGGCATGGTGGCCGCGATGTAGTCGGCGCGGGCCGCGGCGGTCGCCTTGCGCAGACGTTCGTCCAGCTCCGAGGTGTCCCGCGGTCCGTCGCTCCCGGCCCCCGCTCCGGCGTCGTCCTCGTACGCGTCGCGTTCCGCCGAGCGCAGCCGCTCCACCGAACGCCGGTGGGCGAGCCGTGCCACCCAGGACCGCATGGACCCGAGCCGGGGATCGTAGGCGTCCGGGTTCTCCCAGACGTGGGTGAAGACCTCGCGGGTCACGAGGTCGGCAGCGGCGTCGTCGTCCAGCATCCGGTGGGCCTGGCTGTGTACGAGTGCGGCGAACCGGTCGTAGAGCTCGCCGAGGGCCGCCGCCTCGCCGCGTGCCAGCCGTTGCTGCATCCTGCGGTCCCAGCGGGGAGGTGCGCCGTACGCCATGAAACCCCCAGCCCTGCGCCCTGCGGTCGGTCCCGGAACGTGCCCCCGTGCCCCTCGTGCACCTTGAATGTAGTGCGCGACCCGGTCCGGACACGAACCTTTGCGCCAACTACACCCCGGGGGGCCACTGAATGGTAAAGGGGCCCCGGATTCCGGGAGGCCGGGGTGCCGGGGGTGCCGCCGGGGCGGGGCGTGCGGAGGCGGGAAGGCTCCTTGCCGGTCGCGGCCTGCGTAAACCCCCACGCACACGGATGAGCCGCGCGGTGTTTCATGGAGGGGCGAATGGGCAGCCGCCAGGAGGAACGGAATCCTCCGCATCGACACCGGTACGACACCGGTCTCGTCGGGAGCCCCGGAACGAGAGGTCCAGTCGCGTGACGCTGAAGGTGGACGAAGCCGAGCAAGGTGATTGGACCGTGCTGCGGATAGACGGCGAGCTCGACCTGGTGACGTCACCCGTCGTCCGTCAGTCCGTGCACGGGGCCGTAGCGGCGGGGCGGCACCAGGTCGTCCTCGACCTGACGGACGTTCTCTTCTGCGACTCCAGCGGGGTCGGGGTGCTGATCGCCTCGCGTCGTCTGATGAAGTCCTGCGGCGGCCGACTGAGGCTCATTCTGCCTGCCCGGGGGGCCGAGGACGGCTCCCACGTCAACCGGGTACTGGCCGCGCTGGGGGTGCGCCGGCTCTTCGAGGTCTATCCCGACGCGGACGCCGCCGTCGACGAGACCGCTCTCCCGCTGCCCGCCTGACCGAGCGACAGACGGCGGAGTGCGGGAGTTTGTCATACCGCCGTGTCACATCGCTGTCTTGCCACGGTGACACGTGGCGACCTCGGGCGTCGTACGCTCCCGGCATGGACAGCGCAGAATACGAGCGCAAGATCGCGCACCGCTTCGCCGCCTTCGACCTGGACGGCAGCGGCTACATCGACCGGACCGACTTCAACGCCGCCGCGGCCCGACTGCTCGCCGAGTTCGGCACGACGGCCCGGTGCGACCGGGGGCAGGCCCTCTACAGCGGGGCGGAGGCCTTCTGGCAGGGGATGGCCGGGATCGCCGATGTGGACGGGGACCAGCGTGTCAGCCGCGAGGAGTTCGTGGGCGGGGCGGTGAAGCGCCTGCGGGACAACCCCGAACGGTTCGCGGAGATCGCCCGCCCCTTCCTGCGCGCGGCCATCGACGTCGCCGCCGCCGACGGTGCGAACGGCCCCGTCGACCCCTCCGGCGCGCCGGTCCGGGGAACGTCGGCCGCCGGTACCGCTCCGGTCGACGCGGTGGAGCGGGCCCTGCGGGTGCTCGGCGCGGACGCGGACATCGCGCGCGTCGCCGCCCGGAGCCTGGACACCGACCAGGACGGGCACATCGCGGAGGACGATGCGGTGGCGGCCCTCGCCGCGTACGTCACCGTGATCGAGCCCGACGCCTGAGGGCGGCTCGGGCCGGACGCCCGAGCACGCGTTCGGTGCTGGGGAGAGCACGCGTTCGGGCCGGACGGCTGTGCGCGCGGGCGGGCCCGGTGTGTGAGCCCCCCGCGCCCCGGCTGCGCGCTCCGTAGTGCGCCGGGCGTGCGGATGGGCGTGCATTCGCTCAGGCGTCCTGCCTCCCTCTTCGCGCACATGTCCGGTCCCGCCGTCCGCCGCCGCCGGAGGGAACCGTTCCGGCGGGGCGGAGGCCGGTCGCCGCATGCGGTGACGTGCGGTGACGTAAGGCGGCCGACCCGTGGGCCGGGTCCGCGACGCCTCGTGGCCGCTTCGTCACCGGCAGGAGTCGTCGGCGTGCTCGGGTAATCTCCGTGGGATGCGAGAGCTAGTGGAACCGGACGCTCCGGAGGCGGCCCGCGCGGCGGTCGAAGGCCGGGTGCGGTGCCTTGCTCGTACCTCACGGAGCTGCACCGGGCCGGGCCGGACGGCGATGCCGGGTGTGCGGAGGTACGCCTCGGCGGCCTCCCGCCGAGTGCGTCGCACAGTATGCACCACGCGTACTCCTTCGCGCGTGAATATGCCCGAAGCGCTTGTTGCGGTGACTGTACGTCAACCATGCTGTCGCGCACAGGAATCACGTTCCGTGATCCTGAGGAGGCGCGAGGCGATGTGTCCGCCGGTTCGGATGGTGTGAGCGGTGCAGGTGCTTCAGGTTCAACTGGAGGTCGGGGCGGATCCCGCAGAGGTGGGACGAGCCCGCAGATGGGCGCGGTCGCGCCTGGAGGGGTCGGGGATAAGGGATGACGAGCCGGTCGCCGAGACGCTCATCCTCCTGATCTCGGAACTGGTCACCAACGCGGTGGTGCACACCGGCTGTCCGGCCGTGCTGCGCATGCTCTTCGGCCCGACCGGTGCGCCGGGGGCGGGCGGCACCGTACGCGTGGAGGTGGCGGACGCGAGCGCCCGCCCGCCGAAGCAGCGTCACGCCGAGGGCGACGACACCAACGGGCGTGGCCTGGAACTGGTCGACGGGCTCGCCGACCGGTGGGGCTGGATGCCCGAAGGCACCGGGAAGCAGATCTGGTGCGAGGTCGACCGGAACGGCCGGGCGGCGACGGAGGCGCGCGCCGAGGACCCGGCCGCGCTCGACGGCTACGATCCGCTGCTCGCCCTCAGTGATCTCTACCCCGATCTGACCTGACGTCCGCGAGCGGTCACCCCTGGACGTCGGCGGTCGCGCGGAAGGTCCGGCGGTAGACGGTCGGGGGGACGCCCAGGGCGGCCTGGAAGTGCTGGCGGAGTGAGGCCGTGGTGCCGAAGCCGGACTGGCGGGCGACCTGGTCGACGGTGAGACCGGAGGACTCCAGGAGCCTGCGTGCGTGCTCCACCCGCTGCTGGGTGATCCACTGGCCGGGGCTGATGCCGACCTCCTCGCGGAAGCGGCGGGTGAAGGTCCGCACACTCATCGACTCGCGCTCCGCCATGTCCCGCAGCTGGATCGGCCGGTCCAGGCGGCCGAGTGCCCAGGCGCGGGCCGCGGTCGTGCCGGCGATCAGGGGTTCGGGGACCGGACGCTGGATGAACTGACGCTGTCCGCCGTCCCGGTGCGGCGGTACGACCGTGCGGCGGGCCACGTCGTTGGCGACGGCGGTGCCGTGGTCGCGGCGCACGAGGTGCAGGCAGAGATCGACCCCGGCGGCCACCCCGGCGGAGGTGAGCACGTCCCCGTCGTCCACGAAGAGCACGTCCGGATCGACCCGGATCCTCGGGAAGAGCCGCTGGAAGTGGTCGGCGGACGCCCAGTGGGTGGTGGCGGGGCGCCCGTCCAGATATCCGGCGGCGGCGAGGACGTATCCGCCCGTGCAGATGGCGACCAACCGGGTGCCTGGCCTGAGGCGGGCGAACGCCGCCGTGAGTTCGCCGGTCAGCCGGCCCTCGTCGTACACCGGGCCCAGCTCGTACGAGGCGGGGACCACGAGCGTGTCGGCGGTGGCGAGGGCCTCCGGACCGTTGCGGACCATGACGGAGAAGTCGGCGTCCGTCTCGACCGGTCCGGGCGGGCGGACCGAACAGGTCACGACCTCGTACAGGTTCTCGCCCCGGCCGTGCGGCCCGAGGGCTTGAGCGATCCCGAAGATCCTTTGGGGGATGCCCAGTTCGAACGGGAGCACCCCGTCCAATGCGAGCACGACCACGCGGTGCGGCACGACCGCCTCCTCTGATTCTGGTAGATCTCTCCGGTATGACGCACCAACAGCGGGACGAGCGGCGGCCGGACGGGCGCCGGTACGGAGCCGCGCGCGTCCCCGTGCCCGCTCCCCGCCCCTCGGCTCCCCGCACCCGGGCGGTCGCGGTCGCGGCGGCCGTGCTGACCGTCGCCACCGCCCTCGCCGTCCGGGCCTTCGCCGGTGGGGACTTCGCGAAGTACGCGGGCGACGCGCTCTACACCGTGCTGGTCCACGCCGTGGTGGTGTTCGTCGCGCCGCGCGTGCGTCCCCCGCTCGCCGCCGGTGCGGCGCTGGCGTTCAGCTGTGCCGTGGAGTTTGCCCAACTGACGTGCGTACCGGCGACGTTGTCCGCACGCTCCGGGGTGGCCCGGTTGGTGCTCGGCTCGACCTTCAACGCCCCGGACCTGCTCTGGTACGCGGTCGGCGCGGCCTTCGCCTGGTGGGTGCACCGGTGGGCGGTCCGGCGCGGGCCGTCACGGGTCGGTCAGCCTTCCGCGCGGGACCTCTCTTCGGACTCCTGAGTCTCCCGCAGCCGCAGCACATGGGCGGTGGTGCGCCGGCGGGTGCTCTTCCCCGTACATGCGGTCGGTCCTCGTCCTCGGGGGCGGAGTGGGGGCGGAGCGGAGTGGGACGGAGTGCGCGGGCCGCGTCAGCAGCCAACAGCCCCTCGATCGTCGATCGTACGCACCGTCGCGCCCCCGGTGGCCCGATCCTTGCGACAGGTGTCCTTCGGGCCGCTCGTGCGCACCTCGCCCCCCGCCGGATGCTTCTCCCGTGACCCAGAGAACCGAGAGCACCGCCAGGAACGACGGCGGGCGCGCGACCCCCGGCCCCACCGTCGACTCCGCCGTCCCCGCACGCGGCTCGCGCCGGTTCCGGCGCGTCCTCCCGATCCACCGCGCCTGGATCGTCGCGGCCGTGGCCTTTGTGACGATCATCGGCGGGGCCGCCTTCAACGCCCTGCCCGGACTCCTCATCGACCCGCTGCACACGGAGTTCGGCTGGTCGCGCGGCGAAATCGGCCTCGCCGTCTCGATCGACCTCGCCCTGTACGGGATCACCGCGCCCTTCGCCGCCGCGCTGATGGACCGGTTCGGTATCCGCCGGGTGGTCGCCGTCGCGCTGACCGTGGTGGCCGCCGGTGCGCTGGGCAGCGTCTGGATGACGGCTTCCTGGCAACTGATGGTCTACTGGGGCCTGTTGGTGGGTCTCGGCACGGGCTCCATGGCCATGTCCTTCTCCGCGACCGTCACCAACCGCTGGTTCGTCGCCCGGCACGGCCTCGTCACCGGCATCCTCACCGCCGCCGGCGCCTCCGGGCAGTTGATCTTCCTGCCGCTCTGCGCCTGGGTCGTCAAGGAGCACGGATGGCGGCCCGCCTCGGTGACCGTCGCCCTCGCCGCTCTGGCCGTCGTCCCGCTGGTCTGGTTCCTGCTGCGCGACCACCCCGCCGACGTCGGCCTCGCCCCCTACGGCGGTACGTACGAGGAGAAGCCCGCCCCCGCGCGGGGTGCCGCTTCCCGGACCCTGCGGGCGCTCTTCGACGCGGCCCGCACCGGGCCGTTCTGGCTGCTGGCCGGGGCGTTCGCGATCTGCGGCGCGTCGACCAACGGCCTCATCCGCACCCACTTCGTGCCCTCCGCCCACGACCACCACATGCCGATCACGGCCGCCGCCTCGCTGCTCGCCGTCATCGGGGTCTTCGACATCATCGGCACGGTCTTCTCCGGCTGGCTCACCGACCGCTTCGACTCCCGCCGGCTGCTCGCCGTCTACTACGCGCTGCGCGGGGTCTCGCTGCTCTTCCTGCCGATGCTGATGGCTCCGTCGGTGCACCCGCCGATGGTCTTCTTCATCGTCTTCTACGGCCTGGACTGGGTCGCCACCGTTCCGCCCACCATCGCCCTCTGCCGGGAGCAGTACGGCGACGACAGCGCGATCGTCTTCGGCTGGGTGCTGGCCTCGCACCAGATCGGGGCGGCCGTGGTCGCGTTCCTCGGCGGAGTGGCCCGGGACGCCTTCGGCTCGTACGACGTCGTCTGGTACTCCGCCGGGGCGCTGTGCGCGGTGGCCGCCCTGATGTCCCTCGTCCTCCGCCGCAAGGCGCTCCCCCCGGACGCACGAGCGGTGGCGGCGGTCTGACGTGCGGGGGACTGGAGCGGACGCTCGCCGACTGCGCTCGGGCGCTCGGAGCGGACCACCCCCGGACCGTGGCGCTGCGGGGGGCCTCGCCGACCCGGCCGAGACGGTCAGCGGGGCGCTCGGGCGATCCGGTGCGCGATCTTCACCGCGTCCCGGGCCATCTCGCGGAACATCCCGCTGATGGGGTTGGAGAACCCGGTGAAGTACAGCCCCGGTGCCCCCTTCGGCGGCTTGGCTCCGTGCGCCACCGGCCGGCCCCGTCCGTCCAGGACACCCAGGTGCCCGACCAGCCCCTCCAGGGCCCGCCGGTAACCCGTCGCCGCGATCACCGCGTCCGGCGTCAGCCGCGTCCCGTCGGTCAGCACCACCGCCGACTCCTCGAACGAGCCGATGGCCGCGACCGGCCGCACCCGTCCCGCCTTCACCGCGTCGATCAGCCCCACGTCCTGCACCGGGATCGCCCCGTCCTTCACCCGCGAGTACAGCCCGGTGTCCGGGCGCGGCAGCCCCTGCGCCGCGAGGTCCGGCACCGCGGCCTTCGCCATCAGCGCGCCCGCCCGGTCGACCAGCCACACCGGCAGCCGCCGCACCAGGATGCCGGTCGCCTGCGCGGGCCATCCGGCGGTGGACCGCCGCACGATGTGCGGGACCGTACGCACCGCGATCCGCACCTCGGACGCCCCGCCCTCCACCAGGTCCACGGCGATCTCGGCCCCGGTGTTCCCGATCCCCGCGACGAGCACGCTCCGCCCCTCGTACGGCCCCGGGTTGCGGTACTCCGCCGCGTGCACCAGCTCCCCGGCCCACGCCTCCCGGCCGGGCCAATCCGGTAGGTGGGGCGTGTGGTTGAAGCCCGTCGCCACGACGACCGCGCGGCCCGTCAGCACCCGCCCGCCGGTCGCGGAGAGCACCCAGCCGGCCCCGTCCGGCGCCCGGTCGACGCGGGAGACCTCGACGCCGGTGATCACTTCGAGCTCGTGGAACGCGGCGTACTTCTCCAGGTACCGCACCACGTCGTCCCGGGACACCCACCGCCCGAACTTCCGGGGCATGGCCAGCCCCGGCAACGCCGACCAGCGCCGGGTGGTGTGCAGATGGAGCCGGTCGTAGTGGCCGCGCCAGGAGGCACCGACCTCCGGCGCCTTCTCCAGCACGACGACCCGTACCCCCCGCGCGCGCAGCGCCGCAGCCGCCGCGAGACCGCCGGGCCCGCCGCCGATCACGTAGACGGGACGGTCCTCCGTACGGTCGATGGAGGCCGGGATCGCGGCGGGGCGATCGGAACTGCCGTCGGAGGGCGCGGGCGCGGAGTCGGACATGAGCGTCGAGCCTAATCGCGTGCAGCGTGAATGGGTCTCGACGGAGATCGGAATCCGTTGCGAATCGATCACGGAGCAGGGTCAGTTGACCGACCGTACGTTTCCGGGTCGGGAAGGGGCGCGCGGAGCAGCTGGACGCCCCCGTCCCCGTCGCGGGCGCCCTGCCGGTGCATCCCTGACCTGGCCACATGACGGGGTGGCGCATGCGCGGGATTTCCCCCGGCCAGTCCCCGCCCATGCGCGCTCGCCGGTCATCCGATCTCGATGACCACCTTTCCGAACGGGCTTGCCGATTCGTAGTACGTGTACGCCGCCGCGGCTTCCTCGAACGGGAACACCCGGTCGAGGACGGGCCGGAGCCGATGTGCGGTGATGGCGTCGTTCATCGCGGTGAACTGGGCGCGACTGCCGACTGCCAGTGCGCGGACCGTGGCGGCGACGCCGAGCAGCAGACGAGGATCGACCGGCGGCCAGTTGCCGGAGACGGACCCGACGAAGGCGACGTGTCCGTCGACGGTGACCGACTTCAGCGACTGCTCCAGCGTGCCGGCGGTGTCGACGACACGGTCGACGCCTCGCCCGGCGGTGACTTCACGGGCAGCGGTGTGCCAGTCCGGGACGTCGCGGTAGTTGATCACCTCGTCGGCGCCCAGATCGCGAAGGCGCTGTTCCTTGTCCGGGCTGCTGGTCGTGGCGATCACCCTCGCGCCCAGGATCTTGGCGAACTGCACCGTGAACAGCGATACACCGCCGGAGCCGGTGGCCAGTACGGTCTGCCCCCGCTGGATTCCGCGGCCGTCGCCGGTCAGGGCGTTCCATGCCGTGACGGCGGCGCAGGGAAGAGTTGCCGCCTCGGCGTAGGAGAGGTGCTCGGGCACGGGTACCAGGGCGTCCTCGGGGAGGATCGCCAGCTCGGTGAGCATTCCGTCGAGCGAGCCGCCCAGTTGCGGCAGGTGTGCCGTTTCCAGCGGACCGTCCAGCCACAGGGGGAAGAGCGCGGCGGTGACGCGGTCGCCCGTGCGCACCCTCCGGACACCCGGTCCGACGGCGACGACCTCGCCGGCACCGTCCGAGATCGGTATGACGTCCGGTTTGACGGGCAGCAGGTACTTTCCCCGCAGCACCAGAAGTTCACGGAAGCCGAGGGAAGTGGCGTGCACCGCGACCGCGACCTCCCCTTCCCCGGGGGTGCGTGGTGTGTGCGTGCGCAGCGACAGGCCGTCGACACCGTCGCCGGTGGTGACGTGGTAGCTGCGCACCGTCGATGGGCGTACCGCAGTCAACGCGCTCACCCCTCGATGAACTGGTAGTCGGTGACGATGCGGCCGTCGGGGCCGAGCATGAGGATCTCCAGCCCGACGCCCGCGACCTCACCCCCGTCGCGGGGTGCCATCTCCCAGGTGAACCTGACGACGTCGCGGAGCCGGTCGGTGTTGCCGCGCGACCGGAAGACATAGGTGCCCGGCGCGACGAACTCCTCTTGGGCGCGCGTCACCCGGAGCTCCCACGCGTGGTGCCCGCGCGCCTCCAGGAGGGGCTGGTCGAAGCCCAGCCCTCGAGCGGTCTCCAGGATGTCCTGGGGAGGCCGCAGCACATGGACCGCATCGGCGGACCACAGCTCGCGAATCGCAGCGCGGCGGCGCTCTCCGTCGGGTTCGTTCCACACGGCAACGAAGCGGTCGGTGAGGTCGTGGATGTCAAGGACGGTGTCGGCGTCAGCCATGGGTGATCCCCTCGGGTTGCGAATGGACGGCGTCCGGCAGCGACCCTGCTGCGCCCGTCGGCACGCGGCAATTCCCCGCAGGGAATCGCGGATCGGCAGCCGATCGGGATACACAGGAGGGGTGATCAGCGAATCGGCCCGAGGCGGGCTCGCCGGAGCGTTGCGTGAGTGGCGCATACGGCGGCGCGTCAGCCAGCTGGAACTGGCCGTGCGTGCCGGAACCACGCAGCGGCACGTCAGCTTCATCGAGAGCGGACGGTCGACCCCCGGCCGATCGATGATCATCCGGTTGGGGGAATCCCTGGAAGTGCCGATCCGCGAGCGCAACGAACTGCTCCTCGCCGCCGGATTCGCACCGGTCTACCCGCAGACCCGCCTCGACGACCCCCGACTCGCGCCGTTCCGTACCGCCCTGGAACGGATTCTCCACGGCCACCTGCCGTACCCGGCGGTGGTCGTCGACCGGCACGGTGACCTCGTCTCGGCCAACACCGCCTTCCACGCCCTCACCGCTGGTGCGGCTCCGCACCTGCTCGTGACCCCGGTGAGCGTTCCCCGGGTGTTGCTGCATCCGCAGGGCCTCGCGCCCCGCATCGTCAACCTCGACGAGTGGGCGTGGCACATCATCGACCGCCTCCAGGCCGAGAGCGTGCGCAACCCGGACGACCGACTCCAACGCCTGGCCCGCGAACTCACCGACCTGGCACCGCCACGGCCGCGCGAGTCACCGCACCACCTCGGCTTCGCCGTACCCCTGCGCCTGCGGGCACATGATCCAGCCGACGGCAGGGAGCTGACGCTCATCACCACGCTCACCCATTTCGGCACCGCCATCGACGTCACCATCGCCGAACTACGACTTGAGGCGTTCCTGCCGGCCGACCAGGCGACCAGCGCCATGCTGGCCGAACTCCATCAGGCGGTCACCGATCCGGCCGCCACGGCCCCGCGCGGCGCCTCCGGCAAGTGATCCCTGCGGGCCTTCCCGACGTCTGATGCTTGATGCGCCCAGCCGGCGCTCAATCCTCTTCCTCCTCCGCCTCCCAGGCCAACTGCGCCCGCACCAGCCCGTGCAGCAGCTCCGGGTCCACGTACTCGCCCTCCTCCGGCGACCCGCACCGCCAGCTCAGCGGGTACGTATTGCCCTCGGCGGCCGGGATGCCGACCCAGTGGTCCCGCGCGGCCGGCCCGAAACAGGTCGCACCAGGGGGCCAGTCGAACTCTTTGCTGGATCCGGGAGGGATCAGGAAGTACGTCCACCGCGCCCCCGCGACCTCCCGGACCACCGGACCGGGCTCACCGGCCGTGAGCGTCATCAGGTGATGGACGACCGCCTCACCTCGTACGCCCTTCAATCGGATCGCGTCGAAGTGAATTCCGGTCAGGTGGAGTTGATGTCCGGCCATCGGAACCCATTCGGGGAGTCTCTTGCTCGTCATGGCTATGAGAATCGCGCCGGTTGCCTAGCGTGACCAGTACGACACGGTCCACATCGGAGCGTTGTGGAGGAGAAGGCGGTGGCTGTGGGAACGAGTGGTGAGCCCTCGGGAGTGCGACGGCTCGTGGGGGACCTGATCCGCATCCATCGGACGCGCACGGGGCTCACGCAGAAGGAGTCGGCGGACCGGCTCCTCATCTCCGAGTCGCTGATGGGAGCCTACGAACGGGCCGAGCGCATCCCGTCGATGGAGTTCCTGCGCGACGCCGATCGCGTGTTCGACGCCCGGGGGGCGCTGAAGGCGTGCATCGAGCTGGTGGACGAGGAGAAGTACCCGGCCAAGTTCCTAGATTGGGCTCGACTGGAGCGGAACGCGCGGGTCATCAGCGCGTACGAGACGATGCTGATCCCTGGGCTGTTGCAGACGGAGGCGTACGCGTACGCGCTCTACCGGTCCCGGAAACCCGCTTATACGGAGGACGAGATCGTGCGCCACGTGGAGGCGCGACTCGAACGGCAACCAGTTCTGGTCAGGGCCACCCCACCGCACGTCGGCTTCGTCATGGAGGAGTCGATCCTGGATAAGTCACTGGGCGGCCCAGCGGTATTGAAGGAACAGTTGCTTCATCTGCTGGACTGCATTGGACGGATGAATCACCTGACTGTGCAGGTGGTGCCGTCCAATCAGCACACACACGCAGGACTCAACGGGCCTATGCAGTTGATGAACACGGCGGAGGGCCGCAGTCTGGTGTTCGTGGAGGCGCAGGGCGGCGGTAGGTTGATCTCCAAGCCCGAGCAGGTCAGCGATCTGTTCGACCTCTTCGGCATTCTGCGGGCCCAGGCGCTCAACCCCTGGGAGTCCGCCGAACTCATCGAGAAGAAGGCGGAACAACTGTGAGCACCGGTTCCGAACTGGCGTGGTTCAAGTCGAGCTACAGCAACAACGAGGGCGAGGCCTGCGTCGAGGTCGGCTACGACTGGCACAAGTCGAGCTACAGCGGCAATGAGGGCGAGGCCTGCGTCGAGGTCGCCGCCTGCCCCCGGGCCGTGCACGTCCGGGACTCCAAGGTGACCGACGGCCCGACCTTCGCGGTCGCGCCGGACGCCTGGACCGCGTTCGTCGCCGGGACCGTCGGCGCCTGACCCATACCCCTCCGGGCGTACGCCCTATGGCGTGTCGCAGAAGTGGATCAAGGTAGTGAGTGATGGCCGGCCATGGTCCAGAGCTGAGATCACTGGCCTGGCGCCGACCTGAGGAGGGGGGCGAATTGGCCGCCGTGGTGCTCGTTCACGGCCTGTATCACCGTCCCGAGCACTTCGCCGTGGTGGCAGAACGCTTGCGGAACGCAGGGACCGAGGTTGTCGTTCCCGAGCTCCACCGGGGTTCATTGCCCGCTGACACAGCCGTGGTCCAGGCTGCCATCGACGCGCTGCACGAGCCTCCTGTAGTGCTCGGTCACTCCTACGGCGGGTCAGTGATCACCGGGGTGCACGGAGCGGGACACTTGGTCTATCTTGCGGCCTTCGTGCTGGATGTCGGCGAGAGCGCGGCCGGTCTGGGTGGGGCGTCCCCGCAGCTCCAGGACGCGATCAACCCCGAGCCCGATGGCTCGACCAGCCTGCACCCCGACCGGGCTGTCGACACCCTCTACAGCGACTGTCCCGAACCTCTCGCCGCCTGGGCAGTTGGCCTGCTGCGTGCGCAAGCCCCCGGCTGCGGGCGAGGAGTTCCGGAGCGCCACAGCTGGAAGCGCACTCCCTCCACCTACGTCGTGTGCGGACGGGACCGGGCCATCGACCCGGGCCTGCAACGGAAGATGGCCTCACGCTGCACCGACGTGCGCGAGTGGCAGACGGGCCACTCCCCGTTCGTAGGACAGCCCGGTCTCATCGTTGAACTCCTGCGGGAACTGCTCGCCACCGACACCCCGCGCAGGCGGGATGAAGGAGTCACAACCACTCATTGATGGCTGCGATGAGGACGGTCGCCTCGTAGCGGACAGCGAGCTTGTCGTGTCTCGTGGCGACCGCGCGGTGGCCGCTTGAGGCGATATCGCAATCCACGCGAACGCGGAAGGCCCTCACTCGTTCAAGATCACTCAACCGTGATCGCCCAACCTCCGTGGACAGAACGCCTAGTGCCGGGAGAGGCGCTACAGACCCGGCGCGCCCCACACCGGGAACCACCGGGCCAGCTCCTTCTCCACCCGCAGGTCGTCCCCGAGTGCGGCGCGTACCTGGAGCTCCAGGCCGTTGTCCCGCTTCTCCGTGCCACCGGGAAGCGGGGCGAACGGGTAGAAGGTGCCGCGCTTGTACAGGTACACCAGCGCGAGCGAGCGGCCCTCCGAGTCGCGGAAACCGATCAGTGAGCAGAGCAGGTGCGGGCCGAAGCCGCCGTCCTGGAGCAGTGTGTTCACCGCGTGCAGGTCGTTGACGAGGGCGGCCGGGTCCTCCGGCGGCTGCTGGGCGAGCAGCCAGGTGTAGCCGTACGCGTCCTGGCTGAACTCCACCGGCACCCCGCCCCGGGCCGTATCGGCGTCCAGCAGCTCTCGAACGTCGTCCTGGAGGCGGGCGAAGTTGCCGCCCTCCACCCCGGCGAAGCAGACCGAGCCCCGTCCGGACGGGGTGAAACCGGTGGCGGCCTCCAGGGTCAGCGCGGCGGACGGCACGGCGAAGAGCTGGTCGAGATCGGGGCGGACCGGCTTGCTCCGGCCGAGGATCGCGTCGAACAGACCCACGGAGGCTCCTCCAGGATGACCGGGACTACGGGCGTTACGGGCGTTACGGGTCTTGCGGGTCCTTGCGGGTGTTTCGGGGTCACGGGCGGGAGAGATCGGCGGAGATGCGGGCCAGCTGGTCGAGTCGCTGCTCCAGGGTCGGGTGCGAGGAGATCAGCCGGCTGAAGCTCTCCTTCGAGGAGAACGCGGGGACGAAGTAGAAGGCGTTGTACGGCTCAGCCTTCCGCAAGTCCTCGGTCGGTATGCGCGCCATCTGCCCGCTGACCTTCGTCAGCGCGGAGGCGAGCGCCGAGGGGCGGCCGGTGAGCAGGGCGGCGGTGCGGTCGGCGGAGAGCTCGCGGTAGCGGGAGAGCAGCCGGGTGAGCAGGAAACTCAGCGCGTAGACCACCGCGCTGATGAGCGGAATCAGCATGATGATGATGCCCGCGGGGTCGTTTCCCCGGCTGTTGCGGGCGAAGCCGCCCCACAGGGCCACTCGGGTGATGATCCCCGCCAGCACCCCCAGGAACGACGCGATGGTCATCACCGCCACGTCCCGGTGGGCGACGTGCGACATCTCGTGCGCGAGGACGCCCTCCAACTCCTCGGGCTCCAGTCTTCGCAGCAGCCCGGTGGTCGCACAGACCAGGGCCGACTTCTCGCTCCGGCCCGTGGCGAACGCGTTCGGTACGTCACTCCGCGCGATGGCCACCCGGGGCTTCGGCATGTCCGCCAGCGCACAGATCCGGTCGATCGCCCCGTGCAGCTCCGGCGCCTCCTCGGGGGTGACCTCGCGGGCCCCCATCCCGTACGCGGCGATCCGGTCGCTGAACCAGAACTGCACGACGAACAGCCCGCCGGCGATGATCAGGATCACCGGCCACGAGCCTTGCAGCACCGCGAGCAGCACCCCGACGAGGACCACGTACAGCAGACCGATGAAGAACATGGTCGACACCATGCGGGTGGTCAGCCCCCGGTCGGGGGCGTAACGGGAACGGGCTCTGGCCATGGGTGCCTCCAATGCCTGATACGCCTTCCATGGTGCTCCTTCCCGGCGGAAAGGGGGCCGGGTCGCCGGGGGGTCTCTGCGGATAGCGTGATCAGCGGCGTACGGAGACTTCCGGCCACCGGAAGCGGACAGGAGACGAGGCTGCGATGCCGAAGCCCGAGATCGATCCCCCCGTGGGCGACCCGCCCACCGAACTGCTGATCAGGGACATCGTCGTCGGCGGCGGTGAGGAGGCGAAGCGCGGCCAGGTGGTCCGGGTCCACTACGTCGGAGTCAACTTCGCCACGGGGAAGGAGTTCGACTCGTCGTGGGAGCGGGACGAGCCGTTCAAGTTCGCGGTGGGAGGCGGCCGGGCCATCAAGGGCTGGGACCGGGGCATCGTGGGGATGAAGGTCGGCGGCCGGCGGGAGCTCGTCATCCCGCCGCGCCTCGCCTACGGCAAGCAGTCGCCCTCCTCGCTGATCCCGCCGGGCTCCACGCTCGTCTTCGTGGTGGACCTAGTCCAGGTGTCGTGACGCGGCGGAGGGAGGGATCGGGCCGACGCGGATTCTCGGCACCAGGCATCCGCGCGTCCGGGCCGTCGTGCGGCGCCTCGACACCGTGATCGAGGGAGGGGACGGGCCGGGGGCGAGGGCGGAGGCCCTGCGCCGCGCCCTGCCCGACCTTGATCCGCCGGACCCGACCTAGTGGTGGACGGCACGTTCTGGTACCCGCGCTTCTCCCGGCTGCGTCGAATCGTCCCCAGCCACGTGCTCCTGGCGTGGCCCGAGTTCCGTATCGACGGGCAGCCGGGCGGTGCCGACCGTGCGGCAGCACCCTGGGTGCCCGTCTCCGAACTCTTCGCCGGCGTCGGCGAGCCGGCCGGGCGGGGCGGCGGCTTCACGAACGCGGGCCCGGAGACGCTCTTCGAGCCGCTGTCCCGGACCACCGTCGGGCGGGCGGCTGCCCCGTGTCCGACGCCGCGTCCGACCTCTCGTGCGCCCTCTCGGCGTACCTGCTCACGGACCTCGGGTACTTCGACTCCCGGGACGACCTCGTCGCCCGGCACGGGCAGACCCTGTGCGGTCCGGCGAGGTCCCTGGCCGAACCCGTCCTGGGGCGCCGAGCGGCCGGCGCCTGATTCCGGTCCCGCGACCGGCTCCGGACGGACCCCGTCGTCGAGCCCCGCCGTTGTGCCCCGTCGTCGAGCCCCGTCGTCGAGCCCCGTCGTCGAGCCCCGCCGTCGAGCCCCGCCGTTGTGCCGCGACGGCGGAGTGCCGGGCGGTCCTCAGCCGACCAGCAGCGAGGACTTCAGCTCCTTGATCTCCTTCGGGGAGAGGCCGAGGCCCTTCTTCTCGTAGTTCTCGAACGAGCCGAACCGGGCCTCGACCTCGTCGAAGCCGGAGTTCAGGTACTCGGCGCGGACGTCCAGCACCGGCTTGTACGCGGCGGCCATCTCGGCCGGCATCGCGGCCAGCGCGGCGGCGTTCGCCTCGGCGCGGTAGGTGTTGCTGGCCAGGTAGTCCTGCATCACCGTGGCCTTCGGCACGCCCAGCGCCGTCAGCAGGGCGGCGTTCGCCCAGCCCGTGCGGTCCTTGCCGGCCGAGCAGTGGAAGAGCACCGCGTGCCGGTCGTCGTCGGCCAGGCCCGCGAAGACCAGCTGGTAGGCGGCCTTGCCGGTGGCCGAGCTGACCATCGACTTCTCGCCGTCCACCATGTACTGGGCGGACTTCTCGGCCGAGGACAGGTCGATCGCCGAGCTGATGTCGCCCCCGATGACGTCGGCGACGACGTACTTCGCGCCCGTGGGGACCGTGTCCGGGGCAGAGGTGCGCTCGCCCGCGGTACGGAGGTCGAAGTCGACCTTGATGCCGAGACGGCTCAGCTTGGCGGCATCGGCGGTGGTGAGGGTGTTCAGCGCGCCGGAGCGGTAGACCTCGCCCATCGTGACCCACTGGCCCGTGCTGGTGCGGTAACCGCCCGCGTCGCGGAAGTTGACCGTGCCGGAGAGCTGGATCTCGCGGTCGGCGAGGTGGAGCGAACCACCCTCGGCCGGGACGAAGTCGAACCACTGGCGGTCCGCGGCCGGCAGGCCCTTGACGGTCACGGTGGCATGGCTGCCGCCCTGGGCGACGACCCTGCCGTTCGCCTTGACGAGGACCTGGCGGACGCCGGGGGCGGTCCAGGAGAGGGTGTACGAACCGTTGTCGTTCGCCGTGACGGTCGCGGCGGTGAACGGTATCCGCCGGTCGTGCTCGTGCGCGGCGGATGCCTTGCCCGGGTGGGCGGAGGCGTGGTGCGGGGCGGCCGAAGCGGCCGAGGCGCCGGCCCCGACGAGCAGGGCGGCGGCGGCGACGGCCGCGGAGACCTTGGCGCGGTTCATGGTGTTCATGGGGGTGAGCCTGCTTCTGCCGGACGAGCAAGGGGGGAACGCTGGATGAATTGCCGACAAAGCCGGGCTGCACCTCTGGTCCGGTGTGCTGTGTCCCCGTCGCGCCGCCTGTCGCGCCGCCCGCATCCCTGCCCGTACGGCCGCGTTCCTCACGGCCAGAGCAGCTCCCGCACCCACCCCGCTCCCCGACGCCGGTAGCGGAGCCGTACGTGGCGGCGGCGCGGGTCACCCTGGAAGAACTCGACCTCCTGCGGCTGGACGACGTACCGCCGCCAGCTCTCCACCTCCGCTTCGGGCTCGGCCTGCGCCCGCTGCCACGCGGCCTCGGAAGCGCGGGCCAGCTCCTCGGCGTCCGCCAGCACCTCGCTCTGGCGGCCGACCAGGCCGGAGGCGAGCGCACCGGTGGACCGGGCGTGCAGATCGGCCCGGCTCTCCTCGGCGGACCCGAGGGCGACCGGGCCGCGTACCCGTACCGTCCGGCCCTGCACCGGCCAGTAGAAGTTGAGCGCCGCGTGCGGGTGGGCGGCGAGCTGGTGGCCCTTGGCGCTGGTGGCGTGGGTCGCGAAGCGCCAGCCGCGCTCGTCGGCGTCGTGCAGCATCAGCGTCCGCACGTCCGGATGGCCGTACGCGTCCACGGTCGCCAGCGCCATGGTGTGCGGCTCGGGCTGTCCGGCGGCCACGGCTTCGGCGAACCAGGCGTGGAAGAGCGGGACGGGCGCCTCGGGTGCGGTGGCCGGGTCGAAGCCGGGCAGCTCGGTGTCCCACACGCGCTGGGCGTGCAGCAGCCGGAGAAAGGTGGCGTGTGCGTCGGTACGGGACGCGTCGTCGTCGCTCATGCGGTCATTCCAGCAGCAGGAGAGGGGTCCCGGGTACACCGACGGCGGGCCACATCGCGTGTGTGGCCCGCCGTCGGTGAGACAGGATGCCGGGCGTCCGGGGCCGGCCGTGCGCCGCCCGGTGAAGGGGGGATCTCCGTCGCGGGCGCCTACTTCGTGGGCTTCTTGCCGGTGACACCGAGGTGCACCAACAGGGCCAGGTTCGGGCGGAGTTCGCCGACCTTCACGCCGGTACCCGTGGTCAGGGCCTTCTGGTGCGAGGCGACAGCGGCCAGCATGGCGACGAGCGCACCCGCCACCGCGGCCGGACTGACGTCCTTGTCGACCTTGCCCTTGCCCTGGAGGTCCTTCACCGCGTCCGTGAGGGAGTTGGTGAACGAACCGAGGATCTTCACGCGGATCTTGTTGAACCGCTTGTCGCCCTCGGCCGAACCGAGGTCGATCACACGGAGGATCGCGTCGTTGCGCCGCCAGAAGTCGAGGAAACCGTCCACGAGTTCCTCGGAAGCCTGCCAGCCCGCCTTGCCGACCCACGAGCGGCCGGAGGTCAGTTCGTTCAGTCCGGTGCCCTCCTTGGCCAGTTCGTCGGCGACTTCGAGGACGGCGCCTTCCACATCCGGGAAGTACTGGTAGAAAGTCGCGGGTGAAGTCCCCGCCTTCCGTGCGACGTCGATGACTTTGACGTCCCGGTACGGCGAGGAGCTGAGCATCTCGCTGAGGCAATCGAGCAGCTTCTGCCGCGTCGCCTGACCGCGTCGACCGGCCACGCGGCCGTCGACGGTGCGTACTTGTCCTGTCATGCCGTCAGCTTACCGACGGGTGAACGGAGCGCGATTCGGCCGAGTGCAAATGGGGAATTACCCAGCGCGCAGCGGGCGAGGGGTGGTATTTCGGCCATCTTTTTCCTCTGGTCCGCGGGGGCGGCCGACACTCCTGATGCCCTTGAGGTGCGGGTGGCCGCACGAGGTTCCGGAGACGATCGGTCGAACGGTAAGTGTTATCAACAGCCTGTGGATAACTTCGGTGGAAAACTTCTGCGGAGAACTTCGGGCCGGCTCCGGGCCGCCTTTCGTCCCGGGGCCCGAGCGGGGGCCGCACGGGCCGGATCCAGGAAGAGGAGAAATGACGGCCATTTCGCTGGAGGCGCTGGCAGCCGTTCCGTGGGACCGGTTCGAGTCGCTGTACCCGCCCGTCCCCGTCCAGCGGGTGCCGGAGGTGCTGCGGCGCATCGCCCTGGGGGAGGCGGAGGAGGGCGACGAGCAAGCGGTGCACCTCTGTCTCGCCAACGGGCGGGACCGGGTGACCGAAGCGGCGACCGAAGCGCTGCCCTTCCTCGTGGCGCTCGCCGCCGACCCGGGCACCGGGACGGTGCGACTGTGGCTCGTCGAACTGCTCGCGGGCCTGGTCCGGACCGCCGGGACGGCCGCCCCGGCGCGGGTCCACGGGGGGTGGGCGGACGCCTGGGAGCGGCACCGGCCCACGACCCTGGTGCTTCTCCACCACAGGGACGCCGAGGTGCGGCGGTGCGCCCTGCCCCTGGGGGGTGTCGCCCCGCTGCTGGAGAGATGGCGGACCGAGACGGAACCGTCGATCCGGCTGAACGTGCTGTGGGCGCTCGGTAGGGCCGCCGCTGCCGAGGCGGAGCGGGGCACCCTGGCCGAGGAAACGGCCGAGGAGGTGCGGGAGGTACTCACCGGGGTGGTGCGCGACGGGAGTCCTGCCCTGCGGATCGCGGCCCTGGAAGCGTGGGCGGACTTCGACCCCGACGTGCTGGCCCGGCAGAGCGGCCTGCTGGTGGAGATATTCGCCGGTGGCGACGTGGAGGAGACCCAACGGGACTTCGCAAGGCTCTACTACCTGCCCGAGGCCGAGGCGTTCCTGTCCCGCGAGAGGGGCCTGTTCGGAATCATGCTCCGCTTCAGCGCAACACCTCGGGCGGCGATTTCCTTCGTGGCCCGATTGGCGGAGGCCACCGCTCGCACCGGGGACACCCTCCTGCTCCGCGCCGCCCTGGAAACCGCCTGGGACCTGCTGGTGGCGCACCGCTCCGTCGAACCCGGGCTGCTGCCCCTCGCGGGAGCACTGCTGACGCACCCGGACCCCGGCACGAGGATCTGGGCGGCACACCTCCTCGCGGTTCTGGGCGCCCCCGCGGAGCCGTACGCCGACCGGCTGGCGGCCCTGCTCGACGATCACGGTGAGGACGAACTGATCGAAGGCACCGTCGCGAACCAGGCGCGCTGGGCCCTGACCCGCATCGGTGACCCGCGGGGACTTCCGGGGCTCGTGGAGCAGTTGTACGAGCCGCCGTACCGCGCGCACTACGGGGAGGGCTACGTGGAGGAGGCCCCGCGGCTGCCCGAGATCGACGACGTGCTGGTCCCCCTGCGGGAGCACGCCGATCTCCTGCTGCCGGCCGTGCGCGAGGTGATGCGGTGGCAAGCCGAGGAGTACGAGTCCTGGGGAGGCCTCACCGGACGTCTGCTCCGGGTCCTGGAAGCATGGGGGGAGAAGGCGCTGCCCGCGCTGCCGGAGGTGGTGGCACTCCTGGGCTCCGCCCACGATTCGCTGAGTGCCGTCGACGTGCTGGTGGCGATGGGGCAGGGTGCCGCGTCCGCAGAGGACGTGGTGCGCGGATGCACGGTCCTCGACTGGCCCCCGAACCATCTGAAGGTGGAGTACTCCGCCCGGCTCATCGGTGGTCGGCACCACTCGGCCCTGCAACTCCTCGGGGAGACGTTGACCGCCTCCGAGGGGCCGCACCACGGGTTCGCGCTCTGCCGGCTGGCCGGTCACGGTCCGGCTGCCGCCCCGTACACCGCTCGGGTGAGGGAGCTCCTGGACCGGAGCGACGGCGGGACGCGGCTCGACGCGGCGATCACCCTGTGGTCGATCACCGGCGAAGCGGAGCCGAGTGCCTCGGTCCTGGAGGAGTTCGTCCTGCCGGTGGCGGAGGGCGACGACACATGGGGGAGCTTCCGCCGCGCCCTGCGCGCCCTGGCACGGATCGGCCGGATCACCCCGGAGGCGAGGGCCGCGCTGCACACCGTCAGGGACTTCGACCGGCGCCTGACCCCGGGCCGGGACTACGTCGACCTCCTCGCGGACGAGGAGACCCGGGCCGCGATCGAGGAGGTACTCGCCCTGCCGTGAGCCCACCGGGGCCCGCCCGCGGACGGGTGGCCGATCCCACCGGCAGGCGGGGGAAGGCGGGCGCCGTTACCTTGGCCGGGACAGGTGTCACGCACACGTGACACGCCCGGCCGCGCGGCAGGACCGCGCGCTCCCGGCGAGGGAAGGACCCGGCCCATGGCGGCATTCGCGCACTCCGTTCCCTGCTGGGTGGAGGTGCACCTCTCCGACCTGGAAGCGGGCAAGCGCTTCTACGGCGGGCTCTTCGGCTGGACCTTCAGCGCCGGGGACGGCATGCCCTTCGCCGACGCCTACAGCGAAGGCCGGCTCGTCGCCGCGCTCGCCGCCAAGACGGACGGCCGGATGCCCACCACCTGGGGCGTCCACTTCGCCACCGACGACATCCGGGCGACCGTCCACGCGATCCGCGAGGAGGGCGGCCAGATCATCACCGACCCCGTCCGCGCGGGCCGTGCCGGTATCCTCGCGCAGGCCGTCGACCCCGACGGCGCCGCCTTCTGGCTGTGGCAGGCGGAGGAGCGGCCGGGCTTCGAGAAGCAGAACGAACCCGGTTCGTACTGCTGGACCGAGCTCTACACCCGGCGCCCCGACCGGGTCGACCCCTTCTACGCCCGCGTCTTCGGTTTCCGGAGCACCGACCTGGACGCCGACACGAGCGCCGGCGCGAGCGGGGAGGCCGGGGCGGCGAAGAGTGGCATCGACTTCCGCATGTGGTCCCCGCCCGGTGTCACCCCCGGCCCCGACACGGCGGTCGGCGGACGGAGCGTCATCACGGACGCCTTCCCCGAGATGATGCCCAGCCACTTCCTGACGTACTTCGCCGTCGCCGACTGCGACCGCACCGCCGAACGGGTGAGGGAGCTGGGCGGTCGCGTCACCGCCGAGCCGTTCGACATCCCGTACGGGCGGATGGCGGCGTTCCAGGACGACCAGAGCGCCGCGTTCGCCGTGCTCCAGCCGGCCGATCCGACGCTGCCGTAGGCGGAATCCCGGGGCGCCGGCCGTGCCGTGCGTGCCCGGCCGCGCGCGCCGGAACGGGCGGGTGAGTTCGCGCCATTGTGGCCGCGACGCCCGCCAGGCGTACGGCTGCCGTCGACAATGGCGCGATGAGAATCCTCGCCCGCAGGGCCGCACTCCTCGGCTTCGGATGCGCGGTCCTGCTGACCGGATGCACCGGCAACTTCTTGCCGGAGCCGGACCGTTCCGACCCTGCCCTCGGACCCGTCGCCACCGCCACCGTGGCGCCCGACGCTGCCGCACGGCTGGCGGAACGTTACCGCCGCGCCGGCGGGGTGCCGGACGTGTACGGGATCGCGCGGAGCTCCGGTGCGGACGGGGTCCCGCTGCTGACCGTGTGGAGGCATGATCCGGACACGGACGACGGGCCCTTCCAGGAACTGAAGGTCTCGGTCACCAGGTATCTGGCGGAGCGGGAGGGCCTTTCGCTGGAGAAGGGCTATCGGATGGACGTCTTCGGCCCGGACGGTTCCCTGCAGCACCGCCTCGACGCCCGCATGTGAATCTGAAGCGCCGGCGGTAGTCGTACCGGCGGGCCCGCGAAGGTCCGTGTGGGGCCCCCGCTCGCGCTCCGGCGGCCTCAGCGCGTGTGCAACGCCGCCGCGCACCGGCGCACTTCGGCTGCGCCCCGTGCTCCGCGCGCTCCGGCATGTCGCCCGTACGGCGGTTGTGCGGGACCGTTCCCCAACAGCGGACGCCGTCCTTCCACCTCTGACGGTGCTGGTGACACCCCCGATTCGCCCCCGGGTTCGCAACTGGGGGCCGCGCCAGGAAGAATCGGGGTGCGCACCGCCAGGTGGTGCCCGGTGGTGAGACGCTGCACGGGGCGGGAATTCGCGGGCCAAGGTCATGGGACCAGGGCCCGTACGGGGAGGTGGCAGGCAAGTGGAGCAGCTGACGCAGCACGACCCGAGACGGATCGGCCCGTTCGAGGTGCTGGGACGGCTCGGAGCCGGCGGCATGGGGCTCGTCTATCTCGCACGCTCGGCATCGGGCAGACGGGTGGCGATCAAGACCGTCCGCACCGAGCTCGCCGAGGACCAGCTCTTCCGCGTCCGGTTCACCCGCGAGGTCGAAGCCGCGCGTGCGGTCAGCGGGTTCTACACCGCCGCCGTGGTCGACGCCGACCCGCGCGCCGCCGTGCCGTGGCTGGCGACCGCGTACGTTCCCGCCCCGTCGCTAGAAGAGATAGTGAACGAGTGCGGGCCCATGCCCACCCAGGCCGTCCGCTGGCTTGCCGCCGGTATCGCGGAAGCCCTCCAGTCCATCCACGGCGCCGGGCTCGTCCACCGCGACCTGAAGCCGTCCAACGTGCTCGTCGTGGAGGACGGCCCCCGGGTCATCGACTTCGGCATCGCCTCCGGGGTCTCCAACACCCGGCTGACCATGACGAACGTCGCCGTGGGCACCCCCGCCTACATGTCGCCCGAGCAGGCTCGCGACTCGCGCAGCGTCACCGGTGCGAGCGACGTCTTCTCGCTCGGCTCGACCCTCGTCTTCGCGGCCACCGGCCACGCCCCCTTCCACGGCGCCAACCCGGTCGAGACCGTCTTCATGCTGCTGCGGGAGGGCCCCGACACCGAAGGGCTCCCGGACGAACTCCGTCCCCTGATCGAGTCCTGCATGCAGATGGACGCGACCCGCCGCCCCAGCCCCGCGGACCTCCAGGCGCAGCTCGCCCCGCACCTCTTCGCCTCCGGCAGCGACGACAGCGGTACCGCGTCCGCCTGGCTGCCGGGCCGGGCCACCGCGATGATCGAGCAGCGGCGCGGCGGCGGACGCACCATGGCCCCCGCTCCCGCGCAGGTGGTGGCCCCGCCGCCGCCCCCGCGTCCGCCGCTCGGAGACTGGGACACCAGTCGCATGCCCGAGACCGCCCCGGTGCCCCAGCCGCCCCACGCCCGGCCCGCACTGCCCATGGGCCCCGGCCCTTCCGTACAGGCACCCCGCCCCGCCTCCACCGCACCCTCGACGGACGGCGGCCCGGTCCGGCTGATCGGCGCGAAGGTCGCGATCGGTCCCGGGCCGCGCGCCGCTGAGATCCGGGGAGCCGCCGCCGCACACCCGGCCGCCGCCACCGGCTGGGTCCGCCCGCCCGCCGGTGTGACCGGGGCCCGGACCACCCCGGTCACCGCGCCCGTACCCGCGCCGACCACGGCCCCCGAAGCGGCACCCGCCGCACCGGACCGCTGGCGTCCCTGGCGTTTCCGCATGTCCAACGACGTCTGGGGCACCCCGGTCGTCGCCGACGGCCTGCTCTACGTGACCTCCTTCGAGATCCACGCGCTCGACATCGGCAACGGCCGACGCCAGTTCAAGACGCGGGACGTGGCCTGGGCGATGGCCGTCGACGACGGGGTGATCCACGCCTCGGACGGCCCTTCCCTCTACGCGCTGGACGCCATGGGCGGCACCGAACGGTGGCGGCGGCGGACCGACGCCTGGGTCTACTCCCTCAAGGCCGACCGGGGCACCGTCCTCACCGGGACCAGGGGCGGCGGCGTCCAGGCGTGGGACGCGGCGGGCGGTGAACCGCTGTGGGAGATCAACGGCGCCCAGACCGACTTCGAGACCGCGGAGGCCGGTCCGGCGCTCCACGACGGGACCGCGTACGTCTGGAAGGACGCCCGGCTGTGCGCGCTCGACGCCCGTACCGGCTCCGAGCGCTGGTCGTACCCCGTCGGTGACGCGGCCTCCTGCGGCGGTGTCCCGGTCCGGGTGGCCTCCGCGCCGGACGGCAACGTGTACGTCGCCGCCGGCACCCGGGTGCTGGCCGTGGAGAACGCCTCCGGCCATGTCCGCTGGCACTTCGAGGCACCCGCGGTCTTCCTCTCGCCGCCCGCCTTCGCGCCTGGCCCGGCGGTGACCGGGGGAGGCGTGTACCTCGCCGACTACCTCGGCACGGTCTACGCACTCGACGCCGCGAACGGCAAGGACCGCTGGCGCATCGCCACCGAGGCCCGCCACTCCATCGAGCCGGTCCTGGTCGCCGGCGGAAACGTGCACGTCGGCAGCGGCAGTGCGCTCTACACCCTCGACGCGGTGACCGGTACCCCGAAGTGGCGGTTCGCGGCCGGCGGGGACGTGGTCGGCAGTCCCGTGGTCGCGGACGGGCGCGTGCACTTCGGCTCCGCGGACCACGTCCTCTACACCCTGGACGCGGCGGGCGGCACCCTGCGCTGGAAGCTCGCTACCGGCGGCGAGATCACCGGCTCACCGGTCGCCCGCGCCGGGGTCGTCTACGCCTGCAGCAAGGACCGGTGCGTCTACGCGCTGGACGCGCTGAAGGGCACGGGTACGGGGAACAACCGGGCCCGATAGGCGTGGTGCGCGTAGCCGCGGACGTGTGCCGCGTGCGCTGCGTCCCCGCGTGTGCCGCGTGAGCTGCGTCCCCGCGGGCCGTCCGTCCTCAGGGCCCGTCGTGCCGACGCGGGTCCTCCGGGCCGGTGTACGGGTCGGGTTCCGGCTCGGGCCCCGTGCTGGTGTGGGCCGACGGGCCCGGCTCCCGCGTCGGCGGCCAGGTGTCCGGGTGCTGGTAGCCGGACGTCGGGTAGGGCGCGGTGCGTGCGTCGTGGTCCGGCGCGCCCCCGGACCGGTCCGGCCCGCGACGCCGGCGGCGTCCCGCCATCAACAGGGACCCGATCAGCATCAGGAGCCCGCCGCCCAGGGCGAGCACCACCCCCCACTGGAGCCCGGACCCGTCCGAGTTCACCGCCAGACTCCCCGCCGCCTGTCCCTGGCGGACCATCCACAGCACGGTGAAGCCGAGTGTCAGGACTCCGGCGAGTGCCACGACGAGCCGCGAGCGCAGAGCCACACCGACGACGGTCAGCACCGCGGCGACCAGCAGGGGCAGGAAGAGGGAGACCATCACGCCCGACGAGGTGGCGGTGATCCCTCCGAAGAGGTCCTGGACGCGGTAATCCTGCCCGGGGCGGCCGTCGTACCAGTCACGGAAGGGGCTCAGGACGGCGGCCGCCGCTCCGACGAGAGCGACCACGGAGCCGAGGATGTTGCGGATCATCGTCAGCCTCCTGACGCTTGGCGCGCACACGTGCTGCGTACGCGCGGATACGTGCGTGACGCTCTCGCCTAAGACGCTACGCCCGCCCCTCCACCCCCGCGAGTCCGAAGCGCCGCCGCGACTTCCGACCCGCCCCGCACACCTCTCCGCGCTCTCCCGCCCCCTGCTCCAGGGGCGCCCCACCCACCCCTTCCGGCCCGTTCCACGCGTCTCCTGCGGACCGCCCCGCCACACCATGACCAATCCGTGACAGGGTCATGACGCCGCAGGGGGCCATCGCTCCCATGCTGGTGCGGCAACGAGAACGTCCGGAGACGAGATACGAGGGGGCTGCATCCATGGTGCGGCAACAGATGAAACTGGCGGCGGTGCTGGCGGTGGTGGTGCTCGCACTCACCGGCTTCTCCACGTCCAGCCACGGCCACGGGTCGAGCCACAGTTCCGGTGACGGCGGCGGGTGTTCCAACGACCGGAAGAGCAACGGCGGCTACGGCAGCACCACCAACAACTACGACGATGACGATGACTACGACTACGGCTCGGGCTCCGATTCGTCCTCGGTGACGGACGAACCGACCCTCGACGCCGCATCGGTGCCCACCCCCGACCCGGAGGTCCGCGTCATCAAGTGCGCCCAGCCGGCCGAGGGTTCGCGCAAGGCCGTGACGTCCTCGCAGGTGGAACTCACCCCGGTCACCTTCGGGACCGCCGAGGTCGACATCACCGTGACGTTCTCCGACTCCGCCACCAACACGCTCGACACGGCCCATCTGCGGGTCGAACTCGACTCCACCGACTCACTCGACCCCCAGAAGTTCACGGTACCCATGGCGCACCCGGGCAAGGTGGACGACGTGCACCACTGCGATGCCCGTGCGGTCTTCGTCGGCTGACGGGTCGCCAGGTTGCGCTACGAGCCCGGCTGTCCGGGGCAAGGACGCGCCGTGGGGCCCGCCGCGACGTCGTCGCTGCGGGCCCCACCCGGTCCTGAACCCGTCACGCGTACCCGGGGCACTCACCGGCTGCGGACGCACGACGGCCGCGGTGGCTTCCCCTCCGCGCCACCGCGGCCGTTCCCCCGTGTCCCGCGGCTCCCCCGAGCCCCGGGCCCCCGTAGCGAAAAAAGTCTGTCAGGTGACGGGCTCCGACGTGGCGTGCATGTCGTCGGTCGTCGCCGTGCCACTGGTGGTCAGCCCCTTCGGGGTGCCCGTGGCATGCATGTCCAGCGTGGTCAGCTCCCCGCCGGCGACCTCGGTGCCGGTGGCGTGCATGTCCTGCGTCGTGAGCTTGGAGTCCTTCTGGGCTTCCGCCATGTTCTGCTCCCCTGAGGTTCTTCGTATCGGGTGGGCGAGGCCCGTCCGGGTGTTCCCCCGAACTGCCGGACGGGCCTCGCAAGAGCCGCTCACCTTAGTGCCTGGATCGAGTTCCGGGCCGGGCTCGCGCCCAGAACTCGGTACAGGCCCTGGTACCACGAGTCGCCCCGCCTGCCCCCCGACGCGACGGATCGACTGGAAGAAAGAATGCCGGTCGGCGATAAACGAACGATGAACGTCCGCCGACGAGGTGTCAGGCGGGCATCACGGAAGCGAACCGGTCGAGCAGCGCGCGTACGTCCGCGGCCTCGGGGGAGCCCGACCCGTCGTAGATCCCGAGCGCCTCGCGCCAGCAGACCTGCGCACGGCCGAACTGGCCCATCCGGACGAGGGCCTGTCCGAGGACGGTGAGGACATTGGCCTTCCGCCAGTCGCCCCCGATCCCGCGCAACGCGGTCAGCGACTGCTCCGCGCCCGCGGCGGCCTCCGCCGCCTGCCCGGCCGCGAGATCGACCTCCGCGAGACGGAACAGGGTCATGCCCACCCACAGCCGCTGCCGGCTCTCGCGGAACACCGCCAGGGCCTCCTGCAACCGGTCCGCGGCATCGGCGAACAACTCACGCTGCGTGAGCGCCATGCCCAGGGCGTAACGGCCGTTGGCGCTGCGGAGCGCGTGGCCCATGCCGTCGTAGATGTCCGTGCCCCGTTGCGCCAGCTCCACCGCGCTGCCGGTACGCCCGGTCGCCAGGTGGATACGGGACAGGTTGCACAGGGCGCTCGCCTCGCCCGGCCGGTCGCCGACCAGTCGGAACGCGTCGATCGCCTGGGAGAAGTACGTCTCGCCGTCGTCGTGGCGGTTCTGGTAGAGGGCCATGATCCCGAGCGCGTTCGAGGCCCAGCAACCGGGCAACGGGTCGAGCGCCGGGTCGACCAGCGCCATGATCCGTGCCGCCTCCTCCTCGGCCTGGTCGAACCGGCCCGAGGCGTGGTGCACATCGGCGAGGGTGACCAGGGCCCGCACCTCCGCGCGGTGGTCACCGCAGGCCGAGGCGGCCGCCAGCAACGCCAGCGCGGTCGTCTCGTACTCCTTCGCGTTGGCACCCGACTCCCCGAGGTCCAGCGCCGCCCACAACAGGTCCACCGCGCGCCGCAGGGTGGCGGCTCCGGCGGACTGGCGCACGCAGGCGAGGATCGTGGCCGCCTCCGTGTACAGCCAGTCCAGTGCCGCGTGCCGGTCGGCGAAGGTCAGCCCGGTGCGTCCGGTGGGCTCCAGGTGGTCCACCAGCCGGTCGCCCGGCCGCTCCAGCGCGTACACGCCGGCAGCCGTCGCGAGGTAGAAGTCGATCAACCGGGAGAGCGCCCGTTCCCGCTCCCCGGGAGGATGCTCGTCGCGCTCGGCGCACGCACGCGCGTAGAGCCGGACGAGATCGTGGTAGCGGTAGCGACCCGGCGCCGCCGACTCCACCAGGGAGGTGTCGACCAGCGACTCCAGGATGTCCTCGGCCACCTGCGGCTCCAGATCGAGGAGCGCGGCGGCCGCGGCCAGGGACACGTCCGGGCCGTCCGCCAGACCGAGAAGGCGGAACGCACGGGCCTGGGCCGGCTCCAACTGCCCGTACCCCAACTCGAAGGTGGCCTTCACCGCGAGGTCGCCCGCCCGCAACTCGTCCAGCCGGCTCCGCTCGTCGGCGAGCTTGGCCGCCAGCACCGCCACCGTCCAGGTACGGCGCGAGGCCAGCCGCGAGGCGGCGATGCGGATCGCCAACGGCAGGAAACCGCAGGCGGCCACCACGTCCAGGGCCGAGTCGCGTTCGGCGCTCACCCGCTCCTCACCGACGATCCGGGTGAAGAGCTGCAAGGACTCGGCAGGGGACATCACGTCCAGGTCCACCAGATGCGCACCGGCCAGGTCGATCATCCGCACCCGGCTCGTCACCAGAGCGGCGCACCCCGGAGTCCCCGGCAGCAACGGCCGGACCTGCGCGGCGTCGTGGGCGTTGTCGAGCAGCACGAGTACGCGGCGGCCGTCGAGGGTCGACCGGTACAGCGCGGCCCGCTCGTCCAGCGAATCCGGGATCGCCGACTCCGGGGTGCCCAGCGCGCGCAGGAACGCGCCCAGTACCGTCTCGGCCTCGGCGACCCGGGCCCCCGCACCCTGGAGGTCCACGTACAACTGGCCGTCGGGGAAGTGGCTCCGGGACCCGTGGGCGACGTGCACCGCGAGCGTCGTCTTGCCCACACCACCGATGCCGGCCAACGCCGAGACCGCCATCACCGAACCCTCGGCCGTCGCCAGCCGGTCGCCCAGCTCGCGCACGAACGCCTCGCGGCCGGTGAAGTCCGGGACCGTGGCCGGGAGCTGCGCCGGTCGCACGGTGACCGGCGGTACGGGCGCGGTCCCGTCGGCCGGACGGGCCAACTCCTCGTCGGCCCGCAGGATGCGCTGCTGGAGCTGGGAGAGCTCGGGACGCGGATCGACGCCCAACTCCTCCGCGAGGAGCCGCCGGGTGTCCGCGTACACCGCGAGCGCCTCGGACTGCCGGCCGCTGCGGTACAGCGCCAGCATCAACAACTCGCGCAGCCGCTCCCGCAGGGGCTGCGCGGCGGTGAGCGCGGTCAGCTCCGAGACCGCCTCGGCGTGGTGGCCCAGCTCCAGATCCAGGTCGAGCCGTGTCTCGGTCAGCTGGCGGCGCCACTCCTCCAGACGGGTGCGCTGATTCTCCGCGTACGGCCCGGGTACGGAAGCCAGCGTCTCGCCGTCCCAGAACGCGAGCGCCCCCGCGATCAGCTCCCGGGCCCTCGCCCGGTCGCCGGCCGCCCGCGCCTTCTCCGCCGCCGCCACCGACTCCTGGGCGAGACGCACGTCGAGAGAGCCTTCGCGGAGCCGGATCGCGTACCCGCCCGACTCGCTGACCAGCACGTCCTGGCCGAGCACCTTGCGGAGCCGGGAGGCGTACGTACGGATCGCCGCCAGCGCCCGCGGCGGCGACGCCTCGCCCCAGATGGCGTCGATCAACTCCGCTGCGGTCGCGGTACGGCCGTCCCGCAGGAGCAGCGCGGCCAGCAGGGCACGCTGCTGCGGGGAGCCGGAGGGCAGCGGTTCGTCACCGAGCCGGACGCGCACGGGACCGAGGACGGAGAAACACAATTCGGGTCGGGGTGAGGGGGCTTCCGGCCGGGGCTGTGCGTGTGGCTGGACCGGGCTCTGGAGTTGGCCGAGGCCCTGCTCGGGATGCGGCTCGGTTCCGGACACCGGCCCTTGCGTGGCGCGCTGTTCCGGATCGCGCACGCGTGGCCCGTTGTCGCGGTCCATTGATGCCCCCTGTCCTGCTTTCGCCCCGCCCGGACGGGCTGTGGTCGCCGGCACCGGGACGGGACGCAGGGGAGCACCCGGGTGTGGCATGAGGGCGCATCCGGATCGTCCGTACCGTGGATACCGCTGTTGACAGTCTGCCTTGTCGCGGGCTGCCCGTCAGCTCTGCGTGACGCTCTGCACAAGGCTTCGACAACGAACGCGGAACCTTGCCCTGCGGGGCGGGCGTTGGGGAATGCCCGGCGGGAAGTGCTCAGGGGCGGTGCCCGTGGGCGTGCCGGTACGGGCGTGCCGGTACGGGCGTCCGGTGTCGGTGGTGGGGCCGCCCGCGGGTCTCCGGCGCGGGGGTGTCGGCGTGCCGGTCTCCCCGAAGCGTCCCGGCGGAGATGGCCCCCGGTGCGCGGGGATGCGCGCCGGGGGCCGTCAGCAGGTGCCTTCGGAGGCCGTCCTCCGGGGGCGGGGTCAGGTGCGCCTGGCCGGGTCCCCGGTGGTGCCCATGACCGTGTCCCCGTCCGGGGCGTCCTGGTACCGGGCGATGCCGGGGCCGGCGGGCGTGATGCCCGCCGCGGCCGGCAACCGGAACGGCGCGGGAGGTGCGCACGTGCCGGGGCGAGGTGCGCCTGGGCGGGGTGCGCGGGCATGGGGTGGCGAGGAGGGGCGCCGGAATGGGTTCGCCGGTGAAAGCGGGGTGCGGGAGTCCCAGGAATGCCGACTCGGAGATAGCGGGCTGGGTAATGCCGGGGCGGAATCAGTGCCCGAATCGGCGCGAGCAAAGGCAGGAGCCCCTTTCCTCGCCGAAGCGGGGAAAGGGGCTCCTTGGGTACTGCTTACCGGCCGCGATCGACCGACCCGGGCAACTAGGCCGGGGTGACGTTCTCAGCCTGCGGGCCCTTCGGCCCCTGAGTGACGTCGAAGTTCACGACCTGGTTCTCCTCGAGGGAGCGGAACCCGGACGAGTTGATCGCGGAGTAGTGAACGAAGACATCCGGGCCGCCGCCGTCCTGGGCGATGAAGCCGAAGCCCTTTTCAGCGTTGAACCACTTGACGGTTCCGGTAGCCATAAAGCCCTCCTTGGGCCAAAGGGTTGCCCTGCTCCAGAACCTGCAAAGAAGTCTGAAAACTACAAAAGCCTGCGGGTTACATGCTCCGCAGGCTTTGTACTGCAAGGGAAACCAAACTGCAACTTGCGAACGAGCCTAGCACGCACTCTCCGGGGAGCGGTAGAGGGAAAGATCACTTCACTCGAATGTTTGATTGGGCGATCCGAGGGGTGACCGGCACGTCGGGCGGAGGGTGGGGAGGGGCCTGGGGCGGGCCGGGTTCAGGGCCGGCGCGGGCCCGGCGAAGACGTGGGTCCGACCCGAGGGTCTTGCCCCGGTGGTGCTGTCGCCCGGCCGCAGGTCTAGCCTCGCGATGTGGACAATTCAACCGTCTCTCCCGTCGAAGGCGGCCATCGCCGCAGCCGGCCCCGCGTCGGCCACATCCAGTTCCTGAACTGCCTTCCCCTCTACTGGGGGCTCGCACGGACAGGGACCCTGCTCGATCTGGAGCTGTCGAAGGACACCCCGGAGAAGCTCAGCGAGCAGCTGGTCAGGGGTGACCTGGACATCGGCCCCATCACCCTCGTGGAGTTCTTGCGCAACGCCGACGACCTGGTCGCGTTCCCTGACATCGCTGTCGGATGCGACGGCCCCGTCATGTCGTGCGTGATCGTGTCGCAGGTGCCCCTGGAGCAGCTCGACCGGGCGCGGGTGGCCCTCGGCTCGACCTCCCGTACGTCCGTCCGGCTGGCCCAGCTGCTGCTCGCCGAGCGCTACGGGGTGCAGCCCGACTACTACACCTGCCCGCCGGACCTCGCCGCGATGATGCAGGAGGCGGACGCCGCCGTGCTGATCGGCGACGCCGCGCTCCGCGCCAACCTGCACGACGCTCCGCGCCTCGGCCTCCAGGTCCACGACCTCGGTGAGATGTGGAAGGAATGGACGGGGCTGCCGTTCGTCTTCGCCGTCTGGGCCGCCCGCAAGGACTACCTGGCCACTGAACCCGAGTACGTCAAGAAGGTGCACCAGGCGTTCCTGGCCTCGCGGGACGTGTCCCTCGAAGAGGTCACCAAGGTCGCCGAGCAGGCCGCGCGCTGGGAAGCCTTCGACGCGGAGGTGCTGGAGAAGTACTTCACCACCCTCGACTTCCGCTTCGGGCCCGACCAGCTCGCGGGCGTACGGGAATTCGCCCGACGCACGGGTGGCGCCACCGGCTACCCCGACGACGTGCACGTCGAGCTCCTCGGCGGCTGACCCGACGCCACCTGCCGGCCGGGCGGCCCGGGCCGTGGTCGTTCTCCCTGCGGCCCGTGGCCCGGCACCCGTTCGTGCCTGCCCCGTGCGCCCGGCTCGACGGCCACCCGGGAGCCCGGCCTGCCCGGCCCGCACCAAACGGCCCGCCTGCCCGGTCCGCCTGCCCGGTCCGCTGCGGGCGGCGGTGTGGCGGGCGGTCGGCGCGGGGCCACGCGGCCACATGGCGCAGGGGTTCCGGGTCCGCGTCTGCCCGGAGGACGGGGGCGACCGGTGGCCGGTGACCCGAGGGGGGCCGGAGGGCCGTGCAAGGGCGCCTGGGGCCGTTGGGCCGGTGCGCGCGCCGGTGGCAACGGACGCCCGCGCGATCCCGGTTCTCATGGCGTCCCATTCGACGGCGATCCGTTTCTCCCTCTTCGCGTTCTTCGCTCTCCCCTGCCCCTTCCTCTCGCTTCCCGACATTCGCGCCCTTTGACGGCTTTCCGCCGGGAAGCCCTTACCCGGGCGTCGTTCTCCTGCCAGGTGCGGGGGTGGGCCGGGCGAAAGCGGATCACGGTGGTGCGGCGGACTGCGACGGGGGCGGAGGACTCCCGTGCGGGTCGCCCCTTCCCGCGTCCCGACGCGATGGCCGGGGGAGCGACGAAGTCTTTTGGTGTGCACACCAACGAAATGATCCCTCTCGTTGGCATTCCCTCCCGGTCGGCTCCGCTTTCCCCTCTCCTATTCCTCCGGGCCGATCTCCGCATGGGCGCCTGGTTCTGCGTCTCCGTACGCCCGGTCACTCGATCTTCTCTTTCCGATCATGTTCTCTCCGTCCACGGGTAAGCCCGCAGTGCTCCTCTCCTCGTTTCCTGCGGGACCGTCGGGGGCTTTCTCGGCCGGAGGGGGGCCGGCCGCCCTGGAGGCCCGTTCCTCTGCCTCTCCCCGGGGTGGCGGGCGGAAAGGCGGGGCTCGGAGAAACGGGAATGCGGAATGCCTCATTCCGTTACCGGTCATCGACCGTGAAGGGTCCGCCTTTCCGGCAAAGGGGGACGGGTGGACCGTTTCCGGTGACCGGGTGACGGGCAGCCCTTACGCTTCGGTCGAGGTCCGCTCGCTTCACAGGGGGAGTCGCCATGCAGCCGCTGGAAGCCGGCGAACCGCGCACCATCGGCGCCTACCGGCTGCTCGGCAGACTCGGCGCGGGCGGCATGGGACGGGTCTACCTGGGGCGCAGCGCGGGTGGCCGCACGGTCGCGGTGAAGGTGGTGCACCCCCACTTCGCCCTCGACGAGCAGTTCCGGGCCCGCTTCCGGCGTGAGGTGGACTCCGCCCGGCGCGTGGGGGCGCGGTGGACCGCTCCCGTTCTGGACGCGGACCCGGACGCACCGGTGCCGTGGGTGGCGACCGGATACGTGGCAGGTCCGCCCCTCTCGCAGGCGGTGACCCGTCACGGGGCGCTGCCCGAGCGTGCCGTGCGGGCGCTGGGGGGCGGCCTCGCGGAGGCGCTGGGCGCCGTGCACCAGCAGGGCATCGTCCACCGTGACGTGAAGCCTTCCAACGTCCTCCTCGCCCTCGACGGGCCCCGGCTCATCGACTTCGGTATCGCCAGGGCCCTCGGCGCGACCGTCTCGCTCACCTCCACCGGCGTCTCGGTGGGTTCGCCGGGCTACATGGCACCTGAGCAGATCCGGGGCGGCGACATCTCCGGAGCAGCCGATGTGTTCTCGCTCGGCGCGGTCCTGGCGTACGCCGCCACCGGTTCCGCACCCTTTCCCGGCGACTCCTCCGCCGTACTCCTGTACAAGGTGGTCCACGAGGAGCCCGAACTCGGGGACCTCCGGGGCGAACTGAGGGACCTCATCGCCGCGTGCCTGGCGAAGGACCCGGCTGCCCGCCCCGCCCCGCCCGCCATCGCGGGCGCTCTCGCCCCCGGCGGGGCGGCCGCGCTGGTGGGGGCGGGCTGGCTTCCCGCCGCGCTGGTCCATGAGGTGAGCCGGGACGCCGTGGCACTGCTCGACCTCGAACCCCAGGAGGGGCCGGTGCTGTCGGGCCCCGTCCCCTTCAGCAGCGCCTCGCTCGACGTACGCGCGGCCGATGCGCGAGGAGCCGAGAGCCGCACGACGGCCCCCGAGGAGAGTGGCGCCGGAGAGAACGCGGACGCCCCCTCCCGCGGCCCCCGCCCCCACGGCCCGCACCCCCACAGCGGCCAGCCCTCCAGCGGCCAGTCCTCCGGTGCTCCGTACTCCGGCGCGGCCCTCGGCGTCTTCGGCCCGCCGATCCCGCTGCCCGCCGAGGGGGCGGAAGGAAGGGAAGAGGTGGGCGGGGACTCGGGCAGCGGGTCCCCCCACCGCCCGGTGAGCGGTCCGCGCCTCCCCCCGTCGGACTCGCGCCTCTCCCCGTCGGACTCGCGCCTCTCCCCGTTGGACTCGGGCCGCTCCCCGTCGGACTCGGGCCGCTCCTCGTCCGGGTCGCGGTTCTCCGTCGCGGTGAGCGCCGACAGCCTGCCGGAGCACCGGCCCGGGGCCCGTCCCGGGCGGAGGGTCAGCTGCACCGTCGCGCTGGCCGTCGCCGGTGCGCTGGCCGTGGTGGCCCTGACGTCGGGTGTGCTCGGCGACCTGTTGCCCTGGAGCGGTGACACGAACGAGCACTCCGACACGGCCGCCTCCCCGCCCTCCGCCTCCCCGCATCCGGGGTCCACCTCCGTGCCGCCCTCCGCATCCGCAGGTTCCTCGGCGGGCTCCGGCTCCGGTACGCCATCGGGTGGCACCACGTCCCCGCCCGCCCCGGGCGACGGCGATCCCGGGGACGGTGAAGGGGGCGGCGGGGCCGGTGACGAGATCACCGCCCTGCCCGAGTCGTTCGTGGGGACCTGGTCCGGTCCGACCCGCGAACGCTCCGGTGCCTCGCACGGCACCCTCACCGCCGTCTTCACCGAGGGGAAGAAGGGCCAGGACGTCGTGCGAATGACCCAGTCGGTCACCGCCCTCGGATCGGAGATCTCGTGTTCCAGCATCGGAACGCTCTCCTCCGGCACCGAGAAGGTGGTGAAGATCCATGAACGCTCGGCAGCGGACAGCTCCGGGAGCCTCTTCTGCACCGGGGCCGACGCGGAACTCACCTTCACCCTCGACGAGGACGGAACCCTCGCCTACCGGTCGTACGAAGAGGCCGCCGGACTTCCCACCGGCACACTGACCCGGTCCGGCCACTGAACGCGACAAGGGCTGGCGTAGGCTGACTCGGTCCGTGGATCCGTCGAAACACCGCCGAAAGGTGACAGCCCGGTGACCGAGAAGGCCGACCTTCAGCCCATCCTCGACCGCGCCGCCGAAGGCGGGCGGATCTCTGCGGAGGAGGCGCTCGACCTGTACCGGTCGGCCCCGCTCCACGCGCTCGGAGCAGCGGCGGACGCCGTGCGCCGACGCCGCTACGCGGGTACGGAGCACATCGCGACGTACATCATCGAGCGCAACATCAACTACACCAACGTGTGCGTCACGGCGTGCAAGTTCTGCGCCTTCTACGCCGCGCCGAAGGACACCGCCAAGGGCTGGTCCCGCGACCTCGACGACATCCTGCGCCGTTGCGCGGAGACCGTCGAACTGGGCGGCACCCAGATCATGTTCCAGGGTGGCCACCACCCGGACTACGGCGTGGAGTACTACGAGGAGCACTTCTCCGCCATCAAGAAGGCGTTCCCGCAGCTGGTGATCCACTCGCTGGGCGCGTCCGAGATCGAGCACATGGCCCGTATCTCCAAGGTGTCCGCCGAAGAGGCGATCCAGCGGATCCACGCCGCCGGTCTCGACTCCTTCGCCGGTGCCGGTGCCGAACTCCTGCCGGCCCGCCCGCGCAAGGCCATCGCTCCGCTGAAGGAGTCCGGTGAGCGGTGGCTGGAGATCATGGAGATCGCGCACAACCTCGGTGTCGAGTCCACCTCCACCATGCTGATGGGCACCGGCGAGACCAACGCCGAGCGCATCGAGCACCTCCGCATGATCCGTGACGTGCAGGACCGTACGGGCGGCTTCCGCGCCTTCATCCCGTACACCTACCAGCCGGAGAACAACCACCTGAAGGGCCGCACGCACGCGACGCTCTTCGAGTACCTCCGCATGATCGCCATCGCGCGTCTCTTCCTGGACAACGTCGCGCACATCCAGGGTTCCTGGCTGACCACCGGCAAGGAGGTCGGCCAGCTGTCGCTGCACTACGGCGCGGACGACCTCGGCTCGATCATGCTGGAGGAGAACGTCGTCTCCTCCGCCGGGGCCAAGCACCGCTCCAACCGCCTGGAGATCATCGACCTGATCCGCAAGGCGGGGCGGGTGCCCGCGCAGCGCGCCACGACGTACGAGCACCTGGTCGTCCACGAGGACCCGGCGCTCGACCCGGTCGACGACCGTGTCGTCTCACACATCTCCTCCACCGCTCTCGACGGCGGTACGGCGCACCCGGAACTCAAGCTCCTCAGCGCCAACTGACGGCTCTCCCTTGCTGACGATCCACGCCGCCGCCCTGTTGCTGCCGGGCCCCGGACGGCGGCCGGTCGAGGGTGGCGCGCTTCTCGTCAGGGACGGATCTCTCGCGGCTGTCGGCTCCTACGAGGAGCTGGCCGCCGGGAATCCGACGGCGAGGGTGCGACGGTGGCCCGGGCTGCTGACGCCCGGGCTCGTCCAGCCGCACGGCGGCCCCCTGCTGGAACGGGCCTACCACCCCGACCCCAGGGAGGCGGACGCCCTCGGCACCGAACCCCTGACCGGCGCCGCGTTGAACGGCGTGGAGATGAACGACAGCCGGTGGGGCGCGAGTGCGCGGCGCGGGGTGCAGCGCATGCTCGCCCACGGCACCGTCGCCGTCGTGGGGCCGTTCAGCCGGCTCCCGGTGGCGGACGCGGTGCAGCGGTCGGGGATGCGCATCCTCGGTCGGCCCCCGGCCGAGGAGGACGGGGCACGGGCCTCGCTGGACCCGCTCGCGTGGCGCCGTACGGCAGCCGAGGCGTTCGCCGCCCCGGCGCTCGACACCGAGAACCGTCCTGCGGACTTCGCGGTGTTCGACGCCCCCGACGACGAGACCCTCCTCCGGGTCGGCGCGGTCTGCTGCGTCGTCACCGTCCTCGGGGGACGGATGGTGTACCGGCGGCGCTGAGGTACGAGGCTGTCCCGTTGGCTGTCCAGGTGGTTGTCCCGGTGGGTGAAGCTGTGGGCGAGGCCGGCCCGCACGTACAGGGGTGTCCGTACCGGCCCGGCGCGCCACCCGGGTGGCCCCCGCGAACCCTGACGGTACGGGCTGCTTGAATGGGCGGGTGACCCGAGCATCCCTGGAAAAGCAGCCGCACGAAGTCGCCTCGATGTTCGACGACGTGGCCCGAAGGTACGACCTCACCAACGACGTGCTCTCGCTCGGACAGGCCCGGCTCTGGCGCAAGGAGGTCGCCAAGGCGGTCGACGCGCGCCCGGGCCAGAAGATTCTGGACCTCGCCGCCGGCACGGCCACCTCCTCGCAGCCCTTCGCGCAGACCGGCGCCTACGTCGTGCCCTGCGACTTCTCCATCGGCATGCTGAAGGTGGGCAAGGAACGCCACCCCTGGATGCCGTTCACGGCAGGCGACGGGACGAAACTCCCGTTCAAGGACGAGACCTTCGACGCGGTCACCATCTCCTTCGGGCTCCGCAACATCCAGGACACCGACGCCGCGCTGAGCGAGCTGTACCGGGTCACCAAGCCCGGCGGCCGGGTCGTGATCTGCGAGTTCTCGCAGCCCACCTGGACGCCGTTCCGCACCGTGTACATGGAGTACCTGATGAAGGCGCTGCCGCCGCTCGCCATCACGGTCAGCAGCAACCCGGACGCCTACGTCTACCTCGCCGAATCCATCCGCGCCTGGCCGGACCAGGCCGGACTCGCGACCCTGCTCCAGAAGGCCGGCTGGTCGAGCGTCGCCTGGCGCAACCTCACCGGCGGAGTGGTCGCGCTGCACCGGGGCGTACGCGCCTGAGCGGCGCACCCGCGCCCCGCACCAGATTGGCCGGTGGCCGGGCCGGGCCGACCCGCGTGTCCGCGCTCGGGACGTCCCTCAGGCCCCCAGCTCCAGCCGGTAGCAGAGCATCGTGCGCGGGACCCGTCTCGTGTCCTCGTAGGACTCGGCGAGGCGCATCCCCAGCCCCTCGGCCACCACGATCGACCGGCGGTTACGCGAGTCGATCATCGCCACGACCTCCTCGACGCCCGTGGCCCGCACGCGCTCCAGCGTGGTGCGGGCGGCCCGGGTGGCGTACCCGCGGCCCCAGGCGGCGCGTCCCAGCCGCCAGCCGATCTCGATCGATCCGACCGGCCCGAACGTGAGGTGCGGCCACGGCTGTGCGCCCGTGAAGCCCAGCACTTCGCCCGCTTCATCGGTCAGCGTCCAGAGGCAGAAGCCGAGTTCGGCGTCGTGCCGGCGCTGGCGTGCGGTCAGCTCCTCGTACACCGAGAACTCCGCCCGCCTGCCACCCAGGAACTCCATCACCTCCGGGTCGTCGAACGTCCGGTACCAGCTCAGGGCGTCCTCGTCGGTGGGGACCCGCAGACGTACCGTCGGGTGGGAGGAAGGCGCGATCGTCATCGGGGAGCCCTTCGGTAAGTTGATCTGCCGGTCCCCATAGACTGCATGGGACCGGTGCCCCGCGGCACGCGATTTCGAGTCTTCGGGAGATCCGACCGTGACCGAGCCCCTCTCCGAACACAGCGCGGACGTGATTGTCGTCGGAGCGGGCCCAGCCGGCTCCACGACCGCGTACTACCTCGCCAAGGCCGGGCTCGACGTCCTGCTGCTGGAGAAGACGGCGTTCCCCCGGGAGAAGGTCTGCGGCGACGGACTCACCCCCCGCGCGACCAAGCAACTCGTCTCCATGGGCATCGACATCTCCGAAGAGGCCGGCTGGTCACGGAACAAGGGCCTCCGCATCATCGGCGGGGGCGTCCGCCTCCAGCTCGACTGGCCCGACCTCGCCTCCTACCCGGACTACGGCCTCGTCCGCAAGCGCGACGACTTCGACGAGCAACTCGCCCGGCAGGCCCAGAAGGCGGGCGCGCGGCTGTACGAACGCGCCAACGTCGGCGCCCCGATCATCGACGAGCGCACCGGCCGCATCACCGGCGTCAACGCCAAGCTCGGTGAGGAGAAGACCCCGGTCACCTTCCACGCCCCGCTCGTCGTCGCCGCCGACGGCAACTCCACCCGGCTCTCCCTCGCCATGGGCCTGCACCGCCGCGAGGACCGCCCGATGGGCGTCGCGGTCCGTACGTACTTCACCTCGCCCCGCCACGACGACGACTACCTGGAGTCCTGGCTCGAACTCTGGGACCGCCGCGGCCCGCAGGACCGCCTGCTGCCCGGGTACGGCTGGATCTTCGGCATGGGCGACGGCACGTCCAACGTCGGCCTCGGCATCCTCAACTCCTCGTCCGCGTTCAAGGAACTGGACTGGCGCGAGGTCCTCAAGGCGTGGTGCGCCTCGATGCCGGCGGACTGGGGCTACACCCCGGAGAACATGACGACGCCCATCCGCGGTGCCGCGCTCCCAATGGCCTTCAACCGCCAGCCGCACTACACCAAGGGCCTGCTGCTCGTCGGCGACGCCGGCGGCCTCGTCAACCCGTTCAACGGCGAGGGCATCGCCTACGCCATGGAGTCCGGCCAGATCGCCGCCGACGTCATCGTGCAGGCCACCGCCCGCGCGACCCCGGCCCAGCGCGAACTGGCCCTGCACAACTACCCGAAGATCCTCAAGGACACCTACGGCGGCTACTACACGCTGGGCCGCGCGTTCGTGAAGATCATCGGCAATCCGAAGATCATGAAGATCGCCACCCAGCGCGGCCTCACCCACCCGCTGCTGATGAAGTTCACCCTCAAGATGCTGGCCAACCTCACGGACCCGACCGGCGGCGACGCGATGGACCGCATCATCAACGGGCTCTCGAAGGTGGCACCGAAGGCCTGAGACGGGGACCGGACGCGGGTGCGGGGCGCTCGGGTTGCAGGGCGCTCGACTCCGTCGCAGGGCGCTCGGCTCCGGCGGTCGGTACACGGAGGCACCGTGTCCTCCGCCTCCGCCTCCGCCTCCGCCTCCGCCTCCGTCGACCTCGCGCGACCCCCCTACCGGTCGGAGGGAACCACCGGGCCCCGGGCGATCAGGACGTCGGCAGTGTGACGCCAGCCGAGGGCGGAGTAGAGGCGCTGGCCTTCCGCACTGGCGATGAGGAGCCCGGTACGGGCGCCCCGGGCCACGGCGGTCTCCGCCAGCGCACTCATCACGGCGCGGCCCAGCCCGCGACGCCGGTGCGCCGCGTCCGTCTCGATGCGATCGGCGATCGCATCGGCGCCGACCACGGCGACGGTGCCGCGCGCCGCCACCTCTCCCGAGGAGTCACGGAGGGAGACGACCGTGACCGGCCCTTCCGTGCGCACCTCGCGCTCGTACGGCGCGGCGGGCGCGTGCCGCGGGTGCGCGGTCAGATCGGTGGTCATGAACCACTCGGACCGCTGGAGCAACTCCAGTCCGGCGGCGCCGACGACGGCTTCGACGGTGTCCGGGCGCAGCGTGGCCACCGTGAGCCAGGTGGTCCGCCTCTCGACGGCGACGGCTGCCGCCAGTCGCGCCAGGGACTCGGGCTCCTCGTCCGCACGGAGCGCGAACACCTCGACCTCGCGCCCGGGTTGGCCGCACACGGACCGCAGGCCGTCTCCGGCGGGCTCCACCGGCTGGGCCTCCGGCAGGGAGCGAGCGGCGGTCCAGCCGTTCAGCCAACGCCGTATCAGCCCTGAATCGATCGTCGTCATCCGGCGATTAGAGCATGATCACAACCGGTGGAGAGGCGAATAACCGGTGGGAGCGCACACCGGCGTACCGTCCCTGAGGTTTCTCCGACGCATCCGACGCATCCGACGCATCCGACGCATCCGACGCATCCGACGTGTCGGCGTGTCGGCGTGTCGCGATGAGTTCTCGCCGGTCGGGCAGTCTCCCTCACGTACACAGCTCACGTACACAGCTCACGTACACAGCGAGCAGGACGACGGAAGACCAGGGAGCGAGCCCGTGCGCATCGTCATCAGTGCTTTCATGAGCCTCGACGGCGTCGTGCAGGCGCCGGGCGGACCGGAGGAGGACACGGACGGCGGGTTCGCGCACGGCGGGTGGTCGCACCCCTTCTTCGATCCGGAGGTCGTGGGCGGGGCCTTCCAGGACGTACTGGCCAAGGCGGAGGCGCTGCTGTTCGGACGCCGTACCTGGCAGAGGATGGCGGCGGCGTGGCCGGACCGGGCGGGCGACCCGTTCGCCGACCGGATGAACGCCATCGCGAAGTTCGTGGTGTCGAGGACGCTGTCCGACCAGGACCTGACGTGGGCGAACACCACACTGATCCCCGGCGGTGGGGCCGTCGACCGCATCCGTGCCCTGCGCGGCACCGAGGGCGGCGACCTGGCGATCATGGGCAGCCCCACCCTCGCGCGAACCCTCCTGGGGGAGGGGCTGGTCGACGAGGTGCGGCTGATGATCATGCCGGTTCTGCTCGGAGGCGGGAAGACGATCTTCCCGGCGGACGGAGGGCTGCGCACGCTGGAGTTGGTCTCGACCGTCACCAGCGCCGCCGGCGTGAACGTGTGCACCTACCGGCCGGTCGGCACGAACGCCTGACCGGCGCTCCGGGACGCCGGGAGGAACGCGGCGGCCTCGGCCGGGTAAGCCCTTGCGCCCGCATCCGGCCGCCGCACACCATCGGGTCCATGAGAGCAGACGTGCGGTACGACGACGATGCCCTGGTGCTCACGAGCGACCCGACGGAGGAGGGCGTCTACCACCTGCCCCGCGCCGGAGAACCGGTGGACGAGAGCCGCCGCCGGGCCCTCACCCTCGCGGAGGCGCTGCACGTACGCATCCGGCCGGTCGGCACGGCGGAGGAGGTGCTCCGCGACTGGGCGGTCAGCGGTCCGAAGAGCCGCCCGGCGCGCTGGAAGGACCCGACGACCTCCGTGCCGAAGCGTGTACGGGCCGGGGCGCTGGTGATCCGCGACGACGGTCACATCCTGCTCATCCGGCAGACCGACCGGCGCTCCACCTGGTACGAGATCCCCGGCGGTGGCGTGGAGGCGGGGGAGACCCTGCACGAGGCAGTGGTGCGGGAGTTGCGGGAGGAGACCGCCCTCGACGGGAGCGTCGGCGAGGAGGTGGCGCGGGTGTGGAAGGAGGGGACCCGGCAGCACTACTTCCGCGTCCACGCCGAGGGCGAGGTCGGCGCCGAGGAACAACTCGACAACTACGGTGGCCAGCCCGTGTGGAAGCCGGTCGCCGAACTGCCCGGGACCGCGCTCTGGCCGAGGCGGCTGAGCTGGCGCATCGCCCACTGGCATGACGCCGGCTGGCCCGGGTCGCCGGTCGAACTCGCCGACAGCGTCAAGGATTTGGACAAGCCCTGCACGTGGTAGTCGGCGGAGTGCGGGGAGTTCGGGGGATCACCGTCAAGATGTCGGCGCACGGCGGCCGGTGGGGCGACTCACCCGACGGTCGGCACACTTGCGCGATCCCTCGATCCGACCTTTCCGCCCGCCCGCCCCACCCGACCGCTCGGGTCGGGGGCAGGGCCGAAGTCCCATCAGATCAGGTGGTCGAATTCACCCGCTTTGACGCCGAGAATGAACGCGCGCAACTTGGCGACGCTGGTGGCGATGACCACTTCGGGGTCATCGCTCTCGCGCACCCTGATGGCCCCATCCACCGGAGCGAGTTCGATGCAGTCCTGATTGTCGTCGGCCCCCGAGAAGGAGGACTTCTGCCACTTGATCGGGTCGGTCATGCCGTTGGTCTCACATTTCCTGTGCGATGTGCCGGATGGGTCCGGTCGACTCCTCCGCGCTGAGCGCGATCGGATCGACGGCGCCGAGGAGCTTCCGGTAGCGGGCGAGTTGCGCCTCCGCATCCAGAAATCCGCCATCGAACGCGGTATCGAGTTGAACTGTGTCAAGGGCCGGGAGCGCCGCGCCCGCGTAGAGCATCGAGTGCACCGAACCCGTGATGCGGGCGGCGAAGGGGATGACGCGAATCGTCACGGACGGCCACGACGCCACGGCGACCAGGAAGGCGAGTTGCTCCCGCATGGTTGGTGTGTCGCAGTACCGCATGCGGAGCGCGCTCTCGTGGATGAAGGCTTCGAGTAGTGAGTGGCGAGCTTGCGAACGCGGTCGCCGCTCACCCCGTACCGCCCGGACTCGATGTGGCTGATCTGGGCGCGCTCGCCGCCGAGATGGGCGGCGGCCCGGCTGCCCGACATACCTGCCCTCTCGCGCAGTTTGCGAAGTTCCGCGCCCAGTCGCCTCCGGCGGGCGGTCGGGTAGCTCCGTGGCGGCATGGGTCCTCCCCTTTGTGCGGCTATGAGTGCGCCGCGCTTCTGCAGTACTGGTCCACTCGTACGGGTGGTACGGAAGTCCCAATGTTGTGCCGTCCCGTTGTTGTGCCCCAGCGTCCGGAGTGTCGGAATCCGCCGCACCGCGATGCCGAAGTGCGCGTGTGACCGGACCCGTTGGCGCGGAGCGGTACGACCGCAGCCACGGTGCCGGAGGCGGGCCAACCGCACCGGACGCAGGGAGACCTCGTCATGACTGTCGTAGCCACACCACCCCCGCCCGCCCCGTCCACCGGTCCGCTCCTGCCGCGACGCGGCGACCGGTACCGGGTGATGGCGCCGAACAACGCGCACGCGCCCAAGCTGGTACGGGACTTCGTGGCCACGATCCTGCGGGTGACCGGGCACCTCGGGCTGGTCGACGACGCCCGGTTGTGCGTGAGTGAGGTGGTGGGGAACGCGTACTGCCACACGAGGTCCCGGCTCATCCGCGTCGATGCGGCGCTCGCCGCGCGCCGGGTCACGATCCACGTCACGGACGACCAGCCGGACCCACTGCCGCTGATCGCACCGGGGCCCGGTGCGGAGAGCGGCCGCGGGCTGCTCATCGTGGACCGGGTGGCCGCGCGCTGGGGGGCCACCGGGCAGGGGCGGGGAACGCGGCAGACGAAGACGGTCTGGTTCGTGCTGGAGGATGCGGCGAGAGCGGTCCAGGCGGAGGGCGGTCGGGCGTCAGGCGCCTGACCTGGCCGGACCCGTTCCTGGGGGTATCTCGGGACACATCTCCTGGGGGTATCCCCACCCCTCCCACTGGCCCCAGCCGCACTGCCGATCGGCGTGCCAACCGGATGTTCCCGGGGCGGGCGCGCCCGGAGGATGGAAGGCATCCGATCGGCTCCGATCGCACTCCTTACCCAGGCATTCCAGGCACCCGAGGACCACCCATGGCACGTATGCGCCCGCGCTCCCGACGTACCCGCCGCGCCCTCTCCGCGGTCGCCCTGCTGGCGGTCACCGGCGGGATCGTCACCGCCTGCGGCGACGAGGACTCCGCCGCACAGAAGGCGGCCGCCCCGTCGAAGTCGTCCGTATCGGCGCCGGCATCAGCTCCGTCGGACGCGTCGAAGCTACGCATGATCGACAGCGGCGGCCATCAGGTCGCGTTCCACGTCACCGCGGGGCACGGGCCCGCCATCGTCCTGGACGCGGGTGGCGGGGAGGACTCCTCGTACTGGAAGGACATCGCTCCCCGGCTCCACGCGGACACCGGTGCGACGGTCATCACGTACGACCGTGCCGGCCTCGGCCGGAGCGAGGCGGTGCCCGGACCTTGGGACGTGGAGGCCGCCGTCGGCGACCTGAAGGCGGGGCTCACCGAGCTGGGTGTCACCAAGGACGTGATCCTGGTGTCCCACTCGCAGGCCGGCGAGGTCGCGACCTACTTCACGAAGGAGAACCCGGCGGTGGTCTCGGGCTCCGTGCTCGTGGACGCCAATCTCCCGCCGTTCTTCACGGACGAGGAGATCGCCCGGCTCGTCGCCGCTACTCAGCCGCAGCTGGATGCTGCGAAGAAGGACCCCGCCAAGCCGGAGAACGCCCAACTGATATCGACCGCTGAGAACTTCACCCCGGCGCACCAGGCGTACAACAAGGTCTCCTGGCCGGAGAGCGTCCCCGTCGATGTCATCGTTTCGGAGAAGACCCCCTTCGACGGATCGCCCGAGGACGCCCAGCGCTGGCGCGACGCTGCCGCCTCGTTCGTCCGGCAGGCGCCGAACCGGACGCTCGTCACCGCGACGGGCAGCTCGCACGACGTGCCGAAGGACCGGCCCGATCTCGTGGTGGACCAGATCGAGAAGATGGCATCGGCGCAGGGCTGACCCGTCACCGCCGTGGAATGCACGAGCCGGGGGAGCGGCGCGGGGTACGCACCGGGCGCGCATGGGGCGTGCGCGAACCGGTAAACCTGCACATCCCGCGTCCCCTATAGGGATGAAACAGGACGCATCCTCTCGCCCGGTGATTCCCGGCACCCTCATGATGAGCCCTGTCTCCGTGATGTCCCTCGGTTCCCGTGCCCGCCGATCCGGTGGGCCGCTGGGGCGTGCGCAGACGGAGGAGCGTCACATTGTCCGGTCAGCAGGATGAGCAGGGTGTAGGCGAGTTCGCGGTCGGCGGGGCGGTCCACGCCAGGGCGCCGATCACGATGCCGGTGCCCCGGCCCGACGAGGAGTGGGAACTCCCGAACGGCTTCGCCCACGTCTTCCACGGCGAGAACAACGACGGCATCCGGAGACCGGTCCTGCTGGCCGACGGGTTCAACCTCGGCCCGTCCGACCTGGAGAAGCTCTTCCGCGGTGTGGACGGCGGTGAGTACGCACTCATCACGGAGATCCGCCGGAGCGGCCGGGACGCCGTCCTCATCGGCTTCGACGAGCGCAGCGCCTCCCTCCTCGACAACGCCAAGACCGTCACCGCCGCCATCCAGCGCACCATCGCCGAACGGCAGGGGCACACCCCGCTGACCGTGGGCGGTTTCAGCATGGGCGGGATCATCACCCGCTACGTCCTGGCCAAGCTGGAGGGGCAGGGCATCGACCACCAGACGGCCCTCTACTTCTCCTACGACAGCCCGCACCGGGGCGCCGTCATCCCCATCGGGCTCCAGGCGTTCTCCTACTTCATCCCGTTGGCCAACAAGTTCGCCCAGCAGATGGACAGCCCAGCCGCCCGCGAGATGCTGTGGCGCCACTACGACCGGGAATCCGGGACGGTCGGGGTAGCCCCCGAGCGCGAGAAGTTCCTCGCGGAACTGCGCTCGGTCGGATTCTGGCCGCAGCGGCCCCGTCTGCTCGCGGTGGCCAACGGCAGGGGCGACGGACTGGGGCCGGCCCTCAACCCCGGCCAGGTCGCGCTCTCCAGCGTCGGCGAACTGGTCTACCCCGGCACCACCTTCTACACCCAGTCCGAGGGCCACGAGGTCGTCGTCGCCGAGCTGAAGCGGCTCCTCCCGGCGGCCGAGGAGACCATCACCACCAGTGGCTTCCCCGAGCTCGACGGCGCGCCCGGCGGCACGCTCGACTCGTACGGCATCCTCGCGGCGATGCTGGAGAAGTTCGGCGCGGAGATCGAACTGAACCACGCCGACACCTGCTTCGTCCCGACCGTGAGCGCGGTCGCCATCCGCGATCTCGACCAGCCGGACGACCTCTACGCGAACGTCGACGCGCTGCCGCCCGAGGAGAGCGACCTCGACGAGTTCCTCTGCTCGTCCGAGACCACCGGGCACACCCAGATCACCGAGCAGTTGGGCAGCTGGCTCCTGGAGCGCCTGCCGGGGTGAGTCCACCCCCGCTCAGCCCACCTGACGACCGAGCAGGCAACCGGGCAGCCAACCGAGGGGAGGGCGCACGGAGGCGCCACCCCCGACGTGCCCCGGTGCGCCGCCGCTGAACGCCCGCCGCACCCACCCCGACGCGCCGAGGGCCGCCCCTCCCGAGCGGGGAGGAGCGGCCCTCGGCCGCGCTCGACGGGGAACCGCGAGCTTGTGAATCAGTGAACGCACTCGGCCGGGCGCCCCCGCGAGGGGCGCTCCCGTCGAACCCGGTCGTCAGGGGGCACCGAATCAGAGGACCCGCACAGCACCCGTCGGCTGGTCGTACGAGAGGTCACGCTGGACCGTGCCGGTGCTGGAGTTCTGCGCGCCGACGAACTGACCGTCACCCACGTAGATCGCCACGTGGTACGCGCTGCCCGCGCCGCCCCAGTAGAGGATGTCGCCGGCCTGGAGGTTGCTCAGCGAGACCTGGGTACCGGCAACCGACTGGTCCTGCGAGACGCGCGGCAGGCTGACGCCGACGGAGGCGTACGCGGCCTGGACGAGGCCCGAGCAGTCCCACGAGTTCGGGCCGGTGCCGCCGGAGACGTACGCGTCACCGATCTGTGCCTTGGCGAAGGCGACCACCGCGGCGGCGGAGCCGGACACGCTCGACGACGACGACACCGATGCCGACGACGACGCCGAAGACGACGACGTGGCGGAGAGGGTCGTCGCGGTGGTGGACGAGCCGGAGGAAGCGCTGAGCGTGGTGCGCGCGGCGCTGCGGGAAGCGCGCTCGGCGGCCTCCGCCTTTGCCTTGGCCTCGGCCTTCGCGGCCGCTTCGGCCTTCTTCTTGGCTTCGGCCTTGCGAACGGCCTCGGCCTTGGCCTTGGTGGCCGCCTTCGCGGCGTTCTCGGCCGCCGCGTCCTCGGACGCACGCGTTTCGAGGTCGAGGGCGACCTGCTGGGTGGCCTGGGCGGAGGCGGCGACGGCGGTGGAGAGCCCGGCGGTGATGGTGGGCATCTCGATGGTCTGGGTCACCGGCTCGGCCTGCGCGGGGCCGGCTGCGCCTGCGACCGCGATGGTGCTGAGCACGCCACCGGCAACTCCGGCCCGCAGCGCCGTCCTGGACGATCGCTGACGGGGCTTCCGGTGGCTGGGTATGTGAACGGTGAGGGACATAGGTACTAGCGCTATCAGGGCAGTACGGCTCCCATCAAGAAACGTGTGTTGCACCACAGTTACGTCCGGAATATGAGATTCCGCTTGCGTGGAATCTTTATTGATCCCGTAACGGGCAAAGCGGACACGCGTCTATAACGCTGTGATCACGGGGTTTTGGTAATACGCCCGAATTGCCCGCCGCTTACCATCTGTTCATCCTGATGGCCAAGCCCGCTTGATTCCGGGCAGGTTCGGGGTGACGCAGGTCACCGTGTGCGTCACCTGTGAAGGGCAACCGCGCGCGTGCCTTTCGCGTGGGCCGCGAGGCGCGGCGCGCACCCGCCTGCCCGCGCTCGCTGGGCGCCGCCCGTCACTCTCCCCCGCCACGCTTCCGCTCGCTCATCCCGAGCTCGTCCGGAGATCGCCCGACGCTCGTGCGCCCATTCACAGACTCGCCCGCCCGAGCGCTCCACCCGTCACCCCGCCCCCGTCCTGCGCCTCCTCGCGCCTCCCTCCGCGCCCCGTACGCCCGGAAGTTCGCCCATGGGGCGCTATGTCCACATCGTTCCGCGCCATCCCTCGTCCGAGTGGCATCGGATCCGGTGAACCCCTTTATCACCCGTGTCCGTCCATCGCCAATTTGCGCACGACGTGCATCGGTTGATAGTGCGCCAAGCCTTTGACCAGCGGTAACACCGTCGAATGTCACCACTCGTGATCACTTGGCCGCTTCTCGTGCGAACAACTCGGCTCATCCGACTTCATGATCGTTCGTCAGGTGGTGGAGATCACAAAGACGTTGGCGTACCCCGTGTCGCAGATCACAGGATGGCGGGCATAGTATGCGGGGCAGTCGGGCTTGTGAACTGCCTCACATGTGCACGATCTTGGTGAGGCGGGGAACCGGTCGCCCGATGCGGTCCAACGGTCAAGGACGACTGGAAGGAGCGAGGAGCGTGAATGCTTACGCGCCCATCCTCGTGCTCGGCGCCCTGGGGGCAGGGTTTGCGATCTTCTCCGTGGTCATGGCCACGCTTATCGGCCCCAAGCGCTACAACCGGGCAAAGCTCGAAGCGTACGAGTGCGGTATCGAACCCACTCCGACTCCCGCCGGAGGCGGTCGCTTCCCCATCAAGTACTACCTGACGGCGATGCTCTTCATCGTCTTCGACATCGAGATCGTCTTCCTCTATCCCTGGGCCGTCACCTTCGACGCCCTGGGGATGTTCGGGCTCGTGGAGATGCTGCTCTTCGTGCTCACCGTCTTCGTCGCCTACGCGTACGTGTGGCGGCGCGGCGGCCTGGAATGGGACTGAGGGGCTGAGGGGCACATGGGACTCGAAGAGAAACTGCCAAGTGGCTTCGTACTGACCACTGTCGAGCAGGCCGCCGGATGGGTACGGAAGTCTTCCGTCTTCCCCGCCACCTTCGGCCTCGCCTGCTGCGCCATCGAGATGATGACGACCGGAGCGGGGCGGTACGACCTCGCCCGCTTCGGGATGGAGGTCTTCCGGGGGTCACCGCGCCAGGCGGACCTGATGATCGTCGCCGGACGGGTCAGCCAGAAGATGGCGCCCGTGCTGCGGCAGGTCTACGACCAGATGCCGAATCCCAAGTGGGTCATTTCCATGGGGGTTTGTGCTTCATCAGGCGGAATGTTCAATAATTACGCCATTGTTCAGGGTGTTGACCACATTGTTCCCGTCGATATCTATTTGCCGGGGTGCCCGCCGCGTCCCGAGATGCTGATGGACGCCATCCTCAAACTCCACCAGAAGATCCAGGGCTCCAAGCTCGGGGTCAACGCCGAGGAGGCCGCCCGCGAGGCGGAGGAGGCGGCCCTCAAGGCGCTCCCCCTGATCGAGATGAAGGGGCTCCTCCGGTGAGCGACAACCCCAGCGGCGGCAACGGCGCCGCCGCCGACGGCCGGAACGGCGCGAGCGGCCCGAACGATGCCCAGGGCCCGCACGACGCCAACGGCCGCAACGCCGCGCACGACGCCAACGGCAGCGCACTCCCCGCCCCCCGCGGCGACGGCGGCGAGGTCATCCGCGTACGGAAGGGGATGTTCGGCGCCAACAACGGCGGCGACACCTCCGGTTACGGCGGCCTCGTCCGGACGGTGCGGCTGCCGCACGCGAGCCCCCGCCCGTACGGCGGCTGGTTCGACGAGGTGGCCGACGAGCTCGAAGGCGCCCTGGACGAGCAGGGGCTCGTGCCCGAGAACGTCATCGAGCGGACCGTGGTCGACCGCGCCGAGGTGACCTTCCACATCGCGCGCGAGCACCTGGTGACCGTGGCCCGCACCCTGCGCGACGACCCGGCGCTCCGCTTCGAGCTCTGCACCGGTGTCAGCGGGGTCCACTTCCTCGGGGACACGGGCCGCGAGCTGCACGCCGTGTACCACCTGCGCTCCCTCACCCACGGCCGGCTGATCCGGCTGGAGGTGTCCGCGCCCGACAGCGACCCGCACGTCCCGTCGCTGGTCGCGGTCTACCCGACCAACGACTGGCACGAGCGCGAGGCGTACGACTTCTTCGGGCTCGTCTTCGACGGGCACCCCGCGCTCACCCGGATCATGATGCCGGACGACTGGCAGGGCTTCCCGCAGCGCAAGGACTATCCGCTCGGCGGCATCGCCGTCGAGTACAAGGGCGCCCAGATCCCGGCTCCGGACCAGCGGAGGTCGTACTCCTGATGACCACTTCCCACGCAACGCCCCGCGACACGACCGAGGGGACTGTATATACAGTCACCGGCGGCGACTGGGACGAGGTCGTCGAGGCGGCCGTGAAGTCCGACGACGAACGCATCATCGTCAACATGGGGCCCCAGCACCCGTCCACGCACGGCGTGCTCCGGCTGATCCTGGAGATCGACGGCGAGACCGTCACCGAGGCCCGCTGCGGCATCGGCTACCTCCACACCGGCATCGAGAAGAACCTCGAATTCCGGAACTGGACCCAGGGCACCACGTTCGTGACGCGCATGGACTACCTGACGCCGTTCTTCAACGAGACGGCGTACTGCCTCGGCGTCGAGAAGCTCCTCGGCATCGAGGACCAGATCCCCGACCGCGCCACCGTGCTCCGGGTCCTGCTGATGGAGCTGAACCGGATCTCCTCGCACCTCGTGTGCATCGCCACCGGCGGCATGGAGCTCGGCTCGACCACGATCATGATCTACGGGTTCCGCGACCGTGAGCTGATCCTGGACCTCTTCGAGCTGATCACGGGTCTCCGGATGAACCACGCGTTCGTCCGTCCCGGCGGTCTCGCCCAGGACCTGCCCCCCGGCGCGGTCGACCAGATCCGCTCCTTCATCACCACCATGAAGCGGAACCTGCCGGAGTACGACAAGCTCGCCACCGGCAACCCGATCTTCAAGGCGCGCATGGAGGACGTCGGCTACCTCGACCTCACCGGCTGCGTCGCGCTCGGCGCCACCGGCCCGGTCCTCCGGTCCGCCGGCCTCCCGCACGACCTGCGCAAGACCGACCCGTACTGCGGCTACGAGACGTACGACTTCGACGTACCGACCGCCGACACCTGCGACTCCTACGGCCGCTTCCTCATCCGCCTGGAAGAGATGCGGCAGTCGCTCAGGATCGTCGAACAGTGCCTGGACCGGCTGGCACCCGGCCCGGTCATGGTCGCCGACAAGAAGATCGCCTGGCCCGCGCAGCTCGCGCTCGGACCGGACGGGCTCGGCAACTCGCTCGAACACATCAAGAAGATCATGGGCACCTCCATGGAGGCCCTGATCCACCACTTCAAGCTGGTGACCGAGGGATTCCGGGTCCCCGCCGGACAGGCGTACGTCGCCGTCGAATCGCCCAAGGGCGAACTCGGCGTCCACGTCGTCTCCGACGGCGGCACGCGCCCCTACCGGGTCCACTTCCGCGACCCGTCCTTCACCAACCTTCAGGCCATGGCGGCGATGTGCGAGGGCGGCCAGGTCGCCGACGTCATCGTCGCCGTCGCGTCCATCGACCCCGTGATGGGAGGCGTCGACCGGTGACCGCAGCGAATCAAGAGGTCAGTCTGGGGATGCCGCAGCTCCCCGCCCCCGCCTACCCCGACGACGTACGGGCACGGCTCGAGACGGACGCGCGGGAGGTGATCGCCCGCTACCCCGACAGCCGCTCCGCGCTGCTGCCGCTGCTCCACCTCGTCCAGTCCGAGGAGGGGTACGTCTCCCGTACGGGCATGGCCCTCTGCGCCGAACTCCTCGGCCTCACCACGGCGGAGGTCACGGCGGTCGCGACCTTCTACACGATGTACCGGCGCAAGGCCGGCGGCGACTACCAGGTCGGCGTCTGCACCAACACCCTCTGCGCGGTCATGGGCGGCGACGCCATCTTCGACCGGCTCAAGACGCACCTGGGTGTCGGCAACGACGAGACCACCGAGGACGGCAAGGTCACGCTCGAACACATCGAGTGCAACGCGGCCTGCGACTACGCGCCCGTCGTGATGGTGAACTGGGAGTTCTTCGACAACCAGACCCCCGAGAGCGCGACGAAGCTCGTCGACGACCTCATCGCCGGGCGGACCGTCGAACCCACCCGGGGCGCCCCGGTCTGCTCGTACAAGGAGACCGCCCGCATCCTCGCCGGGTTCCCCGACGAGCGCCCCGGAGCGGTCGCCGCGAGCGGCGGCGCCGGACCCGCCTCGCTGGCCGGGCTCCGGCTCGCCAAGGGAGAAATCACCCCGGGACACCGGGTCGTCGCCCAGCGCCGGGACGTCCCCGCCGGCCAGCCGCACGATCCCTCGCCGTCCGAGCACCTCAGCTCGCACGACGCACCGCAGCAGACATCGGCCTCCGACCCGGACAACCCGGCCGGACCCGCAGCCGAGGAGGGGGAGTGATGACCTTGGCCGCCGAGATCGACAGGAACGGGACCAGCCCCGAGAAGCTCCTCGCCCCGGTCCTCTCCGCCCACTGGGACGAAGCGGAACCCTGGACGCTGGAGAGCTACCGCCGTCACGACGGGTACGAGGGCCTCCGCAAGGCCCTCGCCATGTCGCCGGACGACCTCATCGCGTACGTCAAGGACTCCGGTCTGCGCGGACGCGGCGGCGCCGGCTTCCCCACCGGGATGAAGTGGCAGTTCATCCCGCAGGGCGACGGCAAGCCGCACTACCTCGTCGTCAACGCCGACGAGTCGGAGCCCGGCACCTGCAAGGACATCCCGCTCCTCTTCGCCAACCCGCACAGCCTCATCGAGGGCATCGTGATCGCCTGCTACGCGATCCGCTCCTCGCACGCCTTCATCTACCTGCGCGGCGAGGTCGTCCCCGTCCTGCGGCGGCTGCACGAAGCCGTCCGCGAGGCGTACGCGGCCGGCTACCTCGGCAAGGACGCGCTCGGTCCCGGGCTCGACCTGGAACTGACCGTGCACGCGGGCGCCGGGGCGTACATCTGCGGAGAGGAGACCGCACTGCTGGACTCCCTCGAAGGACGGCGCGGCCAGCCCCGGCTGCGGCCCCCCTTCCCCGCGGTCGCCGGTCTGTACGCCTGCCCCACCGTGGTGAACAACGTGGAGTCCATCGCCTCGGTTCCCGCGATCCTCCAGCGCGGCAAGGACTGGTTCAAGTCGATGGGCAGCGAGAAGTCCCCGGGCTTCACGCTCTACTCGCTCAGCGGCCACGTCACCACCCCCGGCCAGTACGAGGCCCCGCTCGGCATCACGCTCCGCCAGCTGCTCGACATGAGCGGCGGCATCCGCGCCGGGCACCGCCTCAAGTTCTGGACCCCGGGCGGCTCGTCCACGCCGATGTTCACCGAGGAACACCTCGACGTCCCCCTCGACTACGAGGGCGTCGGCGCCGCCGGCTCCATGCTCGGCACCAAGGCGCTCCAGTGCTTCGACGAGACGACCTGCGTGGTGCGGGCCGTCACCCGGTGGACCGAGTTCTACGCCCACGAGTCCTGCGGCAAGTGCACGCCCTGCCGCGAAGGCACTTACTGGCTCGTCCAGTTGCTCCGCGACATCGAAGCGGGCAAGGGCCGCCCCGGCGACCTCGACAAGCTGGGCGACATCGCCGACAACATCAACGGCAAGTCCTTCTGTGCCCTCGGCGACGGAGCCGCCTCGCCGATCTTCTCCTCGCTGAAGTACTTCCGCGACGAGTACGAGCAGCACATCACCGGCAAGGGCTGCCCCTTCGATCCCGCGAAGTCGACCCTCTGGGCCGACGACGAAGACGCCGACGACCAAGACGCTCACCGGGGGGTGAACGCATGACAGTCACCACGAGTGCGCCCTCCGGGGGCGGACAGGCGGCCGTACCGCCCGAGGACCTCGTCACGCTGACCATCGACGGCATCGAGACCAGTGTCCCGAAGGGGACCCTGGTCATCCGTGCCGCCGAGGAGATCGGCATCGAGATCCCGCGCTTCTGCGACCACCCGCTCCTCGACCCGGCCGGCGCCTGCCGCCAGTGCATCGTGGAGGTGGAGGGCCAGCGCAAGCCGATGGCGTCCTGCACCATCACCTGCACCGACGGCATGGTCGTCAAGTCGCAGCTCACCTCGCCCGTCGCCGAGAAGGCCCAGAAGGGTGTGATGGAGCTGCTGCTCATCAACCACCCGCTGGACTGCCCCGTCTGCGACAAGGGCGGCGAGTGTCCGCTCCAGAACCAGGCGATGTCGCACGGCGACGCCGAATCCCGGTTCGAGGGACGGAAGCGTACGTACGAGAAGCCCGTCCCGATCTCCACCCAGGTGCTGCTCGACCGCGAACGCTGCGTGCTCTGCGCACGCTGCACCCGGTTCTCCAACCAGGTGGCCGGCGACCCGATGATCGAACTGATCGAGCGCGGCGCGCTCCAGCAGGTCGGCATCGGCGAGGGCGACCCCTTCGAGTCGTACTTCTCCGGCAACACCATCCAGATCTGCCCCGTCGGGGCGCTCACCTCGGCGGCGTACCGCTTCCGTTCGCGCCCCTTCGACCTGGTCTCCTCGCCCTCCGTCTGCGAGCACTGCGCCGGCGGCTGCGCCACCCGCACCGACCACCGGCGCGGCAAGGTCATGCGCCGCCTCGCGGCCAACGACCCCGAGGTCAACGAAGAGTGGCTCTGCGACAAGGGGCGCTTCGGCTTCCGCTACGCCCAGCAGCGCGACCGGCTCACCACCCCGCTGGTCCGCAACGCCGAGGGCGTCCTCGAACCGGCGTCCTGGCCGGAGGCGCTCGCCGCCGCCGCTGCGGGACTCGGCGCGGCACGCGGCCGGGCCGGGGTGCTGACCGGTGGCCGGCTGACCGTCGAGGACGCCTACGCGTACAGCAAGTTCGCGCGGGTCGCCCTGGACACCAACGACATCGACTTCCGGGCCCGCGTGCACAGTGGCGAGGAGGCCGACTTCCTGGCCGCCCGCGTCGCCGGACGCGGCCACGACCTGGACGGCGGGGGAGTCACCTACACCTCGCTGGAGAAGGCGTCGGCGGTCCTGCTCGTCGGGTTCGAGTCCGAGGAGGAGGCGCCCGGCGTCTTCCTCCGGCTGCGCAAGGCCCACCGCAAGCACGGCCTGCGGACCTACGCGCTCGCCTCGCACGCCACCCGCGGGCTGGAGAAGGCGGGCGGCACGCTGCTGCCGGCCGCCCCCGGCACCGAGACCGAGTGGCTGGACGCGCTCGCCGGAGGCGTCGGGCTCGACGAGGCCGGAGCGGCCGCCGCCGAAGCGCTGCGCGGCGAGAACACCGTCATCGTGGTCGGCGAACGGCTCGCCGGGGTCCCCGGCGCGCTCACCGCCGTGCTGCGCACCGCCACCGCCACCGGTGCCGACCTGGTGTGGATTCCGCGCCGGGCCGGGGAGCGCGGGGCACTGGAGGCCGGGACCCTCCCGAACCTGCTGCCCGGTGGCCGCCCGGCCACCGACCCGCGCGCCCGCGACGAGGTCGCCGCCCTCTGGGGCCTCGCCGACCTCCCGGCCGGTCACGGCCGCGACACCAGCCAGATCCTCGGTGCCGCCGCCACCGGCGAACTCGGCGCCCTGCTCGTCGCGGGCGTCGAACCCCGCGACCTGCCGGACCCGGCCGCCGCCCTGACCGCACTGGACCAGGTCGGGTTCCTCGTCTCGCTGGAGCTGCGGCCCAGCGAGGTCACCGACCGCGCCGACGTGGTGCTGCCGGTGGCCGCCGTCGCCGAGAAGTCCGGCACCTTCCTCAACTGGGAGGGCCGCGCCCGGATGTTCGAGGCGGCGCTCAAGCCCGAGCAGATGACCCGTGCGCTCGCGCCGACCGACGGCCGGGTGCTGCACATGCTGGCCGACGCGCTCGACGTCCACCTCGCCCTGCCCGACCTCGCCGCAGCCCGCCGCGAACTCGACCGGCTCGGCGGCTGGACCGGCGGACACGCGAGCGCCCCGACGGAGACCGGGCGCCCGCTGCCCCGGCCCGGCGACGGCGAGGCCATCCTCGCCGGCCACCGCATGCTGCTCGACCTCGGCCGGCTCCAGGAGGGCGACGAGGCGCTCGCCGGTACGCGGCACGCCGCCGTCGCCCGGCTCTCCGCGCCCACCGCCGCCGAGGCCGGGGTGAAGGACGGCGACCTGCTCGCCGTGTCCGGACCCGTCGGCAGCGTCGAACTCCCGCTGCGGATCACCGAGATGCCGGACCGGGTGGTCTGGGTACCGCTCAACTCCACCGGACGCGGCGTCCCGGCGCAGACCGGCGCCCGCCCCGGCGGCCTGGTCCGCATCGGCGCCGCCACCACCGCAGACCCCGCCCACTCACCGGAGGTGCGAGCGTGATCAGCCTCGCTCACCTGGCCACGGCGCCCGGCAGCGCCCCGCTGGCCGCCGAGGACCTCTCGATGTTCGGCACCGACCCCTGGTGGCTCGTCGTCGTCAAGGCGGTCTTCTGCTTCGCGTTCCTGATGGTGACCGTGCTCTTCGCGATCGTCTGGGAGCGAAAGGTCGTCGCCTGGATGCAGCTGCGCATCGGCCCCAACCGGAACGGCCCCTGGGGGCTGCTCCAGTCGCTCGCCGACGGCGTCAAGCTGATGCTGAAGGAAGACCTGGTCGTCAAGCGCGCCGACCGGGTCGTCTACATCCTCGCCCCGATCGTGGCGGCCGTCCCGGCGTTCATGGCGATCGCCGTGATCCCGTTCGGCCCGTCCGGCGACGAGGTGTCGATCTTCGGCCACCGCACGACGATGCAACTCACCGACCTGCCGATCGCGATGCTCTACATCCTCGCGGTCGCCTCGGTCGGCATCTACGGCATCGTCCTCGCCGGCTGGTCCTCCGGCTCGACCTACCCGCTCCTCGGCGGGCTCCGGTCCTGCGCCCAGATGATCAGCTACGAGATCGCGATGGGCGCCGCGTTCGCCTCGGTCTTCCTCTACTCCGGCTCGATGTCGACCTCGAAGATCGTGGAGGCGCAGCAGGACCGCTGGTTCATCATCCTGCTGCCGGTCTCGTTCATCATCTACATCGTCACGATGGTCGGCGAGACGAACCGTGCCCCGTTCGACATGCCGGAGTCCGAGGGCGACCTCGTCGGCGGCTTCAACACCGAGTACTCGTCGATCAAGTTCGCGATGTTCATGCTCGCCGAGTACGTGAACATGGTGACGGTCTCCGCGGTCTCCGCGACCCTCTTCCTGGGCGGCTGGCGGGCCCCGTACCCGATCAGCACCTTCTGGGAGGGCGCGAACCACGGCTGGTGGCCGATGCTCTGGTTCGTCGTCAAGGTGCAGCTGCTCCTCTTCTTCTTCATCTGGCTCCGCGGCTCGCTGCCCCGCGTCCGTTACGACCAGCTGATGAAGCTCGGCTGGAAGGTCCTCATCCCGGTCTCCGTGGTCTGGCTGATGCTGGTCGCCACCGTGCGCGCCATGAACAACGAGGGCTACGACTTCTCGAAGATCGTGCTGTACGTGGCCGGCGCCGTGATCGCGGTGCTGCTGATCTCCTTCGTCGCCGACGCCTTCCGCGAGCGCAAGGGCCGCGAGGAGGAGGCGAACGCGGGCCCGCCGCCCGAGTTCGACCCGATGGCGGGCGGATTCCCCGTACCGCCGCTGCCCGGACAGACCCTGCCGCCCGTGCCTCGGCGCACCCCGCGCCGCGAACGGGAGCTCGTTGTCAGTGGTGGCACCGATACTCAGAGTGACGGAAACGCGAGTGACGGAAAGGAGGCCGACCGTGTCTGAGACACCCCATCCTTCGGGATCTTCGGGATCCTCGGGAGAGAAGTTCCAGAACCCCGTGGCCGGGTTCGGCGTGACCTTCAAGGCCATGTTCAAGAAGCGGCTCACGGAGCAGTACCCGGAGACGCCGAAGGTGACGGCGCCGCGCTTCCACGGCCGTCACCAGCTCAACCGGCACCCGGACGGCCTGGAGAAGTGCGTCGGCTGCGAGCTGTGCGCCTGGGCCTGTCCGGCCGACGCCATCTACGTCGAGGGCGCGGACAACACCGACGAGGAGCGGTACTCCCCGGGCGAACGGTACGGCCGCGTCTACCAGATCAACTACGCGCGCTGCATTCTCTGCGGTCTCTGCATCGAGGCGTGCCCCACCCGGGCGCTCACGATGACCAACGAGTTCGAGCTCGCCAACACCACCCGTGCCAGCCTCATCTACACCAAGGACGAGCTGCTCGCGGGATTGGAGGAGGGCATGGTCGACAGCCCGCACGCGATCTTCCCCGGCATGGACGAACAGGACTACTACCGCGGTCTGGTGACCGAGGCGGCCCCCGGCACCGAGCGGCAGCTCGCGGTGTCCAAGGGCGAGAAGCCCGACGACACCGGTAGTGACACCACCGCCGACGACGACTCCGCGGCGACGGTGCCCGGGTCCGAGGCCGCGGCGGCCGCGTCCCACGAGCACGCGCTCGGGTCCCCGACGCACGGCGCGCACGCGCAGAGGGGGGCGGACGCATGAGCGCTCTCGCAGCCGCCGCCTCCACCACCTCGACCGGCGAGGCCGTGCAGTTCTGGATCCTCGGTACGGTCGCCGTGCTCGGCGCCCTCTCCACCGTCCTGATGAAGCGGGCCGTGCACAGCGCGCTCTCGCTCGCCGGGACCATGATCGTGCTGGCGGTCTTCTACCTCGCCAACGGCGCGTACTTCCTCGGCATCGTGCAGGTCGTCGTCTACACCGGCGCGATCATGATGCTCTTCCTCTTCGTCGTGATGCTCGTCGGCGTCACCGCCGCGGACTCGCTGAAGGAGACCCTCAAGGGCCAGCGCTGGCTGGCCGCCGGATGCGGTCTCGGCTTCGGGGTGCTGCTCATCGCCGGCATCGGCAACGCCTCCCTGACCAGCTTCACCGGCCTCGGCACCGCCAACGCCGTGCACGGGGGGAACGTCGAGGGCCTCGCCAACCTCATCTTCACCAAGTACGTCTTCGCGTTCGAGATCACCGGCGCCCTCCTCATCACCGCGACGGTCGGGGCGATGGTGCTCACCCACAAGGAACGCACCGAACGCGCCCTCAACCAGCGCGAGATGTCCGAGGCCCGGGTCCGCTCGAACCACCTGCCGCCGCTGCCCGCCCCCGGTGTCTACGCCCGGCACAACGCCGTGGACATCGCCGGCCTGCTCCCCGACGGCACCCCGTCCGAGCTGACCGTCATGCGCACCCTGCGCGACCGCGGACAGATCCGCGACGTCTCCGAGGAGGCGCTCGCCGACCTCAAGGCACTGGAACAGCGGTCCGGTGAGCGGCTCGGACGCTCCACCGCCCTCACCGCCCGGGGCGCGGGAGCGTCAGCGTCATCGGTGCGCCCGACCGACCGCGCCGGAAAGGCGGAGGACACCCAGTGAACCCCGTCAACTACCTGTACCTGGCAGCTCTGCTGTTCACCATCGGCGCCTCCGGGGTGCTGATCCGGCGGAACGCGATCGTGGTGTTCATGTGCGTGGAGCTGATGCTCAACGCCTGCAACCTCGCCTTCGTCACCTTCTCCCGCATGCACGGCAACCTCGACGGCCAGATCATCGCGTTCTTCACGATGGTCGTCGCCGCCGCGGAAGTCGTCGTCGGGCTGGCGATCATCGTGTCGCTGTTCCGCTCCCGCCATTCGGCCTCGGTCGACGACGCCAGCCTGATGAAGCTGTGAGGGGCTGAATCGTGGAGAACCTGATCGCGCTGCTCATCGCGGCGCCCCTGCTCGGAGCGGCCGTCCTGCTGTGCGGGGGCCGCCGGCTCGACCGGGCCGGACACTGGCTCGGCACCCTGCTCGCCGGAGTGTCGTTCGTCCTGGCCGTGGTGCTCTTCGCCGACATGCTCGGCAGGGGCGCGGACGACCGCCTGCTCCACCAGAAGCTGTTCAGCTGGATTCCGGTGGAGGGCTTCCAGGCCGACGTCGCCTTCCAGCTCGACCAGCTGTCGATGACGTTCGTCCTGCTGATCACCAGTGTGGGCACCCTGATCCACATCTACTCGATCGGCTACATGGAGCACGACGAACGCCGTCGCCGCTTCTTCGGCTACCTCAACCTCTTCGTCGCGGCGATGCTCATCCTGGTCCTCGCCGACAACTACCTGCTGCTGTACGTCGGATGGGAGGGCGTCGGCCTCGCCTCGTACCTCCTCATCGGCTTCTGGCAGCACAAGCCCCGCGCGGCGACCGCCGCCAAGAAGGCCTTCCTGGTCAACCGGGTCGGCGACATGGGCCTCTCCATCGCGATCATGCTGATGTTCACCACCTTCGGCACCTTCGCCTTCGGGCCGGTGCTCGGAGCGACCGGCGACACCGGCGAGGGCAAGCTCACCGCGATCGGCCTGATGCTGCTGCTCGCCGCCTGCGGCAAGTCCGCGCAGGTGCCGCTCCAGTCCTGGCTCGGCGACGCGATGGAGGGCCCGACCCCGGTCTCCGCCCTCATCCACGCGGCGACCATGGTCACCGCGGGCGTGTACCTCATCGTGCGCTCCGGCGCGATCTTCAACGCCGCCCCGGACGCACAGCTCGTCGTCGCGATCGTCGGAGCGGTCACGCTCCTCTTCGGTGCGATCGTCGGTTGCGCCAAGGACGACATCAAGAAGGCGCTGGCCGGCTCGACCATGTCGCAGATCGGCTACATGGTCCTCGCCGCCGGCCTCGGCCCCATCGGCTACGTCTTCGCGATCATGCACCTGGTGACGCACGGCTTCTTCAAGGCCGGACTCTTCCTCGGCGCCGGTTCGGTCATGCACGGCATGAACGAAGAGGTCGACATGCGGAAGTTCGGCGGCCTGCGGAAGTACATGCCGGTCACCTTCATCACCTTCGGCCTCGGCTACCTCGCCATCATCGGCTTCCCCGGCCTCTCCGGCTTCTTCTCCAAGGACAAGATCATCGAGGCGGCCTTCGCCAAGGGCGGCACCGAGGGCTGGATCCTCGGCTCCGTCGCCCTGCTGGGTGCCGCGATCACCGCGTTCTACATGACGCGCGTGATGCTGATGACCTTCTTCGGCGAGAAGCGCTGGCAGCCGGACGCCGAAGGCCACGAACCCCACCCGCACGAGTCCCCGAAGTCGATGACGATCCCCATGATCGTGCTCGCCTTCGGCTCGGTCTTCGCGGGCGGCTTCTTCTCCATCGGGGACCGGTTCCTGCACTGGCTGGAGCCCGTCACCGGCCACGACCACGGGGACTCCCCGGTCGGCGCGACCACCGTCACCGGCGCCACCATGGTGGTGCTCGTCATCGGTGTCGCCCTCGCCTGGGCGATGTACGGCCGCAAGCCCGTACCCGCCCTCGCCCCGCGCGGCTCGCTGCTCACCCGGGCCGCCCGCCGCGACCTCCTCCAGGACGACTTCAACCACGTGGTCCTGGTCCGCGGCGGCGAGCACCTCACCCGCTCCCTGGTCTACGTCGACCACTCGCTGGTCGACGGCGTCGTCAACGGCACGGCCGCCTCGATGGGCGGACTCTCCGGCCGGCTGCGCAAACTGCAGAACGGCTACGCCCGCTCCTACGCGGTCTCGATGTTCGGCGGTACGGCGGTCCTCATCGCCGCGACCCTGCTGATGAGGGCGGTCTGATCACCATGTCCTTTCCCCTCCTGACAGCGGCGGCGGCACTCCCCGCGATCGGCGCCATCGCCACCGCCGCCGTCCCGGCCCAGCGGCGCACCGCCGCGAAATGGCTGGCGCTGCTCGTCTCGCTCGCCACCCTGGTGCTCGCGGCGATCGTGTTCGTCCGCTTCGAACCCGGCGGCGACCGCTACCAGCTCACCGAGTCCCACGCCTGGATCGCCGACTTCGGCGTCCGGTACGAACTCGGCGTGGACGGCATCGGGGTGGCGCTCCTCGCGCTCACCGCGCTGCTCATCCCGTTCGTGATCCTGGCCGGCTGGCACGACGCCGACCCCCTGGAGACGCACAGCTCCCGGTGGCGCCCCACCCAGGGCTTCTTCGCCCTGATCCTGATGGTGGAGGCGATGGTGATCCTCTCCTTCGAGGCCACCGACGTCTTCCTCTTCTACATCCTCTTCGAAGCCATGCTCATCCCGATGTACTTCCTCATCGGCGGCTTCGGGGACCGGGCCCACGCCGGCACCGACGAGAACGCCGCGGCCCAGCGCTCGTACGCCGCCGTGAAGTTCCTGCTCTACAACCTCGTCGGCGGCCTCATCATGCTGGCCGCCGTCATCGGGCTGTACGCCGTCGCCGGGAGCTTCTCGCTCTCCGAGATCGCCGAGGCCCGCGCGAGCGGCTCCCTGGAGATGGCGACCGGCACCGAACGCTGGCTCTTCCTCGGGTTCTTCTTCGCCTTCGCGGTGAAGGCCCCGCTCTGGCCGCTGCACACCTGGCTGCCCAACGCCATGGGTGAGGCGACCGCGCCCGTCGCCGTGCTGATCACCGCGATCGTCGACAAGGTCGGCACCTTCGCGATGCTCCGCTTCTGCCTCCAGCTCTTCCCGGAGGCCAGCAAGTGGGCGACCCCGGTGATCCTCGTCCTCGCGCTGGTCTCCATCGTGTACGGCGCGCTCCTCGCGGTCGGCCAGCGCGACATCAAGCGGCTGATCGCCTACGCGTCGATCTCGCACTTCGGCTTCATCATCCTGGGCATCTTCGCGATGACCAGCCAGGGCCAGTCGGGCGCCACGCTCTACATGGTCAACCACGGCATCTCGACCGCCGCGCTGATGCTGGTCGCCGGATTCCTCATCACCCGGCGCGGCTCCCGTCTCATCGCCGACTACGGAGGAGTGCAGAAGGTCGCCCCGATTCTGGCGGGCACCTTCCTCGTCGGCGGCCTGGCCACCCTCTCGCTCCCCGGACTCGCCCCGTTCGTCAGCGAGTTCCTGGTCCTGGTCGGAGTGTTCAGCGCGTACCCGGTGGCCGGGATCATCGCCACCACCGGCATCGTGCTCGCCGCGCTCTACGTCCTGGTCCTCTACCAGCGCACCATGACCGGCCCGGTGAAGGCCACCGTCCAGGGCATGCCCGACCTGCGGGTCCGTGAGCTGGCGGTGGTCGTACCCCTGATCGCGCTGCTGATCTTCCTGGGCGTCTTCCCGAAGCCGCTCACCGAGATCGTCAACCCGGCGGTGGAGCACACCATGTCCGACGTACAGAAGCAGGACCCCCAGCCCGAGGTGGAGGCCGCCCAGTGAGCGCAACAGCTGTCCACAGCATGTGGACCGTGGCGGGCGGGGTGACGACGGCCGCCCCGGACGTGAAGTTCACGGCCCCCACCATCGAGTACGCCCAACTCGCGCCCGTCCTGATCGTGGTCGGCGCGGCGGTGATCGGCGTCCTCGCGGAAGCCTTCGTGCCCCGCCGGGCCCGGTACCTCACCCAGGTCCTCCTCACCGTCGTCGCCCTGGCCGCCGCGTTCGCCGCGGTCGTCGGCCTCGCCGCCGGCGGGTACGGCACGACCAAGGCCCACATCGCGGCGATGGGCGCCATCGCGGTGGACGGCCCGGCGCTCTTCCTGCAGGGCACCATCCTGCTGGCCTCGATCGTCGCGGTCTTCACCTTCGCCGAGCGGCGGCTCGATCCCGCCCCGCACGGCAACCGGGTCGACTCCTTCGCCGCACAGGCCGGGTCCGTTCCGGGCAGCGACAGCGAGAAGCAGGCCGTCAAGGCCGGGTTCACCACCACCGAGGTGTTCCCCCTCGTCCTCTTCGCCATCGCGGGCATGCTGGTCTTCCCGGCCGCCAACGACCTGCTGACCCTCTTCGTCGCGCTCGAAGTCTTCTCCCTGCCGCTCTACCTCCTCTGCGCCCTCGCCCGCCGCAAGCGGCTGATGTCGCAGGAGGCCGCGGTGAAGTACTTCCTGCTCGGCGCGTTCTCCTCGGCGTTCCTCCTCTTCGGGATCGCCCTCCTCTACGGCTACGCGGGCTCCGTCTCGTACGCCACCATCGCGAGCGTCGTCGACGGCTCGGTCACCGAGATCGACCCCGCCCTCGCCTCCACGATGGGCAACGACGCGCTGCTCCTCATCGGCGCAGCGATGATCCTGATGGGGCTCCTCTTCAAGGTCGGCGCCGTGCCGTTCCACATGTGGACCCCGGACGTCTACCAGGGCGCACCGACCCCGGTCACCGGCTTCATGGCCGCCGCCACCAAGGTCGCCGCGTTCGGCGCGCTGCTCCGCCTGCTGTACGTCGTGCTCCCCGGCCTCACCTGGGACTGGCGGCCGGTCATGTGGGGCGTCTCCATCGTCACCATGCTCGGCGGGGCGATCGTCGCGATCACCCAGACCGACATCAAGCGGCTGCTCGCCTACTCCTCGATCGCGCACGCCGGGTTCATCCTGGCGGGTGTCATCGCGACCACCCCGGAGGGCATCTCCTCGGTCCTCTTCTACCTCGTCGCCTACTCCTTCGTGACGGTCGGCGCCTTCGCCGTCGTCACCCTGGTGCGCGACGCGGGCGGCGAGGCGACCCACCTGTCGAAGTGGGCCGGTCTCGGCCGGCGCTCCCCGCTGACCGCCGCCGTCTTCGCGGTGTTCCTGCTGGCCTTCGCCGGTATCCCGCTCACCTCCGGCTTCTCCGGCAAGTTCGCCGTCTTCAAGGCGGCGGCGGACGGCGGCGCGGGCGGACTCGTCGTGGTCGGTGTGATCTCCTCGGCGATCGCCGCGTTCTTCTACATCCGGGTCATCGTGCTGATGTTCTTCAGCGAGCCGAAGGCGGACGGCCCCACGGTCGCCGTCCCGTCCCCGCTGACGATGACCACCATCGGTATCGGCGTCGCGGTCACCCTGGTGCTCGGCCTCGCCCCGCAGTACTTCCTCGACCTGGCGAGCCAGGCGGGAATCTTCGTGCGGTAGCGGTCCCGGTGGCGGAGCCACCACACCACGGACGCCGGACGGGCTGGAGTCAAGCCCGTCCGGCGTTGTCGTACGGGCCGCCTATGGTGAAGGGGGACGAGCCGGACGACGACGGCACGCCGCGACGACGACAGCACTGACCGCGACGACGACAGCGACGACGGCGAACAGAGCGACGAGCAGGACGGGCGACACCATGGATGTGACCGAGGCCGAGGCCGAGGCCGGGACCGAGGCCGGGACCGAGGCCGGGACCGAGGCCGTGACCCAGGCCGGGACCGAGGCTCCCAGCAGCGAGGCTCCCAGCAGCGGGGCCGCAGTAAGCGGGGCCACCGGGGCCGGTGACAGCGAGGCGCGACGGACCCTGCACCGGGTCTTCGGATACGAGTCGTTCCGCGGCGAGCAGGGCGCGATCATCGACCACGTGGTCGCCGGCGGCGACGCCGTCGTCCTCATGCCCACCGGCGGCGGCAAGTCCCTCTGCTACCAGATCCCCGCCCTGGTCCGCCCCGGCACCGGCGTCGTCGTCTCCCCGCTGATCGCCCTCATGCAGGACCAGGTCGACGCCCTGCGCGCGCTCGGCGTCCGGGCCGGCTTCATCAACTCCACCCAGAACTTCGACGAGCGCCGCTCCATGGAGGCGCAGTACGTCGCCGGCGAGCTGGACATCCTCTACCTCGCGCCCGAGCGACTGCGCCTGGACTCCACGCTCTCGCTCCTCTCCCGGGGCACCGTCTCCGTCTTCGCGATCGACGAGGCGCACTGCGTCGCCCAGTGGGGCCACGACTTCCGCCCCGACTACCTCACCCTCTCCGTCCTCGGTGAGCGCTGGCCCGACGTACCCCGCATCGCCCTGACGGCGACCGCGACCGACGCCACGCACCAGGAGATCACCCGCCGCCTGGGCATGCCGGACGCCAAGCACTTCGTCGCCAGCTTCGACCGGCCCAACATCCAGTACCGCATCGTCCCCAAGTCCGACCCCAAGAAGCAGCTGCTCACCTTCCTCAAGGAGGAGCACACCGGGGACGCGGGCATCGTCTACTGCCTCTCCCGCAACTCCACCGAGAAGACGGCCGAGTACCTCTGCCGCAACGGCATCGAGGCCGTGCCGTACCACGCCGGTCTGGACGCCGGGACCCGCGCCGCCCACCAGTCCCGCTTCCTGCGCGAGGAGGGGCTCGTCGTCGTCGCGACGATCGCCTTCGGCATGGGCATCGACAAGCCGGACGTCCGCTTCGTCGCCCACCTCGACCTCCCCAAGTCCGTCGAGGGGTACTACCAGGAGACCGGCCGTGCCGGCCGGGACGGCACCCCCTCCACCGCGTGGATGGCGTACGGCCTCCAGGACGTCGTCCAGCAGCGCAAGCTGATCCAGGGCGGCGACGGCGACGAGGCGCACCGCCGCCGCGCCTCCGCGCACCTGGACTCGATGCTGGCGCTCTGCGAGACCGTCCAGTGCCGCCGTGCCCAGCTCCTCACCTACTTCGGCCAGGAACCCACCGCCGCCACCTGCGGAAACTGTGACACCTGCCTGGTGCCGCCGGAGACCTGGGACGGCACGGTCGTCGCACAGAAGCTGCTCTCCACCGTGGTCCGGCTCCAGCGCGAGCGGAAACAGAAGTTCGGCGCCGGGCAGATCATCGACATCCTGCTGGGGCGGAAGACCGCGAAGGTCATCCAGTTCGACCACGACCAGCTCTCCGTCTTCGGTATCGGCGAGGAGCTGGCCGAGGCCGAGTGGCGCGGTGTCGTCCGCCAGCTGCTGGCCCAGGGTCTGCTCGCCGTGGAGGGGGAGTACGGCACCCTCGTACTGACCGACACCAGCGCCACGGTCCTCGGCCGTGAGCGCGAGGTGCTGCTGCGCAAGGAACCCAAGCGGGTCACCGCGCAGACGGCCGTCAAGGGCGAGCGCCGCGCCAAGTCGGCTGCCGCCGCCGACCTGCCCGCGTCCGCCGTCCCCGTCTTCGAGGCGCTGCGCGCCTGGCGCGGAGCGACGGCGAAGGAGCAGGGCGTCCCGGCGTACGTCATCTTCCACGACGCGACCCTGCGCGAGATCGCCACCCTGCACCCCTCGTCCCTGGCCGAGCTGGGCGGGATCAGCGGGCTCGGAGAGAAGAAGCTGGCGACGTACGGCGAAGGCGTGCTGGAGGTCCTGGCGGGTCTGGGAGCGCCCGCCGAGAAGGCCGCCCCGGCGGCCCCGGTGGTCGAGGCTCCGGCGCGGGCGTCCACGCGTGCGGTGGCCGCCCCGGCCGACCCGCACGGCGACGCCGAGTTCGGCTGGGACGAGGAGGAGCCTCCGGAGTACGAGTGACCCGGGGGCGGCGACGGGAGGGTGGTGGAGCCGGAGCTACTCCGGCTCCACCGGCCGGCGCGGCGGCGTGATCGCGGTGAGATCGAGGTCGATCGGGAACGGCACGGAGACCTTCAGCCGGTCGTGGAAGATCCCGGTCGAGGTGTACGCACCGGTGGCCGGCTCCCGCTCGAAGACGTACACCACGGCCCGCCCGTCCTGGTTCTCCACCCGCCAGAAGTGCGGGATGCGGGCGCGGGCGTACTTCACCGGCTTGGTCTCCCGGTCCCGTGAGCGGGACTCCGTGGAGACGACCTCGATGGCGAGCCGGACCGCTTCGGCGGGGACGCGGGTCTGGTTCATCGACTCCAGGGTCTCGGCGTCCACGACCAGCACATCCGGTTCGGGCCGGTTGTACCGGTCGATGTCGATGGTGAATTCGCGGGCGACCGCCAGCCCCGGTGGGACGCGGAGGACCAGCTGCGACTCGAAGAAGCGCAGTGCCTGCATGTGGAAAACGGTCTGCGGACTCACGAAGACGAGGCTCCCGTCGATCAGCTCCGTGTGCGGAGGCAGATTGGGGAGGGTGTCCAGGTCATCGGCGGTCCAGCCGCCCTCGGGCGGGACCGCCCACCGAGGTTCCGGGACCTCGGGTTCGATGCTCATCGGTGCTCCCATGGCCGGAGTCTCACGGACGTGTTTCAGGGTATCGGGACGGAACGGGACAGGAGTCGCGCGAACAGGTGAACGCCCGCGTCCGAGTTGACCCGGACCGACCGTTCCCACCGCCTCACCGCGCGCCGCCGCCTGACACCGCCCCACCGACTCACCGCGCGCCGCCGCCTGACACCGTCCCACCGCCTCACCCCGCCGCCACGATCGTCCCCGTCACCTCGCCGAGCCCCACCCGGGTGCCGTGCGGCCCCGGCGCCCACGCGGTGAGGGTCACCGTGTCGCCGTCCTCCAGGAAGGTCCGGGTGCCCCCGGGCAGTTCGAGCGGGTCGCGGCCGTTCCAGGTCAGCTCCAGGAGGGAGCCGCGCTGGTGCGGCTCGGGCCCGCTCACCGTGCCGGAGCCGTAGAGGTCGCCGGTGCGCAGCGAGGCGCCGTTCACCGTCATCTGGGCCAGCTGCTGGGCCGCCGTCCAGTACATGGTGGAGAACGGCGGCTCGGCGACGAGCTTCCCGTTGATCTCGACGGAGATCCGCAGATCGATCCCGCCCGGATCCTCCTCGTCCGCGTCGTCGAGGTACGGCAGCAGCTCCGCGTCCCGGGCGGGCGGGGCCGTACGGGCCGCGTCCAGCGCCTCCAGCGGGGTCACCCACGCGGAGACCGAGGTGGCGAAGGACTTGCCGAGGAACGGGCCGAGCGGGACGTACTCCCAGGCCTGGATGTCCCGCGCCGACCAGTCGTTGAGCAGTTGGACACCGAAGACGTGCTCGCGGAAGTCGGCCAGCGGCACCGCCGTGCCCTGGGCGGACGGCACGCCCACCACGAACCCCACCTCGGCCTCGATGTCCAGCTTCACCGAGGGCCCGAAGACGGGCGCCGCGTCGGTGGGCGCCTTGCGCTGCCCCCGGGGGCGCACCACGTCCGTGCCGGAGACGACGACCGTACCGGCCCGGCCGTGGTAACCGATGGGCAGATGCTTCCAGTTGGGCGTCAGCGCGGCCCCGTCCGGGCGGAAGATCCGGCCGACGTTGGTGGCGTGGTGCTCGCTGGCGTAGAAGTCGACGTAGTCGGCCACTTCGTACGGAAGGTGGAGCGTCACCGCTTCGAGCGGGTGGAGCAACGGCTCCAGTTGGGCACGGTGCGAGGGGACGGCGAGCCAGCCGGTGAGCGCCCGCCGCACGTCCCGCCACGCGGTGCGCCCGGCCGCGAGCAGCGGCATCAGGCTGGGCTGCGCCAGCAGCCCGGCGTACGGGGAGCCGAGGGCGCGGGCCGCCGCCCCGGCGTCCAGCACGTGCGACCCGATCCTGACACCGACCCGCCGCCGGGGCGGCTCACCGGACGGGCCGCCGGAAGGGCCTTCGGAGGGGCCGTCGGAGACGGAGAACACGCCGTAAGGAAGGTTGTGCGGGCCGAAGGGGTCGCCCTCGTCCGTGTCGAGCGGGCTGCTCTGCTCGGGCATGGGGTGCTGCCTCGCTTTCCAGTCGCTGGGAGACGCGCCGCCGGGAAACACGTCACCGGGGGAGACACGTCGCTCATGGACCACGTTACGTCCGTGCGGCGCGGCCGTGTCGGCAAGAGGTCCGCCTACCCGGGGCGTTCGCACGCGCTCCCCCGCACCGAGGCCGCACCTACCCCGCACCTGCCCCGCACTCACCTCGTACGGACGCCCTGCGGACGCCGTGCGGAGGGTGCCTGGCGACCCGTCAGCCCGCTGTGCGCGGGAACCGCTTCTCCCAGGTGCGGTGGAAGACGATCTCGTCGCCCTCCTTGCAGATCACCTCGTCGGAGGTGAGGAAGTGCGTCGCGTCCGCGCAGGTCTCCGAGCGGGTCACGATCTCCGTCCGCCAGGCCGTCTCCGGCCGGTGCAGCCGGACCGTCCGGTCCGACCCGGCCCGGGCCGACAGCGGGTCGTCCTGCTGGATCGTGAAGGTGTCGAGGGCGTCCTCGGTGATCTCCAGCCCGTCCGGGTGGAACCGCGTCCCACCCGGACGCGGGTCGGCCTCCAGCCGCCATTGGCCCCGGGCGAGGTCCCGGACGATCCGCCGCTCCGGGCGCTCCCCGTCCAGGGTGGCCGGTACGGCCTCGCCGAGCGGCTCGGCCTGCTCGGGCTCGCCGAAGGCGGGGGCGGGTTCGTCGGTGGGCCGGCGGACCGGGAGTTCCACCAGGCTGCCGTCCGCGTCGAGCGTGAACCCCGCGGAGTCGGCCTGCGGCCAGACCCAGGGCCAGTACGAAGAGGAGACGGCCAGTCGGATGCGGTGACCGGGCACGAAGGCGTGCCCGATGCCGGCGAGTTCGAAGGTGACGTCCTCGGTCGTGCCGGCCGGCCAGTCCTCGGCGCGGTCGCGCCCGTGGCGGGTGGCCAGATTGAGGGCGCCCCGGGTGACCAGGGCGGACGAGCCGTCCGGCGCCACGTCGCAGAGCCGGGCGACGACCTGCCCGCGCGGCACCGCCAGGGTCAGCCGCAGCCGTACCCGGGGGCGGCCGAGGATCTCGACGGGCGCCCCCTCCACCGGGAACTCGAAGGCGACCGACTTGGCGTCCTCGTCGCGCTGGTCCGGCGGCAGGTCGGCGTCGTTCCCGCACGGGGAGTACCGGCCCGCGTCCAGCCCGGTCTGCTGCGGCGAGCGGACGATCCGGCCACCGCCCAGCAGGGCGTACGTCACCGGAGTGACGTTTTCCGACGGCCAGGTCCGGTCCCCGACCCAGCGGCCGGGCAGCGTCTCGTACCGGGTGGCGGGCGGGTGGGAACCACTGATCCAGGACCGCAGCAGGGGCTCGCTCATCACCCCGGTCTCCTTCTCCTTCAGGTGCTGGTCCCACCAGCGCAGCGTCTCCTGGAGGAAGCCGATGGCCGGACCGGGCGGCCGGCCCCGGTCCGGGTACTGGTGCGGCCAGGGCCCGATCAGCCCGCGCACCCGGGACGGGTCCAGATGCTCCACGAGCCGCAGCACGGTGTCCCGGTACGGATCGTGCCAGCCGCCCACCGCGAGGACGGCCGCCCGGATCGCCCCGTACCCCTCGCGGACGCTGCCGCGCGACCAGTAGTCGTCCCGGGTCTGATGGGCCAGCCAGGTGTGGACGACGGGGTCGAGCGACTCCAGCCGGGCGAGCCACATCTCTTTCCAGCCATCCCCGACGATCACCGGGTCGGGTGGTTCACAGGCGGCGGCGAGCAGCCCGGCGGCCCGGGCGGGCAGGTCCGAGGCGAGGACCGAGCCGCCCCAGTACTGGCCGCCGTTGTCGTACCCGTCGTCCGTGGCGCACACCGCGACGACCGCCCGCAGCGCGTCCGGGGCCGCCGCGGCGAGCCGGAGCGAGGCGGAGCCGCCCCAGGAGATGCCGAACATGCCGACCCGGCCCGAGCACCACTCCCGCCGCGCCAGCCAGTCGATCACCGCCACCCCGTCGGCGACCCCGGCGTCCCCGTACGCGTCGCCCGGCAGGCCCCCGCTGTTGCCGTGGCCCCGCACGTCCACCCGTACCGAGGCGTAGCCGTGGCCCGCGTACCAGGGGTGCCGCTGCCGGTCGCGGGGCTCCGTCCCGTCGCCGAGCCGGTGCGGCAGGTACTCCAGCAGCGCGGGGACCGGCTCCTCGGTGACGGGCCGCCACACTCGCGCGTAGAGGGGAGTGCCGTCCGGGAGCGGGACGCGGAGGTCCTCGCGGACGGTCTCGTACGGGAACTCGGTCCGGATGTGCATGGCGTACCTCGGTGGAGGGGGCCGGAGGCCCGGGCGACCGGGGGTCCCCGCGGGGTGCGACAAAACGGCAACTCGTGATCGTATGAGCCGATCCCGAACATACCGGCGGTGGCGGGAAGCCGCCCACGGTGATCGAAAGGGGACCGGATACGCTGGCATGAGTGAAGACAGCCGACAGATCGACATTCGTGTGATCGTCAGCAGACAGGAGACCCTCTCGTGACCGTCGTCGGGCCGTTCGGGCTGCGCGTGCGGGACCAGGCTCTCGAGGCCGAGGTCCAGACCGGCCTGGCCGCTGTCGAGGCCGGGCTTCTCGAGGCCACCAAGAGCGACGTCCCCTTCATCACGGAGGCCGCGCAGCACCTGGTCCGGGCCGGAGGCAAACGGTTCCGGCCCCTGCTGGTGATGCTGGCGTCCCAGTTCGGCGACTCCGACGCCCCCGGCGTGGTGCCCTCCGCCGTCGTGGTCGAGCTGACCCACCTGGCGACGCTGTACCACGACGACGTGATGGACGAGGCCGAGGTCCGCCGGGGGGTGGACAGCGCCAACGCCCGCTGGGGCAACTCCGTCGCTCTCCTCACCGGTGACTTCCTCTTCGCCCGCGCCTCGCACATCCTCTCCGACCTCGGCCCCGAGGCCGTCCGCATCCAGGCCGAAGCCTTCGAACGGCTGGTCACCGGTCAGATCCTGGAGACGGTCGGCCCGCGCGAGGGCCGCGAACCGGTCGACCACTACATGGACGTCCTCAGCGGGAAGACCGGGTCCCTGATGGCCGTCTCCGGACGGTTCGGCGCCCTCATGTCCGGCGCCGACGAGCGGACCGTGGACGTACTCACCCAGTACGGCGAACGGCTCGGCGTCGCCTTCCAGCTCGCCGACGACGTCCTCGACATCGCCTCCGACTCCCACGAGTCCGGCAAGACCCCCGGCACCGACCTGCGGGAGGGCATCGCCACCCTCCCCGTCCTGCTGCTGCGTGCCCAGGCCGCCGCGGACGGCAAGCCGGACGACCTGGAGCTGGTGGAACTGCTCGACGGTGACCTCGCCGACGACGCCCGCCTCGCCGAGGCGCTGCGCCGACTGCGCGTCCACCCGGCGCTGGAGCAGGCCCGCCGCGACACCATCCGGTACGCCGAGGAGGCCAGGGCGGCCCTCCATCCGCTGCCCGACTGCTACGCCAAGTCGGCGCTCGCCGAACTGTGCGACCTCGTGGTGCACCGGGCGGGCTGACGCCCCGTCCGATGCTCTCCCGGGCCGACCCGTAGGGGTTGGCGTACCTCCGGTGGAGTGACGTCATACCCGAGCCGTACGCGGAGTTGAGCCCGCGGGCTGACGCGTGAGTTCCCCCGATGGGGTCAGATGGAGAACAACCACTCCTCCTGACCCCATCGGGTGAGAAGCGCGGCAGGGAGTGGACGAACGCGACCGTAGAACGGAAGCCGCCGACCACGGAGGTAGGGCACACATGGCACCCATCGACAGCGCGGAGACCCGGAGCGGGACCCCCGGCGACCCCACCGGCACGTCCACGCGCGCCGACCGAGCCCGCCGGAAGGCATCACGCACCCTCGTCCCCGTCGCGGTGGCCGGAGTGGCCGCCGCGACCATCGGACTCGTCCCCGCACTCGCCGACAGCGGCGACCCGGACCTGCCGAAGATCACCGCACAGCGACTCGTCGAGAAGATCGCCGCCTCGGACACCCAGCGGCTCTCCGGCACGGTGAAGATCACCACCGACCTCGGCATCCCCTCCCTCGGTGGCCTCGCCGGCTCCTTCGTCCCGGGCGCGGGGAGCTCGGGCAGTGCCGCGCCCGAGGACCGGCTGACCGAGCTGGCCTCGGGTACGCACACCCTGAAGGTGGTTGCGGACGGCCCCGACAAGCAGCGGCTGACGATCCTCGGGAAGGGCTCCGAGTACAGCCTGATCCACGACACCGACCAGGTCTGGGCCTACGACAGCGGGTCCCACGAGGTCTTCCACCTGAAGACCGGCACCCCCCGCCACGAGGACGACAGCCGCGGGGACACGGCGGACGGCACACCCCGGCAGTTCGCCGAGGAGGCGCTGAAGGCGGTCGACGACACCACGTCGGTCACCGTCGACGGCACCGTACGGGTGGCCGGCCGGGACGCCTACCAACTGCTCATCAAGCCGAAGCAGTCCGGTTCCACCATCGGTTCCGTACGGATCGCGGTGGACGCGGAGAACGGCCTGCCGCTGCGGTTCACCCTGAACCCCAGTTCCGGCGGAAAGGCCGCCGTCAACGTCGGCTTCACCAAGGTGGACTTCGGCAAGCCCGCCGCCTCGGCCTTCCACTTCACCCCGCCCAAGGGCGCCAAGGTGACCGAGGCGGACGACGCCGCGGGTCAGGAGGCGGCCGACGAGGGGAGTGGCGCCCTCGGGGACCTGCTGCCCGGCGGCCTCGGGGGACTGGCGGACGCCGGCGGTGCCGGGTACGCCGGAGACGCCGGGGGCGTCAAGACGGTCGGGAAGGGCTGGACCACGATCCTGCGGGCCGAGGTACCCGGCGGCGAGGGACTGGCGTCGGCGAAGGACAGCTCTTCACTGCTGGACGCCCTCGGCGCCGAGGCATCGGGGAAGTTCGGCTCCGGCACGGTCTTCAGCACGCGCCTGGTGAACGCCCTCATCACCGATCAGGGCAAGGTCTACGTCGGTGCGGTGACCCGCGACGCGCTCGTACGGGCGGCGAACGCCGACAGCCAGGGCCGGTAGCACAGGGGCCGGTCGGGAGGGGTTCTCCGGTGAGGACGGGTCGATCGGCTCCGGGCCGTTCGTGCCGTCGGCCGGCCGAGCCGTCCCCCGATCGGCTCGTCGCGGCACGAACGGCACGAACGGTGCGAACAGCGGAGCCGACACGATACGTTCCGTTTCCGCCTCGCTCATGTTCGACTTTTGGCGACGACCTGTCAACAAGGAGTGGAGAGAGGGGTCCTATGCTCACGGAATGAGCGCATTGCCGAGTTCTGTGCGACGCAGCGAACGGTCCCGACGCGCGATCCTGGAGGCGGCGCTGGAGCTCTGCACGGAGAGGGGGTACGGGCGGGTGACGGTCGAGGCCATCGCCGCCCGGGCCGGTGTCAGCAAGAAGACGATCTACCGGTGGTGGCCGGCGAAGAGCGGCATCCTGATGGAGATCTTCACCGACGTCCTGTCCGACGCCGCCCCGTTCGCCGACACCGGAGACATCGAGGCCGATCTGCGAAGGCACATCGGACTGGCGGTACGGCTCCTCGGCACACCCCCGTACGGACCGGCGTACGCGGGCATACTCTCCGAGCTCCACCACGACGAGGACCTCGCACGTGACCTCGCCGAGCGGGTCGTCGACCCGCGGGTGGAACTGGCGGTCACCCTGCTCACCCGGGCCCAGGAGCGTGGGCAGATCCCGGCGGACGCCGATCCGCGGCTGATGGTGGAGCTGCTCTACGGGCCGGTCTACTACCGCCACATCCTGCGCAAGCCGCCCCAGGACGAGGCGACGATCGCCGCACTGGTCGCCGTGGTGCTGCGGGGGCCGTGCGCGGTCGCGGCCGGAGAAGTGGGCGCGGAGGCGGGCGCGGGTCTCGTCTGACGGCCGGCGACGCGTGCCCCGCTCGGGGCCGGGGCCGGGGACGGTGCGTGCCGGAGGACGGGGTGCCGGAGGAAGGACACCGGCCGAGGTGCGTTCGGCCGGTGCGCCGATCAGCCGAAGAGACGTTCCAGCACCACCGCTATGCCGTCCTCGGTATGCGGCAGGGTGACCTCGTCGGCGGCGGCCTTCAGCTCCGGATGGGCGTTGCCCATCGCCACCCCGTGCCCGACCAGCCCGAACATGGGCAGGTCGTTGGGCATGTCGCCGAAGGCGATGGCGTCCGCCGGATCCAGGTCGAGGAGTTCCGCCGCCACCGCGAGCCCGGTGCCCTTGTGGACGCCGTAGGGGGCGAGTTCGACGATGCCGGGGCCGGCCATCGTGACCGTCGCCAGATCGCCCACGGCGGCCCGGCCGAGAGCGGCGAGTTCGTCGTCGGTCAGCTCCGGGTGCCGCACCATCACCTTGATGACGGGTTCCGCCCAGAGGTCGTCGCGGCGCCCGACCCGTTGGGCGGGGAGGGTCGGATGCGGCATCCGGTACCCGGGCTCGATCAGGGTCAGCCCCGCCGGGCCGTCCTGGTCGACGGCGGCGAAGACCGGCCCCGCCTCCGCCTCGATCTTGCCCAGCGCCATGTCGGCCAGCTCCCGGTCCAGGGGGACCGAGCGGAGCATCCGGGCCGACTCGGCGTCGTACACCTGGGTGCCCTGCCCGCAGACGACCGGGCCGCGGTAGTCCAGCGTCGCCAGGAGGGCGCGTATCCCCGGGACCGCCCGGCCGGTGACGATCATGTGCCGGGCACCGGCCGAGGCCGCGCGCCGGAGGGCGGCGTGCGTGCGGGGGCTCACGGAGTCGTCGGGCAGCAGCAGGGTGCCGTCCAGGTCCGTGGCGACGAGGGTGTGCGCGACCCGGGGGTGCACGGGCGCGGGTGACGAATGCATGGTTCCAGCGTAGGGAGATCGGCATTTCGCCGGGCGGCCCTGACCTGGGGCGACGGTCAGCTTCCCGGCGGGGCAGGGAGAGGGTCGGTCGTCCGGGCGGCGGAAAGAGGTGATCTCGGATGATTGGCCCCGGTACGCGCCGTGGGGGAAGCGCGCACCGGGGCGGACCGGAATCCCCGCCTCCGGCGCACGGTGCCGGTCGGACGCCTGTACGAGACGCAGGTGGGCCCGTGGGGGCGCGTGCGGGACGGGTGTTCCGCCGGTGCGACGGGACGCGGCGGCGTAGGTGGGGCGCCGGGGTCGCGGGGGAGGGATGCGGCGGAACTGCCGGGGAGGGGGGTTCCCTCGGTATGCCCGGGACGGAGCAGGCGCGAACCGTGCGGTCCTGACGAAACGGTCCTTCGACGCCCGTTCGGCCCAGCGGGCGGTCCGGCGGGGCGGTCCGGCGATCGTGGACCCGTCATCCCCGGCCCGTCGCCCCGGACTCGCAGCCCCGACCCGTCGCCCCGGCCCGTCGCCCCGACCCGTTGCCCCGACTGGTCACCCCCGCCCGTCACCCTCGGGAAACGGTCGCCCCCGACCCCCCGCACAGCAGCGCCAGGTACTCCCGCACCCGGGGCGCCTCCGTCGCGGGGGCGACGAGCCCGACGTGGTGGTCGGGGCGTACCACCACGACGGTGCCGTCCGCACCGGGTTCGTACGCGGCGCGGGCCCGCCCCTCGTGGTCGACCACGCCGGCGGGATCGTCCGGCACCTCCTCGGCGCCGTACACCCGGTGGATACGGACGGCGTCGCCGTACGTCCGCGCGGCCTCGCGGAGGATCTCCTCGCTCTCCGGGCCGAAGCCCAGGAGGGTCGGGCGCGGCTCGGCGAAGAGGTGGTGCAACCGGGTCGGCGCACCGGTCGCCGCCGACCGGCACGGCGCGTCCGGCGCCCGGTCCCCGGCACGGGGGCCGTTCTCCGGTGCTCCGGCGGCGAGCGAGCTCCACCGGTAGCCGGTGGACAGTCCGCTCGCCTCGGGGGCGGTCGCCGAGTCCAGGCCGCCGCCGGGGCGGCGGATGGCGGCCATCGTCTCGGCCAGCCGCGCGGAGGTGAAGTCCAGGGTCCAGGCGGCGACGGGCAGCCGCTCCTCCTCGTAGGTGTCGATCAGGGCCGGGGCCGCCAGGCCCGTCAGGACGTGGGCGAGCTTCCAGCCGAGGTTGAAGGCGTCCTGGATGCCGGTGTTCATGCCCATCCCGCCCGCGATCGAGTGGACGTGCGCCGAGTCCCCGGCGAGCAGTACCCGGCCGTCCCGGAAACGATCGGCCATGCGGACGTTGACGCGGTACGTGGAGAGCAGGGTGGCGCGCCGCAGCACCTCGCCGGGGAGCCCGGTGTGCCGGGTGAGGAGGCGGCGGAAACCCTCCTCGGTCGGCGGCTGCGGCACCCCCGCCCCGTCCCGCTCGGGCCCCGCCTGGAACCACCAGCCCGCCCGGGTGCCGGGGATCGGGCAGAGCATCACGGCCCCGGTGGCGTCGAACCACTGGTGCCAGATGCCCCGGTCGAGCGCGCCCTCGTCGATCTCGACGTCACCGCAGACCATCACCTGGTCGGTCCGGATCTCACCGGTGAAGGGGATGCCGAGCAGCTTGCGCACCCGGCTGTGGGCCCCGTCGCAGCCCACCACGTACCGCGCCCGGAGGGCTGCGCCGTCGGCGAGGGTGGCCGTCACGGCCGCCGCGTCGCCCGTGGAGTGCTGGTCAAGACCGACCAGCTCGGCACCGAGCTCGACCCGGACGCCGTCCTTGGCCAGCCGGTCCCGGAGGATCTCCTCCAACCGCCACTGGGCGATCAGCCGGGGCCAGTCGAAGGCGTTGGCCGGGACCGGGGCGGGGTCGGCGTACGGATCGAAGTCGGCGACCGGGACCTGGTCGCGGTACTTGCGCATGGGCAGCGGCAGCGACCCGGCCGCCAGCACCTCGTCGGCCGCCCCGAGGCTCGCCAGGACCTCCAGCGACCGCAGGTTCGGCCCCTTCGCCCGGGAGCTGCGCGGAGGGGCGGCCGACTTGTCGATGATCCGTACGTCGACGCCCCGGCGCGCCAGGTCGCACGCCAGGGTCAGGCCGGTGGGGCCGGCGCCCACGATCAGTACGTCGGTGGTCATGGCTGCTCCTCGGGCGGGGTTCGGGCCCCCAAGGGAAACGCAACCCAGGCAAAAAAGCAACCGGGTAACTATTTGTCGTCGTGGGAGCCGGTGGCGGCCGTCGCGCCCGGGACGCCACCGCCAACCGCCGGGCCGGCTGTCCCGGCCGGTGACGGGGGCCTGTCGGCCGCTGCCCCTGTCCCCGGCGTCACTCCGGCCGTCGCGGCCGTGGCTGCGAGCCGGAGCGCCTCCGCCCGGCCGCGCCGCGCCGTACGCAGCGCGTCCCAGGTCAGCAGCGTCAACGCCACCCAGACGAGCGCGAACCCCGCCCAGCGCTCCGGCGGCATCTCCTCGTGGAAGTACGCCACCCCGAGGGCGAACTGGAAGACGGGCGCCAGGTACTGGAGGAGGCCCAGGGTGGACAGCGGGACACGGATCGCCGCCGCTCCGAAGGCGATCAGGGGGATCGCCGTCACCAGGCCGGTCGATGCCAGCAGCAGCCCGTGTCCGGCACCCCCGCCGGAGGTGAAGGTCGCCTCGCCGCGCGCGCCGAGCCAGATCAGGAAACCGAGGGCGGGCAGGAAGAGGATCGCCGTCTCGGCGGCCAGCGACTCCAGGCCGCCCATGTCGACCTTCTTCTTCGCCAGGCCGTAGGTCGCGAACGAGCAGGCCAGCACCAGGGAGATCCACGGGAGGTGGCCGTATCCGATGGCGAGGACCAGCACGGCGGCGAACCCGGTCGCCACCGCGATCCACTGGGCGGGCCGCAGGCGCTCACCGAGGAGCAGCACGCCCATGGCGATGGTGACCAGCGGGTTGATGAAGTAGCCGAGGGACGCCTCGACCACGTGACCGCTGTTGACGGACCAGATGTACAGGCCCCAGTTGACCGTGATCACCGCCGCGGCGACGGCGATCAGGGCGAGCTTGCGCGGTTGGCGGACCAGTACGCCGATCCACGCCCAGCGCTTCAGTACGAGCAGGGCGACGCCGACCACGGCCAGCGACCACACCATCCGGTGGGCCAGGATCTCGGCCGCCCCGGACGGCTTCAACAGCGGCCAGAAGAGCGGGACGAGGCCCCACATCCCATAGGCGCCGACTCCGTTGAGCAGCCCGACCCGCTGCTCGTCCTTCCCCTTCACGGGGCCTCCTCCATGCGTGGGCCGGCGGTCGCCGACGCCACGAAGGTAGCTCCGGAAGGGGGCCCGCGTCAGCTCCGTATCGCGGTGACGGTCATGACGCGAGCATCCCTCTCGTCTTACGCGGGGCGATCAGGCGGCGGCGACGGCTTCGGCGACCGTCGTCGCGAGGGGGGTGGTGGGGCGGCCGATGAGCCGGGCCAGGTCTCCGCCGGTGCCGGCGAGCAGACCGCGCGCGATCGCCTCGTCGACGTCGACCAGGATCTCCGCGAAGTCCGCGGGCAGCCCGGCGCCGACCAGGATCTCCTGGTGCACGGCCGCGGGCACGTCGTTGTACGCGATCTCCTTGCCGGTGGCACGGGAGACCTCGGCCGCGTACTCCGCCAGCGACCAGGCGGTGTCGCCGCTCAGCTCGTACGCGGTGTTCAGGTGGCCCTCGCCGGTCAGCACGGCGGCGGCTGCGGCGGCGAAGTCGGCCCGGGTCGCGGAGGCGATCCGCCCCTCGCCCGCGTTGGCCACCACGGCGCCGTGCGCCAGGACCGGCGCGAGGTTGGCGGTGTAGTTCTCGGTGTACCAGCCGTTGCGCAGGAAGGTGTGGGGGAGCCCGGAGTCCAGGATCAGCTGCTCGGTCACCTTGTGCTCCCCGGCCAGCAGGAAGTCGGCCGCCGGTCCGCCGAGGACGCCGGTGTACGCCAGCTGCGCCACACCCGCCTCCTTCGCCGCGTCGATCACCGCGGTGTGCTGCGGTACGCGCTTGCCGACCTCGCTGCCGGAGATCAGCAGGACCCGGTCGCCCGGGTGGAACACCGCCTTGAGCGTCTCGGGCCGGTCGTAGTCGGCGACCCGCAGCTCGACACCGAGCGCTGCGAGCGGGGCGGCCTTCGCCTCGTCACGCACGACCGCGGCGATCCGGTCGGCCGGGACGGTGGCGAGCAGCTGCTCGACGACCAGGCGTCCGAGCTGTCCGGTGGCTCCGGTGACGACGATGCTCATGGGGTGGTTCTCCTTCGTGTCGCACGGCCCCGGTTCGGGGGTATTGACCCGGTTGAGGCTTGTTGGTGTTATTTTCTCCACTCACCCTAGGTGGTGTACTTACTGAGAGGAAGTACCCACCTTGAAGTAAGGTGGTGCCATGACGGTGCAAACGGAGACCCCTGGCGGGCTCGTGGCGGCAGCGGCGCGCGAAGCGAATGTGAACCGTGCGATGTGCCCGTCCCGGCTGGTGCTGGAACACGTCACCAGCCGCTGGGGCGTGCTGGTGCTGGCGGCGCTGCTGGAACGCCCGTACCGCTTCAGCGAACTGCGCCGCGCGATCGAGAGCGTCAGCGAGAAGATGCTGGCCCAGACACTGCGGACGCTGGAACGCGACGGCTTCGTGCACCGGGACGCCCACCCCGTCATCCCGCCCCGGGTGGATTACTCCCTCACCCCGCTGGGCCGGGAGGCCGCCCAACGGGTGTGGGAGCTGGCCCGCTGGTCCGAGCGCCAGGTCGAGGCGGTCGCCGCCGCCCGGGCGGAGTACGACACGCGCGAGGCGGGACCCGGGGGCGGCTGAGCCGTAGAACCACGGGGTCCGGAAGCGGAGTCCGGAAGCACCGGAGTCCGGAAGCACCGGAGTCCGGAAGCACCGGAGCCCGGGTCCCGCTGCCGTGGAGACGGTGCAGCGGGACCCGGGCTCATACCGCGCCGGTGGTTCCTCCGGTCGGTACCGGCAATCGGTACCGGTGCCTGCGGGTGCGCTCAGCCGACGACCGTCCAGGTGTCCTGGCCGGCGAGGAGCGCCCCCAGATCGCCCTTGCCCCGCTGCTCGACGGCCGTGTCCAACTGCTCGGACATCAGAGTGTCGTAGACCGGGCGTTCGACACTGCGCAGGACGCCGATGGGGGTGTGGTGGAGGGTGTCGGGGTCCGCGAGGCGGGAGAGGGCGAACGCGGTGGTGGGTGAGGTGGCGTGGGCGTCGTGGACGAGGACGCGGGAGCGGTTCTCATCGGTGACGGCGACGACCTGGAGGTCGCCCGTGGCCGGATCGCGGACGACACCCTTCGCCCCGTCGGCACCGAAGAGGATCGGCTGCCCGTGTTCGAGGCGGATGACCGCTTCCTGGGCGCGTTCCCTGTCCTTGAGGGCCTCGAATGCACCGTCGTTGAAGATGTTGCAGTTCTGGTAGATCTCGACCAGCGCGGTGCCGGGGTGGTCGGCCGCCGCCCGCAGCACGCCGGTGAGGTGCTTGCGGTCGGAGTCGACGGTCCGGGCCACGAACGAGGCCTCCGCGCCCAGCGCCAGGGACACCGGGTTGAACGGTGCGTCCAGGGAGCCCATCGGCGTCGACTTGGTGATCTTGCCGATCTCGGAGGTCGGGGAGTACTGGCCCTTGGTCAGTCCGTAGATCCGGTTGTTGAACAACAGGATCTTCAGATTGACGTTCCGGCGCAGGGCGTGGATGAGGTGGTTGCCACCGATGGAGAGGGCGTCGCCGTCTCCGGTGACCACCCACACCGACAGGTCCCGGCGGGAGGTGGCGAGGCCGGTGGCGATGGAGGGGGCGCGGCCGTGGATGGAGTGCATCCCGTAGGTGTTCATGTAGTACGGGAAGCGGGAGGAGCAGCCGATGCCGGAGACGAAGACGATGTTCTCCTTGGCCAGCCCGAGTTCGGGCATGAAGCCCTGCACCGCGGCGAGGACGGCGTAGTCACCGCAGCCGGGGCACCAGCGGACTTCCTGGTCGGACTTGAAGTCCTTCATCGTCTGGGGTGCGTCGGCCTTGGGGACGAGCTGGAGGAGGGAGCGGTCGGTGTCAGTCATCGATGGCCTCCTTCAGGGCGGTGGCCAGCTGCTCGGCCTTGAACGGCATGCCGTTGACCTGGTTGTAGGAGTGGGCGTCGACGAGGTATCTGGCGCGGACCAGGGTGGCTAGCTGGCCGAGGTTCATCTCGGGGATGACGACCCTGTCGTACCGGTGGAGGATCTCGCCGAGGTTGCGGGGGAAGGGATTCAGGTGGCGCAGATGGGCCTGGGCGATGGTGTCGCCGGCCGCGCGCAGGCGGCGTACGGCGGCGGTGATGGGGCCGTAGGTCGAGCCCCAGCCCAGGACGAGGGTGGTGGCGCCGGTCGGGTCGTCGACTTCGAGGTCGGGGACGTCGATGTTGTCGATCTTCGCCTGACGGGTGCGGACCATGAAGTCGTGGTTGGCCGGGTCGTAGGAGATGTTCCCGGTGCCGTCCTGCTTCTCGATCCCGCCGATCCGGTGCTCCAGCCCAGGCGTCCCCGGTACCGCCCACGGGCGCGCCAGCGTCTCCGGGTCGCGCTTGTAGGGCCAGAACACCTCGGTGCCGTCGTCGAGGACGTGGTTGGGGGTGGTGGCGAAGGTGACCTGGAGATCGGGGAGTTGCTCCAGGTCCGGGATGCGCCAGGGCTCCGAGCCGTTGGCGAGGTACCCGTCGGAGAGGAGGAAGACCGGGGTGCGGTAGGTGAGCGCGATCCGGGCCGCCTCCAGTGCCGCGTCGAAGCAGTCCGCCGGGGTCTTCGGGGCGATGACCGGGACGGGGGCCTCGCCGTTGCGGCCGTACATCGCCTGGAGCAGATCGGCCTGCTCGGTCTTGGTGGGCAGACCGGTGGACGGGCCGCCGCGCTGGATGTCCACGATCAGCAGCGGGAGTTCGAGGGAGACGGCCAGGCCGATGGTCTCCGACTTCAGGGCCACCCCCGGCCCGGACGTCGTCGTCACCCCCAGCGACCCGCCGAACGCGGCACCGAGTGCCGCGCCGATCCCGGCGATCTCGTCCTCCGCCTGGAACGTCCGCACGCCGAAGTTCTTGTGCCGGGAGAGCTCGTGCAGGATGTCGGAGGCCGGAGTGATCGGATAGGAGCCCAGGTAGAGCGGGAGCCCGGCCTGCCGGGACGCCGCGATCAGCCCGTAACTGAGGGCCAGGTTCCCGGAGATGTTGCGGTACGTACCGGTCGGGAACGCCTTCGAGGCCGGCGCGACCTCGTACGACACGGCGAAGTCCTCGGTCGTCTCACCGAAGTTCCAGCCCGCCCGGAACGCCGTCACGTTCGCCTCGGCGATCTGCGGCTTCTTCGCGAACTTCTGCCGCAGGAACGCCTCCGTCCCCTCCGTCGGCCGGTGGTACATCCACGACAGCAGACCCAGCGCGAACATGTTCTTGCTCCGCTCGGCCTCCTTGCGCGGCAGACCGAACTCCTTCAGCGCCTCGATCGTCAGCGTGGTCAGCGGCACCGGGTGGACGTTGAACGCCTCCAGCGAGCCGTCCTCCAGCGGAGAGGTGTCGTAACCGACCTTCGCCATCGGGCGCTTCGTGAACTCGTCCGTGTTCACGATCAGCTCCGCCCCGCGCGGGACGTCCCCGATGTTGGCCCGGAGGGCCGCCGGGTTCATCGCGACCAGGACGTTCGGGGCGTCACCGGGCGTGAGGATGTCGTGGTCCGCGAAGTGCAGCTGGAAGGACGAGACACCGGGCAGGGTCCCGGCGGGTGCCCGGATCTCGGCCGGGAAGTTCGGCAGGGTTGACAGGTCATTTCCGAACGACGCCGTCTCCGAAGTGAAACGGTCGCCGGTCAACTGCATACCGTCGCCGGAATCCCCGGCGAATCGAATGATCACCCGATCCAGTCGACGGATTTCTTTCACGCCGATCCCCGCATTCGTCGCACGGGGGGCGCGTTGCTCCCCGAGGACAGCCTCGTCGGTCGTATCGGCCTGGCTACTGACCTGGCTGGTCACTGAACTGGACCTCCCTTGGGCGGCGGCTCCGGAACAGCCGGCCCGCCGACGTCCCGGGGCCCACACTACGTCGGTAAGGGGCGCCTTCCTCCGTCGATCATATGGGGGGCGCCGCCGGGGGGAGCCGGTTCCTTCCTATTTTCTTTCCGATTCCAGCCTTCCGTGGCAGGTCGGGGGGCTGATGCAGTCCCGGCCTTTCGACGTAGGCCGCACTTTCCCGTCCGCCGAGGATTGAGCGTGCCGACAACCGTTCATGAATGCGCGATGTCCGGAATTCGGAGAGGTCCACCGAAAGGATGCGGAGGACCGGGGGAACGGGAGAACGTGGCGTGGACCCGGACGCGGAGGCGCGAGGCGCGGGAACTACGAGTTCAGATAGGTCAGCACCGCGAGGACCCGCCGGTGATCTCCGTCACTGGGCGCGAGACCGAGCTTCAGGAAGATGTTGCTGATGTGCTTCTCCACCGCCCCGTCACTCACCACCAGCTGCCGGGCGACGGCGGAGTTCGTCCGCCCCTCCGCCATCAGACCGAGGACCTCCCGCTCGCGCGGCGTGAGCCCCGCCAGCACGTCCTGCTTTCGGCTCCGCCCCAGCAACTGCGCCACCACCTCCGGGTCCAGGGCCGTCCCGCCCCCGGCCACCCGCACCACGGCGTCCACGAAGTCCCGTACGTCGGCCACCCGGTCCTTGAGCAGGTAACCCACCCCGCGCGTGCTGCCGGCCAGCAGCTCGGTGGCGTACCGCTCCTCGACGTACTGCGACAGCACCAGCACCCCGACACCCGGATGGTCCTTGCGCAGCCGCACCGCCGCCCGGATTCCCTCGTCGGTGTGGGTCGGCGGCATGCGTACGTCCGCGACCACCACGTCCGGGAGCTCCTGACGCGCGTGCAGCGACGCCAGGAGTTCGAGCAGCGCCTCCGCGTCCCCGACCCCGGCGACGACCTCGTGCCCGAGATCGGTGAGCAGCCGGGTCAGCCCCTCCCGCAGCAGCACCGAATCCTCGGCGATGACCACCCGTACCCGCACCTTGTTCTCCACGCTGCCGCTTCCCCCACTGCTGTCGTCGTCCGGCGCCGGACGCCCGGCGGATCTCTTCCGCGCCCAGCATCCCAGGGGCAGGCCCGCTCTTCCATTCACCCAGGCCGCCCCGCCCTCGCCCCGCCGTACGGGCCCGAGCCGTGGCGCTGCGGGTCGGGCGGCCGGATCAGGGCTCTGAGGACCAGGGCTCTGAAGACCGGGGCTCGGACCAGCCTCTGCAACCGGTCCGGGTGGTCGGAGCCGAACGTCGGAAGGCGGCGCGGAGGGCCGAACCACAGCAGGCCGTCCCTCGGCGCCGCACCGCACCACTCGTTCGGGTGCACTTCGCCCCGTACCTGGTACTGCGGCGGGGCACCTGAGGCGGCCGGCGGCACCGGCGGCGGTCAGTCCCGCCAGGGGAGCCGGGCGGTCACCGTCGTCGGTCCACCGGCCGGGGACTCCACGGTGAGGCTGCCGTCCACGGCCCGCAGGCGCTCCGCGAGTCCCGCCAGCCGGCCGCCCGCCGTCACCTCCGCGCCGCCCCGCCCGTCGTCGTCGACCCGGATCACCAGGTGGTCGGGGCGATCCAGGAAGAGCGGTCCGTCCTCGCGGCCGGAACGTTCGCGGCCGGAAGGCCGGCGGTCGTGGGGGGAGTGGTCGTGACGCTTGCGGTCGTCACGGTTCTGCCGGTCCGCCGTCCGACGCACCGTGACCGATGCCCGGGTGGCGTGGGCGTGCCGGGTGACGTTGCGGAGCAGCTCCGAGACGGTGACGTACGCGAGGTTCTCGATCGCCCGCGCCGGGCGCAGCGGCAGCTCCACGTCCAGGGAGACCGGGACCGCGCAGCGGGAGGCGACGGAGGAGAGCGCGGCGTCGAGGCCCCGGTCGGTGAGGACGGCGGGGTGGATGTCCCGCGCGAGGTCGCGGAGCTCCTGGAGGGCGACCTTGACCTCGCCGTGCGCCCCGTCGATCAGCCGCGCCGCCGCGTCGGGGTCCTCGGCCAGCCGGTCCTTCGCCAGCCCCAGCTCCATCGCGAGGGCCGAGAGCCGGGCCTGGGCGCCGTCGTGCAGATCGCGTTCGATCCGGCGCAGGTCCGCCGCCGCCGTGTCCACGACCGCACCCCGGTCCGACTCCAGCTCCACCACCCGGGAGTCCAGCCGGGACGGGCCGAGCAGCCCGGCGACCATCACCCGGTCCACCGAGGCCAGCCCCCGGACGATCCACGGCGACACGAGCACGAGGACCAGGCCCACACCGCAGGTCGCCGTCAGTTCGAAGGTGGAGTCCAGGTAGACGCGGTGCGTGGCGTCCCCGTACAGCTGGAGGCCGTCGATGCCCACGTACGCCGGGAAGACCCATGCCCAGAGCGGGTACGTGAACATGCTCCAGGCGGTCGTCACCAGGGTCACCGAGACGGTGAACGCGAAGACCGCCCACGGGAAGTGCAGGAAGCCGTAGAGCAGGTGGCGCCAGGAGGTGCCGTCGCGGAGCGCCGCGCCGGCCCACGAGAACACTCCGCCCTTCCTGCCCCGCACGGGCTCGGGATCGGCCACGTCGAGCCGGAGCAGGGCACGGGCGCGGCGGCGCTCCAGGGCGCCGAAGCCCCGGCACACCGCCAGGCCGGCGGCGAGGACCGGAATGCCGAGGAAGGTGACCATCAGGCCGGCGCTCAGCGAGACGGTGGTGACCACGAGGGTGAAGAGCGCGATGCTGACCGGCAGGCTCAGCAGGAGGTACAGCACCTCCCGCCAGGTCCGCGCCTCGACCGGCGCGCGGAGCACGGCAGGGAAGAAGTGCTTCTCCTCCGGGTGGTCCCAGGAGCCGGTCCCGCCACCGCCCTGCCGGTCCCGTGCGTCCGATCCGTATGCCGTGGCCATCGCTGCCGTCCGTTTCCGTTTCCGTTTCCGGTGAAGCCCGTCGCGGGCCGTTCTCCGTGTGCCGTTCCGCCGTATGCCGTTCCGTGCACGGCCGGCCGTTCCGCGCGTCCGCGCCGGCGGTTGCCCGGGGGGCCGTCGTCCCGCCCCTGCGCGGCTTGCCGGCCGATGACTCCAGCCTCTTCCCCCCGGGCGCTCCGCACCATGAGGGCGGTCTCCGTATCCGGTGGGGGGTTACCCCCACCCCGGCGTGCGCGCCGTACGCACGGCGGAGGGCCGGAGCGCACGCGCCCCGGCCCTCCGCGCCGCTTCCCGGCTCCTGTTCCCGGACTCTCAGCCCGGTCCGGCCGACCCGTCGCGCCATGGCAGTTCGGCGGTCACCGAGGTCGGGCCGCCCTCCGGCGAGTCCACGACCAGCAGACCGTCCACCGCCCCCAGCCGCTCCGACAGACCGGCCAGGCCCGTGCCGCCCTCCGGCCGCGCCCCGCCCGTGCCGTCGTCCCGCACCCGGAGGATCAGCCGGTCGCCCGCGCGCCACACGTCCACGGCGGCCGAGCGCGCCCCGCTGTGCTTGCTGACGTTCTGGAGCAGTTCGGAGACGGTGAAGTAGGCGATGCCCTCGATCGCCTGGGCCGGCCGGCCCGGCAGATCGACGCCGACCGTCACGGGCACCGTGCACCGCGAGGCGATCGAGGAGAGGGCCGCGTCGAGGCCCCGGTCGGTGAGGACGGCCGGATGGATGCCCCGGGCGAGATCGCGGAGCTCCTGGAGGGCGACCTTCACCTCGCCGTGCGCCTCGTCGACCATGCGGGCGGCAGCTTCCGGATCGTCGCTCAGCTTCTCCTTCGCCAGCCCGAGGTCCATGGCGAGCGCCACCAGCCGGGCCTGGGCGCCGTCGTGCAGATCGCGTTCGATCCGGCGCAGGTCCGCCGCCGCCGTGTCCACCACGACACCCCGGTCCGACTCCAGCTCGGCGATCCGCCGCTCCAGCTCGTCCGACGGCGCCAGGAGCGTCCGCACCATCGCGCGGTCCACGTTGGCGAGCGCCCGCGTCACGTAGGGGAGGACCGGCCAGAACACGAAGAAGCCCACCAGCGTCACCGTGAACGTCACCACGCCCCAGGGCAGCCGGACGAACGAGTACAGCAGCGACCGCCAGCCCACCCGGTCGCCCAGCCCCGACCAGAGCCAGGCGAAGAACCCCTTCTCGCGGCGGGTCCGCGCGATCGCCCCCGGCTCCTCGACATGCACCCCGAGCAGGACACGGGCCCGGGCGCGCTCGAACTGGCCGAGCCCGCGCGAGCCCTGGATACCGAGGGCGAGCAGAGGCAGTCCGACCACCGTGACGGAGAGTCCGGCACCGACGCCGACCAGCACGATCGCGTAGACGAAGCCGATGATCGTGGTCGGCAGGTTCGCCAGCAGATGGGCGATCTCCTTCCACGTCCACACGTCGAGGGCCGGACGCGGTCGGGGCGGCCGGGGGTCGTCCGGCGCGGAGGGGCTCTCGGAGGGGCTCATCGTCATGCGCCCCAGCCTGCCGGTACGAACCCCGCGCACGCCATGGGGCTCGTGGGTGCGAGGGAAGGGGGATAACCCCACCCCTCGGCCCGCCCCCGCCCGGGACGCGGCTGCTTACCCTCTCTTCAACAGGGCCTAGACTCCCGTGCGTACAGATCGTCGAAGGGTTCGAGGGAGCGAGGAACGGACGTGGCGGACGTGCCGGAACTGCCGGAGCCGACCGCTCTCGCGTCGGATTACTTCCACAGCTACTCGGTCGTCGGACTGCTCGCCCTTGTCGGCGTGCTCTTCGTCGCCGTCGCCTTCGGGGCGGGACGCCTCCTCAGGCCCGTGGTCCCGACGCCCGAGAAGCTCCTCACCTACGAGTGCGGCGTGGACCCCGTGGGGGAGGGCTGGGCGCACACGCAGGTGCGGTACTACGTCTACGCCTTCCTCTACGTGATCTTCGCCGTCGACTCGGTCTTCCTCTTCCCCTGGGCGACCGTGTTCGCCGCGCCCGGATTCGGCGCGACCACGCTGGTGGAAATGTTCGTCTTCCTCGGCTTCCTCGCCGTGGGACTGCTCTACGCATGGAAGAAGGGCGTCCTCACATGGGCGTGACGAGCCGGCAGACCCCCGAGCCGCAGCCCGCAGCCGGAACCCGGGAGGCCGTGTCGGGCCCCGGACCGGTCCCGCTGCCCGAGCCCAGACAGCTCGGCGTGCTGTCCCGGCTCGCGCCGGAACCGATGAAGGTGGTCCTGAACTGGGGCCGCCGCTACAGCCTCTGGGTCTTCAACTTCGGCCTGGCCTGCTGCGCCATCGAGTTCATCGCCGCCTCGATGTCCCGTCACGACTTCATGCGGCTCGGCGTGATCCCCTTCGCCCCTGGCCCGCGCCAGGCCGACCTGATGGTCGTGTCCGGCACGGTGACGGACAAGATGGCCCCGGCCGTGAAGCGCCTCTACGAGCAGATGCCCGAACCGAAGTACGTGATCTCCTTCGGCGCCTGCTCCAACTGCGGCGGCCCGTACTGGGACTCGTACTCGGTCACCAAGGGCGTCGACCAGATCATCCCCGTCGACGTGTACGTCCCCGGCTGCCCGCCCCGGCCCGAGGCGCTGCTCCAGGGCATCCTCAAGCTCCAGGAGCGGATCGCCCGCGAGTCGCTGGCGGAACGGTACGCGACCGCCCGGCCCTCGACCGCCGCGCTGCGCAGCGGTCTCGTCGCCGCACCCGCCGAGCCCGGGGAGTCACGGTGAACGCTCCCGAGAACGCTCCCGAGAACGCCGCTGAGAACCCGGGCGGGTCCGCTTCCGTGAACCCCGCCGAGCCCGCGTCCGAGCATTCCGCCGAGTCGGAGTCCGCTTCCGCGCCCCCCGCCGACCTGTACGACCGGCTGCTCGGCGCCGACCCGGACGCGGTCGCCGAGGCCGTCGCCGGGCTCTTCGGCGAAGGGGCGAGCGCCGCCCGCGCGTACGACCTGCTCACCGTGGACGTACCCGCCGACACCTGGACCGCCGCGCTGGAGACCGCGCGCGACCGGCTCGGCTGCACCTACTTCGACTGGCTGAGCGCCGTCGACGAACCCGGCACCGGCTTCCTGGTCGGCGCCCACGTGGCCGCTCTCTCCCCCGGTACGGTCCGGCGGCTGCTGGTCCGTACGACGGTTCCGCACGGTGCGGCCGTACTGCCCAGCGCGATCGACGTCTATGCGGGCGCCGCCTGGCACGAGCGCGAGACCCACGAGATGTTCGGCATCGGCTTCGACGGCCACCCGCACCTGGTACCCCTGCTGCTGCCCGAGGGGTTCGAGGGCCATCCGCTGCGCAAGGACTTCGTCCTCGCCGCCCGGGTCGCCAAGGCATGGCCGGGCGCCAAGGAGCCCGGTGAGTCCGAGCACGGCGGGCCCAAGCGGCGCACCATGCTCCCGCCGGGCGTACCCGATCCGAACGAATGGGGCCCGCTCAAGGGGCAGCTGCCGCCCGCACCGGCCCGCCCGGCGCGCGGCGCCCGCGCCGGGGCCGGTGCCGCCGCAGGCGAGCGACCGGTACGCCGCGCCCGGAGCGTCACCGAGGGCTCGGCGGGACAACGCCCCGCCGCGCCCCCGGCCGGACCGGACACCCCGGCCGTCGATGCCGGGACGCCGGGGACGGGTCAGGCCGGACCGTCCGCCCCGGCCGCCGCGACCCCGGCCGAGGGCGCACCGCCCGCCCGCCCCGATCGCCGGTCCCGCAGCGTCTCGGCCGGCTCCGCCAGTCAGCGCACGGAGGGCGCCGCCCCGGACGGTACGGAGACCGCCGCGACGGACCCGGAGGCAGCCGGGAGGACCGGTACCACAGCGGACTCCGGCGCCCCGGCGAACCCGGCTCCCCGGACGACCGGAAGCGCGGACGCCCCGTGGCACCATGCCCGCCCGGCGTTCGACGACGGTCCCGGCGTGGCGAAGGAGAAGGCCGGGGCTGAGTCGGAGCCCGAGGCGGAGTCGGAGCCCGAGCCGGAGGGGGGGCCCGAGCCGGAGGTGGGGCCCGGCCGCGAGCCCGACCGCGAGCCCGAGATCGCGCCGGAGGCCAAGTCCGAGGCCGGGCCCCACCCCCGGGCCGACCCCGGGGCCGGTCCTGAAGCCCCGGAGCAGTCCGAGGAACTCGGGCGGTCCGCAGAACCCGGGCGGCCCGGACCCGAAGCGCCCGAAGACCCCGCCGTGCCCGATGACCCCGCCGTACCCGCAGACCCCGCCGTGCCCGATGATCCCGACCACCGTCCCTCCGGAGGCGATACCGCGTGAACGACGTACTGGACGTCGCCCTCCGGCTCCTCATCGTCTTCGTCGTCTTCCTGGTCTTCCCGCTCGTCGTCGGTCAGACCGAGCACAAGGTGATGGCGCACATGCAGGGCCGGCTCGGCCCCATGTACGCGGGCGGGTTCCACGGCTGGGCGCAGCTCGTCGCGGACGGGGTCAAGTTCGTGCAGAAGGAGGACGTGGTCCCGGCCGACGCCGACCGCCGCATCTTCCAGCTCGCGCCCGCCGTCGCCCTGCTGCCGTACCTCCTGGTGGTGCTCGCCATCCCGGTCGGGCCCGGAGAGGGCGCGGTCGGCCAGGTCGTCGACGCGGGCATCTTCTTCGTCCTCGCCGTCATGGGGATCGGCGTCCTGGGCTCGCTGATGGCGGGCTGGGCCTCCGCCAACAAGTTCTCCCTGCTCGGCGGCCTCCGTACCGCCGCGCAGCTCCTGGCGTACGAACTGCCGATGCTGCTCGCCGCCGCCTCCGTGGCGATGGCCGCCGGGACGGTCTCGCTCCCCGGCATCCTCGACGCCTTCGAGTGGTGGTGGCTGCCCTGGCAGATCACCGGCGCCCTGATCTTCTTCGTCGCCGGACTCGCCGAACTCCAACGGCCGCCCTTCGACATGCCGGTGGCCGACTCGGAGATCATCTTCGGCGCGTACACCGAGTACACCGGGCTGCGCTTCGCGCTCTTCCTGCTCGCGGAGTACGCCGGGATCGTCGTCCTGTGCGGTCTGACCACCGTGCTCTTCCTCGGCGGCTGGCACAGCCCGTTCGGCGGGGAGAGCCTCGGCTGGCTCTGGACCCTGCTGAAGACGGTGATCCTCGCGTTCGTCGTGATCTGGCTGCGGGTCACCTTCCCGCGCCTGCGCGAGGACCAGCTCCAGAAGCTCGCCTGGACCACACTCATCCCGCTCGCCCTCGCGCAGATCGCGCTCACCGGCATCGTGAAGGTGGCGATCAACTAGTGCCTCCGATCCCCGGCTCCGGCCTGGCCAAGGGCCTCGCCGTCACCCTGCGGACCATGACCAGGCGCACGGTCACCGCGCAGTACCCGGACGCGCAGCCCGAACTCCCGCCGCGCTCCCGCGGCGTCATCGGGCTGTTCGAGGAGAACTGCACGGTCTGCATGCTCTGCGCCCGCGAGTGCCCCGACTGGTGCATCTACATCGACTCCCACAAGGAGACGAGCCCGCCCGCGGCCCCCGGCGGACGCGAGCGCTCCCGCAACGTCCTCGACCGCTTCGCCATCGACTTCTCCCTCTGCATGTACTGCGGCATCTGCATCGAGGTCTGCCCCTTCGACGCCCTCTTCTGGTCGCCGGAGTTCGAGTACGCCGAGACGGACATCCGCGACCTCACCCACGAGCGCGACAAGCTCCGCGACTGGATGTGGACCGTGCCGGAGCCCCCCGCGCTGGACCCGGGCGCGGAGGAACCGAAGGAGATCGCCGCCGCCCGCAAGACGGCGGAGAAGCTCGAAACCCAGCGCGCCCAGGCGGAACAGGGAGCTCAGGCAGCTCAGGCAGCCCAGGCCGCCGAGCAGCCAGCACAGGCCGAACGGACCGCACCGGCGGAACGCCCGATCGACGAGGAGGGCCAGGCATGATGCCCGCACTCGCCGCGAGCGCGGCGGCCCACCCCGGCTTCCTCTCCCCGTCCGGCGTCGAGATCGCGTTCGTCCTCGTCGGACTCGTGACCCTCGGCGCGGCCCTCGTCACCGTCACGACCCGGCAGCTGGTGCACGCCGCACTCTGGCTCGTCGTCACGCTCGGCGGCCTCGCGGTGGAGTACCTCCTGCTCACGGCGGAGTTCATCGCCTGGGTCCAGGTACTGATCTACGTCGGCTCGGTCGTGGTCCTCCTCCTCTTCGGCCTCATGCTCACCCGCGCCCCCATCGGCCGGTCGCCGGACGCCGACTCGGAGAACCGGTGGGTCGCGCTCGGTGTGGCCCTCGCTTCGGCGGCGGCCCTCGTCTGGGTCGTCGTGGACGCCTTCCGCACCACCTGGATCGAGCTGGACGGGCCCGCCCAGGGCTCCACCGCCGCCACCGGAAGCTTCCTCTTCCGCCACTGGGTGCTGCCGTTCGAAGCGCTCTCCGTGCTACTGCTCGCCGCCCTGGTGGGAGCGATCGTGCTGTCCCGCCGTGACCCCGAGACCCGCGCGGCCCTCCCCGGCGCCCGCCGCACCCGCGGCAGCCGTACACCCGGCAGCCGTACACCCGGCGGCTCCGGCACCCGCGTCACCGCACCCCGCGCCACCGCCCGCCGTGCCGCCACCGGACGTACGCGCGCCGGTCACCAGCCCGGCAGCGGCCCCGGTGGCACGCCCGCCCGCGAGACCGGCAACGGCCATGCCGCCCCGTCCGGTCCCGATGCCCCGGCCGGTCCTGCCGCCCCCGACGCCCCGGAAGAAGGGAAGAGCTGATGCACCTCGCCTATCCCGCCGTGCTCGCCGTCCTGCTCTTCTGCGTCGGTGTCTACGGTGTGCTCGCCCGCCGCAACGCGATCCTGGTCCTGATCTCCGTCGAGCTGATGCTCAACGCCGTCAACCTCAACCTGGTCGCCTTCGACGTCTGGCTCCGCGACTCGCTCCACGCCGGCCAGGCCCTCACCCTTTTCACCATCGCCATCGCCGCGGCCGAGATCGGCATCGGCCTCGCGATCGTGCTCGCCGTGTACCGCAACCGCGGCTCCTCCGACGTGGACCGGCTGCGCGACACCGCCGAGACCGACGACGCCGAGGCACTCCCCGACGAGTGGACCGGCGACGGCGAACCCGCCGACCCGCGCACCAGCAGCCCCGATGAACCGGCCACCGCTCCGGCGGGGAAGGCAAGGAAGACAGAGGCCACCGCGTGACCACCACGACCCTCGCCGTCCTCGTCCCCCTGCTGCCCTTCCTGGGGGCCGTCGCAGGGCTGCTGCTCGGCCGCACCGCGCCCGGGTTCGTCCGGCCGCTCGCCATCCTCCCGGTCCTGGCCGCGGCGGTGCTCGCCGTGGTCGTCGCCGCGGACCAGGGCGGCGGCCGGGCGGTGGACGCCTCCACCCGGCTGACGCCCACCGGCTCGGTGCCGATCGATCTCGCGCTCCACCTGGACGGCTTCGCCGTCCTGGTGGCCGTCCTCGTCGGGCTGGTCGCGACCTGCGTGCAGGTCTACTCGCTCGCGTACCTCCGCGACGACCCCCGCTACCCCTCCTACGCGGCCCTCGTCTCCCTCTTCACCTCCGCGATGCTGCTCGTCGTCTACTCCGGCGACCTGATGGTGCTCCTGGTCGGCTGGGAGATCATGGGCATCTGCTCGTACTTCCTCGTCGGCCACTACTGGGAGACGCCCGAGGCGCGCGCCGCCTCCCTCAAGGCGTTCCTCGTCACCAAGCTCGGCGACGTCCCGTTCCTCATCGGGATCTTCGCGCTCGCCGCCGACACCGGCACCTTCCGCATCACCGGAATCCTCGGCGCGGTCGGCAACGGCGGACTCGACCACCCCACTCTCATCGCGCTGCTGCTGCTCGCCGGGGTGGCGGGCAAGTCCGCGCAGTTCCCGCTGCACACCTGGCTGCCCGACGCGATGGCCGGCCCGACGCCCGTCTCCGCGCTCATCCACGCTGCGACGATGGTGGCCGCCGGGATCTACTTCGTGGCCCGGCTGCTGCCCGTCTTCGCCGCTTCCGGCGCCGCCCTCGTCGTCCTCTCCGTGATGGCCGCCGTCACCATGGTCGGATCCGGGCTGGCCGCGCTCGCGCAGGACGACATCAAACGCGTCCTCGCCTACTCGACCCTCGGTCAGCTCGGCTACATGGCCGGGGCGCTGGCCGTCGGCGACCGTGGCGCCGCCGTCTTCCACCTCCTGTCGCACGGCGCCTTCAAGGCCGTCCTCTTCCTGGCCGCCGGAGTCGTCATCCACGCCACCGGCACCAACTCGCTCGCCGCCATGTCCCGCATGGGCGGCCTCACCAAGCGCATCCCCGACGCCTACTGGACGATGACCGTCGCCCTGCTGGCGCTGGCCGCCATCCCGCCGTTCGCCGGCTTCTTCTCCAAGGAAGCCGTCCTCGTCGCCGCCGAACACACCGCCCTCGGCGACCGCGACGTCGCCCCGGCCGCCGCCGGCTGGACGATCCTCGTCGCGGGCCTGCTGGCCGCCGTGCTCACCGCCGCCTACGCCACCCGGCTCTGGCTGCTCACCTTCAAGGGCCGCGGCCCCGACGTGCCGGACCACGGCAAGCAGCCCGTCGCGATGACCTCCGTCCTCTGGGTGCTGGCCGTCCCCACCCTCGGCTTCGGCCTCACCGTCGGCATGATCGGCGACTGGTTCGACGGGCACCGCCTCACCCCGACGCTGACCACCGCCGTCCTCTCCACGGGCGTCGGACTCGTCGGCGGACTCGTCACCTACGCCGCATGGCGCCACACCACCGCGCACGCCGCCGGCCATCCTCTCGGTGCCGTCACCGCTCACCCCCGGGCGGAACCCGCGCTCGTGGAGGCCGAGGCCATCAGCTCCCACACCGCCCTCTACGGCGACATCGCGGAGGCGGACGACCCCGCCGACCCCGGGCGCCTGCTGCTCGGCCCCCTGCACGCCCCGGCGGCCGCCGGCTTCCACCTGGACGCGCTGTACTCGTGGCTGTTCGTACGGCCCGTCCTGGCCGCGGCACGCCTCGTCCGCTTCCTGGACCGCGAGGTCGTCGACACGTACGTACGCGGCGCCGGCACCACCGCACGCCTGCTCGGCACCGCGGTCCGCCGCACCCAGACCGGCAACACGCAGACCTACGTCTCCGCCCTGCTGGCCGGGTCACTCGTCCTGACGATCGCCGTCGTCGTCTATGCCAACGTCAACGCCGGGGCGTGAACCGTGATCGATATCAGCCCGTCCGTGATGCAGGTCCTTCTGGCGTTGGCCGTCGTCGGCCCGCTGCTGGGCGCCGTCTCCGCCCTGCTCCCCGCCCCGCCCGGGCTGCAGGGCCGCGACCCCGACCAGGCAGTGCTCCGCCACGGCGTCACCGTGACCGGCGCGATCCTCGTCGTCACCCTGCTGCTGGCGGCCGGCTTCGACCGTGACCACGCGGCGACGATGCAGGCCACCACCGACATCAGCTGGATCCCGGCGCTGGACGTCCGCGTCCACCTCGGCATCGACGGCATCTCTCTCCCCCTTCTCGTGCTCACCGCGCTGCTGACCTTCCTCTGCGCGGTGTACAGCTACTTCAAGATGCCCGCGGGGCCGTCCCCGAAGGCGTTCGTCGCCCTGATCCTGGTGCTGGAATCCGGCACGCTCGCGACCTTCGCCGTGCTGGACCTGCTGCTCTTCTTCCTCGCCTTCGAGATGGTCCTCATCCCGATGTACTTCCTCATCGCCCGCTGGGGCGGCGAGGGCAAGCAGGCCGCGGCCTCGAAATTCGTCCTCTACACGGTGCTCGGCTCCGTCGTCATGCTGCTCGGACTGCTGCTCGTCGGGCTCGACGCCGGCACCTTCGACATGGTGGCACTCGCCACTGACAACGGCCGTGGCCTCTCCACGTCCGTGCAGGTCATCGCCGTTCTGGCGATCGGGATCGGGCTCGCCGTGAAGACCCCGATGTGGCCGCTGCACAGCTGGCTGCCCGACGCGCACACCGCCGCCCCCACGGTCGGCTCGGTGCTCCTCGCCGGTGTGATGCTGAAGATGGGCACCTACGGATTCGTCCGCGTGCTCCTCCCGATCGCCCCCGAGGGCATGCACACCTTCGCGCCCTACCTCGCCGCCCTCGCGGTCGCCGGGATCGTCTACGGGTCGCTCGCCTGCCTCGCCCTCGCCCGTCCGGGCGCCCGGGGCGACCTCAAGCGGCTGATCGCGTACTCCTCCGTCGGCCACATGGGCTTCGTGCTCCTCGGCATCGCGACCATGACCCCCACCGGCGTCAACGGCGCGCTCTTCGCCAACATCGCGCACGGCCTCATCACCGGCCTGCTGTTCTTCCTGGTCGGCGCGGTGAAGGACCGACACGGCACCGCCGATCTCGACACCCTCGCGGGCGCCACCGGCGCCGCCCTCTACGGCCGCGCGCCCCGGCTGGGCGCGTTGCTCGCCTTCGCCGCCGTCGCCTCCCTCGGGCTCCCCGGCCTGGCCGGGTTCTGGGGCGAGATGCTCACCCTGTTCGGCGCGTTCGACCCGGCCGAGGGCCTCAGCCGCTCCGCGTTCCTGACGTTCATGGCGATCGGCGCGTTCGGCACCCTGCTCACCGCCGCGTACATGCTCGTCGTCGTCCGCCGCGTCTGCATGGGCGAACCGCCCGCGCGCCCGAGCGGCGGCACCGGCCTCGGCACGAGCACCGGCCTCGGCGCCGCCACACGGCCGGAGAGCGCGGAAGCGGTCGGGAGCGCGGTGGCCGTGGTCACCGCTCCGGAGACGGCGGCCCCCGCGGAGATCGCCGACATCCGCCCGTACGAGTTCGCCACCTGGACCCCGCTCGTCGCCCTCACCGTCCTCGCCGGACTCTGGCCCGCCGTCCTCCTGGGACTCAGCGACCCGGCCGTGCAGAAGCTCCTCGCAGGAGGCAAGTCGTGATCACGGAACTCGTGGCCGCCGGGGTCGGCACGGCCCCGGGCGGCTCCGGCGCGGGCACGACGACCGGAACGCCCCTGGCGGGCGGCGCCGCGAGCCTCGTCCAGTCCATCGACTGGCTCGCCGTCGCCCCGCCGCTCGCCGTGGCCGTACTGGCACTCGTCGTCCTCGTCGCCGACCTCTTCCTCGCCGAACGCCACAAGCCGCTCCTCGGGTACGCCACCGTCGCCGGACTCGTCGTCGCCCTCGCCCTGCTCATCCCGCTGCGGGGCGGGCACCGCTCCACCTTCTGCGTGGACGCCGCCACCCCCGGCGCGGGCCAGGCGTGCAGCTACACCGCCGACCACTTCGCCCTCGCCGTCCAGGCCCTGGTCATCGGCGGGGCGCTGCTCACCGCGCTGCTCTCGCTCGACGACACCCGCAAGCTGCCGGCCGGCGAGTTCTGGTTCCTGCTGCTCTCCTCGGCCTCCGGCGCGGCGCTGCTCCCGGCCGCCCGCGACCTCATCACCCTCGTGGTCGCCCTGGAAGTCGCCTCGCTCCCCGCCTTCGCCCTCGTCGGCATCAAGCGCGGCGACCGCCGCTCCTCCGAGGCGGCCCTCAAGTTCTTCCTCTCGTCCGTCACCGCGACCGCCGTGATGCTCCTCGGCGTCAGCTTCGTGTACGCGGCGACCGGCACCACCCACCTCACCGAACTGGCTGCCGGCCTCGACGAGGTACCCGCCCGGTTCGCCACCCTCGCCGGGGCGGGCGTCGCGCTGACCCTCGTCGGCTTCGCCTTCAAGACCGCCGCGGCGCCCTTCCACTTCTGGGTCCCCGACACCTACGTCGGCGCCCCGCTGCCCATCGCCGCGTACCTCTCCGTCGTCGGCAAGGCCGTCGGCTTCTCGGGCCTCATCCTGGTCACCGTGCTCGCCTTCCCCGCATACGCCGACGTCTGGGGACCGGCCCTCGCCGTGCTCGCCGCGCTGACCATGACCGTCGGGAACGTCGCCGCCCTCCGCCAGGACCCCGGCCGCTCCCGCAGCGCGGTACGCCTGCTCGCCTGGTCCTCCGTGGGCCAGGCCGGCTACCTCCTGGTGCCGATCGCGTCGTCCGCGTACAGCGACGACCTCCACGTGGGCTCCACCGTCGCGTACGCCCTGATGTACGCCGTCGTGAACCTCGGCGCCTTCGCGGTCGCCGCCCTCGTGGCCCGTACGAGCCCCGGCAACCGGCTCACCGACTACCGGAACCTCTACGCCCACCGGCCCCTCACCGCCCTGGCGATGGCGTTCTTCCTGCTCTGCCTGGCCGGACTGCCGCCCGGGATCATCGGCCTCTTCGCCAAGGTCACCGTGTTCTCGTCCGTCGTCGACGCGGGCCTCGGCTGGCTCGCCGTCGTGATGGCCGTCAACGTGGTGATCGCCCTCGCCTACTACCTCCGGTGGACCGCGCTGCTCTTCCGCGGCACCCACGCCCCGGAGACCGTGACGGAGGACGTGCCCGTACCGGTGGCCCTGCCCGCACCGGCGATCCCGGCCGCCGCGCCGGTCCCCCTCGTGGCCGCGCTCGTCCTCACCACCGCCGCCGCGCTCGTCCTCTCCGGAGCGCCGCAGATCGTCCTGGGGTTCGCCACCGGAACGCTTTTCTGACGGTTCCGTACCACCCGTCCCGGCCCTCACCTCCCCGGCTTGCTCCGGCGGCCCGGGACAGGGCAGGGTCGTGCGTGCATCCATCACGCACCGGGCGGCGACCCCGGCGCGCAACGAGCACAACCAGGGAGAGAGCGCAGTGCTGAACGGATTCAAGGACTTCATCCTGCGGGGCAACGTCGTCTCGATGGCGATCGGCCTCGCCGTGGGAGCGGCCTTCACGGCCGTCGTCACGGGGTTCAGCAACGCCTTCATCGTGCCGCTCATCGGAGTCATCACCCGGGGCACCGGGGACTTCAGCAAGGCGTCCTTCAAGGTCGAGAACGTCGCGTTCCCCTACGGCCTGTTCATCGCCGCGGCCATCGCCTTCCTCATCACCGCCGCGGTGCTCTACTTCTGCGTCGTCGTCCCCATGCAGAAGGTCCAGGACCGCTTCACCGCGAAGAAGGCCGACGAGCCCGCCGACATCAAGGCCGCCCTGCGCGACTGCCCGCGCTGCTACACCGCCATCCCGGCCATCGCCTCGCGCTGCGGCCACTGCACCAGTGAGGTCGAGCCCGACCCCGCCGCCGTGGCGCTCGCCGAGCGGCTCACCGGGAAGCCCGCGGGCGCCCAGAAGCTGCCCGCCCAGCGCTGAAGCCCGACCGGGACCGGCCCCGCCCCGCCGGCCTGTCCGCGTGCCACCCGTACGGGCTACCTCGCCCTCCCGCCCGTACGGCCGCCCGGCCCTCGCCTCCCCGGGCGCCGTGCACAAGGGAACTAGCTCACTCCGCCTGGCGTTGACCAGAGCGGGAAGCTCCACTGAGAAGTGGAGCCCTATCGAGCAAGGGTTCCCCTGCTGCACCACTTGGAGGGCGTAACCGTGCACCGCCGGCACAACGGGCTGAAGACCGCCGTACTCCTCGGCGGCCTGTCCGCGCTGATCATCGTCATCGGCAGTTTCTTCGGGCGTACGGGCCTGATCGTCGCGCTGTTCGTGGCGGTCGGCACCAACGCGTACGCGTACTGGAACAGCGACAAGCTGGCCCTGCGGGCGATGCGGGCGCGGCCCGTCAGCGAGTTCGAGGCCCCCGCCATCCACCGCATCGTGCGCGAGCTCTCGACCGCCGCCCGCCAGCCGATGCCCCGGCTGTACATCTCGCCCACCCAGGCGCCCAACGCCTTCGCCACCGGACGCAATCCGCGCAACGCCGCCGTCTGCTGCACCGACGGCATCCTCCAGATCCTGGACGAACGCGAACTGCGCGGTGTCCTCGGCCACGAGCTGAGCCATGTCTACAACCGTGACATCCTGATCTCGTCGGTGGCCGGAGCGCTCGCCTCCGTGGTGATGTTCCTGGTCAACTTCGCCTGGCTGATCCCGGTCGGCCGCTCCAGCGACGACGAGGGCCCCGGCATCTTCGGGCTGCTCCTCGTGATGATCCTCGGCCCGCTCGCCGCCTCCGTCATCCAGCTCGCCGTCAGCCGTTCGCGCGAGTACGAGGCGGACGCCTCCGGGGCCCAGCTCACCGGGGACCCGCTCGCCCTGGCGAGCGCCCTGCGCAAGCTCGACGCCGGCGTCAAACAGCTCCCGCTGCCGCCGGAGCCGCGGATCGAGACCGCGAGTCACATGATGATCGCGAACCCCTTCCGGCCCGGCCAGGGCGTGTCCAAGATGTTCTCCACGCATCCACCGATGGCGGAGCGCATCGCCCGTCTAGAGAAGATGGCAGGTCATCGACCGTGAAGACGATCCTGAACGTCATATGGCTGGTCCTGTGCGGCTTCTGGATGTGCCTCGGCTACCTCGCCGCCGGTCTCATCCTCTGCATCACGATCATCGGCATCCCTTTCGGCGTGGCCGCGTTCCGTATCGGCCTGTACGCACTCTGGCCCTTCGGCTACACGGTGGTCGACCGCACGGACGCGGGCGGCGCCTCCTGCGTCGGCAACGTCCTCTGGCTGGTCCTCGCCGGCTGGTGGCTGGCCCTCGGCCACATCGTCACCGGTATCGCGCTCTTCGTCACGATCATCGGCATCCCGCTGGCCATCGCGAACTTCAAGCTGATCCCGGTGTCCCTGATGCCGTTCGGCAAGGAGGTCGTCCCCACCGACCAGCCCTTCGCCGCCCGGTAGCGCGAGCCGCACCGGGAGAGCGGCGCCGCGCCGGGGGAGAGCGGCGCCGCGCCGGGGGAGAGCGAGCCACGCCGGCATCGCGAGCCACGCCGGTACGACGAACGACGAATCCGACCGGCGCGGGCAACCGTGCCCACTCCACGCGCGTCCCTGCTTCCACAACCAGGAAGAGGGTAGGCGGGTCACATGGGCATCATCGCGTGGATCATCCTCGGGCTTGTCGCCGGAGTCATAGCCAAGGTCCTGCTGCCGGGGCGCGACCCCGGCGGCATCATCATCACGACCCTCATCGGGATCGCCGGAGCCTTCGTCGGAGGCTGGCTCTCCGCGAAGATCCTCGACCGCCCCATCAACGACGACTTCTTCGACCTCGCGACCTGGGTCGCCGCCATCGCCGGCTCCCTGGTGCTGCTCATCGTCTACCGGCTGCTCTTCGGCAACTCGCGCGAACGCCGCTGACCCGCCCCGCCCCACCCGCCGGTCACCGGTCGTCGAGACCAGTCTCCCGCAGTGTCAGATTGAGCCGGCCGGCCCGCATCCCCGTATCCGGGCCGGCCGTCCCCGGGTACACCTTCGGCACCCCGTGGAACGCGAAGCGCGACGGTCCGCCGAAGACGAACAGATCACCGGACTCCAGCTCCACGTCCGTCCACGGCCGCCCCCGGTCCTCCGTGTTGCCGAACCGGAAGACACAGGTGTCGCCGATGCTCAGCGACACCACCGGGGCCCCGGAGAGCTCCTCCCGGTCCTGGTGCATGCCCATCCGCGCCGTGTCGTCGTAGAAGTTCAACAGCCCCGCGTCCGGCGCGTACGCCCGGCCCGCGGCCTCGTCCTCGTACGCATCCGCCACGGCCGCCCGCCCCAGCTCCGCGAGCCACCCCGGGAAAGCCGCGACCCGGGCCCCGTTCACGTCGTCGGCGGTCCGGACGTACCTGTACGGCCGCCAGTGCCACCCCAGGCACACCGTCCGCACCGACATCACCCCGCCGCCCGGCAGCTCCGTGTGCCGCAGCGGCACCGGCCCGCGCGCCCACTCCCGGCAGGCCACCACCAGCTCCCGCTGCCGCTCCACGGACAGCCATCCCGGCACGTGCACCGCCCCGGGCGCCACGGTCCGCCGCTCCCTCGGGAACAGCCCCGCCGACACCGTCAGCCCCGCCCGGTCGCCCGGCCCCCGGCCGCGACCCCCACCGCGCCCCCGGCCTCGTGCCCGGTCGCCCGGCCCCCGGCCCAGGCGCCCTCGAACGTCAGCAGCCGCTCCTTGCGCTCCGGGCCGCCGGCATACCCCCGCAGCGAACCGTCCGCGCCGATCACCCGGTGGCACGGCCGCACCACCAGCAGCGGATTGCGCCCGATCGCGGTGCCCACCGCCCGTACCCCGGCGCCGGCGGCACCGACCCGCTCCGCCACCCAGCCGTACGACACCGTTCCGCCGTACGGGATCTCCTCCAGCGCCCGCCAGACCCGCCGCTGGAACTCCGTCCCGGCTCCGGGCGCATGGGGGAGCTCAAAACGCGTCCGCCGCCCCGCGAAGTACGCCGAGAGCTGCGCCCGCGCCTCCCCGAACGCCTCCGGCGCCTCCCGCCACCCCGCCAGGACCACGGCCCCGCCCTTCTGCTCCGGTACGGACACCGAGAGCAGCCCCCCGGACGCCTCGTCGCCGACCAGCAGCAGCTCGCCCAGCGGGCTGTCGAACCTCGTGTACACCGTCGTCATCGCCCGTCATCCCTCTCGCGTGCCACCCCGGTCCCGTACCTACGAGTCTGCGCCACAGGCACGTCCTCCGACTGGCGGAAATCCGACATCGGGTTTCCGGGGCATCCGCGCGGCCCGGCCCGCTCCACAGGGCCGGAACACGGCTCACGGCGGTGCCGGGGACGACACCGCCGTGGGGAACCTCAGCGAGCGAGCACGGATACGGGCCTCAGCCCGTCCGTCACCGGTAGTTGACGTACTGGAGGGCGAAGTCGAAGTCCTTGCCCTTGAGCAGCGCCTGGACCGCCTGGAGGTCGTCACGGCTCTTCGAGCTGACGCGCAGCTCTTCGCCCTGCACCTGGGCCTTGACGCCCTTGGGACCCTCGTCGCGGATGACCTTGGCGACCTTCTTGGCGTTCTCCTGGGAGATGCCTTCCTCGATCGTCGCGAAGATCTTGTACTCCTTGCCGGAGAGCTGCGGCTCGCCCGCGTCCAGCGACTTCAGCGAGATCCCGCGCTTGATCAACTTGGTCTCGAAGATGTCGAGGATCGCCTTGACGCGCTCCTCGCCGTTCGCCTCCATCAGGATCTTCTCGCCGGACCAGGCGATCGACGCGCCGGTGCCCTTGAAGTCGTAGCGCGTGGAGATCTCCTTCGCGGCCTGGTTGAGGGCGTTGTCGACCTCCTGCCGCTCGACCTTCGAGACGATGTCGAAACTGGAGTCGGCCATGACGTGTGGCTCCTTGCGTCGTGAACAGTCGTGAACAGTCGTGAACAGTCGTGAGCGTGGCGTGCAGAAGAAAGCCTAAAGGCTGACCCCGGGTCCGGACGCTGATCAATCGAGTGGCGGAGCACCCCCGCGCATCGGGTATCGTTTACGTCGTCGCCAAGGAGCTCACCAGCGGAGTTCCGGAGCAATGTTCGAGGCGGTGTGCCCGAGTGGCCAAAGGGAGCAGACTGTAAATCTGCCGGCTCAGCCTACCCAGGTTCGAACCCTGGCGCCGCCACCGAACGGGAAGCCCCCGTCCACAGCAATGTGGACGGGGGCTTTTCTCATGGTCCGGGACCGCAACCGCAGGGCTGAGCGCGGGCCGTACGAGCCGGGCCCGGCGCCCGGCGGCTCACCCGTCGCGGGGCGCCCAGGTCAACCCCGGGCGCCCCGCCCCGCTCAGTTCCCCGCGACGTTCCTGACCGCGACCGCCACCGGTACGTTGCCCGAGATCAGCTCCAGGGTCAGCCCCGCCGTGCTCGGGGTGTCCAGCAGCTCGGCGAGGGTTGCCGCCACGTCGTCGCGGGGGACCGGGCCGCGGCCGGTGGACGGGGAGAGCAGGACCAGTCCGGTGCCGGCGTCGTCGGTGAGCATGCCGGGGCGCAGGATCGTCCAGTCGAGCCCGGGGCGTGCCCGTACGTTGTCGTCGGCCGCGCCCTTCGCCCGCAGGTACACGTCGAAGACCTCGTCGCCCGCGTGCGTGGCGTCGGCGCCCATGGACGAGACGATGACGTAGCGGCGTACGCCCGCCCGTTCGGCCGCGTCCGCGAAGAGCACCGCTGCCGCCCGGTCCACCGTGTCCTTGCGGGCGGCGCCGCTGCTGGGGCCCGCGCCCGCCGCGAAGACGGCGGCGTCGGCATCCTCGAGCACCGCGGCCACCTCGTCCACGGAGGCCGATTCGAGGTCCAGGACGGCCGCTTCGGCGCCCACCGCCTCCAAATCCCCGCGTTGGCCCGGATCGCGGATGACCCCGACCGCCTCGTCCCCGCGTGCGGCGAGCAGACGCTCCAGCCGCAGTGCGATCCCACCATGTCCACCTGCGATGACAATGCGCATGGTCACGACCGTACGCCCGAGCGGGCCCGCACGCCGGGAGCGCGCCCGGTGTGAGATCAACCCGGTCCCGATCCCGGTCCCGATCCCGGTCCCGGTCCCGGTCCTGGGCCGGGGCCCGGTCCTGGGCCGGGCCTGCCCTGGCGCGGCAGCCCGTACGGCTCCGGGAGCTCCGAGTCGCAGTACTCGCGCACTGCGCTCGTCCGGGCGACGATCCGCCCCCGGTGCACCACGATCCGGCTGTACGCGAGCGAGAGCACGCCCGCGAGGCCGTCCCCGCGCACCGCGAGCAACTCGGCCGGGAAGCCCGGCTCCACCCGCACTTCGGGCAGCCCCATGGCCTGCCGGGCGGTGGTCGCGACGGCGTCGTACGCGATTCTGACGGGCAGTCCGTGCTGCGAGGCCAGCAGGTACGCCGCCTCCAGCGGATCCCCGCGCCCGACCGGGTTGGCCGTGTCGCGCAATGCCCCGCTGCCCGCCACCACGCGCACCCCGGCCGCGCGCAACAGGGCTACGGGGGCGACGAGTCGGCGTTCCGCAGCCGAGCAGCCACCCTGGGGCAGGCAGACGACCGTCACCCCGGCCGCCGCGAGCCGGTCGGCCGCCGGCCTCGCGGTCTCCGGAGACAGCCGCGACAGCCCGCCGCACGGGCCGATGGTGACCCCCGGCCAGGCTCCCGGCCCCACCTCCGGCCCCGCCCCTGACCCCGCCGCCCCCTGCTCCTGCCGGACCGTCAGCTCGGCTGCCCGAGAAGCGAGTCGGGCCAGGCGGACGGGGTCGGACGCGTCCGTGTGCAGGTCCACCGGGAGCCCGTGCTCGGCGGCGACGGAGAGCGCCCTCTCCACGTACGCGTCGGGGTCGGGGTCCAGGTCCGGGCGCCCGCCGATCACGCCCGCGCCCATCGCGACGGCGTCCCGGAGCAGCGCCGTGATGTCCCCGCCCGCGGCTCCGGCGAGGCGCCGGGGGACCGCGACGGGCGTGAGGTCGGCGAGTCCGCGCAGCGCGTGCCGCGCCTGCAGGACGGCTTCCAGCGGCCCGAGGCCCTGCGTGCCGCCCACCCGGACGTGGGTGCGCAGCGCGGTCGCGCCGTGCCCGAGCTGGAGCAGGGTGGCCTCGGTGACGCGTCGGCAGAGGTCCTGGGGGCCGCGCGGCCCGCCGTCGCAGTCGGAGGCGGTGAGGGCCGTGTCGCCGTGGGCGTGAGGTTCGGCGGGGGCCGGGAGCAACAGGTAGCCGCGCAGGTCGACCCGCGAGCCCCGGGTGCCGAGGCTGCCGGGGTCGCCGACCGCCTCGATCCGCTCGCCGGCCACGCGTACGTCCACGAGGCGGCCGTCGGTGAGCCGCGCGCCGCAGAGCAGGAGCGGTTCGGGGTTCGCGCCCGGGCCGTCGGCCGGGTCGTGGTCGGGCCGCCTCGGTCGGCTGTCGGGCATCGCGCTCCTGAGAGGGGTCGTGGGGGTGGCTCGTCAGGGGCCGCCGAGTTCGGCGGACGGGGTGCACGGGAATGCGGGGTCGCGTAACCGCGGGAGCGGTGCCGCGGGGTGCCCGGAAAGCGTCGGAACGGGCGTTTTCAAGATCGAACCGGCCCGAGCCTAGGGCGGAGTCCGACCTGTCCCGGGGAGGAGCGAAATAGTCATACCGGTGAGGGGTGACGGGACGCCCCGGACGGAGGGGTTCCGTGGGGCGGCTGTGGTTCCGCTCTTCAGTGCTCAGCCCCTGATCAGAGGCGCGAACGGGCCCCGGGGCCGCCTCGCGGAGGGCTCCGGAGGAGGTGCGCGGAAACGGATTTGGGGGATCGGCGGAGGACCGTGTAATGTCTTCCTCGCTCGCCCCAATAGCTCAGTCGGTAGAGCGTCTCCATGGTAAGGAGAAGGTCTGCGGTTCGATTCCGCATTGGGGCTCTGGTGATCGGGAAGCCCTGCTTCGGCAGGGAGACCCTTCCATCAAAGCGGTGTAGCTCAGTCGGTAGAGCAAGCGGCTCATAATCGCTGTGTCACCGGTTCAAGTCCGGTCACCGCTACAAACGGTAGCCGATTGTGGGGTCGGTCCTTCGATCGGCTACTCTTTTATGCGTTCATCCGTCCATCCGTCCGTCTTAGGAGCACTCACGTGGCTGCCACCGACGTCCGCCCGAAGATCACGCTGGCCTGCGTGGAGTGCAAGGAGCGGAACTACATCACCAAGAAGAACCGGCGTAACAACCCGGACCGTCTTGAGATGAAGAAGCACTGCCCGCGCTGCAACTCGCACACTGCGCACCGCGAAACCCGCTGAAACAGGCTCGTACACGAGGCCGCCCCCACTGGGGGCGGCCTCGTGTCGTTGTATGGGGTCGTGGGTGGGTTCCTTCGACCTTCCCTCGACCCTCTTTTTCTCTTCATCAGGAGGTAGCGAGCTCATGGCGCTCGACCAGTCCTTCGTGGGGCGGACCTATCCGCCCACCCCGGCGTACGAGGTCGGCCGGGAGAAGATCCGCGAGTTCGCCGAGGCGGTGGGCGATGCCCATCCGGCGTACCTCGACGCCGAGGCGGCCCGTGAGCTCGGTCACCCCGACGTGATCGCACCGCCCACCTTTGTCTTCTCCATCACCTTCAAGGCCGCCGGCCAGGTCGTCGAGGACCCGCAGCTGGGGCTGGACTACAGCCGGGTCGTGCACGGAGATCAGAGGTTCGCCTACACGCGCCCGGTACGGGCGGGGGACCGGCTGACGGTCACCTCGACGATCGAGCAGATCAAGTCGATGGCCGGAAACGACATCCTGGACATCCGGGGCGAGGTGCACGACGAGGCCGGCGCGCACGTCGTGACGGCCTGGACGAAGCTGGTGGCGCGAGCCGCCGAGGAGGCGTGATGACCGCGAAGGTCGCTTACGAGTCGGTCGAGGTCGGTACGGAGCTGCCGTCCCGCTCCTTCCCGGTCACCCGGGCCTCGCTGGTCCGGTACGCGGGAGCGTCCGGCGACTTCAACCCGATCCACTGGAACGAGAAGTTCGCGATCGAGGTCGGGCTGCCGGACGTCATCGCGCACGGCATGTTCACCATGGCCGAGGCGGTCCGGGTGGTCACGGACTGGGCCGGTGACCCGGGCGCGGTCGTGGAGTACGGCGTCCGCTTCACCAAGCCGGTCGTCGTGCCGAACGACGACAAGGGCGCGCTGATCGAGGTCAGCGGCAAGGTTGCCGCCAAGCTGGACGACAACCAGGTCCGCGTCGACCTGATCGCGGTGTGCGACGGCCAGAAGGTGCTGGGCATGTCCCGCGCCGTGGTCCGCCTCGCCTGAGCCCGCGCTCGTACGGGGCCGCACGCGTCCGTGCGTGTGGCGCGCGTCCCGGGAAGGGGCATCCGCTTCGTCGGGTGCCCCTTCGCCGTACCCGGTCGCTGTGACCGCCCGGCCGCGACGGCCGGGGGAGTGCAAGGGCTTGACCCCGTAAGTGATTGAGCAATAACTTACTTTCATGGCAAGGATGAGCGCACAGGAGCGGCGCGAGAGTGTCGTCCGGGCGGCGATCACCGAGTTCGCCCGGGGTGGGTACGCCGCGACGTCCACGGAGACGATCGCCCGGCGCGTCGGTGTCTCGCAGCCGTACCTCTTCCGCCTCTTCCCCAGCAAGCAGGCGATGTTCCTCGCGGCCGCGGAGCGCTGCCTCTCCGACACCATCGACCTCCTCGTGGAGGCCGGTGCGGGCCGTGAGGGCGAGGACGTGACCCAGTGCATGGCGGTCGCGTACGGGCGCCTGCTCTCGGACGACCCCGACATGCTGCTGATGCAGATGCAGACGTACGCGGCCGTCGCGGCGGCGGAAGCCTCCGGTGATCACGAGTTCGGGGCCTCCGTGCGGGCCACCTGGGTGCGGATGTGGGACGAGATCCACCTCGCGCTGGGAGGCGACATCGAGGCGACCAAGAACTACTTCGCCCACGGCATGCTCATGAACACCCTCTCCTCGCTCGGCTTCTCGGCCGACCACCGGGTCTGGTCGGCCTTCTGGGAGACCGCCCGCCCGAGGGCGGCCGGAACGCCGCCCGTCTAGCGCCTCTCCCTGAACCGAGATCCGGTTCCAGGCGGATCGAGCCGGATCCAGTCGGCTCCAGCCGGACCGGGCCGGATCGAGCAGGCTCCCCCCACTGAGAACAGCGCGACCGGGGTCCGCCCGTTTTCTGCTCATAGAAGTTAGTCATCAATAACTAACCCTCAGGGGGAGTCATGCACCCGCCCACACCCACGGCCCTTCGCCGAAGAGCCGTCTGGGCCCTCGTCGTCACGAGCCTCGCCAGCTTCATGGCGGCGCTCGACAACCTGGTCGTCACCACGGCCCTGCCGTCCATCCGCGTGAGTCTCGGCGGCGGACTGAAGGAGCTCGAATGGACGGTGAACGCCTACACGCTGACCTTCGCGGTGCTCCTGATGATGGGCGCGGCCCTGGGCGACCGGTTCGGCCGCCGCCGGCTCTTCCTCATCGGGCTCACCGTCTTCACCGGCGCCTCCGCAGCGGCAGCCCTCTCGCCCGGCATCGGCGAACTCATCGCCTTCCGGGCGGTCCAGGGCGTCGGGGCAGCGATCATGATGCCGCTCACCCTCACCCTGCTCACGGCGGCCGTCCCGGCGGCCCGCCGGGGCGCCGTGCTCGGCATCTACAGCGCGGTCACCGGCCTTGCCGTGGCGAGCGGCCCGCTCATCGGCGGCAGCATCACCGAACACATCTCCTGGCAGTGGATCTTCTGGCTGAACGTACCCGTCGGCATCGTGCTGCTGCCGCTGGCCCGGCTGCGCCTGACGGAGTCGCACGCCCCGGACGCCCGGCTCGACGTCCCCGGCACCCTGCTGGTCAGCGGCGGCCTCTTCGGGATCGTGTACGCCCTCGTCAGCGCCAACTCCGAGGGCTGGACCAGCGCGCCCGTCCTCACCGGACTCCTCGCGGGCACCGCGCTGCTCGGCGGCTTCGTCCGCCACGGCCTCACCGCGAAGCGACCCATGCTGCCGATGCGGCTCTTCCGCAGCCGGGCCTTCTTCGGCATCAACGTCGCGAGCCTGCTGATGTTCCTCGGCATGTTCGGCTCGATCTTCCTGCTCAGCCAGTTCCTCCAGAGCGCGCTCGGCTACTCGCCCACCGAGGCCGGGCTGCGGATGCTGCCCTGGACCGGTATGCCGATCCTGGTCGCGCCGGTCGCCGGCTACCTCAGCGACCGGTTCGGCGGCCGTCCCATCGTCGTCACCGGCCTCGCGCTCCAGGCGGTGGGCCTCGCGCTCTTCGCCCGGGTGCTCAGCCCGGACGTCGCCTACACCGCCCAGCTGCCCGGCCTGATCATCGGCGGTGTCGGTATGGCGATGTACTTCGCGCCCGCCTCCGGACTCGTCATGTCCAGCGTCCCCCCGAGCGAACTGGGCATCGCCTCCGGCGCCAACAACGCGCTCCGCGAGGTCGGCGGCGCACTCGGGGTCGCCGTACTGGCCTCCGTGTTCTCCGCCCGGGGCGGCTTCGGCTCCCCGCAGCAGTTCACCGACGGGACCGTGCCCGCGGTCTGGATCGGGGCCGGTGTCGTCGCTCTCGCCGCGCTGGCCGCGCTGCTGGTACCGGGCCGGCGCGGCGGCTCGCCGGTGGTGGAGCCGGAGTCCGGGCCCACCACCCCGGCCCTCCGCATCCCGGCCTGACCGGCGCCGTACCCCCCGCCCGCCATGCCGTACGGTCCGTGGCCCCGCCCGAGCGGCGGGGGCGCGGACCGTACTCTTGACCCGTGCAGGTACTCCACGACGCCCCCCTCGCCCCCCTGACCACCTTCCGGCTCGGCGGCCCGGCCACCCGCCTGGTCACCGCGACGACCGACGCGGAGGTGATCGCGGCCGTCCGCGCGGCCGACGACGCGGGTACCCCGCTCCTGGTCGTCGGTGGCGGCTCCAATCTGGTCATCGGCGACAAGGGCTTCGACGGCACCGCCCTGCGCATCGCCACCACCGGCTTCCAGCTCACCGGAACCCGCCTCGAACTAGCGGCGGGCGAGGTCTGGACCGACGCCGTCGCCCGTACCGTCGAGGCCGGACTCGCGGGCATCGAGTGCCTCGCCGGCATCCCGGGTAGCGCCGGTGCCACGCCGATCCAGAACGTGGGCGCGTACGGCCAGGAGGTATCCACCACCATCAGCGAGGTCGTGGCCTACGACCGGCGCTCCGGCGAGACGGTCACCCTCCCCAACGCCGCGTGCGGTTTCTCCTACCGGCACAGCGCTTTCAAGCAGCACCCCGACCGGTACGTCGTCCTCCGCGTCCGCTTCGATCTCGAGGACGCGGGCGGCCTGTCGGCGCCCGTCAAGTATCCGGAGACCGCCCGCGTCCTCGGTGTGAGCGCCGGCGACCGGGTTCCCGCCGCCCTCGCCAGGGAGACCGTCCTCGCGCTCCGCGCGGCCAAGGGCATGGTGCTGGACCCCGAGGACCACGACACCTGGTCCGCCGGCTCCTTCTTCACCAACCCGGTGCTCGACGAGCGGGAGTACGCGGACTTCCTCTTCCGCGTCGCGGAGCGCCTGGGCCCGGACGTCACCCCGCCCGCCTACCCGGCGGACGGCGTACGGACCAAGACCTCGGCCGCCTGGCTGATCGACAAGGCCGGTTTCACCAAGGGGTACGGCACCGGTCCCGCCCGCATCTCCACCAAGCACACCCTCGCCCTCACCAACCGGGGGGAGGCCACCACCGAGGACCTCCTCGCCCTCGCCCGCGAGGTGGTGGCCGGGGTGCGCGAGGCGTTCGGCGTGACCCTGGTCAACGAACCGGTGACGGTCGGCGTCAGTCTCTGAGCCGGTACGGGAAACCCCGGGCCACCTTCCGTGGCCCGGGGTTTCTCCGTCTGCGCGCTCGGTCTGCCACCGCTACCGCTTCCCGAACTCCGCCTCGGCCTTGAGCGCGTTCAGCCAGCCGGTCAGGGACTGTTCCAGCGCCTGCCTGAGCGCGACGGGCTGGGCTTCGACCGGGGCGCCGCTCCAGGACTCCTCGGTCCGGACGGTCACCCCGCCGTCGTGCTCCTCGAAGGTCCAGACGTGGACGGCGTCGATGCCCTGAGCGGGACCTCCCCAGACCAGGCACTTCTCGTGCTCGACGTGCTTGACGGTGGACGTGATGTCCAGGCCCTGGGTCTTCCAGCGGAACACCGAGCCCGCCCGCAACGGGCCCGACGTGCTCTTGACCAGCGAGGTGACGTCCGGCTGCCAGTCGGGCCACTTCGCCACGTCCGTCTGCACGTTCCAGACCGTCTTCAGCGGTGCGTGGATCACGGTGCTCTCGCGGGTGATCACCGGTGCCGCCTCGTCGACGTGTACGCCGTCGCAGGTGAGCGACTGACTGGACGCCGCCTTGGACTTCGCCTTGGGCGATCCGTGCGAGGGGCTGTGCTGGTGGTCGTCGTCCAGGCCGGCACCGACGAGCAGAGCGGTGGCGACGACGGCGAGGGGGATGGCGATGGCAGCGCGCATGGCGAAGTTCCTTCACGGGGGAGGGCGGAGTGGCCACCTGCGGGACGCGGGTGAGAACCGAACGAAAGTTAGTGTTGCTCGCTTCTGTTAGAGACTGTAACCAAAGTTATAAGACAGAGCAATCCTTCTCTTCTTTCGCTCTTCCGGGGCTGCGCCAGTCGGCATCGATCACCCCGGTCGCGACCGCTCCGACTGCGGCGTGCGGGGCGTGCGGGGGCGTCGGGCCGCCGGGCGGCACGGGGGTGGGATGCGCGTGGAGCAGGGGGTCCGTCGTGGAGAGAGGGGCGGCCGGTGCGTCACGGCCGCGAGATGGCACTACCTGCTGTTACCGGGTGGATGCCCCGGGTGGCGACCACAGGGCGCCCGTGTCCGCTGATGCGCCACGCGTCGAGGTGCCGAGGTAACGAGGGGCGGAAGGCGGTCCGGGGCGCGCACAGGAGAGGGCAGGGCGCAGAGTGCGTTCCTGCCGGGTGCTGAGGAAGCTGAGCGGGCGGTGGGCGGGTGCTCCTCGCCGAGGGCGCCCGCCCACCGCGGCGCGTGTTCAGCCGTTGCCCCGCACCGTCGCGGGTCGGGACGGTCGGGTGGGCGGGTCCGCCCCGTACGGGCGTGCTCAGGCCGCCGGTGCCGCCAGCCAGTCGTCGATCCCGTCCAGCATGGTGCGCCGCACGTCCTCCGGGGCCACCGAGCCGCGCACCGACTGCCGGGCGAGCTCCGCCAGTTCCGCGTCGGTGAAGGCGTGGTGCTCGCGCACCAGGTCGTACTGGTCCGCCAGCCGGGCGCCGAAGAGCAGCGGGTCGTCCGCCCCGAGCGCCATCGGCACCCCCGCGTCGAACAGGGTCCGCAGCGGCACGTCCCCGGGCTTCTCGTAGACCCCGAGTGCCACGTTCGACGCCGGGCAGACCTCGCAGGTGATCCCGCGCTCCGCGAGCCTGCGCATCAGCCGGGGGTCCTCGGCCGCCCGCACCCCGTGCCCGATCCGGTACGCGTCCAGGTCGTCCAGGCAGTCGCGGACGCTGGACGGGCCGGCCAGCTCGCCGCCGTGCGGGGCCGCGATCAGGCCGCCCTCGCGGGCGATGGCGAACGCGCGGTCGAAGTCCCTTGCCATGCCCCGGCGTTCGTCGTTGGAGAGGCCGAAGCCGACGACCCCCCGGTCCGCGTACCGCACCGCGAGACGGGCCAGTGTGCGGGCGTCCAGGGGGTGCTTCATCCGGTTCGCCGCGATCACCACCCGCATCCCCAGACCGGTCTCGCGGGAGGCGCTGTCCACGGCGTCCAGGATGATCTCGATCGCCGGGATCAGCCCGCCGAGCAGCGGGGCGTACGAGGTGGGGTCGACCTGGATCTCCAGCCAGCGCGAGCCGTCCGCGACGTCCTCCCGCGCGGTCTCCCGCACCAGGCGCTGGATGTCCTCCGGCTCCCGCAGGCAGGACCGGGCGATGTCGTAGAGCCGCTGGAAGCGGAACCAGCCACGCTCGTCGGTCGCCCGCAGTTCGGGGGGCTCACCGCCGGTGAGGGCCTCGGGCAGGCGCACACCGTACTTGTCGGCGAGTTCGAGCAGGGTGGTGGGCCGCATCGACCCGGTGAAGTGCAGGTGCAGGTGGGCCTTGGGCAACAGACGTACATCACGCTCCATTGGAAGATCCTGCCGCACCCGCGGCCCCGAGCGGAAGCCGCTTTCCCTTTTGGGGCGGGGGGCGAACAAAAAAGCGCCCCCGGCCCGGGACATGGAGTCCGTGGGCCGGGGGCAACCTCCCGGGTTTCGTGCGCGGTCAGTCGCGCGCCTCCGCGAGCAGCTTCTGGATGCGCGAGACGCCCTCGGCCAGGTCGTCGTCGCCCAGCGCGTACGACAGCCGCAGGTATCCCGGCGTACCGAACGCCTCACCCGGGACGACGGCGACCTCGGCCTCGTCCAGGATCAGCGCCGCCAGCTCGACCGAGGTCGCCGGGCGCCTGCCGCGGATCTCCTTGCCGAGCAGCCCCTTCACCGAGGGGTAGGCGTAGAACGCGCCCTCGGGCTCGGGGCAGAGGACGCCGTCGATCTCGTTGAGCATCCGCACGATCGTCCTGCGGCGCCGGTCGAAGGCGGTCCGCATCTCGGCGACCGCGTCCAGCGGCCCGGAGACGGCGGCCAGCGCGGCGACCTGGGCGACGTTGGAGACGTTGGAGGTGGCGTGCGACTGCAGGTTGGTCGCCGCCTTCACGATGTCCTTCGGGCCGACGATCCAGCCCACCCGCCAGCCGGTCATGGCGTACGTCTTGGCGACCCCGTTGACGACGATGCACTTGTCCCGCAGCTCCGGCAGGAGGGCCGGCAGCGAGGTGAACTTCGCGTCGCCGTAGACGAGGTGCTCATAGATCTCGTCGGTCAGCACCCACAGCCCGTGCTCGACGGCCCAGCGGCCGATCGCCTCCGCCTCGGCCTCGCCGTACACGGCGCCGGTCGGGTTCGACGGCGAGACGAAGAGGACGACCTTCGTCCGCTCGGTGCGGGCGGCCTCCAGCTGCTCGACCGTCACCTTGTACCCGGTGGTCTCGTCGGCGACGACGTCCACCGGGACGCCGCCTGCCAGCCGGATCGACTCCGGGTAGGTGGTCCAGTAGGGCGCGGGCACGATGACCTCGTCACCCGGGTCGAGGACCGCGGCGAAGGCCTCGTAGATGGCCTGCTTGCCGCCGTTGGTCACCAGGATCTGCGAGGCGTCCACCGCGTAGCCGGAGTCGCGCAGCGTCTTCGCCGCGATGGCTGCCTTGAGCTCCGGCAGCCCGCCGGCCGGGGTGTAGCGGTGGTACTTCGGGTTGCGGCACGCCTCGATCGCGGCCTCGACGATGTAGTCGGGCGTCGGGAAATCGGGCTCACCGGCACCGAACCCGATCACCGGACGGCCGGCGGCCTTGAGGGCCTTCGCCTTGGCGTCGACGGCAAGGGTGGCGGACTCGGAGATCGCACCGACGCGGACGGAGACCCGGCGTTCGGTCGGAGAAGTTGCAGAGCTCATATCCCCATGGTGCCTGACCACCGGCCCCCTCGGCGCGACCGTTCCAGCGGGTGGAAGGGGCGCCCGAGCCCGTCGTGCGGGCCCTGGCCAGCGGCGGAGCCGGGGTCCGGGCAGGCCCCGGGACACGCCCTGTGCACCCCCGTCCGGATGGCCCGCTCAACTTCTGTTCGACGCCGGGCCCGTGAACACGTACACTCACCTGTCGTTGGCCTTCACCAGCCGCACCGAAATGACTTCCTGGTCACCGGGGAACATGCGGTAGGTTGGGGAAACCACAAAGGGTCGTAGCTCAATTGGTAGAGCACTGGTCTCCAAAACCAGCGGTTGGGGGTTCAAGTCCCTCCGGCCCTGCTACACACTCCTTCGCCGGGATGTGTGCGCATGTACGTACTTCATTGCACAGCCGTGCGCGGCTCCAACGGGCGCGGCACGGCCACGACCCGGAATCAGGTGAGTAGCGTGACGGACGCCGTGGGCTCCATCGACATGCCTGATGCTGAGGATGAAGCGCCCGAGTCCAAGAAGGCTCGGAAGGGCGGCAAGCGCGGCAAGAAGGGCCCCTTCGGCCGTCTGGCGCTCTTCTACCGCCAGATCATCGCCGAGCTGCGCAAGGTCGTCTGGCCCACGCGCAAGCAGCTGAGCACGTACACCACCGTGGTGATTGTGTTCGTAGTCGTCATGATTGGTCTCGTTACCGTGATTGACTTCGGATTCCAGCGGGTCATCAAGTACGTCTTCGGCTGATCCCGCGGAGGGCGCCTCACCGGCGCCCCTTTCGCATGTTCCACCCATTTGTATCCAGGAAGAAGCAGCCATCGTGTCTGACCCGAACCTGAACGACGCCGCCGAGTCCGGGACGGACGCAGTCGAGTCCGCCGAGGACCAGCACGACATCGTTGAGGCCTCGGAGTCCGAGTCCTCCGAGTCCTCGGACCAGGTCGAAGCTGCTGACGAGAGCGCCGACGCCGAGCCTGACGAGGACGTTTCCGCCGACGCGTCCGACGAAGACGCCGAGTCCGACGAAGACGCAGAGCTCGCCGCTGAGTCTGCGGACGATGCAGACGACGAGTCCGCGGACGACGCCGACGAGGAGTCCGAGGAAGCCGCCGAGCCGGCCGCCCCCGTCGACCCCGTCGCCGCCCTGCGCGAGGAACTCCGCACCCTGCCCGGCGAGTGGTACGTCATCCACACGTACGCCGGGTACGAGAAGCGCGTGAAGGCCAACCTCGAACAGCGTGCCGTCTCGCTCAACGTCGAGGAGTTCGTCTACCAGGCCGAAGTCCCCGAGGAAGAGATCGTCCAGATCAAGAACGGCGAGCGCAAGAACGTTCGCCAGAACAAGCTCCCGGGTTACGTCCTGGTGCGCATGGATCTGACGAACGAGTCCTGGGGCGTCGTCCGCAACACGCCCGGCGTCACCGGCTTCGTGGGCAACGCCTACGACCCGTACCCGCTGACCCTGGACGAGATCGTCAAGATGCTCGCTCCCGAGGCCGAGGAGAAGGCCGCTCGCGAGGCCGCCGAGGCCGCGGGCAAGCCGGCTCCGTCCCGTCGGGTCGAGGTCCAGGTGCTCGACTTCGAGGTGGGCGACTCGGTCACCGTCACCGACGGCCCGTTCGCGACGCTGCAGGCGACGATCAACGAGATCAACGCCGACTCGAAGAAGGTCAAGGGCCTCGTCGAGATCTTCGGTCGCGAGACCCCGGTCGAGCTCAGCTTCGACCAGATCCAGAAGAACTGACGGCTTCCGCCTCCTTCTGGGCACATGCTTACCGAGCAGGTCAGACAGGCTTCGCAGCCGGTCTGACCTGCTCGGTTTTTGGTCGCGCAGCTATACCCGTTATCGTTGTGCGGTATGCCTCCGTCCGGATGACCGGAATGGCGGCGAAACACTCTCACTAGGACCCGGAGAGAGCAATGCCTCCCAAGAAGAAGAAGATCACGGGGCTTATCAAGCTCCAGATCAACGCCGGTGCGGCCAACCCGGCCCCGCCGGTCGGCCCCGCACTGGGTCAGCACGGCGTCAACATCATGGAGTTCTGCAAGGCCTACAACGCCGCGACCGAGTCGCAGCGTGGCATGGTCGTGCCGGTGGAGATCACGGTCTACGACGACCGTTCCTTCACCTTCATCACCAAGACTCCGCCGGCCGCGAAGCTGATCCTCAAGGCCGCTGGTGTGGACAAGGGCTCCGGCGAGCCGCACAAGACGAAGGTCGCCAAGCTGACGGCTGCCCAGGTCCGCGAGATCGCCACGACGAAGCTCCCCGACCTGAACGCCAACGACCTCGACGCCGCGTCGAAGATCATCGCTGGCACCGCCCGTTCCATGGGCATCACGGTCGAAGGCTGAGTCCAGCCCCCCACGGCCTCAAGTGGTAGGACCAGGCGCTGGTCCGCACCACGACTCCACTCTCTGAACACACAGGAGCAGCAGTGAAGCGCAGCAAGAACCTCCGCGCTGCGGACGCGAAGATCGACCGGGAGCGCGTCTACGCCCCGCTCGAAGCCGTCCGTCTCGCCAAGGAGACCGCGACCACCAAGTTCGACGGCACCGTCGAGGTCGCCTTCCGCCTGGGTGTCGACCCTCGCAAGGCCGACCAGATGGTCCGTGGCACCGTGAACCTCCCGCACGGCACCGGCAAGACCGCCCGGGTCCTGGTCTTCGCGACCGGTGACCGTGCTGCGGCCGCGGAAGCCGCGGGCGCCGACATCGTCGGCTCCGACGAGCTCATCGACGAGGTCGCGAAGGGCCGCCTGGACTTCGACGCCGTCGTCGCCACCCCGGACCTCATGGGCAAGGTCGGCCGCCTCGGCCGCGTGCTCGGTCCGCGTGGTCTGATGCCGAACCCGAAGACCGGCACCGTCACCCCCGATGTCGTCAAGGCTGTCAACGACATCAAGGGCGGCAAGATCGAGTTCCGCGTCGACAAGCACTCGAACCTGCACTTCATCATCGGCAAGGTCTCCTTCGACGAGACGAAGCTGGTCGAGAACTACGCCGCCGCGCTGGACGAGATCCTTCGTCTGAAGCCGTCGGCCGCCAAGGGCCGCTACATCAAGAAGGCCGCACTGGCCACCACGATGGGCCCCGGCATCCCGCTGGACTCGAACCGCACCCGTAACCTCCTCGTCGAGGAGGACCCGGCCTCCCTCTGAGCCTCCGCGCTCACCGGGTAGTCGCGTCACGCGTGTAGATGGGCCCTGCAACCTTTTGGTTGCGGGGCCCGTCTTCGTATCCGGAGGCGGGCCGTACGGAACGGGCCGTGCCGGTTGCTGTCAGCCCCCTGTGCGAGGGTGAGGCGACAGTTCGTGCGAGGGGTGGGATTCGAGTGATGAAGAGCAGGGCACTGCGGCGTGTGTGCGTGTCGGTCGTGACGGTGGCGGCGCTGTCGTCGGTGGCGGCGTGCGGGGGGTCGGACGAGGCGGGCGGCTCGGGCGGCAAGAACGGCGACAGGAGCCCGGCCGCCGCCGCGGTCGCCGTGTCGCCGATCGCCGCGCTCAAGAAGGTGCAGACGAAGAACGACAGCGTCCACTCAGCCAAGGTGGAGAGCACCATGGCCATGGGCGCCGCCATGTCGATGACGATGTCGGGGGTCATGGACTGGTCGGACGGCATGTCCGGGGACGTCAGCATCAAGTACACCGGCGGCACCATGGGCGAGGCCATGGCGAAGATGGGCGGCGACGGCACGATGCGGGCGCTGTACCTCAAGGACGCCTACTACATGAACATGGGCGACGCCTTCGCGTCCGCCCTCGGGGGCAAGCACTGGCTCCGGTACGCCTACGCCGATCTCGCCGCCCTCACCGGTGCCTCCGGTGAGGCGGCGCAGAACCAGATCAAGAACAGCACGCCCCAGGAGGGCGTGAAGGCCCTCCTGGCGTCGGGTGACGTGAAGAAGGTCGGTGAGGAGGACGTCCGTGGCGTCGCCACCACGCACTACTCCGGTGTCGTCGACGTGGCCGCGCTCACCGCGAAGAGCGGCGGCCTCGACGCCGACCAGCTCCAGGAGCTCAAGGACCAGCTCGACAAGGCGGGCCTGAAGACGGAGACGGTCGACGTGTGGGTCGACAAGGACGACCTGCTCGTCAAGAAGACCGAGCGTGGGGAGAGCGCCGCCGGCGCGGTGAACACCACCATCTTCTACAGCGACTACGGCACTCCGGTGAGCGTCCGGCCGCCCGCTGCCGGGGACACGGCCGACTTCAAGGAGATCGCCGGCCAGGCCGCGAAGGCCGCTTCCTGACCGCTGCTCGACTGTTCGACGCCTCCCGTGACCCGTGGGGTGCGGGTGCAAACCTCCCGCACCCCACGGATTGCGGACGGATTTGCTCCGCGTGCTCCTGGTCGCGTACTCTCCTGAAGAAGCCAAAGACCGCTGGTCGTTGGTGTGCCTTCGCAAGAAGGGGCATCAACCGAAGGTTCCGTACGGACGGACGACCTGCGCAGGTGACTGTGGAACGCTCCCGGACTCGTCCGGTCGAGCCGCGCCCTGGCACTTGTGCTGGGGCGTTTCGTCTTTCCCGGCCCCTTCTGAGCGGTCCTCATCACCCGGAAGGAGGCCGACGCTCATGGCAAGGCCCGACAAGGCTGCCGCGGTAGCCGAGCTCGCGGACCAGTTCCGCAGCTCGAACGCCGCCGTGCTGACCGAGTACCGGGGTCTCACCGTGGCCCAGCTCAAGCAGCTGCGCCGTTCGCTCGGTGAGAACGCCCAGTACGCCGTGGTGAAGAACACGCTGACCAAGATCGCGGCCAACGAGGCCGGGATCGACACGCTGGACGACCTCTTCGCAGGTCCGACGGCGGTTGCCTTCGTCACCGGTGACCCGGTGGAGTCGGCGAAGGGTCTTCGTGACTTCGCCAAGGACAACCCCAACCTCATCATCAAGGGCGGTGTCCTTGACGGTAAGGCGCTGTCCGCCGATGAGTTCAAGAAGCTCGCGGACCTTGAGTCCCGCGAGGTTCTGCTCGCCAAGCTGGCAGGTGCCATGAAGGGCAAGCAGTCGCAGACTGCCGCACTCTTCCAGGCGCTCCCCTCGAAGTTCATCCGCACCGCGGAAGCGCTTCGTGCCAAGAAGGAAGAGCAGGGCGGTGCCGGTACGCCGGCGCCCGCCGAGGCTGCCGAGTAATCACTCAGCGGTCCAGCGGGCCCTTCGTACGCCCGCCGACATATACATCCGGCACCTGCCGACTTAGTGGAAGGACGCCATCATGGCGAAGCTGTCCCAGGAAGAGCTGCTCGAGCAGTTCGAGACCCTGACCCTCATCGAGCTCTCCGAGTTCGTCAAGGCGTTCGAGGAGAAGTTCGACGTCACGGCCGCCGCCCCGGTCGCCGTTGCCGCCGGTGGTGGCGCTGCCGCCGTCGAGGCCGTCGAGGAGCAGGACGAGTTCGACGTCATCCTCACGGGTGCCGGCGAGAAGAAGATCCAGGTCATCAAGGTCGTGCGCGAGCTGACCTCCCTCGGCCTGAAGGAGGCCAAGGACCTCGTCGACGGCGCTCCGAAGCCCGTCCTCGAGAAGGTCGCCAAGGAGGCCGCCGAGAAGGCTGCCGAGTCCCTCAAGGCCGCCGGCGCGTCCGTCGAGGTCAAGTGACTTCACGAGTCTTCTGACTCACCTGTGACGCCCCTGCCGTGAGGCGGGGTCCGTCGCGAACGCGAAGGGCGATCACCCGACCGGGTGGTCGCCCTTCGGCGTACCCGAGTCGGTCACCTTGCTCTTCCGCGGGCGGGGAGTAGGGTGATCATCGCCGTACGCCTCCTGAGGGCGTCGGAGAGGGCCTCGCAGCCGCGGATGCGGTTGCAGGGACCGCGAGCGGGCCGGGGGGCCTTGACGAACCGCACGCGGCGCGCAATTCTCAGGACGCGTCTTCATCTCGGTCCGCATCCGAGGCATGGATCGGGCGCGAAGCGGGAAGTAAAGAAGCGCGTGGCACGAGCCGCGCGAGGGCTGAAAAGGTGTTGAGAACAGCTGTTGACAGCGACGCGGGTCTCTGAGAACCCCGACTGGACATCAGTGTGCCGTTTGGCTACACTGTCCCTTTGCGCTGCCTGTTAGCTGCCTCCTGCCCGTCACCAGGGGCATACCCACGCTTGAGCATCGACGACAGATCTCCTTGAACTGGGATTTCCGTCTTCGTGTCGGCATGGGACCGGTACGCGCGTAGTGAGTCCGAGCCCTCGGAAGGACCCCCTCTTGGCCGCCTCGCGCAACGCCTCGACCGCGAATACGAACCACGGTGCCAGCACCGCCCCGCTGCGCATCTCCTTTGCAAAAATCAAGGAGCCCCTCGAGGTTCCGAACCTCCTCGCGCTGCAGACCGAGAGCTTTGACTGGCTCCTCGGCAACGCCGCTTGGAAGGCTCGCGTCGAGGCTGCTCTGGACAGTGGACAAGACGTCCCCACGAAGTCCGGACTCGAGGAAATCTTCGAAGAGATCTCCCCGATCGAAGACTTCTCCGGGTCGATGTCGCTCACGTTCCGCGACCACCGATTCGAGCCCCCGAAGAACTCGATCGACGAGTGCAAGGAGCGCGACTTCACCTTCGCCGCCCCGCTCTTCGTCACGGCCGAGTTCACCAACAACGAGACCGGCGAGATCAAGTCCCAGACGGTCTTCATGGGCGATTTCCCGCTCATGACCAACAAGGGCACCTTCGTCATCAACGGCACCGAGCGTGTCGTGGTGTCGCAGCTCGTCCGTTCCCCCGGCGTCTACTTCGACTCGTCGATCGACAAGACGTCCGACAAGGACATCTACTCCGCCAAGATCATCCCCTCCCGGGGTGCCTGGCTGGAGATGGAGATCGACAAGCGCGACATGGTCGGTGTCCGCATCGACCGCAAGCGCAAGCAGTCGGTCACCGTCCTCCTGAAGGCTCTCGGCTGGACGACCGAGCAGATCCTGGAGGAGTTCGGCGAGTACGAGTCGATGCGCGCCACCCTGGAGAAGGACCACACCCAGGGCCAGGACGACGCGCTGCTCGACATCTACCGCAAGCTGCGCCCGGGCGAGCCGCCGACCCGTGAGGCCGCTCAGACGCTGCTCGAGAACCTCTACTTCAACCCGAAGCGCTACGACCTCGCGAAGGTCGGCCGCTACAAGGTGAACAAGAAGCTCGGCGCGGACGAGCCGCTGAACGCCGGTGTCCTCACCAGCGACGACATCATCGCGACCATCAAGTACCTGGTGAAGCTGCACGCCGGTGAGCTGGAGACGGTCGGCGAGTCCGGACGTTCGATCGTCGTCGAGACCGACGACATCGACCACTTCGGCAACCGCCGCCTGCGCAACGTCGGCGAGCTGATCCAGAACCAGGTCCGTACGGGTCTCGCCCGTATGGAGCGCGTCGTGCGTGAGCGCATGACGACCCAGGACGTCGAGGCGATCACGCCGCAGACCCTGATCAACATCCGGCCGGTCGTCGCCTCCATCAAGGAGTTCTTCGGCACCAGCCAGTTGTCGCAGTTCATGGACCAGAACAACCCGCTGTCGGGTCTCACCCACAAGCGCCGCCTGTCGGCTCTTGGCCCGGGTGGTCTCTCCCGTGAGCGGGCCGGCTTCGAGGTCCGAGACGTGCACCCGTCCCACTACGGACGCATGTGCCCGATCGAGACCCCCGAAGGCCCGAACATCGGTCTGATCGGTTCGCTCGCCTCGTACGGCCGCGTCAACGCGTTCGGTTTCATCGAGACGCCGTACCGCAAGGTCACCGACGGTCAGGTCACCGACGAGGTCGACTACATCACGGCCGACGAGGAAGACCGTTACGTCATCGCCCAGGCGAACGCGACCCTCTCGGAGGAGCTGCGCTTCACCGAGCCCCGCGTCCTGGTCCGCCGTCGTGGCGGAGAAGTCGACTACGTGCCCGGCACCGAAGTCGACTACATGGACGTCTCGCCGCGCCAGATGGTGTCCGTCGCCACCGCGATGATCCCGTTCCTGGAGCACGACGACGCCAACCGTGCCCTCATGGGCGCGAACATGATGCGGCAGGCGGTGCCGCTCATCAAGTCCGAGGCGCCGCTCGTCGGCACCGGCATGGAGTACCGCTGCGCCACCGACGCCGGTGACGTGCTGAAGGCCGAGAAGGACGGTGTGGTCCAGGAGGTCTCCGCGGACTACATCACCGTCACGAACGACGACGGCACGTACACCACGTACCGGATCGCGAAGTTCATGCGCTCCAACCAGGGCACCTCGGTGAACCAGAAGGTCGTCGTCTCCGAGGGCGACCGGGTCGTCGCCGACCAGGTGCTCGCCGACGGTCCGGCCACCGAGAACGGTGAGATGGCCCTCGGTAAGAACCTGCTCGTGGCGTTCATGCCGTGGGAAGGTCACAACTACGAGGACGCGATCATCCTGTCGCAGCGCCTCGTGCAGGACGACGTCCTCTCCTCGATCCACATCGAGGAGCACGAGGTCGACGCCCGTGACACCAAGCTCGGTCCGGAGGAGATCACCCGGGACATCCCGAACGTCTCCGAAGAGGTCCTCGCGGACCTCGACGAGCGCGGCATCATCCGGATCGGTGCCGAGGTCACGGCCGGTGACATCCTCGTCGGCAAGGTCACGCCCAAGGGCGAGACCGAGCTGACCCCCGAGGAGCGCCTGCTCCGCGCGATCTTCGGTGAGAAGGCGCGCGAGGTGCGCGACACCTCGCTGAAGGTGCCGCACGGCGAGATCGGCAAGATCATCGGCGTCCGCGTCTTCGACCGCGAAGAGGGCGACGAGCTGCCGCCGGGCGTGAACCAGCTGGTCCGCGTCTACGTCGCGCAGAAGCGCAAGATCACCGATGGTGACAAGCTCGCCGGCCGTCACGGCAACAAGGGCGTCATCTCGAAGATCCTGCCGATCGAGGACATGCCGTTCCTGGAGGACGGCACCCCGGTCGACATCATCCTCAACCCGCTGGGTGTGCCGTCCCGAATGAACCCGGGACAGGTCCTGGAGATCCACCTCGGCTGGCTCGCCAGCCGCGGCTGGGACGTCTCCGGCCTCGGTGACGAGTGGGCCAAGCGGCTCCAGGCCATCGGCGCCGACCAGGTCGAGCCCGGCACCAACGTCGCCACGCCCGTCTTCGACGGTGCGCGCGAGGACGAGATCTCCGGTCTCTTCAACTTCACGATCCCGAACCGCGACGGCGACCGCCTGGTGCAGCCCACCGGAAAGGCCAACCTGTTCGACGGCCGTTCCGGAGAGCCGTTCCCGGAGCCGGTCTCGGTCGGTTACATGTACATCCTCAAGCTGCACCACCTGGTCGACGACAAGCTCCACGCTCGTTCGACCGGCCCGTACTCCATGATCACCCAGCAGCCGCTCGGTGGTAAGGCTCAGTTCGGTGGTCAGCGCTTCGGTGAGATGGAGGTGTGGGCGCTGGAGGCTTATGGCGCCGCGTACGCACTCCAGGAGCTGCTGACGATCAAGTCCGACGACGTGACCGGCCGCGTGAAGGTCTACGAGGCCATCGTCAAGGGCGAGAACATCCCTGAGCCGGGCATCCCTGAGTCCTTCAAGGTGCTCATCAAGGAAATGCAGTCGCTCTGCCTCAACGTGGAGGTCCTGTCCTCGGACGGCATGTCCATCGAGATGCGCGACACGGACGAGGACGTCTTCCGCGCGGCGGAGGAACTCGGTATCGACCTGTCCCGGCGCGAGCCGAGCAGCGTCGAAGAGGTCTGACGGGTAGGCCGGCCGGATCCACGTGATCCGGCCGGCCCTCCCGGGACCCGTTCAGACCATTACTGAAGTGCCCCATCTTTTCGCTTGACGGCGAGGGGCTCGAACCCCCGAAAGAGGGATTGACGACAAGTGCTCGACGTCAACTTCTTCGACGAGCTGCGGATCGGCCTTGCCACCGCGGACGACATCCGGACCTGGTCCCACGGCGAAGTGAAGAAGCCGGAGACCATCAACTACCGCACGCTCAAGCCCGAAAAGGACGGACTCTTCTGCGAGAAGATCTTCGGTCCGACCCGGGACTGGGAGTGCTACTGCGGCAAGTACAAGCGTGTCCGCTTCAAGGGCATCATCTGTGAGCGCTGTGGCGTCGAGGTAACCCGCGCCAAGGTGCGCCGTGAGCGCATGGGCCACATCGAGCTTGCCGCTCCCGTCACCCACATCTGGTACTTCAAGGGCGTCCCGTCGCGCCTCGGCTACCTACTGGACCTCGCGCCGAAGGACCTCGAGAAGGTCATCTACTTCGCCGCGTACATGATCACGTTCGTCGACGAAGAGCGCCGCACCCGCGACCTCCCGTCGCTGGAGGCGCACGTCTCCGTCGAGCGTCAGCAGGTCGAGAACCGCCGCGACTCCGACCTGGAGAACCGCGCCAAGAAGCTCGAGACCGACCTCGGCGAGCTGGAGGCCGAGGGCGCCAAGGCCGACGTGCGCCGCAAGGTGCGCGAAGGTGCCGAGCGCGAGATGAAGCAGCTGCGCGACCGTGCGCAGCGCGAGATCGACCGTCTCGACGAGGTGTGGAGCCGCTTCAAGAACCTCAAGGTCCAGGACCTCGAGGGCGACGAGCTGCTCTACCGTGAGCTGCGTGACCGCTTCGGCACGTACTTCGACGGCTGCATGGGCGCCGCCGCGCTGCAGAAGCGCCTGGAGTCCTTCGACCTCGACGAGGAGGCCGAGCGCCTCCGCGAGATCATCCGCTCCGGCAAGGGCCAGAAGAAGACCCGTGCGCTCAAGCGCCTCAAGGTCGTCTCCGCGTTCCTGCAGACCAGCAACAAGCCCAAGGGCATGGTGCTCGACTGCGTGCCGGTCATCCCGCCGGACCTGCGTCCGATGGTGCAGCTGGACGGTGGCCGCTTCGCGACCTCCGACCTGAACGACCTGTACCGCCGCGTGATCAACCGCAACAACCGCCTGAAGCGCCTTCTCGACCTCGGTGCCCCCGAGATCATCGTGAACAACGAGAAGCGCATGCTCCAGGAGGCCGTCGACGCGCTGTTCGACAACGGCCGTCGTGGTCGCCCGGTCACGGGCCCCGGCAACCGTCCGCTGAAGTCCCTGAGCGACATGCTCAAGGGCAAGCAGGGTCGATTCCGCCAGAACCTCCTCGGCAAGCGCGTGGACTACTCCGCGCGTTCCGTGATCGTCGTCGGCCCGCAGCTCAAGCTGCACCAGTGCGGTCTGCCGAAGGCCATGGCGCTGGAGCTCTTCAAGCCGTTCGTGATGAAGCGCCTGGTGGACCTGAACCACGCGCAGAACATCAAGTCGGCGAAGCGCATGGTCGAGCGTGGCCGCACCGTCGTGTACGACGTCCTCGAAGAGGTCATCGCCGAGCACCCGGTGCTGCTGAACCGTGCGCCCACCCTGCACCGCCTCGGCATCCAGGCCTTCGAGCCCCAGCTGGTCGAGGGCAAGGCCATCCAGATCCACCCGCTCGTCTGCACCGCGTTCAACGCGGACTTCGACGGTGACCAGATGGCCGTGCACCTGCCGCTCTCCGCGGAGGCGCAGGCCGAGGCCCGCATCCTGATGCTGTCCTCGAACAACATCCTGAAGCCGGCCGACGGTCGCCCCGTCACCATGCCGACCCAGGACATGGTGCTGGGTCTCTTCTTCCTCACCACGGACGAAGAGGGCCGCAACGTCAAGGGCACGGACCGCGCGTTCGGCTCCACGGCCGAGGCCACCATGGCCTTCGACGCCCGCGAGCTGTCGCTTCAGGCGAAGGTCGACATCCGCTTCCCGGTGGGCACCATTCCGCCGCGTGGCTGGGTGCCGCCGGTCGCCGAGGAGGGCGAGCCCGAGTACCAGCCGGGTGACACCTTCCGTCTGCGTACCAGCCTGGGCCGCGCGCTCTTCAACGAGCTGCTGCCCGAGGACTACCCGTTCGTCGACTACTCGGTGGGCAAGAAGCAGCTCTCCGAGATCGTCAACGATCTGGCCGAGCGCTACCCCAAGGTCATCGTGGCGGCGACGCTCGACAACCTGAAGGCGGCCGGTTTCCACTGGGCGACCCGCTCCGGTGTGACCGTCGCGGTCTCCGACATCGTCGTGCCCGAGGCCAAGAAGGCCATCGTGCGCGGCTACGAGGAGCAGGACGAGAAGGTCCAGAAGCAGTACGAGCGCGGTCTGATCACCAAGGACGAGCGCACGCAGGAGCTCATCGCGATCTGGACCAAGGCGACCAACGAGGTTGCCGAGGCGATGAACGCGAACTTCCCCAAGGTGAACCCCATCTTCATGATGGTTGACTCGGGTGCCCGAGGAAACATGATGCAGATGCGTCAGATCGCCGGTATGCGTGGTCTGGTGTCCAACGCCAAGAACGAGACGATCCCCCGTCCCATCAAGGCGTCGTTCCGTGAGGGCCTCACCGTCCTCGAGTACTTCATCTCCACGCACGGTGCCCGTAAGGGTCTGGCCGACACCGCGCTGCGTACCGCCGACTCGGGTTACCTGACCCGTCGTCTGGTGGACGTCTCGCAGGACGTGATCATCCGCGAGGAGGACTGCGGCACCGACCGCGGCCTCAAGCTGAAGATCGCCGTCAAGGGCGAGGACGGTGTCCTGCGCAAGACGGACGACGTCGAGACCTCGGTGTACGCCCGCATGCTGGCCGAGGACGTCGTCATCGACGGCAAGGTCATCGCGCCGGCCAACGTGGACCTCGGTGACGTGCTCATCGACGCCCTCGTCAACGCGGGTGTCGAGGAGGTCAAGACGCGTTCGGTCCTGACCTGTGAGTCCGCGGTCGGCACCTGTGCCTTCTGCTACGGACGCTCGCTCGCCACCGGCAAGCTGGTCGACATCGGTGAGGCGGTCGGCATCATCGCCGCCCAGTCCATCGGTGAGCCCGGTACCCAGCTGACGATGCGTACCTTCCACACCGGTGGTGTGGCCGGTGACGACATCACCCAGGGTCTGCCCCGTGTCGTCGAGCTCTTCGAAGCCCGTACGCCGAAGGGTGTCGCTCCGATCTCCGAGGCCGCAGGCCGCATCCGGATCGAAGAGACCGAGAAGACCAAGAAGATCATCGTCACGCCGGACGACGGCAGCGAAGAGACTCCCTTCCCGATCTCGAAGCGCTCCAAGGTGCTCGTCCGCGAGGGCGACCACGTGGAGGTCGGCCAGAAGCTGACCTTCGGTGCGACCAACCCGCACGACGTGCTGCGCATCCTCGGCCAGCGTGCGGTCCAGGTCCACCTGGTCGGCGAAGTCCAGAAGGTCTACAACTCGCAGGGCGTGTCGATCCACGACAAGCACATCGAGATCATCATCCGGCAGATGCTCCGCCGCGTGACGATCATCGAGTCCGGCGACGCGGAACTCCTGCCGGGCGAGCTCGTCGAGCGCTCGAAGTTCGAGACCGAGAACCGTCGTGTGGTCACCGAGGGCGGACACCCCGCCTCCGGCCGTCCGCAGCTGATGGGTATCACCAAGGCCTCGCTGGCCACCGAGTCGTGGCTGTCGGCGGCGTCCTTCCAGGAGACCACCAGGGTCCTGACCGACGCGGCGATCAACGCCAAGTCGGACTCCCTGATCGGCCTCAAGGAGAACGTCATCATCGGTAAGCTCATCCCGGCCGGTACGGGCCTCGCCCGCTACCGCAACATCCGGGTCGAGCCGACCGAGGAAGCCAAGGCCGCGATGTACTCGGCCGTCGGCTACGACGACATCGACTACTCGCCGTTCGGCACCGGCTCCGGCCAGGCCGTCCCGCTGGAGGACTACGACTACGGTCCGTACAACCAGTAAGCGAGTCGAGCGAGTCGCTTGACCGGTCCGCAGGGCGGCCATCCCGTGAGGGGTGGCCGCCCTGCGGCGTTGGATCGCCCTCGTGCGGCGCCCCGGGCGCGGGCCGTGAGGAAACTCATGTCCGGCGGGCCCGCAAGGCCGACGCGGGCGCCGACGGTGACGCCGCGGAGGTGGCGGCCAGGAGACCGGGAGCGGGCTCCCCACCCGTCCCACCAGCGGTTTCCCCGCCCCCGGCGGAACGGAGACCTGTGCGCGGGCACTCCGGGTGCCGGCACCTCGGCGTGCCCGCCGGGGGGTCCCGGCCGGGGGGCGGGGCGAGGCGCGTCCGGCAGCGTTCCATTTGTTTTGACCCAAGTCGATGAGGTAGGTACGCTCAAGCCTTGTGCCTGGGGTGTGCCTGGGCTCGGCGTGCGTGTCCTCAGCCGCAGGCCGGGTCCGTCAAAGGGCCACCGCAATCTGCGCTTCATCCGTTGTTTTCCGGCAGAGGCTTGCAGTATTCGACACACCCGACCGCGTGGGTCGGTGATGTTCCAGGTTAGTTTCAACGAACGGCACACAGAAACCGGAGAAGTAGTGCCTACGATCCAGCAGCTGGTCCGGAAGGGCCGGCAGGACAAGGTCGAGAAGAACAAGACGCCCGCGCTCGAGGGTTCGCCCCAGCGCCGCGGCGTCTGCACGCGTGTCTTCACGACCACCCCGAAGAAGCCGAACTCGGCCCTCCGTAAGGTCGCGCGTGTGCGTCTGACCTCCGGCATCGAGGTCACGGCCTACATCCCGGGTGAGGGACACAACCTGCAGGAGCACTCCATCGTGCTCGTGCGTGGTGGCCGTGTGAAGGACCTGCCGGGTGTTCGTTACAAGATCATCCGCGGCTCGCTCGACACCCAGGGTGTCAAGAACCGCAAGCAGGCCCGCAGCCGCTACGGCGCCAAGAAGGAGAAGTAAGAATGCCTCGTAAGGGCCCCGCCCCGAAGCGCCCGGTCATCATCGACCCGGTCTACAGCTCTCCTCTTGTCACGTCGCTGATCAACAAGATCCTCCTCGACGGCAAGCGTTCCACCGCCGAGCGGATCGTGTACGGCGCCATGGAAGGCCTCCGCGAGAAGACCGGCAACGACCCGGTCATCACGCTGAAGCGCGCGCTTGAGAACGTCAAGCCCGCCCTCGAGGTCAAGTCCCGCCGTGTCGGTGGCGCCACCTACCAGGTGCCGATCGAGGTCAAGCCCGGTCGCGCTGCCACCCTCGCCCTGCGCTGGGTCGTCGGTTACTCCCGTGCCCGTCGTGAGAAGACCATGACCGAGCGCCTCATGAACGAGCTGCTCGACGCCTCCAACGGCCTCGGTGCGGCCGTCAAGAAGCGCGAGGACACCCACAAGATGGCCGAGTCCAACAAGGCCTTCGCGCACTACCGCTGGTAGTCGTTACCCACATCGAGACCGAGAGAAGACTGAAGCCTTATGGCTACCACTTCGCTTGACCTGGCCAAGGTCCGCAACATTGGGATCATGGCCCACATCGACGCGGGCAAGACGACCACCACCGAGCGGATCCTGTTCTACACCGGTGTCTCGTACAAGATCGGTGAAGTCCACGACGGCGCTGCCACGATGGACTGGATGGAGCAGGAGCAGGAGCGCGGCATCACGATCACGTCTGCCGCGACGACCTGCCACTGGCCCCTCGAAGATGTCGATCACACGATCAACATCATCGACACCCCCGGCCACGTGGACTTCACCGTCGAGGTGGAGCGTTCGCTCCGCGTCCTCGACGGCGCTGTGACCGTGTTCGACGGCGTTGCCGGCGTCGAGCCGCAGTCCGAGACCGTTTGGCGTCAGGCGGACCGCTACGGCGTCCCGCGCATCTGTTTCGTCAACAAGCTCGACCGGACCGGTGCCGACTTCCTGCGCTGCGTCGACATGATCGTGGACCGCCTCGGCGCCACCCCGATCGTGATGCAGCTGCCGATCGGTGCAGAGGCCGACTTCGAGGGCGTTGTGGACCTGGTCCGCATGAAGGCCCTCGTCTGGACGGCCGAAGCGTCCAAGGGCGAGATGTACGAGGTCGTCGACATCCCGGCGAACCTCACCGAGCTCGCCGAGGAGTACCGCGGCAAGCTCGTCGAGACCGTCGCCGAGAACGACGACCAGATGATGGAGCTGTACCTGGAGGGCACCGAGCCCACCGAGGAGCAGCTCTACGCCGCCGTCCGCCGCATCACCATTGCCTCCGGCAAGGGTGGGGAGACCACGGTCAGCCCCGTGTTCTGTGGCACCGCGTTCAAGAACAAGGGCGTTCAGCCCCTGCTCGACGCGGTCGTGCGTTACCTGCCGTCGCCGATCGACGTCGAGGGCATCGAGGGCCACGCGGTCTCCGACCCCGACAAGGTCGTCGTGCGCAAGCCTTCTGAGGACGAGCCGCTCGCCGCGCTCGCCTTCAAGATCGCGAGCGACCCGCACCTCGGCAAGCTCACCTTCATCCGGATTTATTCGGGTCGCCTGGAGGCCGGCACCGCGGTGCTGAACTCCGTCAAGGGCAAGAAGGAGCGCATCGGCAAGATCTACCGTATGCACGCGAACAAGCGTGAGGAGATCGAGTCGGTGGGTGCCGGTGACATCGTCGCCGTCATGGGCCTGAAGCAGACCACCACCGGTGAGACGCTGTGTGACGACAAGAACCCGGTCATCCTGGAGTCCATGGACTTCCCGGCGCCGGTCATTCAGGTCGCCATCGAGCCCAAGTCCAAGGGTGACCAGGAGAAGCTGGGTGTAGCCATCCAGCGTCTCGCGGAGGAGGACCCCTCCTTCCAGGTTCACTCGGACGAGGAGACCGGCCAGACCATCATCGGTGGTATGGGCGAGCTCCACCTCGACGTCCTCGTCGACCGTATGCGTCGCGAGTTCAAGGTCGAGGCGAACGTCGGCAAGCCGCAGGTCGCGTACCGCGAGACGATCCGCAAGGCCGTCGAGCGTCATGACTACACCCACAAGAAGCAGACCGGTGGTACCGGTCAGTTCGCCAAGGTGCAGATCGCGATCGAGCCGATCGAGGGCGGCGACGCTTCGTACGAGTTCGTGAACAAGGTCACCGGTGGCCGTATCCCCCGGGAGTACATCCCGTCGGTGGACGCGGGCGCGCAGGAGGCCATGCAGTTCGGCATCCTGGCCGGCTACGAGATGACCGGCGTTCGCGTCATTCTTCTCGACGGTGGTTACCACGAGGTCGACTCTTCCGAGCTCGCGTTCAAGATCGCCGGTTCGCAGGCCTTCAAGGAGGCCGCGCGCAAGGCTTCTCCCGTCATTCTCGAGCCCATGATGGCCGTTGAGGTCACCACGCCCGAGGACTACATGGGTGAGGTCATCGGCGACATCAACTCCCGCCGTGGCCAGATTCAGGCCATGGAGGAGCGCAGCGGTGCTCGCATCGTGAAGGGCCTCGTGCCCCTCTCGGAGATGTTCGGCTATGTCGGAGACCTCCGTAGCAAGACTTCGGGTCGCGCAAGCTACTCGATGCAGTTCGACTCCTACGCCGAGGTTCCGCGGAACGTCGCCGAGGAGATCATCGCGAAGGCCAAGGGCGAGTAACTCTCCCGAGCTCACGCTTTAGGCTTGTCACCGGAGCCTGCTGGGCATCACCGTCAACGCGCGAGCGGTGGCGGTGGGTGCCCCGGGCTCCGGCATCCCAGCAAAGATCACCTGGCGCCGATGAAGCAAGGCGTACAGAACCACTCCCCAGGAGGACCCAGTGGCGAAGGCGAAGTTCGAGCGGACTAAGCCCCACGTCAACATCGGCACCATTGGTCACATCGACCACGGTAAGACGACCCTCACGGCCGCCATTACCAAGGTGCTGCACGACGCGTTCCCCGACCTGAACGAGGCCTCGGCCTTCGACCAGATCGACAAGGCTCCCGAAGAGCGTCAGCGTGGAATCACGATCTCCATCGCGCACGTCGAGTACCAGACGGAGTCGCGTCACTACGCGCACGTCGACTGCCCGGGTCACGCTGACTACATCAAGAACATGATCACGGGTGCGGCGCAGATGGACGGCGCCATCCTCGTGGTCGCCGCCACCGACGGCCCGATGCCGCAGACCAAGGAGCACGTGCTCCTGGCCCGCCAGGTCGGCGTTCCGTACATCGTCGTCGCCCTGAACAAGGCCGACATGGTGGACGACGAGGAGATCCTGGAGCTCGTCGAGCTCGAGGTTCGTGAGCTCCTCTCCGAGTACGAGTTCCCGGGCGACGACCTGCCGGTCGTCAAGGTCTCGGCGCTCAAGGCGCTCGAGGGCGACAAGGAGTGGGGCCAGTCGGTCCTGAACCTGATGGCCGCCGTCGACGAGTCGATCCCGCAGCCCGAGCGCGACGTCGACAAGCCGTTCCTGATGCCGATCGAGGACGTCTTCACGATCACCGGTCGTGGCACCGTCGTCACCGGTCGTATCGAGCGTGGTGTCCTGAAGGTCAACGAGACCGTTGACATCGTGGGCATCAAGCAGGAGAAGACCACCACCACGGTCACCGGCATCGAGATGTTCCGCAAGCTGCTCGACGAGGGCCAGGCCGGTGAGAACGTCGGTCTGCTCCTCCGTGGCATCAAGCGCGAGGACGTCGAGCGCGGCCAGGTCATCATCAAGCCCGGTTCGGTCACGCCGCACACCGAGTTCGAGGCCCAGTCCTACATCCTGTCGAAGGACGAGGGTGGCCGTCACACCCCGTTCTTCAACAACTACCGCCCGCAGTTCTACTTCCGTACCACGGACGTAACGGGCGTTGTGACCCTTCCCGAGGGCACCGAGATGGTCATGCCTGGTGACAACACCATCATGAACGTCGTGCTGATCCAGCCGGTCGCCATGGAAGAGGGCCTGAAGTTCGCCATCCGTGAGGGTGGCCGGACCGTGGGCGCCGGCCAGGTCACCAAGATCATCAAGTAATTGCTTGAGGTCTGACCTGGTTGCTCCTCACTGAGCACCGAGAAGGGCCCCGTCCCGCCGCGCGAGCGGTGGGACGGGGCCCTTCTTTCTGTGTCTCGGCAAGCGTCTCGGCAAGCGTCTCGGCGAGCGTCCCGCCGAGCGTCCCGCCAAGCGTCTCGGCGAGTGTCTCGGCGAGCGGGGGACCATCCGCACCCCCTACTTCCGGGCCGCCTGGGCTGCCGCGCCGATCTTCGGGGCCAGCTCTTCGACGACCCATTCGACGCTGTGCGGGGTGGGCTCCGCGAGGGCCTGGCCCAGGGCGGGGTCGAGGGGGATGTACCGGCCGTCGGTGACCGCCGGCATCGCCCGGAAGGCAGGGGTCTTCTCCAGGGTGGAGAGGGCGTCCGTCGTGCCGGTCGCGAAGACGATGTCGGTGTCGGCCTGCCCGACCTGGGCGTAGTCGAGGTAGGTGCGTGCCGGGTTGCTGGCGCCGGGGAGCAGGGACATGAGTTCGTTCAGCTTCATCCCGAGCTTCCGCAGGACGCGCGCGGAGGTGTCCTCGCGCGATCTGACCGCGCCGACACCGTGGGGCATGGGCGAGACCAGCAGGTTGAAGCGAGTTCCGGTCATGGCGGGGAAGGTGGCGCGGGCGTCGAGCGCGGTCTGTTCGGCGGCGCTGATCAGCTGCTCGCCCTGGTCCTCGACGTCGAGCGCCTGCGCGATGATGCGGGTGCTGGTCTGCCAGGGGTCCGCGTCGGGGCCCTTGATGTAGTGCACGACGGGCGCGATGGCGGAGAGCTTGGCGTACACCGGGTCGAGGGTGCGGTCCCGGGTCGCCAGGATCACATCCGGTTTGTACGAGGCGACCTGGGCGACCAGGTCGCCGTCGGCCCGGAGCAGGTGGGGCCGCTTTCCGGTGAGGGCGGTCTCCGTCCAGGGCGCGATGCCGCCGGAGACTCCCTCGGCGGCCGGCGGCATGGCCGCCGGCTTGAAGCCGAGGGAGAGTGCTATGTCGGCGCTGGCGCTGTCGAGTGCGACGACGGTACGGGGCTTTCCCTGTATCTCCGCAGTGCCGAGCTTGCCCTCGACCGAGATGGCGGGGGCGGTGACGTCGGCCGCGCAGGCGGTGGCCAGCAGCAGAGTGGAGGCCATGCCGACGAGTGCACCGGTCCGGATGCGGGTGTTCATGCTTCTCCTTGACTCGCTCTCGCTCCCCGCGACAGTAGCCCGATTCGTTCGCACGTACGTTCCTGGAATGTGTGATTCCGGTTGCCCGGGCCACCCGGGCCGGAAGCGTTGGCGGCGGGAGCCTGCCCATGATCCGGGCGCCTCCAACCGCCTACGGGAGCGCCTGACCGCCTACCGGGAGCGCTTGACCGCGTACCGGAGGCGCCTGGCCGCGCCCGGTGCTCGTCCGGTGATCGCCCGCGGACCGTCCTCAGTCGGTGACCGCAGCCAAAGCGTTGCGGACCGGCCGGCGGACCATGAACACGTCGATCGGGTCCTGGCTCTCCTCGACGAAGCCGTGCCGCTCGTACAGGGCGCGGGCGGCGCTGCCCTGGAGCACGTTCAGCCGGACCTCGGTGCCCGCCTCGTCGGCGCGGACGAGCAGCGTGCGCAGGACGGCGGAGCCCACCCCGAGGCCCTGGAGGGCGGGGGTGAGGTAGAAGTTCTCCAGCACGCGGCCCTGCTCGGTGGGGCGCAGGGTCACGCTCCCGGCGAAGGTGCCGTCGACCTCGATGACGGAGGTGTGCTCCGGCGCGAAGGTGTCGCGCAGCCGCTGACGTACGCGGTGCTCGTCGTACCGACCGAGGCGCTCGAGGTCCGGACGCATGACGACGGCGCGCAGCTCCGCGATGGTTTCGAGGTCGCCGGGGAGGGCGGGGCGCAGGGCCCACACGGCCGCAGCGGTGAGCGTGGTGCTGTTGTCCATCCGTCAAGTATCCAGGAGTCGTTCACGGCCTGACGGCGGGCCCGTGATGGGTCTCGGGCCCGCCGTCACGCTGTCACACCGTCACACCGTCGCCTCGTTCTGCCGTCAGCCGAGGATCTTCGCCTTGGCCCGCTGGAACTCCTCGTCCGAGATGTCGCCGCGCGCGCGGACCTCGGAGAGCTTGGCGAGCTGCTCGGCCGGGGTCGTGCCGCCGGCGGTCTCCCGGATGTACGTCTCGAAGGCGTTCTGCTGCTCCTTCGCGTGCCGGTGCTCCCGGCGGCCCATGCCCCGTCCGCGCGCGATGACGTAGGCGAAGACGCCGATGTACGGCAGCACGATCACGATCAGGAGCCAGAGCGTTTTGGCGATGCCGCTCATGTCGTCGTCGCGGAAGATGTCGGCGATGATCCGGAAGAGGAGCACCAGCCACAGGACCCAGATGAAGACCCACATCGCGGTCCAGAAGGCTCCCAGGACCGGATAGTCGTAGGCCAAGTACACACCGTTGCTCATCGTTCTTCTCCTGTCGGAGCCGTAGCCGCGCCACTCCCCCCGGGAGCCTCCATCCTGCGTCCGGTCGGAGAAGTCGGCCACGCGAGCGCGGAGCGGCGGGTCTCCCTCAGCCCAGCGGGGGCGCCGCCGCCACCCGGCTCACCCGGGCTCCCGGCAGCCCGCGCAGGATCTCCGCGCCGATCTCCGTGAGGCGCTGCGCGTCCGGGGGCGTGGCGCCGAGCCCGACGGCGTACTGGACGAATGCCACGCCGCCCCCGGTGCTCTCCGTGCCTCTCCCCGCACTGCCGGGTACCGGGCGCGGCCACGCGTGGGTGTCCGGGGACCCGGACCGGGCGAGGGCGTCGAGGAGCGCCAGGAGGCGGCCCCGGAAGCGGCCCTCGTCACCACCTTCGCGTACGGAGACCAGAGCCCAGGCGGTGTGGCGCAGGTGGAAGGGCGGCGGGGCGCAGAGCAGGGCGTACGGGACGGGCGCGGCGTCCGCCACCGCGTCCAGCACCTCCCACCCGCGGAAGAGCTCCTCGGCGAGCAGGTCCCGGCCGGCCGGGGACACCTGCGTGGAGCAGGAACGTACGGGGGCGGTCGGGGTCAGGATCGTGACGGCGCCGTCCGTCTCGCGGGCGGCCGGAAGGGAGGAGAGGGCCACCGGCCGGTCCCACTCCCACTCGGCCCACCGTGCGAAGAACCGCCGCAGCAAGGCGGTACGCGTCGGCCGGGCCGCGCCCTGCGCGAGAGCCGTCCCTTCCGCGAGGGACGCGCCCTCCGCCAGGACCGTCCGTGCCGCGAGGACCGTCCACGCCAGGCCCGGGAGCCCGCCGCCCGGCGCCGAGTCGAGTCCGCGGGCCCGCGCCCACGCCTTCACGTCGTGGGCCAGCTCGGTGAAGGCGACGCGGTACGGGGCCGTGGCCGCCAGCACCGCCACCGCGTCACTCACCGCGCTCAGCGCCGCCGCTGCGGCCTCGTCGCCCAGCTCCCCGCGCCGCTCGACCGCCTCCGACGGGGGAACGCCGACCGGGACGACCGTCACCAAATCCACCCGCACCCCGTTGAGCCGGAAGCGCAGTCCCGGGACCCGGGCCCCGACCACCTCACGCACCTCCTCGGCGTCCGGGAGCCGACGCCCCAGCGCTCGGGCGCCCAGGCCGTGTTTTGAAAGTCCCGCCTGTCCGGCGGTGTCTGGCACGCACGCTCGCCGCGTTGTCGGGATCCCCCCGATACATCCAGTATCGGGGCGACCCTCCGCCTTGCGATCACACGCACCAGACACCACCGGCCCCGCCCTCCGGGCGGACGGCGCTACTTCCAAAACACCGCCTGGCGGAGCGGGGAGCGCCGCCACCAGGTCCACGTCCGCCCCCGGCAGGGCACCGCCCATCCGCCGCGAGCCGACGAGGTGGACGCTCGCGCCGGGGAGGGCCCGCGCCACCCGGTCCACCAGCTCCTCGACGATCACCAGCTCCTCGGCCTCAGCCGACTCCCCGGCCTCCGCCAACTCTCCGCCCCCCGGCGACTCTTCGGCCCCCGGCCCGTCCGCGGCGGACAGCTCCACGCGTACGCCGAAGTGGTCCGAGGCGTACAGCCCGGTCGCGTCCGGCACGGCGCCCACCAGCCCGGCCGCCACCGGGCGCCGGCGCTGCGAGCGGTACAGCACGCGGTCCAGGCGGGAGGCCCGTCCGGTCAGCGAGCCCACGGCGGCCAGCGGGTTCACCGACGGGTCGAAGGTGGGGGTGTGGTCGTCCGGGCCGTGGACCTCCGTCCAAGCGTCCGGGAGGCCGAGCCGGGACTGCGGGTTGGGGCCGCCGTCGTTGAAGTCCCCGACCACCAGCAGGTCGCCCGCCAGTCCCGCCAACCCCGATGCTTGATCGGCGAGTTCGCGGTCACGCCGGGCGGCTCCCTCGGCGGAGTGGTCGCTGCTGAGGTGGGTCACCGCGACGGTGACGGGCCCGTCCGCCGTCTCCACGACGACCGCCGCGACCGCCTTGTGCCGCCCCAGCGGGTGCCACCCCGCCTCGCGCACCGGAAGCCGGCTGAGCAGCAGCAGCCCGCAGTCGGCGACCTCCCGCCCGTCCAGGGCGGCGCCGAACGTGTACTCCTCCCGGACCCACGGAGAGCCTGCCAGCAGGTCCAGCAGCGCAGGTTCGACCTCCTGGAGGGCGATGACGTCCGCGTCGGCCGCCCGCAACGCGTCCAACAGGAGAGGGCGGCGGCGGGCGGTGTCGATGCGCTCGGAGTCGTACCGGTCCCAGAGCGTGTTCCAGGTCAGCACGCTCAAGCCGCCTGCGGGCGGGTCGGGTTGCGCGGCTCCAGTTGTGGGGTTCCACTCCCGGCCGTCGAAGGTGTGCGGGGTCCGGGCCGCGAAGTACGGCGACGGCAGCAGCCGCGTCTGGCGGACCCGCCCGGCCTCGGCCGTGTCCACCCGGTCCAGCCCGGAGGCGCGGTCCCACACCGTCTCGCCGTCCGCCTCGAAGAACAGCACCCGGTGCCAGGGCACGTCCCCGCCCGGCGTGAAGCGCGGCAACGGCACCCGCTTCGGCTCCCGGCCGCGCTGCGCCACCCCGATCACAAAGCGCGCCGGATCGAAGCGGGCGTCCCAGCGGATCCGGTGGTAGATCTCGTCGCTCGTCCGCATCAGGCCCTCGCCTCCACCGTTCCGCTCGTGCCCAGGTACCAGGTCCGGTGCGCCTCGCCGGGGTAGGGCGGGACGTACCGCCGCAGCTGCGCCTCCTGCACCCGGGGCGGTACGGGATGGACGCGGTCGGTGTTGCGCCGGGCCAGCTCCTCCGCGCCCACCAATGCCACCGCGTGCGTGACCATCGCGTCCCGGCGCGCAGCGGTGGTGTGCACCAGGGCGCGCTGCCTGGGGGTGAGCGAGGTGGCGTCCCAGACCGTGGTCGTACGGGGCAGCAGCGCGCGGTCCAGCCGCTCGACCGCCTCCCGCACCACCTCGGCGTCGGCGCTCTGGTCGGCCCGGTCACCCCGCGCCTCCCGCAGATCGTCGAGGGCGATGTACGTGGTGACGTCGGACAGCGTGCGGGCGTACGTGCTCTTCCCGCTGCCGGACGGCCCGCACAGAAGCACCAGGCGCGGGAAGTCGCCCGACCGCCGGCGCCAGGTGGCGGCCACCGCCTCCTCGGCGGTGGAGATCCGCCCCAGCGCGTACGCCTCGCGGGCCTCCGCCCGGCAGCGGTCGGCCGCGTCCGGCTCCAGCCCGTCGAACACTTCGCGCAGGCCGGCGGGCTCGCGGATCTCCTCGGCGTGGAGCGCCGACCACGCGACCTGTTCGCGCGCCTCGTCCGTACCGGCGGTGGCCGCCGCGAGCGCGTGCAGCGTCGGCAGATCGGCCGCCCAGGACATGCGGGTCAGGCCGGTCCTGCGGTCCTCGTCCGGGTACGGCCGGTGCAACGACCGGTGGAGCCCCACCAGATCGGCGGCCCGGACGGCAGTCGCCAGGCCGACGACCGGGGCGAGCCGGGGTACGAGGGAGGCCCGGCGTTCGCGGTGGAGCAGGCCCGCCAGAACCCCGGCCAGCCGCTCGTCACCGAAGGCACCGGAGGTCTCGCCCATGGTCCTCGCGGTACGGGCGTCCGGCTGGTCGCCCTGCGGGGCCGGGGTCGGGATCGGGGCCGGGGTCGGGATCGGGAGGGAGAGTGCCTCGCACAGGGCGTCCGCGTCGATGGTGCCGCCGGAGCGTACGTTCCACAGGGCTGCGGACGGGCCAAGCGTGTTCGGGACGACTGCCGTGTGCATCCAGTGGGTGCCGGTCGTCACGTGCCCGGGCCGCACCCACTTGGCGACCGCCCGCCCGAACTCGGCGGCTCCGAAGGCATCCGCCGGACGTACGACGTACCCCTCCTGCCGCCCGGTGTCGAGCGCGAGCTTCCGCAGTGCCTTCTCCGCCCGCGCGTCGAACACCCCGCGCCAGAGCACCGGCGGCACGGGGATGCCCAGCCCGCGCAGGAACGCGGTGGTGTCGTCCCAGCCGAGACAGCGGTCGCCGTCCCAGACGGAGAACCCGTAGAAGAAGCCGTCCAGCCGGTCGTACGGGATCGAGTGCCGCGCGAACATGTTCTCGCCACACACCCGCCACCCCGCCGGGATGCGGGAACCCACCCGCCCCTGGAGCGCCTTCACCCATCCCCGCGACGGGTGGTGGGCGGAGTCCAGCGAACGGGCGTGCAGCCCGTCCGTGTAGAGCGTGGTGTTCTCGCCGTCGAGCTTCTCCGTCACGACGACCTCGCGCCCGGCGAGCGCCGCCAGATCCGCCACCCGCACGTCGTCGGAGGTGGCGCCGGGCGACCAGGGCAGGTGCGGGGTGCGCGGATAGTGCGTATGCATAGCGGTCGGGCCCCCGTTTTGATGATGATCAGCCCGTCACAGTAGGCGGCGGCCGGGCGGGGGAGCGACAGGATTTCCCCCCGGCAGGGCCGGTGACCATCAGGCGGAGGCGCCGCCGCGTCGACGACCGGATCGCCGGCCACCGAAGGAAGCGGCCTGCTCCGGGTCACGGTCGCGATCTGCCTGGTGCTCGGCGTACTGGTCGTCGTCCGGATGGCACGCGACGGGCGGAACTCCAGTTCCCCTGCCGGTTGTACCTCCGGTTCCACTGCCGCAGTGCCGGAGCAGGTCAGCTCGTCGGCGGTTCCGCTCCCGGATCACCCGTGCCGTCCGTTCGGCAGTCGCGGCAGCGGCCCGGATCGGGGGAGCGGAACCCCCGGTCGCAGCCGTCGCAGTTCTGCATGGGGATGGGCGCCGGACCTCGCGGTGCTGTGCGGCGCCCCCGCTCGCCGGGGAGCGGGAGCGGCGGGGGCAACTGGCCGGTCAGTCTCTTGGCGAGGAACTTCGCCGGGTACTTCACCTGCGTGGGCAGATCGCTGAGGAGAGCCCTGCGCACGTCGTCCGCCTCCACACCCCGCTCCAGCCAGGCCACCACGGACGGCGCGAGCTTCCGCACGTCCTCCTCGCTGAGCCGGAGCCGCTTGTCCTCGCCCCGCAGCCCGCTGAGCAGCTCGACGGCGACGGCATGCCGCGCCAGCTCGGCGGACGTGGGCGCGGCAGGCTGCACCGGCTGCGGGAGGGAGGCGCGGATGGACGCGGCGTTGTGCACGGAGGGTTCGGTGGGTGCCGCAGGCTCGGCGGGTGCGGCTCCGGGTTCCGCCGGCTGCTGGTTCGTCCGCTGCTGGTTCGCCTCTTGCTGGTCCGTCGGCCCGGGCGAGTCGGGCGGCTGCGGCTGCGGCGGCGCGTCCGGCTCCTGGCGTACGTCCTCGCCGGACGGCGCGTCCGGGGCGTCCGCAGCTGCGTCCGTGGCGGCTGCTGCGTCCGGTTCGGTGGCCGGGGGCAGTGCTGCGTCCGGGGCTGTGTCCGGGCGCGCTGCGGCGGATGCTTCGGCGGGCTGCCGGGGGAGCACGTCGGCAGACGCGTCCGCAGCCGCAGCCGCAGCCGCAACGTCCTCCGGCTCCCACAGCTCCCGCAGGGCGTCCGCAGCCGTGCACATCGCCCGTACGGACCGCTCCCCGCCGTGCCGTCCACGCGCGGCCCGGCCGGTGCCGTTATGCCGGGCGGCGGCCGGGGACCCCGTCCGCTGCCGAGGCACTCCGGCGGCCCGTCGCCCGAGGGCCGTCCGGGTGGAGGCCTTCCGCTCGGCGGCCCTGAGCTCGGCCACGGCTTCCCGTGCGGCCCGGTCCTGGCGGGCGGCGTCGGGGTGGTTGTACGCGATCGTCCGTGTCATGAACCGGCCCTGGCCGACCCGCTCCCGGGGGCGGTCCAGGTACCCGCACCGCTCCAGCTCGCGCATGGCGCCTGCGATGGTCTCAGCGCCTTCCTGGAAACGCTCGGCGAGCGCCTTAATGCCCACCCGCCTGCCGGGCGGCAGCGACTGGATGTGGACCGAGATGCCGATCGCGACGAGCGACAGCTCGGGGTGCTGCGCCAAGTGGTTTCCGACCACCACGAACTCGCGGGTGAGCGGCACGGTCACGTGCGAGAGCCCGGAGGTCCGGGCACGACTGCGGTCGACGACCACTGTCTGGGCGCGCGGGCGCGCGCTAACCTGCTGGGTATCCATTGGGAAGCTCTCTTCTTCCTAGTTGGTCAGGCCCTCGATCGGGATGCCAGTCCCGGCGGGGGCCGCCTTATGTTTTAAGTTGGGTAGCGGATGCTGGGGGGAGCATATGCCTGCCAACCGGACGAAAATCTAGCTGAGTTACCAAACCTCACCCATCCGGGTGAGGACTCGCCGACGAGCGCGGGTCGGCCCTCGAACCAGTAGGTGGGGGAGGGGGGTTGGTTTGGTTCTTTCCCACGTCCTTTCACGTCTTTGGGGTCCCGAAGCGCCGTGTCCCCACTGGCCAGGACACGGCGGACCGGGTCCCACTCCACCGGGTCCCGGCAGCCGGGACCCGGACCTGGGAATGGTTCAGAGTGCGGGCGAAGGACCAAGGGTCAGGCCCCGGTGAGCGTCACCTCCGCCCACACGGTTTTTCGGGGGAACGGTCCGTGCTCCACGCCCCAGCGCGCCGCCAACGCCTCCACGAGCAGCAGCCCCCGCCCCGACTCGGAGTCCGCCCCGGAGGCCCGTACGCGCGGCAACCGGTCCTGGCGCGTATCGACCGCCTCGATACGGAGCGTGTCGCCGGAAAGAGTGAGCCCGAGGCGGAAGTCACGCCCCTGGACGTACCCGTGTACCACCGCGTTCGCGGCCAGTTCCGCCACCACCAGGGCTGGCACGTCCAACGGCAGCCCCCAGGAACGCAGCTGCTCCGTCGCCAGCAGCCGGGCCAGCCGGGCGCCCCGAGGGGTGGCTGAAAGCTGAAGCGTGAACTTCCCCGAGGTGGAGCGCGGTTGGATGATTTCTTGGTTCATGTCACTCAGCGTGGCCGCAGGTCACTACGCTGAGAAGTGTCGACGCGGGTACGGACGGTGACTGTCCAGTCGTGGCCCTCTCCTGTCCACCTCGTCCGACACCGCATGCCTGAGTGATGGGTCGAGAAGGCGGGGATTCTCCGATGCTGGAGGAAGACGGCAGGGACGGTACGGCGGACGGCCTGGACGAGCCGGACGTCGGTGACTTCGGCCTGGAGGACGACTCGGGCGCGGTGATCGCCGCCGTGGGCAGGCAGATCCGCCTCTGGCGGGAGGCTGCGGGCCTGCGCGCGGCCGACCTCGGCCGGGCCATCGGTTACGGCGAGAACCAGGTGTACAAGGTCGAATCCGGCAAGCGCATCCCCAAGCCGGAGTTCCTGGACAGGACGGACGAGGTTCTGGGCGCGGGCGGCAAGATCGCGGCGATGAAGCAGGACGTGGCGGAGGCGAGGTACCCGAAGAAGGTACGGGACATGGCCCGGTTGGAAGCGGACGCGGTGGAGATGGGTGCGTACACACACCAGACGCTTCACGCCCTCCTGCAGACCCACGAGTACGCCACAGCCCTTTTCGCAACTCGCCGCCCTCTGTACTCCGCTGAGGTCATCGAAAGGGCAGTTGCGGCCAGAACGGCGCGGCAGGAGGTCATCGGCAAGTCAGAGACCGTGCCCGTTTTCAGCTTCGTCCAGGACGAGGCAACACTCCGCCGGCCGCTGGGGGGTAGGGGGGTGCAGAAGAGGCAACTTGAGCGCCTCCTTGAACTGGGTCACCTGCGCAATGTGGAGGTCCAGGTGATGCCGACCGATCTGGAGGACCACGCAGGTCTGATGGGTGGCTTCCGTATCCTTCGGCTTCGCAGCGGTACTACCTTGGGATACACGGAAGTTCAGCACCTTTCGATGCTGATCACCGAACCTCGCGAGGTGCAGATGCTGGAAATGCAGTACGGGAGCATCCGGGCGCAGGCGCTCACTCCGAGGGAGTCATTGGCCTTCATCGAAAAACTGCTGGGAGAGACATGAGCATCAAGCCAACGGGCGGAGAAGCCTGGGTGTGGTTCAAGAGCAGCTACAGCAGCAGTGACGCCAACTCCGACTGCATTGAAGTCGCTGCGGCCGCCTCCGCCGTACTCGTACGGGACTCCAAGAATGTCCGTGGCCCGCAGCTCGGGTTCCGGTCCGCCACCTGGACGGCGTTCGTGGGGTTCGCCGCCGAGAACTGACAACTACTTGGGGGACAGATGAGCATGCCGGCCTCCGCCGAAGGTGCACCCGGCCTGACGTGGTTCAAGAGCAGCTACAGCACGAACGACGGCCCCGACTGCGCTGAAGTCGCTGCGGCCGCTTCCGCCGTCCTCGTACGGGACTCCAAGAACACCCCCGGCCCCCAGCTCGGCTTCCAACCGCCCGCCTGGGCCGCATTCGTGGGGTTCGCGGCCGGACGCTGACAACCACCCCGACATTTGCGAGTGCGTCCGTGTCCGGGTGCCCGGGTGTCCGGGTGCCCGGGTGTCCGGGTGTCCGGGTGTCCGGGTGTCCGGGTGCCCGGGTGTCTGATGTTGTCCGGCGTGGTCTAGGGAGCGGCCCGGGAGCGCCGGACGCCGGCCACCGCTCCGCGGCCGGCTCGTGTGACCGTCAGCCGGCCGCCAAGACCTCCACCCCGGTCTCCGCCGCGATCTGCTCGATGACCGCGTTGCCGGGATCGGTGTCGGTGATCAGCCCGGTGATCCTGTCCCAGGGGAGGACGCGGAACTGCGAGGCGGTACCGATCTTCTCGGAGGAGGCCAGGACGTAGGTGTCCGCCGCTCGTGCGGAGAGGGCGCGCTTCATGGCCGCCTCTTCGGCATCCCCGGTCGTCAGTCCGGCCTCGGGGTGGACGCCGGTGACGCCGAGCAGGCAGAGGTCGGCGGAGACGTTCTGGGCGGCCTCGACCGCTGCCGCACCGCACGTGACCGCCGAGTGCTTGAAGACGCGCCCCCCGAGCAGGAAGAGCTCCGCCCGCGGGTGGTCGAGCAGAGCCACGGCGATCGTGGGGCTGTGGGTGATCACGGTGCAGGCGAGATTCTGTGGGAGCGCACGGGCGACGGCGAGAGCGGTGGTTCCGCCGTCGAGGATCAGCGAGCCGCCCGGCCGCACCAGGGCGGCGGCGACCGCGGCCACCCGCTGCTTGCCGTCGGAGGCCACACCCTGCCGGGCGGCGTAGTCGACCACCGCGGGGGACGCGGGCAGCGCGCCGCCGTAGACCCGCTGGCACAGTCCCTCGGCCGCCAGGTCGCGCAGATCACGCCGGACGCTGTCCTCGGAGATGCCCAGTTCGGTGGCGACGTTCTTGGCGACGATCTTGCCCTCGCGGGCGAGCAGACCGAGTAGATGATCGCGTCGTTCAGCAGCCAGCATGCGCATTCTCTCCTGTTCGTGCACGATTCTGCATGTAGTGTAACCCGCCATGACCGATGAACCCCTGCCCGATGAACCCCTCACCGACCAGCCCGTGACCCATGAACCCGTGCCCCACGAACCCGCGACCAACGAATTCGTGACCAGTGGACCCACGACCGGCGAGCCCATGCTCATCCTGATCGCCGGCCCCTACCGCTCCGGCACGGACGGCAACCCGCAGGCCATGGCCGACAACCTCGGCCGCCTCGAAGCCGCCGCCTGGCCGGTCTTCGCCGCCGGGCACGTCCCGGTCATCGGCGAGTGGATCGCCCTGCCCGTCCTGCGCTCGGCCGGTGCGGGCCCCACCGATCCCCTGGCGGAGGAGGTCCTCTACCCCACGGCTCACCGCCTGCTCGCCCACTGCCACGCCGTACTGCGTCTGCCCGGCGAGTCCGCCGGAGCCGATCAGGACGTCGCCACCGCCCGAGGCCGTGGCCTGCCCGTCTACTACGAGGTGAGGGAGATCCCCCGCCGCACCCCTGCTGAGCAGGAGGCGGCGTGACCACCCGCCCCGGCGTCGACGCCCCCGACCACCGTGGCCGCACCGGCCTCGACCGGGCCGGGCGCGACCTGGACCGCAACCCGGACGTCGTGGTCCGGGACGTCGAACTCACCTCTCAGGGCTGGCACGTCCTGCGCCGCACCACCTTCGACCACCGCCGCCGCGACGGGCGTTGGGAGACCCAGCAACGGGAGACCTACGACCGTGGCAACGGCGCAGTCGTGCTGCCCTACGACACCGGACGGGGCTGCGTGCTGCTCACCCGCCAGTTCCGTTATCCGGCCTACGTCAACGACCACCCCGACGGCATGCTCGTCGAAGCGGCGGCCGGGCTGCTCGACGCGGACGATCCGCTCACCGCCGTCCGGCGTGAGGCGGCCGAAGAACTCGGCATCACACTCGGCCCGCTCACCCACGTCCTCGACGCCTACATGAGCCCCGGCTCCGTCACCGAACGGCTCCACTTCTTCGCGGCCCCCTACTCGGCGGCCGACCGGACCGGAGCCGGAGGCGGAGTGGAGGAGGAAGGGGAGGACATCGAAGTCCTCGAACTGCCCTTCACCGAGGCCCTCGCCATGACCCGCGACGGGCGCATCGCCGACGGCAAGACCATCCTGCTCCTGCAGTGGGCGGCCCTGCACGGACCGTTCGCCTTCCCGCGGAACCCCGACGCGGGCGTTGACGCTTCGGCCCCCGCCGAACGGTCCGCGAGGGACACTGGATGGCGATGAACCGCCACGACGCACACCCGGAGGGCCCGGACCTGGCAGCCCTGGCCGGACTCCTCGCCGACAACACCCGCGCCGGTTTCTGCCTGGCGCTGCTGGACGGCCGGGCCTGGACCGCGATCGAGCTGGCCCGGCACGCCGGGGTGGCCGCCTCGACGGCGACCGAGCACCTGAACCGCCTGGTCGCCGGCGGACTGCTGGCGGAGGAGCGGCAGGGCCGCCACCGTTACGTACGGCTGGCCGACCCCGCCACGGCGGAGCTCATCGAGAGCCTCGCCGCCATGGCTCCCCGCCGCACCGCACCCGTCGCCGTCTCCCTCCCCGCCGTCAACCGCAGCCGGGCCCTGGCCCGTGCCCGTACTTGCTACGACCACCTCGCCGGAGCACTCGGGGTCGCTATCACCACCGCCATGACCGACCGGGGGCTGCTCGACTGGGAGCAGGGGCTCACGCTCACCGACGAGGGCACCGCCTGGCTGGACGGGCTCGGCATCGTGCTGCCGCCGCCTACCGGGACGCGGCGGCCGCCCGTACGCTCCTGCCTGGACTGGACGGAACGCCGCCCCCACTTGGCAGGGACGGTCGGCGTCGCGGTCTGCCGGCACGCGTTCGACGCGGGGTGGATCACCCGTATCGGCACCGGCCGGGCCGTCTCCGTCACCGACACCGGCCGCAGCGCCTTCCGGGACCACCTGGGGCTGCCCGGTGACCCCGGACACACACCGGCGTACTGACACAAGCAGGGGAGCGTCCCCTCCGCTGCCCGCAGAGCCCCCACGACCCGCACGGCCCGCACCTCCCCTACCTACCGCGCGCACCGGTTCCGCGTCCGCCGCAGGCGCGGACGGACTGCCGTTCAAGCCTTCCGGCGATGGTCCGCGAATTGGACGGGGTGGCGAGCGTCTTCCTGACGGACCTCGCCCGGGACGCGGCCGCGGTCGGGGTCGCCCGGAAGGGCGGGACCCACCGGTTCGGCACGGTCGTCCCGGTGAATCCGGGCGGGCTGACCGACCCACGCCCGTCCGAGCCGGAGTCCGTCCCGGCCCCGGCCACCCGCACGAGAGCAGGGCGGACCATCGACAGGGACGACGTCCTGGCCGCCACCGGGATCCAGTTGTTCGGCGACATCAGGCAGCGAGCCCTCGCCGCAGCACGCGAAGCGACAGCGACGGGTCAGGACGGCTGAGCGGGGCCCCGAAGCCCCCGGTCCGGGACCCGCGCCCGTCTCAGACCTCCGCTCACACCTCCGCGAAGAGTTCCCGCGTGGTGGAGACGGTGAAGGCGCGGTCGAGCCAGAGCCGGAGGGTGCCGGGGTCCGTGCAGCGAGCGATCCGGCGCCGGTCTTCGGGGCCGACCGCGATGCCGCGCTTCTCCAGGGCCAGCAGCACAGCCTCGGCCTGCGCTTCAAGGCGGCCTTCCACCCGGCCCTCCTCCCGCAGCCGCTGGCTGGTCTCCGAGCGGAAGAATGAGAGATCGGCTCCCATCAGGTCCCTCCAGATCTTGGCGGCCGGGGTTCCTCCCAGACCGAGTTCGGTCAGCTCGCCGAGGATCAGCGCGGTGTCCGGAGCCACGGTCTTGCCCGGGTCCTCCTGGAAGATGCGGTGCATCGCCTCATGGGGGGAATTCACCATGAGGCGCACGGTACGTGCGCAAGCCCCGCGCCCCGGCGCGTACGGGTCCCGTTCCCTCGCGTGGGTGACCTGCACCACAGCGGGATTGACGGGACCCCGTGCGGCGGCGGCGGCCCCGTGGGGTGTGCTCGCGTTTGAGCAATCGCCCGTGGGGGGTAAGATCCTCCGCCGATTGGCCAGGCTCGCGCCCCGTATGGCACACTGGCCAGGTTGCTCGGTTGAGTGTCAATGCTGCGCGCCTCCCGCCGGGAGGACCGGAAGCGAGTCCCACAGTACTCGTCGGCCCTGAATGGGTCGGAAGTACGGGAATCTTCCGGGAAGCGTCAGAGGGGCATAGACCAGGCACCCGGTGGGCGTTCCGCCCCCGATCTGCTCTTCATTGAGCGCAGCGCGGTCCTCGGGCCCGCACCCCCTTGGTTGGGATCTCCTTCGGGAGATGTTCGTAGAGGGGATGCGACACGCCCGACCGCGTGGGTCGGATGCGGAGGTCAGGAGAACCCCCGGGTTCCAGAGCGTTTCGAGAGACAGGACTACTAGTAGCCATGGCGGGACAGAAGATCCGCATCCGGCTCAAGGCCTACGACCACGAGGTCATCGACTCCTCGGCGAAGAAGATCGTCGAGACGGTGACCCGCACTGGTGCGTCGGTCGCGGGCCCGGTGCCGCTGCCCACTGAGAAGAACGTGTACTGCGTCATCAAGTCGCCGCACAAGTACAAGGACTCGCGCGAGCACTTCGAGATGCGCACGCACAAGCGCCTCATCGACATTCTCGACCCCACGCCGAAGACGGTTGACTCGCTGATGCGTCTCGACCTGCCGGCCGGCGTCGACATCGAGATCAAGCTCTGAGGTGACGCGCGAGATGGCTAAGAACATTAAGGGCGTCCTGGGCGAGAAGCTCGGCATGACCCAGGTCTGGGACGAGAACAACCGGGTTGTCCCGGTGACCGTCGTCAAGGCCGGGCCCTGTGTCGTCACCCAGGTCCGCACCAACGACAACGACGGCTACGAGTCGGTCCAGATCGCCTTCGGCGAGATCGACCCGCGCAAGGTGAACAAGCCCCTCAAGGGCCACTTCGCCAAGGCCGACGTGACCCCCCGCCGCCACCTGGTGGAGCTCCGCACCCCTGACGCCAGCGAGTACACGCTGGGCCAGGAGGTCACTGCCGAGGTGTTCGAGTCCGGCGTCAAGGTTGACGTCACGGGCAAGAGCAAGGGCAAGGGCTTCGCCGGTGTCATGAAGCGTCACAACTTCAAGGGCCTCGGCGCCGGTCACGGCGTCCAGCGCAAGCACCGTTCCCCCGGTTCGATCGGTGGCTGTGCCACCCCTGGGCGTGTCTTCAAGGGCATGCGCATGGCCGGTCGCATGGGTAACGAGCGCGTCACCACCCAGAACCTGACCATCCACGCGGTTGACGCGGAGAAGGGTCTGCTCCTCATCAAGGGCGCGGTCCCCGGTCCGAACGGCGGCCTCGTACTGGTCCGTACCGCGGCCAAGGGGGCTTGAGGTAATGAGCACCATTGACATCCTTTCGCCGGCAGGCGACAAGGCCGGTACCGTCGAGCTCCCCGCGGAGATCTTCGACGCGAAGACCAGCGTTCCGCTGATCCACCAGGTCGTTGTCGCACAGCTGGCTGCTGCCCGTCAGGGCACGCACAAGACCAAGCGTCGCGGCGAAGTCCGTGGTGGTGGCCGCAAGCCGTACCGCCAGAAGGGCACCGGCCGCGCCCGCCAGGGTTCGACCCGCGCACCGCAGTTCGCCGGCGGTGGCGTCGTCCACGGCCCGCAGCCGCGTGACTACTCGCAGCGCACCCCGAAGAAGATGAAGGTCGCCGCCCTCCGCGGTGCCCTCTCGGACCGGGCGCGTCACTCCCGCATCCACGTCATCACCGGCGTGGTCGAGGGTGGGATCTCCACCAAGGCCGCCAAGACGCTGTTCGGCAAGATCTCGGAGCGCCCCAACCTGCTCCTGGTCGTCGACCGCGCCGACGAGGCCGCGTGGTTCTCCGCGCGCAACCTGCCCCAGGTGCACATCCTGGACCCGGGCCAGCTCAACACGTACGACGTGATCGTCTCTGACGACGTGGTCTTCACCCAGGCCGCTTTCGAGTCCTTCGTGTCTGGCCCCCAGACCGCTGAGACCGAAGGGAGCGACGCCTGATGAGCGAGGCGACCGTTACCAGCAAGACGTACTCGGACCCGCGCGACATCCTCGTGAAGCCGGTCGTGTCCGAGAAGAGCTACGCGCTGCTCGACGAGAACAAGTACACGTTCATCGTCGCGCCGGGCTCCAACAAGACCCAGATCAAGCAGGCCGTCGAAGCGGTCTTCTCGGTCAAGGTCACCGGGGTCAACACGATCAACCGGCAGGGTAAGCGCAAGCGGACCAAGACCGGCTTCGGCAAGCGCTCCGACACGAAGCGCGCCATCGTGACCCTCGCCGAGGGCGACCGTATCGACATCTTCGGCGGCCCGACCTCCTGACGGAGGTAGGGACGTCCAGGATCCGGAATATTTCCGAGGACTGAGAAAACATGGGTATCCGCAAGTACAAGCCGACGACGCCGGGCCGTCGTGGCTCCAGCGTTGCCGACTTTGTCGAGATCACGCGGTCCACGCCGGAGAAGTCGCTGGTCCGCCCCCTGCACAGCAAGGGCGGCCGTAACAACGCCGGTCGTGTGACCGTTCGCCACCAGGGTGGTGGCCACAAGCGCGCCTACCGCGTGATCGACTTCCGTCGTCACGACAAGGACGGCGTGCCGGCCAAGGTCGCGCACATCGAGTACGACCCCAACCGCACCGCGCGCATCGCGCTCCTGCACTACGCGGACGGCGAGAAGCGTTACATCGTCGCCCCGAAGGGCCTGAAGCAGGGCGACCGTGTCGAGAACGGCCCGGCCGCCGACATCAAGCCCGGTAACAACCTGGCGCTGCGCAACATCCCGGTCGGTACGACCATCCACGCCATCGAGCTGCGGCCCGGCGGCGGCGCGAAGTTCGCCCGTTCCGCAGGTGCCTCCGTGCAGCTGCTGGCGAAGGAGGGCACGATGGCCCACCTTCGTATGCCTTCCGGCGAAATCCGGCTGGTCGACGCACGCTGCCGCGCCACCATCGGTGAGGTCGGCAACGCCGAGCAGTCGAACATCAACTGGGGCAAGGCCGGCCGTATGCGCTGGAAGGGCGTACGCCCGACCGTCCGCGGTGTCGCGATGAACCCGGTTGACCACCCGCACGGTGGTGGTGAAGGCAAGACCTCCGGTGGTCGTCACCCGGTCTCGCCGTGGGGTCAGAAGGAAGGTCGTACTCGCTCGCCGAAGAAGGCATCGAGCAAGTACATCGTCCGCCGCCGCAAGACGAACAAGAAGCGCTAGGAGCGGGTTTAGATGCCGCGCAGTCTCAAGAAGGGGCCTTTCGTCGACGGACACCTCATCAAGAAGGTGGACGTACAGAACGAAGCAGGCACCAAGAACGTCATCAAGACCTGGTCCCGTCGCTCGATGATCATCCCGGCCATGCTGGGTCACACCATCGCGGTGCACAACGGCAAGATCCACGTCCCGGTGTTCGTCACCGAGTCGATGGTCGGCCACAAGCTCGGCGAGTTCTCGCCGACTCGCACCTTCCGCGGCCACGTCAAGGACGACCGGAAGTCGAAGCGCCGCTAACGCGGGGTGGAAACGACTATGACTCACACCGAAGGGACAACCATGGAAGCCAGGGCCCAGGCGCGGTACATCCGCGTCACGCCCATGAAGGCCCGCCGAGTGGTGGACCTCATCCGTGGCATGGATGCCACGGAGGCTCAGGCGGTCCTGCGTTTCGCCCCGCAGGCCGCGAGCGTGCCGGTTGGCAAGGTGCTCGACAGCGCCATCGCCAACGCTGCACACAACTACGACCACCCTGACGCCTCTTCGCTGGTCATCAGCGAGGCGTACGTGGACGAGGGCCCGACCCTGAAGCGGTTCCGTCCGCGTGCTCAGGGCCGTGCCTACCGGATCCGTAAGCGGACCAGCCACATCACCGTGGTCGTCAGCAGCAAGGAAGGAACCCGGTAATGGGCCAGAAGGTAAACCCGCACGGGTTCCGACTCGGCATTACCACGGACTTCAAGTCCCGTTGGTATGCCGACAAGCTGTACAGCGACTACGTCAAGGAAGACGTCGCCATTCGTCGCATGATGACGAAGGGCATGGAGCGCGCCGGCATCTCGAAGGTGGAGATCGAGCGCACCCGTGACCGCGTCCGCGTCGACATCCACACCGCTCGTCCGGGCATCGTCATCGGCCGCCGCGGCGCCGAGGCGGACCGCATCCGCGGCGAGCTGGAGAAGCTGACCGGCAAGCAGGTCCAGCTGAACATCCTCGAGGTCAAGAACCCCGAGGTGGACGCTCAGCTGGTGGCCCAGGCCGTCGCCGAGCAGCTCTCCTCCCGCGTCTCCTTCCGTCGCGCCATGCGTAAGAGCATGCAGAGCTCGATGAAGGCCGGCGCCAAGGGCATCAAGATCCAGTGCGGTGGCCGCCTCGGCGGCGCCGAGATGTCCCGCTCGGAGTTCTACCGCGAGGGCCGCGTGCCCCTGCACACGCTCCGTGCGAACGTCGACTACGGCTTCTTCGAGGCCAAGACGACCTTCGGCCGCATCGGCGTGAAGGTCTGGATCTACAAGGGCGACGTCAAGAACATCGCCGAGGTCCGCGCCGAGAACGCTGCTGCCCGCGCAGGCAACCGCCCGGCCCGTGGCGGCACTGACCGCCCGGCCGGCCGCGGTGGCGCCCGTGGTGGCGAGCGTGGCGGTCGTGGACGCAAGCCGCAGCAGCCCGGTTCGGTAGCGGAGGCCCCCAAGGCTGACGCTCCCGCCGCCGCTGCTCCGGCTGCTGAGAGCACCGGAACGGAGGCCTGACCGAAATGCTGATCCCCCGTAGGGTCAAGCACCGCAAGCAGCACCACCCGAAGCGCAGCGGTATGTCCAAGGGTGGCACGCAGGTTGCGTTCGGCGAGTACGGCATCCAGGCGCTGACCCCGGCGTACGTGACGAACCGCCAGATCGAGGCAGCTCGTATCGCGATGACCCGCCACATCAAGCGTGGCGGCAAGGTCTGGATCAACATCTACCCGGACCGTCCCCTGACGAAGAAGCCCGCCGAAACCCGCATGGGTTCCGGTAAGGGTTCTCCCGAGTGGTGGATCGCGAACGTCAAGCCCGGACGGGTGATGTTCGAGCTGTCCTACCCGAACGAGAAGATTGCTCGTGAGGCGCTTACCCGCGCTGCTCACAAGCTTCCGATGAAGTGCCGGATTGTTCGGCGCGAGGCAGGTGAGTCGTGATGTCGGTCGGTACCAAGGCGTCCGAGCTGCGCGAACTGGGCGACGAGGAGCTCCTCAACAAGCTCCGCGAAGCCAAGGAAGAGCTGTTCAACCTCCGCTTCCAGGCGGCAACTGGTCAGCTCGAGAACCACGGTCGGCTCAAGTCCGTCCGTAAGGACATCGCGCGGATCTACACCCTGATGCGTGAGCGCGAGCTGGGCATCGAAACGGTGGAGAGCGCCTGATGAGCGAGAAGACTGTGACTGAGACCAACACCGACCGCGGCTTCCGCAAGACCCGTGAGGGTCTCGTCGTCAGCGACAAGATGGACAAGACCGTCGTCGTCGCCGTCGAGGACCGCGTGAAGCACGCCCTGTACGGCAAGGTCATCCGCCGTACGAACAAGCTCAAGGCTCACGACGAGCAGAACACTGCCGGCGTCGGCGACCGCGTCATCATCATGGAGACGCGTCCGCTGTCCGCCTCGAAGCGGTGGCGCATCGTCGAGATCCTCGAGAAGGCCAAGTAATTCCTGAGGGGTTCCCCTCAGGTCGGTTCCGCCAGGCTCGGTGAGGGAGCTCCGTAAGACACTTACGGAGCTCCCCGCCGGGAACCGGCAGACGATCAGGAGATAGACGTGATCCAGCAGGAGTCGCGACTTCGCGTCGCCGACAACACGGGTGCGAAGGAAATCCTCACCATCCGTGTTCTCGGTGGTTCGGGTCGCCGCTACGCGGGCATCGGTGACGTCATCGTCGCCACCGTCAAGGACGCGATCCCCGGCGGTAACGTGAAGAAGGGTGACGTCGTCAAGGCCGTCATCGTTCGCACCGTCAAGGAGCGTCGTCGTCAGGATGGCTCGTACATCCGCTTCGACGAGAACGCAGCCGTCATTCTGAAGAACGACGGCGACCCCCGCGGCACCCGCATCTTCGGCCCGGTGGGCCGGGAGCTGCGCGAGAAGAAGTTCATGAAGATCATCTCGCTCGCGCCGGAGGTGCTGTAAGCATGAAGATCAAGAAGGGCGACCTGGTTCAGGTCATCACCGGTAAGGACAAGGGCAAGCAGGGCAAGGTCATCGTTGCCTACCCTGCTCAGGACCGCGTCCTCGTCGAGGGTGTCAACCGGGTCAAGAAGCACACCAAGGCCGGTCAGACGGCTCGCGGTTCGCAGACCGGCGGCATCGTCACCACTGAGGCCCCGATTCACGTCAGCAACGTTCAGCTGGTTGTGGAGAAGGACGGCAACAAGGTCGTCACCCGCGTCGGCTACCGCTTTGACGACGAGGGCAACAAGGTCCGCGTTGCCAAGCGGACTGGTGAGGACATCTGATGACTGCCACCACTGCGCCGCGTCTCAAGACGCGCTACCGCGAGGAAATCGCCGGCAAGCTGCGTGAGGAGTTCTCCTACGAGAACGTCATGCAGATTCCCGGCCTGGTCAAGATCGTGGTCAACATGGGTGTGGGCGACGCCGCCCGCGACTCCAAGCTGATCGACGGCGCCGTGCGCGACCTCACCACGATCACCGGCCAGAAGCCTGCCGTTACCAAGGCCCGCAAGTCCATCGCGCAGTTCAAGCTGCGCGAGGGCCAGCCGATCGGCTGCCACGTCACCCTTCGTGGTGACCGGATGTGGGAGTTCCTGGACCGTACGCTGTCGCTCGCGCTGCCGCGTATCCGTGACTTCCGTGGTCTGTCGCCGAAGCAGTTCGACGGCCGTGGTAACTACACCTTCGGTCTCACGGAGCAGGTCATGTTCCACGAGATCGACCAGGACAAGATCGACCGGGTCCGGGGCATGGACATCACCGTGGTCACCACGGCGACCAACGACGACGAGGGTCGTGCCCTCCTTCGTCACCTCGGCTTCCCGTTCAAGGAGAACTGACCGTGGCGAAGAAGTCCCTGATCGCTAAGGCCGCCCGCAAGCCGAAGTTCGGCGTCCGCGGGTACACCCGCTGCCAGCGCTGCGGCCGGCCCCACTCCGTCTACCGCAAGTTCGGCCTGTGCCGCGTGTGCCTTCGTGAGATGGCTCACCGTGGCGAGCTGCCGGGCGTGACCAAGAGCTCCTGGTAATTTCCCCTCGCCCTTTGGGCGTTGGGAAACCCGGAGACTCTCGGTAAGCATCTGAGCGGCAGGAGCCCCTCCTTTCATGCCGTAGGCTAGAAGGGTTGGGCGCCTGCCGCCCAAGACCGACTTACTACGCCGTAGGTCCCCGCACCGCACCCGTCCCGCCACTGAGTGGGGAGAGGGATGGCGCATACAGGAAACCCCGGCGAGAGAGGCCGAAGGCCAACTCATGACCATGACTGATCCGATCGCAGACATGCTCACGCGTCTGCGTAACGCGAACTCGGCGTACCACGACTCCGTCGTGATGCCGCACAGCAAGATCAAGTCGCACATCGCGGAGATCCTCCAGCAGGAGGGCTTCATCACCGGCTGGAAGGTCGAGGACGCCGAGGTTGGCAAGAACCTCGTTCTCGACCTGAAGTTCGGTCCGAACCGCGAGCGCTCGATCGCCGGCATCAAGCGAATCTCGAAGCCGGGTCTGCGTGTGTACGCAAAGTCCACCAACCTGCCGAAGGTCCTCGGCGGCCTGGGCGTGGCGATCATCTCCACGTCCCACGGTCTCCTGACCGGCCAGCAGGCCAGCAAGAAGGGCGTAGGTGGGGAAGTCCTCGCCTACGTCTGGTAGTCGGGAATCGGAGGAATAGCTCATGTCGCGAATCGGCAAGCTCCCCATCCAGGTTCCCGCCGGTGTGGACGTCACCATCGATGGCCGCACGGTCGCGGTGAAGGGGCCCAAGGGCTCCCTCTCGCACACCGTTGCCGCGCCGATCGAGGTCACCAAGGGTGAGGACGGCGTTCTGAACGTCGTCCGCCCGAACGACGAGCGTCAGAACAAGGCCCTTCACGGCCTGTCCCGCACGCTGGTGGCGAACATGATCACCGGCGTGACCCAGGGATACAGCAAGGCGCTCGAAATCAGCGGTGTCGGTTACCGCGTCCAGGCGAAGGGCTCCAACCTGGAGTTCGCCCTGGGCTACAGCCACCCGATCCTCATCGAGGCTCCGGATGGCATCACCTTCAAGGTCGAGTCGCCCACGAAGCTCAGCGTCGAGGGCATCGACAAGCAGAAGGTCGGCGAGGTAGCCGCCAACATCCGCAAGCTGCGGAAGCCCGACCCGTACAAGGCCAAGGGCGTCAAGTACGCGGGCGAGGTCATCCGCCGCAAGGTCGGAAAGGCTGGTAAGTAGCCATGGCATACGGCGTGAAGATCGCCAAGGGCGACGCGTACAAGCGCGCTGCCCGCAAGCGGCGCCACATCCGCGTCCGCAAGCACGTCTCCGGTTCGCCGGAGCGTCCCCGCCTGGTCGTGACGCGTTCCAACCGTCACATCGTGGCCCAGGTCATCGACGACATCGCGGGCCACACGCTCGCGTCGGCGTCGACCCTGGACGTCTCGATCCGCAACGGTGAGGGCGACAAGAGCGCCCTTGCCCAGCAGGTCGGGGCCCTGGTCGCCGAGCGCGCCAAGGCCGCAGGCGTCGAGGCCGTCGTGTTTGACCGCGGTGGTAACCAGTACGCCGGGCGGATTGCCGCTCTGGCTGACGCCGCCCGTGAAGCCGGGCTGAAGTTCTAAGCCCCGGTTCCTACGCACAGCGGACGTAACAGAGAGAGGTAATTCCAATGGCTGGACCCCAGCGCCGCGGAAGCGGTGCCGGTGGCGGCGAGCGGCGGGACCGGAAGGGCCGTGACGGTGGCCCCAGCGCCGCCGAGAAGACCGCGTACGTTGAGCGCGTTGTCGCGATCAACCGCGTCGCCAAGGTTGTGAAGGGTGGTCGTCGCTTCAGCTTCACCGCGCTGGTCGTGGTGGGCGATGGTGACGGCACCGTAGGTGTCGGTTACGGCAAGGCCAAGGAAGTTCCCGCGGCCATCGCCAAGGGTGTCGAGGAAGCCAAGAAGTCCTTCTTCAAGGTTCCGCGCATCCAGGGCACGATTCCTCACCCGATCACGGGCGAGAAGGCTGCGGGCGTCGTTCTGCTCAAGCCTGCTTCCCCCGGTACCGGCGTTATCGCCGGTGGTCCGGTGCGTGCCGTGCTCGAGTGCGCCGGCGTCCACGACATCCTGTCGAAGTCGCTCGGTTCTTCCAACGCGATCAACATCGTGCACGCGACCGTGGCGGCCCTCCAGGGCCTGCAGCGTCCCGAGGAGATCGCGGCCCGCCGCGGTCTGCCCCTCGAGGACGTCGCCCCCGCGGCTCTGCTCCGTGCACGTGCCGGGGCTGGTGCGTAATGGCCAGCCTCAAGATCACGCAGACGAAGTCGTACATCGGTAGCAAGCAGAACCACCGCGACACCCTGCGTTCGCTCGGGCTCAAGCGCCTGCACGACGTGGTTGTCAAGGAGGACCGCCCCGAGTTCCGCGGAATGGTTCACACCGTCCGCCACCTCGTGACGGTTGAGGAGGTTGACTGACATGGCGGAGAACAGCCCGCTGAAGGCCCACAACCTCCGGCCTGCCCCGGGCGCCAAGACCGCCAAGACCCGTGTGGGTCGTGGTGAGGCGTCCAAGGGTAAGACCGCAGGTCGTGGTACCAAGGGAACGAAGGCTCGTTACCAGGTTCCGCAGCGCTTCGAGGGTGGCCAGATGCCCCTCCACATGCGCCTGCCGAAGCTCAAGGGCTTCAAGAACCCGTTCCGCACGGAGTACCAGGTCGTGAACCTGGACAAGCTCGCGACGCTCTACCCCGAGGGTGGAGAGGTCACGGTGGCCGACCTGGTCGCCAAGGGCGCCGTGCGCAACAACCACCTCGTCAAGGTCCTCGGACAGGGCGAGATCTCCGTGGCGCTGCAGGTTTCGGTTGACGCCGTCTCCGGCTCCGCCAAGGAGAAGATTGCCGCCGCCGGCGGCAGCGTCACCGAGCTCGTCTGAGACAACTCGGACAACTCGATGGTCTGAACACCCGACCGGGGATGCCTCTTCAAGAGGCATCCCCGGTTGGTCGTTCCTAGGGGGGCATGGTCGCCGGTAAGGTGGCGTGCGTCGTGTGTGCTAAACCCGCGGGCACTCCCCCGGGGACACGCTGACTTTTTTGTATCCCGTCTTATCCGTCGAACCTCAAGACCGTCACCTCTACGCATAGCGCGGGGGTCGCAGGAGGCACCGTGCTCACCGCGTTCGCCCGGGCGTTCAAGACGCCCGACCTGCGCAAGAAGCTGCTCTTCACGCTCGGCATCATCGTTCTCTATCGGCTCGGGGCCCACATCCCCGTACCGGGAGTGAGTTACGAGAACGTCCAGACCTGTATCGACCAGGCCAGCAAGGGCAACAACAGCCTCTTCGGTCTGGTCAACATGTTCAGCGGTGGTGCACTGCTGCAGATCACGATCTTCGCGCTCGGCATCATGCCGTACATCACGGCCAGCATCATTCTTCAGCTGCTGACCGTGGTCATCCCCCGACTGGAGGCCCTCAAGAAGGAGGGACAGTCCGGGACGACCAAGATCACCCAGTACACGCGTTACCTCACGGTCGCGCTGGCCATCCTCCAGGGCACCGGCCTCGTGGCCACCGCCCGCAGCGGCGCGCTCTTCAGCAGCTGCTCGGTGGGCGACCAGATCGTCCCCAACTCGTCGATCTTCACCACGATCGTCATGGTCGTCACGATGACCGCCGGCACCGCCTGCGTCATGTGGCTCGGTGAGCTGATCACGGACCGCGGCATCGGCAACGGCATGTCGATCCTGATGTTCATCTCGATCGCCGCCAGCTTCCCGAGCGCCCTGTGGGCCATCAAGGAGAGCGGCAAGCTCGCCGACGGCTGGATCGAGTTCGGCACGGTCATCATCATCGGCATGGTGATGGTCGGCCTCGTCGTCTTCGTCGAGCAGGCGCAGCGCCGCATCCCGGTCCAGTACGCGAAGCGCATGATCGGGCGCCGTTCCTACGGCGGTACGTCCACGTACATCCCGCTCAAGGTGAACCAGGCGGGCGTCATCCCCGTCATCTTCGCCTCGTCGCTGCTCTACATCCCGGCTCTGATCGTCCAGTTCTCCAACTCCAACGCGGGCTGGGCGAACTGGATCAAGGACCACTTCGTCAAGGGCGACCACCCGTACTACATCGCGTCCTACTTCCTCCTGATCGTCTTCTTCGCGTTCTTCTACGTGGCGATCTCGTTCAACCCCGAAGAAGTAGCCGACAACATGAAGAAGTATGGTGGGTTCATCCCGGGTATCCGGGCAGGTCGACCTACAGCCGAGTATCTGAGCTACGTGCTCAACAGGATCACTTGGCCGGGCTCGCTGTACTTGGGTCTGATCGCTCTGGTGCCGACAGTGGCGTTGGCAGGCTTCGGCGGTGCGAACCAGAACTTCCCGTTCGGCGGGACGAGCATCCTCATCATCGTGGGTGTGGGTCTGGAAACCGTGAAGCAGATCGAGAGTCAGCTCCAGCAGCGCAATTACGAAGGGTTCCTCCGCTGATGCGAATCGTCCTCGTCGGGCCTCCTGGTGCCGGCAAGGGAACGCAGGCCGCGTACCTTGCCAAGAACCTGTCGATTCCGCACATCTCCACGGGCGACCTCTTCCGCGCCAACATCAGCCAGGGCACCGACCTTGGCAAGCAGGCCCGCGCCTTCATGGACGCGGGGCAGCTGGTGCCGGACGAGGTGACCATCGGGATGGCCAAGGACCGCATGTTCCAGCCGGACGCGGTCAACGGCTTCCTGCTCGATGGCTTCCCGCGCAACGTCGGCCAGGCCGAGGCGCTGGACGAGATGCTCAAGAGCGAGGGCCTCGCCCTCGACGCGGTACTCGACCTTGAGGTCCCCGAGGACGAGGTCGTGAAGCGGATCGCGGGTCGCCGCATCTGCCGCAACGACAGTTCGCACGTCTTCCACATCGCGTACAACCAGCCGAAGACCGAGGGCGTCTGCGACGCCTGCGGCGGCGAGCTGTACCAGCGGGACGACGACAGCGAGGAGACGGTCCGCACGCGTCTCGAGGTCTACCACTCGCAGACCGAGCCGATCATCGACTACTACCGCGAGCAGGGACTGGTCGTGACCATCCCCGCCCTCGGCAAGGTCACCGAGGTGACCGAGCGGGCCATGGCGGCGCTCAAGTCCGACGAGGGCTGAGCACCACCCACGCAGTAACTTCCACAGCCGGCCGCGGTGCCCCAGGGCGCCGCGGCCGGCTGTTTGTCGCCGTATCGTGGATCTACGGCTACCCCCCGTCTTCCCGAGACGCCCGTCCTCCAGTGACGCCCGTCTTCCCGTGACGCAGATGCAGAGAGGCGCCCAGCAATGGTGCAGATCAAGACCCCGGAGCAGATCGCCAAGATGCGTGAGGCGGGCCTGGTGGTCGCCGCCATTCACGCCGCCACCCGCGAGGCCGCCGTGCCGGGCGCTTCCACCCACGACCTGGACCAGGTCGCGCGCAAGGTGATCGCCGACCACGGGGCGAAGTCGAACTTCCTCGGGTACGGCGGGTTCCCCGCGACCATCTGCACCTCGGTCAACGACGTGGTGGTCCACGGCATCCCGGACGAGAAGACCGTCCTCAAGGACGGCGACATCATCTCCATCGACTGCGGCGCGATCGTGGACGGCTGGCACGGCGACGCCGCGTACACCGCCTTCGTCGGCACCGGACACGCTCCGGAGCTGTTCGAGCTCTCCCGGGTGACCGAGGAGTCGATGTGGGCCGGCATCGCCGCGATGAAGGTGAACAACCGCCTCCTCGACATCTCCAGGGCGATCGAGGGCTACATCCGCCGCCAGCCCCGCCCGGCCACCGGCAAGTACGGGATCATCGAGGACTACGGCGGCCACGGCATCGGCACCGAGATGCACATGGACCCGCACCTGCTGAACTACGTCTCGCGCAAGCGGGGCAAGGGCATCAAGCTGGTCCCCGGCGTCTGCCTGGCGATCGAGCCGATGGTCTCGCTCGGCACCGCGCAGACGAAGGTGCTCAGCGACGACTGGACCGTGCTCACCACCGACGGCAGCTGGTCCTCCCACTGGGAGCACTCCATCGCGCTCACGGAGGCGGGCCCGCTCGTGCTGACCGCCCCGGACGGCGGCCGGGAGAAGCTCGCGCAGTACGGCATCGAGGCCGCGCCGGACCCGCTGGCCTGAGCCGCGGTCCCCTCCGCCGGACACTGCGTGGCCCACTGGGGCATAAGGATCACCGGCGGTGGGCAAACTTGACGGATTCGTCTTTTGGGGTCCGCTGACGTAGACTGACTCGTCGGCTCTCGTGCATCCGTGTGTCCGCACACGGCAGAGCGGGAGTCGATCAAGGTAGCCGATTCGAAGGGCGAAGCGTGGCCAAGAAGCAAGGTGCCATCGAAATCGAGGGCACCGTGATCGAGTCCCTCCCGAACGCGATGTTCCGGGTGGAACTCCAGAACGGTCACAAAGTCCTCGCGCACATCAGCGGCAAGATGCGGATGCACTACATCCGTATCCTCCCCGATGACCGGGTCGTGGTGGAGCTCTCTCCGTACGACCTGACGCGTGGCCGGATCGTCTACCGGTACAAGTAGATCTTGCCCCCATCCCGCTTCGGCGTGGTGATGGCACTGACCCGGAGAACCTGACATCCCATGAAGGTCAAGCCGAGCGTCAAGAAGATCTGCGACAAGTGCAAGGTGATCCGCCGTCACGGCCGGGTCATGGTCATCTGCGAAAACCTGCGCCACAAGCAGCGCCAGGGCTGACGCACGACCCCCTGCATCTCGCAGTTCTTCGCGCGACGCACGTAATTCGTACATACGCAGTGCCCGTCCAAGCCACGGCTGACGACACCTCCGGCGGGGGCCGGGGACCCGGGCGTACCACCGTCTCGTTCGAGCGGTCGGCGGTCGGGAGCGGCACTGTGGAAGACCCCCGATATGACAACTGGAGCCATTGAATGGCACGCGTTTCAGGTGTTGACATCCCGCGCGAAAAGCGCGTGGAGGTTGCCCTCACCTACGTCTTCGGCATCGGGCGCACCCGGTCCAAGGAGATCCTCGCCGCGACCGGCGTCGACCCGAACACCCGCGTTCGCGACCTGGCCGAAGAGGACCTCGTCAAGATCCGCGAGTTCGTCGATGCCAACCTGCGCACCGAGGGTGACCTCCGCCGCGAGATCCAGGGCGACATCCGCCGCAAGATCGAGATCGGCTGCTACCAGGGCATTCGCCACCGTCGTGGCCTGCCGGTGCACGGTCAGCGCACCAGCACGAACGCGCGTACCCGCAAGGGCCCGCGTCGCGCCATCGCCGGTAAGAAGAAGCCGGGCAAGAAGTAGTCCTCAGCGGACGTACTGCGCGGTCCGGGTCTCCGGCCGAGCAGCAATCAGCGGTCTTCGCTGTAGGACCGATCACCTCCCCTCTCCATCTGGAGTAAGACATGCCCCCCAAGGGTCGTCAGGGCGCAGCCAAGAAGGTGCGTCGCAAGGAAAAGAAGAACGTCGCTCACGGGCACGCCCACATCAAGAGCACGTTCAACAACACCATCGTCTCGATCACGGACCCCTCGGGCAACGTGATCTCCTGGGCCTCCGCCGGCCACGTCGGCTTCAAGGGCTCGCGCAAGTCCACCCCCTTCGCCGCGCAGATGGCCGCCGAGTCGGCCGCCCGCCGCGCGCAGGAGCACGGCATGCGCAAGGTTGACGTCTTCGTCAAGGGTCCGGGCTCCGGCCGCGAGACCGCGATCCGCTCCCTCCAGGCCACGGGCCTGGAGGTCGGTTCGATCCAGGACGTCACCCCGACGCCGCACAACGGCTGCCGTCCGCCGAAGCGTCGCCGCGTCTGACGCATGACGGCCGGTGACGGCCGTCTGTGTTCGCGCACACCTGTGGGACCGGGCGGTACCTCCCTTCTGGGGCGTACCGCCCGTACCCTTGTTGTATCTGTCGGGCATCAAATAGTGGGTGCCCACGACTGAAGGACATCAGCATGCTGATCGCCCAGCGCCCGTCGCTGACCGAAGAGGTCGTCGACGAGTTCCGCTCCCGGTTCGTCATCGAGCCGCTGGAGCCCGGTTTCGGTTACACCCTCGGCAACTCCCTGCGCCGTACCCTCCTCTCCTCGATCCCCGGTGCCGCTGTCACCAGCATCCGGATCGACGGAGTCCTGCACGAGTTCACCACCGTGCCGGGCGTCAAGGAGGACGTGACCGACCTCATCCTCAACATCAAGCAGCTGGTCGTCTCCTCGGAGCACGACGAGCCGGTCGTGATGTACCTGCGCAAGCAGGGTCCCGGCCTGGTCACCGCTGCCGACATCGCGCCGCCGGCCGGCGTCGAGGTCCACAACCCGGACCTCGTCCTTGCCACGCTGAACGGCAAGGGCAAGCTGGAGATGGAGCTGACCGTCGAGCGCGGTCGCGGCTACGTCTCCGCCGTCCAGAACAAGCAGGCGGGCCAGGAGATCGGCCGTATCCCGGTCGACTCCATCTACTCGCCGGTGCTCAAGGTCACGTACAAGGTCGAGGCGACCCGTGTCGAGCAGCGCACCGACTTCGACAAGCTGATCGTCGACGTCGAGACCAAGCAGGCCATGCGTCCCCGTGACGCCATGGCGTCGGCCGGTAAGACCCTGGTCGAGCTGTTCGGTCTGGCGCGCGAGCTCAACATCGACGCCGAGGGCATCGACATGGGCCCGTCGCCCACGGACGCCGCGCTCGCCGCCGATCTGGCGCTGCCGATCGAAGAGCTGGAGCTCACGGTCCGCTCGTACAACTGCCTCAAGCGCGAGGGCATCCACTCCGTGGGTGAGCTCGTGGCGCGTTCCGAGGCCGACCTGCTCGACATCCGCAACTTTGGTGCGAAGTCGATCGACGAGGTCAAGGCGAAGCTGGCCGGCATGGGCCTGGCCCTCAAGGACAGCCCGCCCGGATTCGACCCGACCGCCGCCGCCGACGCCTTCGGCGCCGACGACGACGCGGACGCGGGCTTCGTCGAGACCGAGCAGTACTAGAACGCCTCCGGCCGGGGCGCGCGGGTTTTTGACCGGGCGCCCCGGACCGGGGTGAGGGTTCTGTCCTCGATCGCCGGACGGGCTGTCATGGCCGGTCCGTGAGGACGTGGTCCTCGATCGCCGGACGGGCTGATGTCGTGGCCCGTCCGTGAGGACCCCCGGGTCCTCGTCCCATGGACTTCCGCGGAGCGACCGCTTCACGGGAACTGACACCGGTACCTGATACGGCCGGTGCAGCACACAAGGAGAAACACCATGCCGCGTCCCGCCAAGGGTGCACGTCTGGGCGGCAGCGCCGCGCACGAGCGTCTGCTGCTCGCGAACCTCGCGAAGTCGCTGTTCGAGCACGGCCGCATCACGACGACCGAGGCCAAGGCCCGTCGTCTGCGCCCCGTCGCCGAGCGTCTCGTCACGAAGGCGAAGAAGGGCGACATCCACAACCGTCGCCTGGTGCTCCAGACGATCACGGACAAGAGCATCGTCCACACGCTCTTCACCGAGATCGCCCCCCGGTACGAGAACCGCCCCGGTGGTTACACCCGTATCACCAAGATCGGCAACCGTCGTGGCGACAACGCCCCGATGGCGGTCATCGAGCTCGTCGAGGCCCTGACCGTGGCCCAGCAGGCCACCGGCGAGGCCGAGGCCGCCACCAAGCGTGCGGTCAAGGAAGACGCGGCCAAGACCGAGGCCGTCGAGGACACCAAGCCGGCCGAGGACGCCAAGCCGGCCGAGGACGCCAAGCCGGCCGAGGACGCCAAGCCGGCCGAGGCCGACACGGAGTCCAAGGACGCCTGATCGTTCTGAGACCACTGGCGGGCCCGCATCACCCTTCGGGGCGGTGCGGGCCCGTTCCGTTTCCGATGGGGATTGAGAGGATGCGCGGGTGAGCGACGAGCCAGAGGCCGGTGCGGTACGCGTACGGCTGGACCTGTCCTACGACGGCAAGGACTTCTCCGGCTGGGCGAAGCAGACGTCCCGGCGGACGGTGCAGGGGGAGATCGAGGACGCACTGCGTACGGTGACCCGCTCCACGCGGACGTACGACCTGACGGTGGCGGGGCGTACGGACGCCGGGGTGCACGCCCGGGGGCAGGTCGCGCACGTCGATCTGCCGGCCGAGGTGTGGGAGGAACACCGGGAGAAGCTGCTGCGCCGGATGGCGGGGCGGCTTCCGCTGGACGTACGGATCTGGCGGGCCGCCGAGGCCCCGGCGGGGTTCAACGCCCGCTTCTCGGCGATGCACCGGCGGTACGCCTACCGGGTGGCCGACCGGCCCGGCGGGGTGGACCCGCTGACGCGTGGCCATGTGCTCTGGCACGACCGGCCGTTGGACGTCGACGCGATGAACGAGGCGGCGGCACCGATGGTCGGCGAGCACGACTTCGCCGCGTACTGCAAGAAGCGCGAGGGGGCCACCACCATTCGCACGCTGCAGAAGCTCCAGTGGACACGTGACGAGGGATCGGGCGTCCTCACCGCGACCGTGCAGGCGGACGCCTTCTGCCACAACATGGTGCGCGCGCTGATCGGCGCCGCCCTGTTCGTGGGTGACGGCCGGCGCCCCGCCCCCTGGCCCGCCGAGGTGCTGGCGGCCCGGGTGCGGGACCCCGGCGTCCACGTGGTGAAGCCGCACGGGCTCACCCTGGAGGAAGTGGCGTACCCGGCTGACGAGTTGCTGGCCGCCCGGGCCAAGGAGGCACGTAACGTCCGCTCGTTGCCCGACGGGAGCGTGGACCCGGACGGCTTCGGCTGCTGCTGAGGCGGCGTCACCCGCGCGCCGGGAGTGCCTACTTCCCCTTGAGGGCCTTGGCGGCCCTCCGCAGCAGCCCCTGCTTGCGGGGGGCCGGCACCGGGGCCGGGGTCTCCACCCGGAGCGAGAGGTCGCGGTGCGGCCGGGTCCAGTACGGGGTGATGGTGCGGGCCGGGTCGGCGGGGTGCGGGCCCGCGGCGAGCTCCTCGGAGACCTCGGCCGTGCGGGCCCGGCCCAGCCGGGCGGTCTTCGTCCAGCCGAGCGCGGTGAGCCGGACGTAGAGGTCCCACGGGCCGTCGTCGAGCGCGGAGCCGCCGGCGGCCGAGGCAGGGTCCAGCTCGGCCGTACCGGCGACGGTGAGGCCGCCGTCGATCGTGCGGTGCACCTCGGACGTCGTGGCCAGGCGGTACTCGGCACCGGTGTCGCGCTCCCGCAGGACCAGCGTGACAGTGGCCTTCTCCGGCACCGCGCCGCCTGTCAGCGACTCCCCGGCGAACCGGTCCAGCACGGTCTGCGGCAGTCCGGCCGGGGCCAGGGTGTGGCGGCCGTCTTCGCCGGTGACCACGCCCACCGGGCCGTCGGCCGCACGCGGGGTGCCGGTGAACGACACCCGCAAGACCCCGTCCTCCAGGCGCTCGAAGCCGGTCAGGGAGGGCTCGCAGGCGAGGGAACGGTCCCAGCGGGCGAGCCGGACCACGTCCTCGGGCCGGTCGTCCTCGATGAGGCCGACGGTGACGCGCCGGGCCAGCGGCAGCCCGGCCACCGCCCCCGCCGACGCCCGGCCCGCCAGCGCGGTCCGGATGTCCCTGACCAGGGCGAGCCGGTCGTCCTCCTCCATGTCCCAGAAAGCCTTGCCGCCGATGCGGTCCAGCACCTCGACGCGGAGCCAGCGGCGGTGCAGCCGGTCGCGGGCGGGCCCCGGCTCGGAGAGGGCGTCGGTGGCCTTCATCAGATCGGCTACCGACGCGTAGAAGTCGGCGGGGGCGGGCGCCGGGGCGGTCCGCTTCGGACCGTAGTGGTAGCAGACGTGACCGCCCAGCACCGAGACGTGGACGGCACGCAGATACGCCTCCGCCGCCAAGGCGTGGTCCGCGAGCGGGCGGTCCCCGGCGGAGAATCGCAGCGCGTGCCGGAGCAGGAAGGCGCGGTCGTACAGCTTGTTGACCGTGAGGCTGTCGGCCAGCGGGTCCTTGGCGAGGACGGCGCGCGGCCGGTCGCGGACGAACAGCTCCTTGGGCAGCGACCGGTCCTTGCCCGCGTACTTCCCGACCACGATGTCGGTGTCGTTGGCCATGCCGTACGCGTACATCCGCTCCAGCGCCCCCGGGGCGAGGCGATCGCCCGGCTCCATGAAGAGGACGTAGTCGCCCCTCGCGGCGTCGATCCCGGCGTTGCGGGGCTCGGCACCGGCCGCCGGGCGCACCTCTCCGTCCCCGTCCCCGACGAGGACCGTCTCGAACTCCTCCTGCGGGAGGCTCTGCGCGGTCAGCGAGGCGAGGGTCTCGTGGAGCGCCTCCGGGGTGGCCCCTGCGGTCGGTACGACGACGCTTACCTTCGGCGGCCGGGGGCGCGGGGCGTCGGTGGTGGGGGTGACGGTGAGAGCCAGCCCGGTGCCCGTACCCAGGGCGTCCGCGGCGAGGACGGGCCCGGTGCGGTGCCCGGCCAGGACCTCGCCGGCGGGCAGCGCGGACTCGTCGGCACCGGCGTTGCCGAGCGGCACCGTACGGTCGAATCCGGCGCCCATCACCCGGACGCGCACCTCCCAGGTGCCGGCGGCGAGCGGGCTGCCACCCGCGCCGCGCACCGGGTCGAGCGAGGCGGTGCCCCGCAGCACGGGCCGCACCAGCACACCGCCGTCCGCGCCGGTCTCCTCCTCCAGGGTGAGCGAGGTGGTGGAGGGCGCCGGCCACAGATGCGCGGTCCCGGTGTGCCGGAGCAGGACGTCGACCCGGAACGACTTCAGCTCCCCGGTCACGTCGACCGGCTCGTCGAGGACCCCGTCGGTGAGGGCCGGCGCGAGCACGTACCGGTCGCCCCGGCGGGCCAGCAACAGCCCCGGCCCGTCCTCGCCCTCCGCGAAGCGGGCGGTGAACGCGACCTTCAGCCGGTCGCGGTCCCACCGGGCCGCGCCGACCGTGGTGCGCGCGGTCAGATCGGTCTGCCGGAGGGTGTACTCGGTCAGCTCGGCGGGCCTGTTCCGCCGCAGCAGATCCGAGCGGACCCGCTGGTTGGCGGCGAGGGAGGCGTGCACCCCGTCCGTGACGAAGGTGTCGGCCAGCTCCCGGACCGCCTCGAAGGGGTCGCCGTCGAACCGCGGGTCGATGACCGCGCCGCGCGCCGGAACACCGAGCCGGCCGAGCATCTCGCCCCGGTAGAAGCGCCGCAGCAACCGGTCGCGGTCCGGGCCGGGGTCGGTGCCGTCGGCCACCGTGCCCATGATCTCGCGGAGGTTGGCGTAGTACCGGCGCGGGTCCATCGCCCGGGTACCGGCGTTCGCCGCGTCGTCGCGTGCCCAGTACGTGTAGCAGACGTAGTCGCCCAGCACCGAGACGACCTCGGCCTTGAGATACGAGCGGACCATGAAGAGCTGGTCCTCCAGGATCCACGGACCCTCGGGGTGCACGATGCCGTGCTCCCGCAGGAACGCCGTCCGGAACATCTTGTGCGGGGTGAGGCTGTCGATCAGCGGGGCGGTCCGCACGGTGCACTTCTCGCGGGTGGTGCTCATCAGGCCGTACGGCACGCCCCGGCTGGTGAAGTTGCTGGCGACCTTACCGATGACGATGTCCGAGCCGTTGCGGGCCGCCATCGCGTACAGGCGCTCCAGCGCCTCGGGGGCCATCAGATCGTCGTGGTCCACGAACTGGACGTACTCTCCGCGCGCCTGCTCGACGCCGATGTTCCGCGGCCTGCCGGGCCACCCCGAGTTGGGGATGGAGGTGGTACGTAAGTGGGCGTGCGTGGCGGCCAGTTCGGCCAGCCGGGCCGGGGTGTCGTCGGTGGAGCCGTCGTCGACGAAGAGGACCTCGAACTCGTCGGGCGACAGCGTCTGGTCCAGCATCGAGCGGACCAGCGGTTCGATGTGGCTCCCCGAGTTGTACGTCGGGACAACCACCGTCACCTTGACCGTCACAGCCCACCCCAGACTCGTCGCCGCCCCGCGTACCGGGCGGATGAACCGAACCCTATACAAGGAGGCCGTGGAGGTGGCCGCGGCGCGGGTGGGTGCGTGGGGCAAGGAAGTTGACGGACAGCCAGGTCGTACGGGGAGCGTCGGCCGGACAGTTCGGGCGAACCGGGTGGATCGGCCGGGTCAGGCGGTGGGGGCCGCCGCAGCCGCCGCGGAGGCCTGCGCCTCGCCCCGGTGCCGGATCTGGTGGAAGGTGAAGTTGGTCAGGTCGTCGCCGGCCGTGTACACGGCCTTGTCGTCCTTGGTGACGTTCCTCCCGTCGGTGAAGCCGCTCACCGAGAAGTACGCGTACCGGCCGTACGAGTTCGCCGTGCGGCGGCAGACCACGCCGGCCCGGCAGAAGGTCGGCACACCGCCGCCGCTGAGCGAGGCGACCCCGCCCGCCGACTCCTCGACGGCCTTCTTCGCCTGCGCGTCGGTGCCGAAGACCGCGACCCCGACCGTGACGGCGACGCCGTCCCTGGTGTAGGTGGCGCGGATCAGCTGGTCGCAGCCGTTCCGGGCGAGGACCGCGCCCAGTGCGCCCTGGGTGCCCGCGGCGCACTGCGTGGTGCGGGCCGTCGGGCCCTTGAGGTGGACGCGGTCGCCGGAGGTGAGCTTCTTCCCCGGGAAGAAGCCGTCCACCGTGATCGGCAGCTTGTCCTTCCCCTCGTCCGAGATGAAGTCCATCGGGTCCGGCGGGGGAGCGGGAGCCACCGAGGAGAAGGAGGGGGCCGGTTCCGCGGACTCCGGCGGCAGATCCGCCGGACCCGGCAGCGCGCTCGCGCTCGGACCGGCCTCCGGATCACCCTTGCCCGTCGACACGACCGCGGTCGCCACGATCGCCGCGACGGCCGCCGTGGCCAGCACGCCGCCCCCGATCAGCAGCCACTTCCGGCGCCGGCTCTTCGCCGCGGACTCCTCGGCCAGTGCCGCCCAGTCCGGAGTCCCACTGCCCCCGGGCCCCCAGGAGGGCCCCCCATGCCCAAAGCTCATGGGGCGCATCCTAATGCCGCGCCCGGCAAGCATTGCCGCGTCGCAGACATTGCCGGGCCCGGCACCGGCCCGGTCACGGACCGGGTCCCGGGCCTCCCCGGGAATCCGTTTGGGTCACGGAGCCCCCGCACCCGACAATGCGGGTATGGGACATCTCGAAGCGGGCCATCTGGAGTACTACCTACCGGACGGGCGGGTGCTGCTCGGCGACGCTTCGTTCCGGGTCGCGGACGGTGCCGTGGTGGCCCTCGTCGGCGCCAACGGAGCCGGCAAGACGACACTGCTGCGCCTGCTCTCCGGCGAGCTCCAGCCGCACGGCGGCACGGTGTCGGTGAGCGGCGGCCTCGGTGTGATGGGCCAGTTCGTCGGCTCCGTACGCGACGGGCAGACCGTCCGTGACCTGCTGGTGTCCGTGGCGCACCCGCAGATCCGGGCCGCCGCGCAGGCCGTGGACGCCGCCGAGGAACTGATCCTCACCGTCGACGACGAGGCCGCGCAGATGAAGTACGCGCAGGCCCTCAGCGACTGGGCGGAGGTGCGCGGCTACGAGGCGGAGACCCTCTGGGACATGTGCACCATGGCCGCGCTCGGTGTCCCGTACGACAAGGCGCAATACCGCGAGGCACGCACCCTCAGCGGCGGCGAGCAGAAGCGCCTGGTCCTCGAAGCGCTGCTGCGCGGACCCGACGAGGTGCTCCTCCTCGACGAGCCGGACAACTACCTCGACGTCCCCGGCAAGCGCTGGCTGGAGGGGAAGCTCAAGGAGACCCGCAAGACGGTCCTCTTCGTATCCCACGACCGGGAGCTGCTCTCCCGGGCCGCCGAGAAGATCGTCAGCGTCGAGCCCGGCGCGGCCGGCAGCGACGTCTGGGTGCACGGTGGCGGCTTCGACACCTACCACCAGGCCCGCAAGGACCGGTTCGCCCGCTTCGAGGAGCTGCTGCGCCGCTGGCAGGAGGAGCACGCCAGGCTGCGCGCCCTCGTGCTGCGGATGCGGCAGCAGGCGGCCATCAGCCCCGACATGGCCAACCGGTACCACGCCATGCAGACGCGCTTCAAGAAGTTCGAGGACGCCGGGCCGCCGCCCGAGCCGCCCCGCGAGCAGGACATCCGGATGCGGCTGCGCGGCGGACGCACCGGCGTGCGCGCGGTGACCTGTACGCGGCTGGAGCTGACCGGGCTCATGAAACCCTTCGACCTGGAGATCTTCTACGGGGAGCGGGTCGCCGTCCTCGGTTCCAACGGCTCCGGCAAGTCGCACTTCCTGCGGCTGCTCGCCGGGGAGCCGGTCCCGCACACCGGGGAGTGGAAGCTCGGCGCCCGCGTGGTCGCCGGCCACTTCGCCCAGACCCACGCCCACCCGGAACTCCGCGGCAAGACCCTGGTGGAGATCCTCTGGAGCGAGCAGGCCAAGGACCGGGGCGCCGCGATGGGCGTGCTGCGCCGGTACGAGCTGGAGCGCCAGGGCGACCAGCCCTTCGAGAAGCTCTCCGGCGGCCAGCAGGCCCGTTTCCAGATCCTGCTGCTGGAGCTGGCGGGCACCACAGCCCTGCTGCTGGACGAGCCCACCGACAACCTGGACCTGGAGTCCGCCGAGGCGCTCCAGGAGGGCCTGGAGGCGTACGACGGGACCGTGATGGCCGTCACCCACGACCGCTGGTTCGCGAAGTCCTTCGACCGCTACCTCGTCTTCGGCTCGGACGGTGTGGTGCGCGAGACGACCGAGCCGGTCTGGGACGAACGACGCGTCGAGCGGGCCCGCTGAGGGCGTCCGCGCGCCCGACACGCTCGGCGGTCTCCGTCCGGGACCTCCGTCCGGGGCATCCGGACGGCCGTCGTCGGCGTGTCCCACGGGGCGGCCGGAGCCCGGTCCGCCCCGGAATCACGGGGTTCGGCGGGGCCGGGGGAGGGCCATTTTGACCCGTGCGGGGGGCCCCGGGTAGTCTTCGGGTTTGTTATGCGTATTGGCTTGGTCGTTCTCACGCGAGGGGCCCTTACGCCGGTCCACCGGGCCGATGACCAGCGGCAGGCACTCGGGTTGCGTCCCCGCAGCGCCGCCAAGGCTGGTGTGATCGTCCGGGTGGCCTTGTCAGGACTCCACTCACTGAAGAAGCGAAGGCTACGACCGTGCGTACGTACAGCCCCAAGCCCGGAGATGTGACGCGCCAGTGGCACGTCATCGACGCTCAGGACATCGTCCTGGGTCGTCTGGCCACCACGGCTGCGAACCTCCTCCGAGGCAAGCACAAGGCGATTTACGCCCCCCACATGGACATGGGCGACTTCGTCATCATCATCAACGCCGACAAGGTTCACCTGTCCGGCAACAAGAAGACCCAGAAGATGGCGTACCGCCACTCGGGCTTCCCGGGTGGTCTCCGCTCGGTCCGCTACGACGAGCTGCTCTCCAAGAACCCGGAGAAGGCCGTCGAGAAGGCCATCAAGGGCATGATCCCCAAGAACACCCTGGGCCGGCAGATGCTGTCGAAGCTCAAGGTGTACGCGGGTGACCAGCACCCGCACGCTGCGCAGCAGCCGGTCCCGTACGAGATCACCCAGGTCGCGCAGTAGTTCCGGCCTCCCCCTAAGACCATAAGAAAGATCTGAGGAGAATCGTGGCCGAGACCACTGTTGAGACCGTCGAGGGCACCGAGGGCGAGGAGACCTTCGCCGAGGTGACCACCTTCGAGTCCGAGGTCCCCGTCGAGGGTGAGTACACCTCCGAGTCGCTCGCCGGCCGCTTCGGCGACCCGCAGCCCGCCGCCGGCCTTGGCCGTCGCAAGAACGCCATCGCCCGCGTCCGGATCGTTCCGGGCACCGGCAAGTGGAAGATCAACGGTCGCACCCTTGAGGACTACTTCCCCAACAAGGTGCACCAGCAGGAAGTCAACGAGCCCTTCAAGGTGCTCGAGCTCGACAACCGCTACGACGTCATCGCCCGCATCTCGGGTGGCGGCGTCTCGGGTCAGGCCGGCGCGCTGCGTCTCGGTGTGGCCCGCGCGCTGAACGAGGCGGACGTGGACAACAACCGCGCCACGCTGAAGAAGGCCGGCTTCCTCTCCCGCGACGACCGTGCGGTCGAGCGCAAGAAGGCCGGTCTCAAGAAGGCCCGTAAGGCTCCGCAGTACAGCAAGCGCTAAATCCCGCCTGCTCGTCTGCTTCACACGTTCGCCCCGGCGGCACACACCGTGCTGTCGGGGCGTTCGTTTATCGCCTCTCACGGGCGTATAACGGCATAAGACGTTCATCGGCGCATTCGGGCCCCGTTGGGTAGCGCATCCCTCGGGTCTGTGATGTGTGCGGTCTGCGCCCCTTTGCCCGTTGTTGATTGTTGTGCTTTTGCGGTTGTCGGAGCATTTCGGAGGACACCAGTGGGACGACTCTTCGGTACGGACGGCGTGCGCGGGGTCGCCAACGCGGATCTCACGGCCGAGCTGGCGCTCGGTCTGTCGGTCGCGGCGGCGCACGTACTCGCCGAGGCGGGCACCTTCGAGGGGCACCGTCCCACGGCCGTGGTCGGCCGTGATCCCCGGGCCTCCGGAGAGTTCCTCGAAGCCGCCGTGGTGGCCGGCCTCGCCAGCGCGGGCGTCGACGTCCTGCGGGTCGGTGTGCTGCCCACGCCGGCCGTGGCGTACCTCACCGGTGTGCTCGGCGCCGACATCGGCGTGATGCTCTCCGCCAGCCACAACGCCATGCCGGACAACGGGATCAAGTTCTTCGCACGCGGCGGCCACAAGCTCGCCGACGAGCTGGAGGACCGCATCGAGACCGTCTACGACCAGCACCGCACCGGCGCGCCCTGGGCCCGCCCCACCGGCTCCGGCGTGGGCCGCGTCACCGATTACACCGAGGGTTTCGAGCGGTACGTCGCCCACCTCATCGGCGTCCTGCCGAACCGGCTCGACGGCCTCAAGGTGGTGCTCGACGAGGCGCACGGTGCCGCCGCCTACGTCTCCCCGGAGGCGTTCGCCCGGGCCGGAGCGGAGGTCGTCACCATCGGTGCCGACCCCGACGGCCTCAACATCAACGACGGTTGCGGCTCCACCCACCTCGGCCTCCTCCAGGCCGCCGTGGTCGACCACGGCGCCGACTTCGGCATCGCGCACGACGGCGACGCCGACCGCTGCCTCGCCGTCGACGCCCAGGGCAACGAGATCGACGGCGACCAGATCCTCGCCGTCCTCGCCCTCGCGATGCGCGACGCGGGACAGCTGCGCGGCAACACCGTCGTCGGCACGGTCATGTCCAACCTCGGCTTCAAGATGGCCATGGAGCGCGAGGGCATCGAGCTCGTCCAGACCGCGGTCGGCGACCGGTACGTCCTTGAGGCCATGAAGGCCGAGGGGTACGCCCTCGGCGGCGAGCAGTCCGGGCACGTCATCGTGCTGGACCACGCCACGACTGGTGACGGCACCCTGACCGGTCTGATGCTGGCCGCCCGCGTCGCCGCCACCGGACGCACCCTCGCCGAGCTGGCGGGCGTCATGCAGCGCCTGCCGCAGGTCCTCGTCAACGTCCCGGACGTCGACAAGTCCCGCGTCTCCACCTCCGCAGAACTGGCCGCCGCCGTCGCCGAGGCCGAGCGCGAACTCGGCGCCACCGGCCGGGTCCTGCTCCGCAAGTCGGGCACCGAGCCGCTGGTACGCGTCATGGTGGAGGCCGCCGACTTCGGCCAGGCCCAGGCCATCGCGGGCCGGCTGGCCGACGTGGTGAAGTCCGCGCTGGGCTGAGCCCCCACCGCCGCCACTGCGGGACGGACGGCTCCGGCGGTCCGTCCCGCGGCTGTTCCCGAGGGGGGGGACGGCCCTCAGAGCTTGCGCAGGGAGAGCCGCTGGACCTTGTGGTCCGGGCCCTTGCGCAGCACCAGCGTCGCGCGGCTGCGGGTGGGCGCCACGTTCTCCAGCAGGTTCGGCTTGTTGATGGTCCGCCAGGTGTTGCGCGCGTACTCCATGGCCTCCTCCTCGGAGACCTGGGTGTACTTCGTGAAGTACGAGGACGGGTTCTGGAACGCCGTCTCGCGGAGCTGCCGGAACCGGTTGAGGTACCAGCTCTCGATGTCCTCGGCGCGCGCGTCCACGTAGACGCTGAAGTCGAAGTAGTCCGCGAGCCCGACCCTGGTCCGGCCGTCCTTGCCGGGCAGCGCGGGCTGGAGGACGTTGAGACCCTCCACGATCAGGATGTCCGGGCGCCGCACGGTGAGGCGCTCGCCCGGCACGATGTCGTAGATCAGGTGGGAGTAGACGGGGGCGGTGACCTCGTCCTTCCCCGACTTGATGTCCGCGACGAAGCGGGTCAGCGCCCGCCGGTCGTACGACTCCGGAAACCCCTTCCGCGAGGTCAGCCCGCGCGTCCGCAGCTCCTCCATCGGCAGCAGGAACCCGTCCGTGGTCACCAGCTCCACCCGGGGATGCTCCGGCCACCGCGCCAGCAGCGCCTGGAGCAGCCTGGCACTGGTCGACTTGCCCACCGCCACACTCCCCGCGACCCCTATGACGAACGGGGTACCGCGCTGCGCTCCGTGGCCGTTCCCCGCGTCCCCCAGGAAGGTGTTCAGGGCGCCGCGCAGGCCCGAGGTGGCCTGGACGTAGAGGTTGAGCAGCCGCGAGAGCGGGAGGTAGACCTCGCGCACCTCGTCGAGGTCGATGACGTCACCGAGCCCGCGCAGCCGCTCCACCTCCTCGGCGGTCAGCGGCAGCGGGGTCTTGTCGCGTAGGGCACTCCACTCGGCGCGCGAGAGGTCGACGTAGGGCGTCGGACCGTGTTCGGTACGACGCTGGGTGCCACGGAGCGGCGGTGTGATCACGTACTCATTGTTACGGGAGTTTGAACGGAGCGGGGGGTGGGGTCCCTCACGCGAGGTGGGGGTTGCGCGGGGCGGTCACCCCCCGGCTACCGGATCCCCGTCACACAGGAGCCTTCACGGGGCTCGTCCGGTCCGCCCCGGTGATCCGGGCCACCGTGGTGGTCGGGATCGGCCGACTGGTCGGGGGCGCCTCCGCCGCTTCCCGGAAGGCGACGACCGCCTCGCCGTTCTCCCGCGCCCATGCGGTGAGCATCCTGATGGGCTCCTCCAGGGTCCGCCCGAGATCCGTCAGGCTGTACTCCACGCGGGGAGGCGCCTCGGCGTACGCGTGCCGCTCGACGAGCCCGTTGGCCTGGAGCCGGCGCAGCGTCTGGGTCAGTACCTTGCGCGAGATGCCACCGCTCAGCTCGACGAGCTCACGGTGGCGCAACGGGCCATCGGTCAGGGCGAAGAGCATGACCATGGACCACTTACTGGCGATGATCTCCATGGCGAGGAGAGCGGGGCAGTCGGCGAGGAAACCGATGACGGGGCGCGGGCTCATGCCCCGAAGGTTACCTGGAGGTACCTGTCGGCCTCCTATCGTTTTCGAGGTGCGCACGCCCTTTCCGTATCTCCCGTGAACGTATCTCCCGTGAATGAGGTCCAGCCGTGTTCGTCTCCCTTGTCGTCGTCACCGTGATCCTGTCGGCGATCCTCCTGATATCGGCCGGCGCCAAGTCTCTGCGGACGCGGCACATCACCGAGCAGATGGCCACCCTCGAAGTGCCGCAGAGCATGATGAATTTCCTGATCGGTGCTCAGGTAGCGGGCGCGGCCGGTGCGATTGCCGGGCTGTGGTGGGGGCCCGTCGGAATAGCCGCCGCGATCGGCCTGACGCTGTACTTCGCCGGGGCGGTCGCCTCCCATCTCCGCGTCGGTGACCACAAGGGCGCACCTCCGGCGGCGGTTCTCACCGTGGCCTCCGTCGCCCTGCTGGTCCTGCGCGTCGCCACTCTCTGACCGCTGCGGCGGGGCAGCCCTCACGCACATGTCGTAGCCGGTCGAATCGGGAAAGCCTCGAAAGCCTCGTGCTCGCCCCGGGCCCGACGTGGCTCGCCGCGGCACGGTGAGGGGAGACGCGCCGGAGGAGGGGCGCCCGTGACGTACCGGCCCGTGACGTACCGCCCCGCGCCCCGCACTCCCGCGCCCCCACGCCCACCCCTTCCGTAACCCCGCCCTTGCCGCCCTCCGCGCCTTATCGTGCCGACATGTGTGGAATCGTGGGTTATGTCGGATCGCAGTCGGCGCAGGACGTCGTGGTCGCGGGGCTGAGGCGGCTGGAGTACCGGGGGTACGACTCCGCCGGGGTCGCCGTACTGGCGGACGGGGGGCTGGCCAGTGCCCGGAAGGCGGGGAAGCTGGTCAACCTGGAGAAGGAGCTGAAGGACCGCCCGCTCCCGGCCGGGTTCACCGGGATCGGGCACACCCGGTGGGCGACGCACGGGGCGCCCACCGACGCCAACGCGCATCCGCACCTGGACAACGCGGGCCGGGTCGCGGTCGTGCACAACGGGATCATCGAGAACTTCGCCACCCTCCGCACCGAGTTGACCCGGCGTGGGCACGACCTCACCTCGGACACCGACACCGAGGTGGTGGCCCACCTGCTGGCGGAGGAGTTCTCGGCAGGCAGCGATCTGGCCGAGTCGATGCGGCGGGTCTGCCGGCGGCTGGAGGGTGCCTTCACCCTCGTCGCCGTGCACGCGGACGAGCCGGACACCGTCGTGGGCGCGCGGCGCAACTCCCCGCTGGTGGTGGGGGTCGGGGCGGGTGAGGCGTTCCTCGCCTCGGACGTCGCCGCGTTCATCGCACACACCCGGGACGCCGTCGAACTGGGCCAGGACCAGGTGGTGGAGGTGCGTGCCGACCGGGTCACCGTCACCGGCTTCGACGGCACGCCCGCGGAGGTGCGGAGCTACCACGTCGACTGGGACGCCTCCGCCGCCGAGAAGGGCGGGTACGCCTCCTTCATGCTCAAGGAGATCGCCGAGCAGCCCCGCGCGATCGCCGACACCCTGCTGGGCCGGATCGACGGCGAGGGCGCGCTGACGCTCGACGAGGTGCGCCTGACGCCGAGCGTGCTCCGGGAGATCGACAAGGTCGTCATCGTGGCCTGCGGGACCGCCTACCACGCGGGGCTGATCGCCAAGTACGCCATCGAGCACTGGACCCGGCTGCCCTGCGAGACCGAGCTGGCCAGCGAGTTCCGCTACCGCGACCCGATCCTCTCGCCGAACACCCTGGTCGTCGCGATCTCGCAGTCCGGCGAGACGATGGACACCCTCATGGCGCTCCGTCACGCGCGGGAGCAGGGCGCGCACGTGCTGGCCATCTGCAACACCAACGGTTCGACCATCCCGCGCGAGTCCGACGCCGTGCTCTACACCCACGCCGGGCCGGAGGTCGCGGTCGCCTCCACCAAGGCGTTCCTCACCCAGCTCGTCGCCTGCTACCTCGTCGCGCTCTACCTCGCCCAGGTGCGCGGGACGAAGTTCGGCGACGAGATCCGTGCCGTCGTCCGCCAGCTCTCCGAGGTCCCCGCCGCCGTCGAACGCCTCCTGGCCACCATGGAGCCGGTACGGGAGCTGGCCCGCTCGCTCGCCCACAAGAACACCGTGCTCTTCCTCGGCCGGCACGTCGGCCACCCGGTGGCGCTGGAAGGGGCGTTGAAGCTGAAGGAGCTCGCGTACATGCACGCGGAGGGCTTCGCCGCGGGCGAGTTGAAGCACGGGCCGATCGCGCTCGTGGAGGAGGACCTGCCGGTCGTCGTGGTGGCCCCGTCCCCGCGCGGGCGGTCGGTGCTGCACGACAAGATCGTCTCCAACATCCAGGAGATCCGCGCCCGGGGCGCCCGGACCATCGTCGTCGCGGAGGAGGGTGACGAGAGTGTCGCCCCCTACGCCGATCACCTCATTACGATTCCCCCGACGCCTACGCTGCTTCAGCCACTGGTCGCCACGGTCCCGTTGCAGGTCTTCGCCTGCGAACTCGCGACGGCCCGGGGCAACGAGGTGGACCAGCCGCGCAACCTGGCGAAGTCCGTGACCGTGGAATAGGAACGAGAACGAGGGTGGGCCCGTGATCATCGGGGTCGGGATCGATGTCGCCGAGATCGCGCGGTTCGACGCCGCGCTGGAACGCACGCCCCAGATGGCCGAGCGGCTCTTCCTCGAACGGGAACGGCTGCTGCCCGGCGGCGAGCGGCGGGGGATCGCCTCGCTCGCCGCCCGGTTCGCCGCGAAGGAGGCCGTCGCCAAGGCCCTCGGGGCGCCCGGTGGCCTCCTCTGGACCGACTGCGAGGTCTGGGTGGAGGACAGCGGGCAGCCCCGGCTCCGGGTCACCGGCACCGTCGCCGCCCGCGCCGAGGCCCTCGGCGTCCGCACCTGGCACGTCTCGCTCAGCCATGACGCGGGGGTGGCGTCGGCCATGGTGATCGCGGAAGGTTGAGGCCGGGGCGTGTGCGGGCGGGCGCACGGGTACGTGTGAGCCGACCCGCCGGACGACGATCATCACCCCGACCCGCCGACCCGCCGACCCGCCGACCCGCCGACCACTCCCCGCTCGTTCTCGAAGTGTGAAGGGCTGACCGATGCGTACCGCTTACAGCGTGGAGACCGTACGGGCCGCCGAGCAGGCCCTCATGGCGCGGCTGCCCGAGGGCACCCTGATGCAGCGGGCCGCCGCCGGGCTCGCCGTGGCCTGCGGGGACCTGCTGCGCCGCAACGGCCGGGTGTACGGGTCCCGGGTGCTGCTCCTCGTCGGCAGCGGCGCCAACGGCGGAGACGCACTCCACGCGGGCGCCCGCCTCGCCCGGCGCGGTGCCGGCGTCAGCGCCCTGCTGGTCACCCCGGGCCAGGCCCACGAGGGCGGGCTCGCCGCGCTGCGGGCGGCCGGCGGGCGGGTGCTGGACCGCCCCGAGGAGGCGGGCGTCGTCGACCTCGTGGTGGACGCGATCACCGGCATCGGCGGCCGGGGCGGACTGCGCCCGGAGGCGGCCGCGCTGGTGAAGGCGGTCACCGAGGGGCACGGGGCGCCGGTCCTCGCCGTGGACCTGCCCAGCGGGATCGAGGCGGACAGCGGCGAGGTGCACGGCACGGCGGTCCGCGCCGACGCCACCGTCACCTTCGGTACGTACAAGCCCGGGCTGCTCGTCGACCCCGGCGCCGAACGGGCCGGCGCGCTGCGGCTGGTCGACATCGGCCTCGGCCCGGAACTTCCGGAGCCCCCGGACCTGGAGGCGCTCCACTTCTCGGACGTGGCCGCCCTGCTGCCGGTGCCCGGCGCGGAGAGCGACAAGTACGGCCGGGGCGTCGTCGGCGTGGTCGCCGGTTCGGAGCGGTACCCCGGCGCCGCGGTCCTCGCCGTCGCCGGGGCACTGCGCGGCGGCGCCGGAGCGGTGCGGTACGCCGGTCCCGGCGGGGAGACGGTGATCGCCCGGTTCCCCGAGACCCTGGTGCACGAGGGGCGGCCCTCGCAGGCGGGCCGGGTGCAGTCCTGGGTGGTCGGACCCGGGCTCGGGGACGGCCGGGCGGCCACCGCCGCGGTCGAGGACGTGCTCGCCACGGACGTGCCCGTGCTGATCGACGCGGACGGGCTGCGGCTGATGGACGGCGCCACCGTGCGCTCCCGCTCGGCGGCCACCGTCCTCACCCCGCACGCCGGGGAGGCCGCCGCGCTGCTCGGCGTGGAGCGCGCGGAGGTGGAGGCGGGCCGGCTCGCCGCCGTACGCGAGCTGGCCGCCCGCTACCGCGCCACGGTCCTGCTCAAGGGGTCCACCACGCTGATCGCGGAGGCCCGCGACACCCCCGTACGCGTCAACCCGACCGGCACCGCGTGGCTCGCCACGGCGGGCAGCGGGGACGTGCTCTCCGGACTGATCGGCTCGCTGCTCGCGGCCGGCCTCGCCCCGCGCGACGCGGCCTCGGTCGGCGCCCACCTGCACGGGCTCGCCGGACGGCACGGTGCGGACGGGGCGCCCGTCTCCGCCCAGGACATCGCCGAGGGCATCCCGGCCGCCTGGCGCGACGTACGCCGGGGCTGAGCGTGCGGGTCCCGCCCGCCGGGACCACCCTGGAAGCGGCAGCCGGTACGGAGCGGGAGGCGGCGCGCATGGCTGGGAGCGGAAGCGGGAGCGGGAGCGGCGGCGGCAGGGGCAGCGGTCCGGTGCGGGTACGCAGGGTCTACGACCCGCCCGAGCCGCGCGCGGACGGCACCCGGGTGCTCGTCGACCGGCTCTGGCCGCGCGGGGTGTCCAAGGAGCGGGCCGCCGTCGACCGGTGGCTGAAGGACGTCACCCCCTCCGACGAACTGCGCGGCTGGTACCACCAGGACCGTTCGGGCGCCCGGTACGACGAGTTCGTGGACCGCTACCGCACCGAACTCGACGACTCCGCGCACACCGAGGCGGTCACCCTCCTGCTCGGCCTGCTGGACGGCGACACCCCGGTGACCCTGGTGACCGCCGTCAAGGACATCGACGCCAGTCATGTGCCCGTCCTGGTCGAGTACCTGGAGCACGCGCGCACCCACCGCGCGGGCAGCGACTGACGCCGTCGACGCCCGCGCCCCGCACACCCGACCGCCCCCGGGCCGGGCTCCCGGGTGCCGTCCTGGGACGGGTACCGACCTGAGAGACTGGCCGCGATGAACGAGAAAGCGTCCTTGAGAGCCCGGGCCGAGATCGACCTCGCCGCACTCCGCGCCAACGTGCGCGAACTGCGCGCGCGGGCGGGCGGAGCCCAGCTCATGGCCGTGGTGAAGTCCGACGCCTACGGCCACGGCGCCGAGCCCTGTGCGCGGGCCGCGCTCGAAGCCGGCGCGACCTGGCTCGGCACCGCCACCCCGCAGGAGGCCCTGGCCCTGCGCGAAGCCGGGCTCGGCGGCCGGGTCATGTGCTGGCTATGGACCCCGGGCGGCCCCTGGCGCGAGGCGATCGAAGCCGACATCGACGTCTCCGTCAGCGGCCTGTGGGCGCTGCGCGAGGTCGTCACCGCTGCCGGAGAGGCCGGCCGGACGGCCCGTGTCCACCTGAAGGCCGACACCGGACTCGGCCGCAACGGCTGCCAGCCCGCCGACTGGCCCGAGCTGGTCGCCGAGGCCCGCGCCGCCGAGGAGACGGGGGCCGTGACCGTCACCGGCCTCTGGTCCCACTTCGCCTGCGCCGACGAACCCGGCCACCCCTCGATCGCCGCCCAGCTCTCGGTCTTCCGCGACATGGTGGCGTACGCGGAGAAGGCCGGCGTGGAGCCCGAGGTCCGGCACATCGCCAACTCCCCGGCCACCCTGACCGTGCCGGAGTCGCACTTCGACCTGGTCCGCACCGGGATCGCCCTCTACGGCATCTCGCCCAGCCCCGAGCTGGGCACCCCCGCCGACTTCGGGCTGCGCCCGGTGATGACGCTCTCCGCCTCCGTCGCCCTGGTCAAGCAGGTCCCCGCCGGGCACGGCATCAGCTACGGCCACCACTACACGACCCCGTCCGAGACCACGCTCGCCCTGGTGCCGCTCGGGTACGCCGACGGCATCCCGCGCCACGCGTCGGGGCGCGGCCCCGTCCTGGTCGCGGGCCGGGTGCGGACCGTCGCCGGGCGGGTCGCGATGGACCAGTTCGTCGTGGACCTGGAGGGCGACCGCACCGAGCCGGGGGCCGAGGCGGTGCTCTTCGGGCCGGGCGACCGGGGCGAGCCGACCGCCGAGGACTGGGCGGTGGCGGCCGACACCATCGCGTACGAGATCGTCACCAGGATCGGTACGCGCGTTCCGCGGGTACACGTCGGCGCGTAGCGGAAGCACCACCGACGACCACCGAGAACCACGACCACCGACCACGGACGAGGAGCGGGCACGGTGAGCGACAGCAGCGCGGGGGAGGTGGTGGCGGCGACCGCCGCCGCGGCGGCGGCCGGATGGCGCAGGGCCTCGGTCGCCGGGGCCGCCATAGGAGTGCTCGCCGCGGGCGCGGCGGCCGGGGTCGCCGTCGAACGGCTCACGGTCGGCCGGGGCATGCGGAGGAAGGCGCGCCTCGCGCTGGACGCCTCCGGGCCGTACGGCGCGCTCCGCGGCACCCCCGGCCACGCGGTCGCCGACGACGGCACCGCGCTGTACTACGAGATCGACGAGGTCGAACCGCCGACGTCCGCCGGGGCGGCCGGCACCGGTCCGCGCAAGCGCCGCCTCTTCGGCCGCAAGTCACCCGGGCCCGTCACCGTCGTCTTCAGCCACGGCTACTGCCTCTCCCAGGACTCCTGGCACTTCCAGCGGGCGGCGCTGCGCGGGCTGGTCCGCACGGTCCACTGGGACCAGCGGAGCCACGGCCGGTCCGCGCGCGGCCGGGCCCAGGCCGACGGGGTGCCGGTCACCATCGATCAGCTCGGCCGGGACCTGAAGGCGGTCATCGACGCGACGGCCCCCGAGGGGCGGCTGGTGCTGGTGGGGCACTCGATGGGCGGCATGACGATGATGGCGCTCGCCGACCAGTACCCGGCGCTGATCCGCGACCGGGTCGCCGCCGCCGCGTTCGTGGGCACGTCGAGCGGCCGGCTCGGCGAGGTCAACTTCGGACTGCCGGTCGCGGGCGTCAACGCGGTGCGCCGGGTGCTGCCCGGGGTGCTGCGGGCGCTCGGTACCCAGACGGAGCTGGTGGAACGGGGGCGCCGGGCGACCGCCGACCTCTTCGCGAGCCTCATCAAGCGGTACTCGTTCGGCTCCCGGGACGTGGACCCGGCGGTCGCCCGGTTCGCCGAGCGGCTCATCGAGGCGACCCCCATCGACGTCGTCGCCGAGTTCTACCCGGCGTTCACGGAGCACGACAAGAGCGCCGCGCTCCCCGTCTTCCGGGACATGCCCGTGCTGATCCTCGCGGGCGACAAGGACTTGGTGACCCCCAGCTCGCACAGCGAGGCCATCGCCGACGTGCTGCCCGAGGCGGAGCTCGTCATCGTGCCGGACGCGGGCCACCTGGTGATGCTGGAACACCCCGAGACGGTGACCGACCGGCTCGCGGACCTGCTGGTGCGGATCGGAGCCGTACCCGCTCCGACTAACGTGGGCGGACATGGAAGCACCGCACAACGGCCCGGCCGCTGAGACCGCGGCGGCCCCGGACGCCGTCACCGTACGCATCGCCGTCGAGTCACCCGAACAGATGACGGAGCTGGGCCGCGACCTGGCCCGGCTGCTGGCCCCCGGCGACCTGGTGATGCTCACCGGCGAGCTCGGCGCCGGAAAGACGACCCTGACCCGGGGCCTCGGCGAGGGGCTGGGGGTACGGGGCGCCGTCACGTCCCCCACCTTCGTGATCGCCCGGGTCCACCCGCCGCTGGGCGACGGCCCCGCCCTGGTCCACGTCGACGCCTACCGCCTGGGCGGCGGGCTGGACGAGATGGAGGATCTGGACCTCGACGTGTCGCTGCCCGAGTCGGTGGTGGTCGTGGAGTGGGGCGACGGCAAGGTGGAGGAGCTCTCCGACGACCGGCTCCACGTGGTCATCGACCGCGCCACCGGCGACACCGACGACGAGCGGCGCGAGGTGACCCTCGCGGGGATCGGCGCGCGCTGGGCGGACCTGCGGACCCGGATCGGCGGGCACCCGGCCTGAGCCGGCTGTGTCCGTCCTGCTTTCGTCCGTCCCGTCCGTCCCGTCCGTCTGTCCGTCCTGCGGGGCGCCTTCCTCCGGGGAGGCGCCCCGCAGGCGTGTGCTCGGTGGCCGGATGCGCGGTGATTACGGCGAGGGCGTGTGCGGCGGGGGCGGTCCGGCGGGCGCAGGGCGGCCGGCAGACACATTCCCGGGTGGTTTCCGACAAGGCGTCGGTAAAATGTTGCGGAGACCGGGCCGCCCGTGGTGGTATGGGTTGGCGAACTGGTTAGGTATACCTAACTACTCCTCCAGTGGAGCCAGGAGGCATCCATGCCGACGCCCGAGCGAGACGTCCGGTACCCGTCCCCCTCCGGGGTGCCGATGAAGGATCTGCTCGCGTCGTGCGCGGCGGCCAGCGCCGTGTCGACCCCGCCGTCCGGGGCTCCGGCGGCGCCCCCGGAGGACGAGAGCGATCCTGCCGATCCGGTCGCCCGGGGCGACCGGAGTGACGCGACCGCGGCCCCGGTGCACGGAATCAGGCCGCCCGCGCAGCGCGAAGCGGCCTGATCCTCGGACTTTCTGACGCCTACGGGACGACGACGACCTTCACCCCGACCGTGGCGAACGACCACATCTGGTCGGCGTTCTTCCGCGTCATCCGCACTCCGCCGGTCTTCAGCGTCGGGTCCGGGGTCGGCAGCGAGCCGTCCTGCGCCGCGCTGAAGCCCACCACCGCGTCGCCCACCTGGGTGAACCGCACGACGTGCTCGATCGGCACCCCGTCCGAGCCGTTCACCGCGCCGGTGCGGGAGTAGACCGCGTACGAACCCGGCGGGGGGCTGACGCTGCTCGTCGGCACCACCGGGAACGTCCCGGAGGACGTGCCGTCCTCGCCCACCAGCCACACCCGCTTCTGCTTCAGCGCGTACACGACCCGCAGGCCGGTCCCGGAGCCGGCCGGCACCGCGAGCGGGTCGACGGTGGGCGTGGGCTTCTCCGCCGCGGGCTTCTTCGTGGACGCGGGCGCGGAGGCGCTCGTCGAGACGTCCACCACCGAATCGGGGGCGTTCGCCGACGCCTGGTAAGCGAGGAATGCGACCACGGCGACGGCCACCGCAGTGAGCCCGGCCACGATTCCCGAGCTGCCCCTAGCCACCTGAGCTCCCCTTTCGCATACGGTCCGCCGCATGCCACTTGTCGCATGTCGTACAAGGTTTACGTCGTACTCGTGTATCCCGGGTGACGGTAGCAGCAGCCCCGGGGACCACCGGGACGACGTACGGGCGCGACGCCTCCGGTGGCGGGAGCCGTAGGCTGTTCGCGTGCTCTTGCTCGCCATGGATACCGCCACCCCCGCCGTCACCGTCGCCCTCCACGACGGCACCTCCGTCGTCGCGGAGTCCGGCCAGGTGGACGCCCGGCGCCACGGGGAGCTGCTGCTCCCCACCGTCGACCGCGTCCTCGCCGAGGCCGGGACCACCCTCGACGCCGTCACCGGCATCGTCGTGGGCGTCGGCCCCGGCCCCTACACCGGGCTGCGCGTCGGCCTGGTGACCGCCGCGACCTTCGCCTCCGCGCTCTCCGTCCCCGTGCACGGCGTGTGCACCCTGGACGGACTCGCGTACGCCGCCGAGGAGGCCGGGATCACCGGACCCTTCGCGGTCGCCACGGACGCCCGCCGCAAGGAGGTCTACTGGGCGCGCTACACCGACCCCCGCACCCGGACCGGTGGCCCGTCCGTCGACCGGCCCGCCGACATCGCCGGGGAACTGGCCGGGCTGCCCGTCGTCGGGGCCGGAGCGGTGCTCTACCCGGACTCCTTCCCGGACGCCCGCGGCCCCGAGCACGTCTCGGCCGGGGCGCTCGCCGCGCTCGCCGCAGAACGCCTCGCCGCCGGGGAGAAGCTGCTCGACCCGCAGCCGCTCTACCTCCGCAGGCCCGACGCGCAGGTCCCGAAGAACTACAAGGTGGTCACCCCGACGTGACCGACGTGACCGTCCCGACCGCCGAACTGCGCGAGATGCGCTGGTGGGACATCGAGCCGGTGCTGGAGCTGGAACACGAGCTCTTCCCCGACGACGCCTGGTCGGCCGGGATGTTCTGGTCCGAGCTCGCCCACGCCCGGGGCCCGCACGCCACCCGCCGCTACGTCGTCGCCGAGGAACCGGCCACCGGCCGGATCGTCGGCTACGCCGGGCTCGCCGCCGCCGGGGACCTCGCCGACGTCCAGACCATCGGTGTCACCCGCGCCCACTGGGGCGGCGGCCTCGGCTCGGAACTCCTCACCGACCTGCTGAGGCACGCCACCGCCTTCGAGTGCGCCACCGTGCTGCTCGAAGTCCGGGTCGACAACACCCGCGCCCAGAGGCTCTACGAACGCTTCGGCTTTGAACCGATCGGCTTCCGGCGCGGCTACTACCAGCCGGGCAACATCGACGCACTCGTCATGCGCCTCCACGTACAAGGAACAGAGAATGGCTGATGGCAATGGCTGACGAACCGCTCGTACTCGGCATCGAGACCTCCTGCGACGAGACCGGCGTCGGCATCGTGCGCGGCACCACGCTCCTCGCGGACGCCGTCGCGTCCAGCGTGGACACGCACGCCCGCTTCGGCGGTGTCGTTCCGGAGATCGCCTCCCGTGCCCACCTGGAGGCGATGGTCCCCACCATCGAGCGCGCCCTGAAGGAAGCCGGGGTCAGCGCCCGCGACCTCGACGGCATCGCCGTCACCGCGGGTCCGGGTCTCGCCGGAGCGCTGCTCGTCGGCGTCTCGGCCGCCAAGGCGTACGCGTACGCGCTGAGGAAGCCGCTCTACGGCGTGAACCACCTCGCCTCGCACATCTGCGTCGACCAGCTGGAGCACGGCCCGCTGCCCGAGCCGACCATGGCCCTGCTGGTCAGCGGCGGCCACTCCTCGCTGCTCCTCGCCCCCGACATCACCAGCGACGTACGGCCCCTGGGTGCCACCATCGACGACGCGGCGGGCGAGGCATTCGACAAGATCGCCCGTGTGCTGGACCTCGGCTTCCCCGGCGGCCCCGTCATCGACCGGCTGGCCCGCGAGGGGAACCCGAAGGCCATCGCCTTCCCGCGCGGCCTCTCCGGCTCCCGCGACCCCGCGTACGACTTCTCCTTCTCCGGGCTCAAGACCTCGGTCGCACGCTGGATCGAGGCGAAGCGCGCGGCCGGCGAGGAGGTGCCGGTGCGCGACGTGGCGGCGTCCTTCCAGGAAGCCGTGGTGGACGTGCTCACCCGCAAGGCCGTCCGCGCCTGCAAGGACGAGGGCGTCGACCACCTGATGATCGGCGGCGGCGTCGCGGCCAACTCCCGCCTGCGCGCGCTCGCCCAGGAACGCTGCGAGCGGGCCGGAATCCGGCTCCGGGTGCCCCGCCCCGGACTCTGCACCGACAACGGCGCGATGGTCGCCGCGCTCGGCGCCGAGATGGTCGCCCGCAACCGGCCCGCCTCCGACTGGGAGCTCTCCGCCGACTCCTCGCTCCCGGTGACCGACCCGCACGTACCCGGCGCCCAGCACGGTCCCGCGCACGACCACACCCACGACCACGACCATGTGCACGAGGTCAGCAAGGACAACCTGTACTCATGACCGTCGCCCTGATGTGGGAGGCCCGCGCCGCCGACGGACAGGGCGCGGAACTGCTGGAGTGGGCCCGCGCCCGCGCCGGCGAACTCGCCCGCACCCCGCTGCGCACCGAACTCCTGCGCGCCCCGCAGGACCGGGTCCTGGTGATCACCTGGTGGCCGGGGGAGTACGGCGACGAGCTGCCGGAACTCCCCGAGCCGGACGACCGGCTGATCACCCGCGCGGTGCACCGCTGGCGCTTCGAGTCGCTGGGGCCGGTCGACTCCTGACGGCCGCCCGATGCGTCCCGGCGGCCCGTTCTCTCCCGGGCGTACGCGCCGGGACGCAAGGGTGTTATCGCCGATGACGCGGCACCGTTAGCGACGATAGCGTCTCGGTGTTATCGTCGTTATATGCCATCCGATCACCCCTCCGTGGGGGAGAGCTCTCGCGACCGCATCATCGCGGCCGCGCTCACGCTCCTGAACGAACAGGGCCGCGAGGCCGTGTCGACCCGGGCCGTGGCCACCGCGGCCGGCGTCCAGGCGCCGACCATCTACCGGTTGTTCGGGGACAAGCAGGGGCTGCTCGACGCCGTGGCCGCCCACGGTTTCGCCGCGCACATCCCGGCCAAGTCGGCACTGGATCCCGGCGGTGACCCCGTGGACCACCTGCGCGCCGGCTGGGAGATGAACATCTCCTTCGCCCTGCACAACCCGGCCCTGTACTCCCTCATCTACGGCGAACCGCGCCCCGGCGTGCGCGTAGAGGCGGCCGAGATCGCGGACAAGATCCTGGAGCACGCCATCCGGCAGATCGCCGCAGCCGGCCGGCTGCGGGTCGAAGAGGCCCTGGCGATCCAGTTGGTGCACGCGAGCGGACGCGGTGTCGCACTGGAGCTCCTCTCCCGCACCGAGGCGGAGCGCCACCCGTCCCTGACGTCCGCAGCGCGGGAAGGGGTGATCGCGGCGATCACCACCGACGCCCCCCTCTCGCCCGAGGACGCCGGGCCCGTCACCGCCGCCGTCGCCCTGCGAGCCGTGCTCTCCCGGACCACGGCCCTGACCGACACCGAACGCGCCCTCCTGCGGGAATGGCTCGACCGCATCACTCGAGCCGACAGCACCGCCCGAACCGACAGCACCAACCGACACGACAGCACCACACGTACCGACAGCACCGCCCGAACCGAGACCGACCGGAGCGCCACATGATCGTCGTCACCGCCCCCACCGGCCACATCGGACGCCGGCTCCTCGCCAGGCTCGTGAGCGGCGGCGAAGAGCCGGTCCGCGTGATCGCGCGGGACCCCTCGGCACTCGACCCCGAGGTGCGCGAGCGCGCCGAGGTGGTGGAGGGCTCGCACGCCGATCCCGCCACCGTGACCAAGGCGTTCGAGGGCGCCGACACGGTGTTCTGGCTCGTCCCGCCGAACCCGCGTGCCGAGGACGTCACCGGCCATTACGTGGACTTCACCCGTCCCGCCTGCGAAGCGATCGAGCGGCACGGTGTGCGCCGGGTCGTCGGTGTCTCCAGCCTGGGGCGCGCCTTCGGGGAGCACGCCGGCAACCTCTCGTCCGCCTTCGCCATGGACGCCCTGATCGAGGGCACCGGGGTGGCCTACCGGTCGCTGCGCATGCCCTTCTTCATGGAGAACCTGCTCATGCAGGCCGAGGCGATCGGGCAGGGCGGCTTCCACCTGCCCAACGCGGCCGACCGCCCGCTGCGCGTGGTCGCCACCGCGGACATCGCGGCCACCGCGGCCGACCTGCTGCTCGCGCCCGCGTGGAGCGGCCGGGGCGACGTGCCCGTGCTGAGCCCCGACGCCCTGACCCCGCAGGACATGGCGGCCACCCTGTCGGAGGTCCTCGGAACACCGGTCGCCTTCCACCGGACCCCGCTCCCCGACTTCCGGGCGACGATGCTCGGGTACGGAATGAGCGACAGCTGGGCGCAGGGACTCGTCGACATGGTGCTCGCCCAGGACGCCGGCATCTACGAACCCGAGGCCCTGGCCGCCGAGGCGGCGCCCACCAGCTTCCGCCAGTGGTGCCGGGACGTGCTCAAGCCCGCGCTCCAGGGCTGAGCCGCTCGCTCCCGGGGGGTCGGGGTCCCGCGTGTCCGATGAGTTCCGGGCGTCCGGCAGGTCTACCGTGCAGCATCCCGAACCGGCCGCCTGGCCGGGGCCGCGCACGGCAGGCGGGGCGGGCCTCGGGGCTCGGGACCCAACGAGGAGAAGACCATGCAGAAGATCACCCCCTGTCTCTGGTTCGACGGCCGGGCCGGCGAGGCCGCCGACTTCTACGTCTCCGTGTTCGGCGGCGACTCGCGCGTCCTGGAGACCTCCTACTACTCCGACTCCGGACCCGCCGAGACCGGCACCGTGATGACCGTCCGCTTCCGGCTGGCCGGCCAGGAGTACCAGGGTCTCAACGGCGGTCCCGCGTTCCACTTCACCGAGGCGCTCTCGCTCTCCGTGGACTGCGCGGACCAGGCCGAGGTGGACCGGCTGTGGGACGCGCTCACCGAGGGCGGCGAGGAGAGCCGGTGCGGCTGGCTCAAGGACAAGTACGGCCTCTCCTGGCAGATCGTGCCGCGCGCGCTCCCCGAGATCCTCGGCGGCCCCGACCGGGACCGCGCCGACCGTGCCATGAAGGCGATGATGGGCATGGGCAAACTCGACGTGGAGACGCTGCTCAACGCCTGAGGGCGCCGTGCGGCTGTGGCGGCCCACGGGCGGTACGAAGTTCCGCACCACCCACACGGCCTAGAGTCGGCCCCATGCCTTCCAGCGCCGTGCTGCCGCCTCCCCCGCCGCCCGTGGAGATCCGCTCCTGGCCCGACCGCACCTCCCTGCTCGCCGACCGGGCCGCGGTCCTCGGCGAGCTGGTGGGACGGCACGTCGGCGGCAGACGGCTCGCCCTCCTCCTCACCTGGGGCGGACTCGCCGCGCTGGGTTGGGCGTTCATCGGTTCGGCCGTGACCGTCTTCGAGGAGTCCCTGGACCCGATCAGTGACCTGCCGGGGGTCGTCCTGCTCGTCGTCGGCCTCGGCACGCTCGCCACGGCGGCCGTGTTCCTCGTGATCGACGGCGCACGCGCCCGCAAGGTCCGGGCCCTGCTGGCCGGTTGGGGCGCGCTCGACCGGGACGCGGAGCGGGACCGGCTGCTGCGGATGCCTGGACTCGGCCTCACCTGGCTGCTGCTCTCCTACGCCCTGTGCGCCGTCGGCCTGTTCACCTGCGTGGCCGTCCCGGCGTCGGCCACGCCGGGCGAGGACACCTACGGCTCGGTGGTGCTCGGGATGGGCGCCGGCCTCATGGTGTGGATCACCGGACTGATCGGCGCGGTCACGGCGGTCTCCCACCGGCGTTGGGCGCTGCGGGTGCTCGCCGCCCCGGCGGAGGTGCCGGGACGGCGGACGGCGGCGGCGGGCGGGGCGGGCTGACCGGAACGGTCCGGCCGGACCGGCCGGTCCGGCCGGACCGTCATGCCTCCGGCCGGACCGGACGGCCGATCAGCATGGTCGGGGCGCCGGCGACCCGGGTCAGCAGGACCGTCGCGGAGTTCGGCCCCGCGAGCTTCATCCGGCGCCGCACCTCCTCCGGCTCCACCGCCGAACCGCGCTTCTTCACCGTCAGCACCCCCACCTCCCGCTCCCGTAGCAGGGCCTTCAGCCGCTTCATGTGGAAGGGGAGCTGGTCGGTGATCTCGTACGCGGAGGTGTACGGGGAGGCGTACGGCTGGTCGCTGGTGACGTAGGCGATGGTCTCGTCGATCAGCCGCCCGTCGCACCGGGCCACGATGTCGGCGACCAGACTGGCCCGGATCACCGCGCCGTCCGGCTCGTAGAGGTAGCGGCCGACCGGCCCGACCGGCGGGGCCGGCAGCGGGGAGCGGGTGGCGAGGGTGGCGCCGGACGGCAGCAGGGTCGCCCGGTAGGTGCCGGGCTCGAAGCCCTCGCCGTACCAGAGCACCGCCTCCTTGACGTCCCCGCCGTCCGAGATCCACTCGGCCTCGGCCTCCGGGCCGATCGCCTCGTGCGGGACGCCCGGCGCGATCTTCAGCGCCGCGCGCGGGGCCTTCAGCGCGGCGGCGGTCGCCCAGGAGAGCGGCGGCGAATACGCCTCGGGGTCGAAGATCCGGCCGCGCCCGCCGCGCCGGGCCGGGTCCACGAAGACGGCGTCGTACGGGGAGGTGTCGATGTCGGTGACATCGGCGCACCGGACCTCGATCAGCCCGGACAGTCCGAGGACCTCCGCGTTGGCGCGGGCCACCTCCGCGGTGAGCGGGTCGCGGTCGACGGCCAGCACCTCGATGCCGGCGCGGGCCAGCGCGATCGCGTCGCCGCCGATGCCGCAGCACAGGTCCGCCACCCGCCGTACCCCGCCGAGCGCGGCGAACCGTCCGGCGCGGTACGTGGCGACGGAGGTGCGGGTGGCCTGCTCGACGCCGTTGGGCGTGAAGTACATCCGGTACGCGTCCTCGGCGCCGAACTTCGCGACCGCCCGCTGCCGCAGCCGGGCCTGCCCGAGGGCGGCCGAGACCAGGCCGGGCGCGTGGTCGCGGCGCAGCCGGGTGGCGGTGGCCAGTTCGCGCGCCGGGTCGTGGTCCCGCAACTCGTCCAGGAGGGCGGCGCCTTCGGGCGTACGCAGGGCGGCGAAGGAGGCGAGCGGGTCGGCGGGGCCGTCACCGGCGGGGAGAGGTGCGTTCACCCGTCCCATTGTGGGCCAGCGGACGGCCGCGGCCGTCCCCCGGCCGACCGCCCGCCCGCCCGGCTGTGCGCCAGGCGGGGGATGCGGCCGGACGCCCGGCGGTGTCGGATCGGGGCGCCGGGGGCGGGCTGGCAGGATGCGGCGCCATGCAACTAGTACGACAAAAGGAAAAAAGAACAAAGAACCCGTACAGATCCGGCGTGGTCGTCCTGGTGGCCCTGCTGGGCGCCGCTCTCGCCTGCGGATGCGGCCAGGACCCCCCGGCGCCGGATCACCACGCGCACCAGGGCGCCGCCGGGGGCGACAGCAGGGCGGCGGCCGGACCCGCTCCGCAGGCCGCCCCGGTCGGCGCCCTCCTCGCGTACGCGGAGCATCTGAAGCGGCGCCAGGCGCAACGGGTCGCCGTCGCCAGGAAGTGGGGGCTGGCGGCCGTGCCCCTGGTCGCCCCCGCGCCGCCCGCCGAGAAGCCGCGGATCACCAGCCGCGCGGGGTTCGAGGTGGACGACGGCGACGAGCTGCCGCAGGTGTTCACGACCGTCCCCACCAAGGAGCGGATCGTCTTCCTCACCATCGACGACGGCGCGGAGAAGGACCCCGAGCTGCTGCGGATGATGGACGAGCTGAAGATCCCGTACAGCGCCTTCCTCAGCGACTTCCTCGCGAGTGAGGACTACGGCTACTTCGCCGCGATGCAGAAGCGGGGGGTCTCCCTCAACAACCACACCCTCACCCACCCCTATCTGCCCGGTCTCTCCTACGCCCAGCAGAAGAAGGAGATCTGCGGACAGCAGGACAGGATGGAGAAGCACTTCGGCAAGCGGCCGGTGCTCTTCCGGCCGCCGTACGGCAACTACAACCGCGACACCCTCGTCATCGCCAAGTCCTGCGGGATCAGGGCCGTGCCGCTGTGGGCGGAGGAGGCGTTCCCCGACCACATGGACTGGCGGGAGTGGGACCGTGATCTGCACCCCGGCGACATCATCCTCACCCACTTCCAGGGGCGCGAACAGTGGAAGGGGACCATGGCCGACATGGTCCGCACCGTCATGAAGGTCATCACGGGCAAGGGCTACGCGGTCGCCAGGCTGGAGGACTACGTCTGACCCGGGCCTCCGGTCCCCGGGCGTCCGATCCGTACGGCACCGTCGCCGCACAGTCACCGCACCGTCCATGCGGAAGGATGCCTGCCGCCCCCGCGCCGCCCCCGCGACTCCGGGGCAGGGCCGGGCCGACATGCCGTCACGCCTGCACCTCTGCGAGGCACCCGCGGGCAACGCCCCTGTGCCACACCCCTGTCACACCCCTGCGATACCCCTGCGCAGCACCCGGATCGCGTCCCCGGGTGGACCGTCCCGGCGTGCGGGCGACGCCACGCACGGGTACTCAATTGGCACTCCGCTTGACCGAGTGCTAATCCCGGTCATAGTCTCGGTGCTGGCACTCCCCCCTGGAGAGTGCCAGCAGTACGAGCGACAGGGCAGGTCCGGCACCCGCGACGACGGATCCGGCCCGGTCGCCGACCCAGACTGTTAAACCCCGTGAGATCTCCGAAGGGGGAGACCGGATCGTGTCGACCACCAGCTCCAAGGTTGCGATCAAGCCGCTCGAGGACCGCATTGTGGTCCAGCCGCTCGACGCTGAGCAGACCACGGCTTCCGGCCTGGTCATTCCCGACACCGCCAAGGAGAAGCCCCAGGAGGGCGTCGTCCTGGCCGTGGGCCCGGGCCGCTTCGAGAACGGCGAGCGCCTTCCGCTCGACGTCAAGACCGGCGATGTCGTTCTGTACAGCAAGTACGGCGGCACCGAGGTGAAGTACAACGGCGAGGAGTACCTCGTCCTCTCGGCGCGCGACGTCCTCGCGATCATCGAGAAGTAACTCACCCACATTTGCTGTGTGTTCTGCGCCCCTGGCCCCCTGCGAAATAACTAGCCGGGTGGCGAGGGGCGCAGTTCGTTCGAGAGGGAAAAACAGCCCATGGCGAAGATTCTGAAGTTCGACGAGGACGCCCGTCGCGCCCTTGAGCGCGGCGTCAACAAGCTTGCCGACACGGTCAAGGTGACGATCGGCCCCAAGGGCCGCAACGTCGTCATCGACAAGAAGTTCGGCGCTCCCACCATCACCAACGACGGTGTCACCATCGCGCGTGAGGTGGAGCTCGACGACCCGTTCGAGAACCTCGGTGCGCAGCTGGTGAAGGAGGTCGCCACCAAGACGAACGACGTCGCCGGTGACGGCACCACCACCGCCACCGTGCTCGCCCAGGCTCTCGTCCGCGAGGGTCTGCGCAACGTCGCCGCGGGAGCCTCCCCGGCCTCCCTGAAGAAGGGCATCGACGCCGCGGTCAAGGCCGTGTCCGAGGAGCTCCTCGCGACCGCCCGTCCGATCGAGGACAAGTCCGACATCGCCGCCGTGGCCGCGCTCTCCGCGCAGGACCCGCAGGTCGGCGAGCTCATCGCGGACGCGATGGACAAGGTCGGCAAGGACGGTGTCATCACCGTCGAGGAGTCCAACACCTTCGGCCTGGACCTTGAGTTCACCGAGGGCATGGCCTTCGACAAGGGCTACCTGTCCCCGTACATGGTGACCGACCAGGAGCGTATGGAGGCCGTCCTCGACGACCCGTACATCCTGATCCACCAGGGCAAGATCGGCTCGATCCAGGAGCTGCTCCCTCTGCTGGAGAAGGTCATCCAGGCCGGCGGCTCCAAGCCCCTGCTGATCATCGCCGAGGACGTCGAGGGCGAGGCGCTCTCCACCCTCGTCGTCAACAAGATCCGTGGCACCTTCAACGCCGTCGCGGTGAAGGCCCCGGGCTTCGGTGACCGCCGCAAGGCCATGCTCGGCGACATCGCCACCCTCACGGGTGCGACCGTCATCGCCGAGGAGGTCGGCCTCAAGCTCGACCAGGCCGGTCTGGACGTGCTGGGCACCGCCCGCCGCGTGACCGTCTCCAAGGACGACACGACCATCGTCGACGGTGGCGGCGACGGCGCCGACGTCAAGGGCCGCGTCAACCAGATCAAGGCCGAGATCGAGAACACGGACTCCGACTGGGACCGCGAGAAGCTCCAGGAGCGCCTCGCGAAGCTGGCCGGCGGCGTGTGCGTGATCCGCGTCGGTGCCGCCACCGAGGTCGAGCTCAAGGAGAAGAAGCACCGTCTGGAGGACGCCATCTCCGCGACCCGCGCCGCGGTCGAGGAGGGCATCGTCTCCGGTGGTGGCTCTTCCCTCGTCCACGCCGTCAAGGTCCTGGAGGGCAACCTCGGCAAGACCGGCGACGAGGCCACCGGTGTCGCGGTCGTCCGCCGTGCCGCCGTCGAGCCGCTGCGCTGGATCGCCGAGAACGCCGGCCTCGAGGGTTACGTCATCACCGCGAAGGTCTCCGAGCTCGAGAAGGGCCAGGGCTTCAACGCCGCCACCGGCGAGTACGGCGACCTGATCAAGGCCGGCGTCATCGACCCGGTCAAGGTCACCCGCTCCGCCCTGGAGAACGCCGCGTCCATCGCGTCGCTGCTGCTCACGACCGAGACCCTGGTCGTCGAGAAGCCGGCCGAGGAAGAGGCCGAGGCCGGTCACGGCCACGGTCACTCCCACTAGTACTGGTTCGTTCGCTCACGGGCCCCAGGGCCCCTGAGCGGTACGAGCGGTACGAGTCCCGGTGCCCCCGTCGCGGGGGCACCGGGACTCGTCGCGTCCGGGGCGTTCTCCGGGCGGAGGCGCTCCCCCCGGGTCCCTGGACGGCCGCGCGCCTCACTTCGGGCCGTACTTGCGCCCCGTCCGTGACGTCATCTCCCCCAGCAGATTGCGCGGGGCCACCTTCACCAGCCCCATCAGCGCCTTGTACCGCGCGTCCGGCACCGACACCGTCCTGCCGCGCGCCAGGTCGGCGAGGGTTGCGGTCACCAGCTTGTCGGCGTCCAGCCACATCCAGCCCGGGATGTTCCCGGTGCCCATTCCGGCCCGCTGGTGGAACTCCGTCCGTACGAAGCCCGGGCAGAGCGCCATCAGCCGGACCCCGGACCCCGCCAGGTCCTTCGCCGCGCCCTGGGTGAACTGGACGACCCACGCCTTCGACGCCCCGTACGTACCGCGGGGGACGAACGCCGCGACCGAGGCGACGTTGACGATCCCGCCCCGGCCGCGCTCGCGCATCCCGGCCGCCGCCGCCGAGGTCAGCCGCAGCACGGCCTCGCAGTGGACCTTCAGCATCGTCAGCTCGTCGGCGAGCGGCACCTCCAGATAGCGCCCCTTGTTGCCGAACCCCGCGTTGTTGACGAGGAGTTCGACCGGGTGGTCGCGGTCGCGGAGCCGTGCTTCGACCGCCGCGATCCCGGAGTCCGTGGACAGGTCGGCGGTGAGCACCGTGGCCTCGATGCCGTGCCGGTCGTGCAGTTCGGTGGCCTGGTCCCGCAGTCGCTCGGTGTCGCGGGCCACCAGCACGAGGTTGTGCCCCTGTCCGGCGAGCCGCCGCGCGAAAGCGGCGCCGATGCCCGCGGTCGCGCCGGTAATCAGTGCAGTCGTCATGCGCGGCACGTTAGTGGTACCGCTCCCGTCCCGCGCACCCGTCCCACCGCCGCACGCGCACGGGACGCGCGGCCGGTTGACGTACGGCCCCCGTCCGGGCCTCCGGGACCCGGTGCCCCCGCGACCTGCCCGTAGGGGCTTGTCCCGCCGCTTTCCGGGCAGGTTGGCCGGGGGCGCCCGGCACGCGCCGGACGAAGAGGCGGAGGGGGCGAACCGGGGCGGGGGACCGTCAGGCGGTCCGACGCCGTAAAGATCCTCCCCCGGCACGAGGTGCATCCTTTGCCTACCTATTACTCTTGTCGCAAGGCCACGCTGTGTGGCCATGGAGGAGTGAGATGAGGAGCAGCAACCCGGTCTTCTCGCGACGGGGGTTCAGCCGCGACAACGGCACCGCGGGGTACGCGACGCCGCAGGCCGGGGCCACCGTCACGGGTGAGAACCCTTACGCGCAGGGCACCGCCAATCCGTACGCCACCAACCCCTACGCGCAGCAGGCACCGCCCGGAGTCCGCTCCGGCGCGATGACCATCGACGACGTCGTCAGCCGTACCGCGATGACGCTCGGCACGGTCGTCGTCGGCGCCGTGCTCAGCTGGTGGCTCCTGCCCATCGACCAGGCCAACCTCGGCAAGTCGTACGGCATCGCCATCGGCGCCGCGCTCGTCGGCTTCGTCCTGTCGCTGGTCAACTCGTTCAAGCGCAAGCCGTCCCCGGCGCTGATCCTGACCTACGCCGCGTTCGAGGGCATCTTCCTCGGCGTCGTCAGCAACGTCGTCGACGCCTACGTCAGCCCCGGTGCGGCGATGCAGGCGGTACTCGGCACCATGGCCGTCTTCGGCGGTGTGCTGATCGCCTACCGGACCCGCCTCATCCGGGTGACCCGCCGCTTCTACGGCTTCGTCATGGCCGCCGCGATCGGCTTCATGCTGCTCATGGCCGTCAACCTGCTCTTCGCCGTCTTCGGCGGGGGCGACGGCCTCGGGTTCCGCAGCGGTGCGCTGGGCGTCGTCTTCGGCCTCGTCGCCGTCGTGATCGGCGCCTGCATCCTCGCCCTGGACTTCAAGGTGGTCGAGGACGGCATCACCTACGGTGCCCCGCGCGAGGAGGCGTGGACGGCCGCCTTCGGCCTCACCGTGACCCTGGTGTGGATCTACCTGGAGATCCTGCGTCTGGTCGCGATCCTCAGCGGCGACGACTGACCCCGACCGGCACCCCCGGCCACCTGGCGCCCGCACCACCGCGTCACCGGTTCCGCTCCGACGGCCCGCAGGCACTGCCTGCGGGCCGTCCGCGTTAGGGTCGCGGAGTGCTTGATACAACGCCCTTGATCACGGTCGTGGACCGTTTCGCCGACCGGCTGCGGGCCGCCCCGCAGAGCCGCCTCCAGCAGGGCACCGCCGAGCGGGCGCTGGCGGTGGCGCGGGAGCTGAGCGCCCGCGCGCAGCGCCTGGAGCGGCCGGGACGGGACCCGTACGCCATGCCCGACGGCGGGATGTTTGCCGTCGGGGACCAGGTGGCCGTCGCCGGCCACGATCTGGCCCTGGCACTGGAAACGGCCCCGTCCGGGGAACTGGACGAGGCCGTGCGGTACGTGACGGAGGCGGCGGCGGAAGCGTTCGCGTAGAGCGGGAATCGCCCGGATCGCCGGGTGCACGGGCCGCCGGGCGCACGGGCCGTCGGACGTCCGGAGCGCCCCGTCCGCCGGGGAGTCAGAACGAGGCGATGACGCGGTCCGCGAGGATGTATACGTTGTCCGCGCCGCAGGAGAAGGTCAGGGCGTAGGCGCCCGAGACACCCGAGCCGCCCAGCAGCACCGGCTGCTCGCCCGCGCGCAGGGAGTCCGCGAGACGTTCCGCCGTCTCCCGGTGCCCCGGGGTCATGCAGAGCGTGGTGCCGTCGGCGAAGACGTACACGTCCAGGGTGCCGAGCGGGCCGGGGCGTACGTCCGTCAGCTCGGTCCCCGTGAGGGCCAGCTCCTCCAGACGGTTCACCGTGCGCTCGTGGTCCGTGATCACCGGCGTGCGCACCGGGACGAAGTCCGGGTGGGACGGGTGGCGGCGGCGGGCGGCGGCCAGCTCCGGAGAGTCGTCCGCGAACTCCGCGGCTCCGGACTCCTCGCCCGGACCGGCCGTCTCGCGGGGGAGCGCAGTGTCGCGGAGCTCGGCCGGATCCGCCGTCTCGGCGAACTCCTGCGTCGCATCGGTCACGACCACGTCGTCGGGGTGGACGGGAGCGGCCGGAAAGACGGCGAACGCCGTCTCTTCGGCGCCGTCCATCTCCTCGGCGAACGGGAAGGCCAGCGCCTCCAGGCCGGCGAAGTCCGCCTGACGGGGAAGGAAGTACGGGGCGTCCTCGCCCAGGCCGGTCAGCCCGCCCAGCAGCGACGGGGCGTCCGCCGCGTCGCGGGCCTCCTGCGCCGCCCAGAAGGCGCGCGCCTCGGCCAGTTCGCGCTCCCGCTCCTCGGCGAGGGCCTCCGACACGGCCGCGCGTATCTCGTCGGGGGCGGCGCCGGTACGGCTCTGCGCCGGGACCGTGCGGGAGTGCTCCCTGTCCCGGGCGAGCTCCTCGCGCAGCCCGGCGACCTGCCGGTGCAGTCCGCGAGCGGTGTGTACAGCAGCGGCGCCCACGGCCGTGGCGGCGGCGGTGGTCAGCAACAAGGCAAACGACATGGCGCTCACTGACATACTCCCGGTCTCTATCGATACCCCCGACTTCCTACATCAGCTTGGCCTGTCACTCCGCTGGCTGTCAGTGCAATACGTCACGAACTGGACAGGGCTTTGGTCCCGACGTTTCCACCCGACCCTCTCTGACCTGCGGAAACAGTGAGCCCCGGGGACGCACATCACATCCTGGGGGAGATTCGGTCACGGTGCGGGCTCGACGGGGTTCGCCGACGCCTCGCCGAGGCAGCGCAACCCCTTTGGAACACACCGGAAGACACCGGAAGACCTCAGAAGACACCGGAAGGCGGCGGGGCCCACGCGAAGAGCCGGGCGGAGGGATGATTCCCCCCGCCCGGCTCCGGTCGCCGCTCGGGACCGCTCGGACGGGTCTCCGCCGGCCCGCCTCAGCCCGGTCCCGCCCGGCTCAGCTGAGGCGCTCGATGACCATCGCCATGCCCTGGCCGCCGCCGACGCACATGGTCTCCAGCCCGAACTGCTTGTCGTGGAACTGGAGGCTGTTGATCAGGGTCCCGGTGATGCGGGCGCCCGTCATGCCGAAGGGGTGGCCGACCGCGATGGCGCCGCCGTTGACGTTGACCTTCTCCAGCGGCAGGCCGAGGTCCCGGTAGGAGGGGATGACCTGGGCGGCGAAGGCCTCGTTGAGCTCGGCGAGGTCGATGTCGTCCACGGTGAGACCGGCGCGCTTCAGCGCCTGCTTGCTGGCCTCGACCGGTCCGTATCCCATGATCTCGGGGGAGAGGCCGGACACGCCGGTGGAGACGATCCGGGCGAGCGGGGTCAGGCCCAGTTCGCGCGCCTTGGTGTCGGACATGATCACGAGGGCGGCGGCGCCGTCGTTGAGCGGGCAGCAGTTGCCCGCGGTGACCAGGCCGTCGGGTCGGAACACCGGCTTCAGCCCGGAGACGCCCTCCAGCGTGACGCCCGCGCGCGGGCCGTCGTCCTTGGAGACGACGGTGCCGTCCGGAGTGGTGACGGGGGTGATCTCGCGCTCCCAGAAACCGTTCTTCAGGGCTTCCTCGGCGAGGTTCTGGGACCGTACGCCGAACTCGTCCATCTCCGCGCGGCTGATGCCCTTGAGCCGGGCGAGGTTCTCGGCGGTCTGCCCCATCGAGATGTAGGCGTCCGGGATCAGCCCGTCCTCCCGCGGGTCGTGCCAGTGGGAGCCGGTCTCCTCGGCGCGGGCGGCGGTACGCGCCTCGGCCTCGGCGAAGAGCGGGTTGCGGGTGTCCGGCAGGCTGTCGGAGTTCCCCTTGGCGAAGCGGGAGACCATCTCGACACCGGCCGAGATGAAGACGTCGCCCTCGCCGGCCTTGATGGCGTGCAGCGCCATGCGGCTGGTCTGGAGCGAGGAGGAGCAGTAGCGGGTGACCGTACAGCCCGGCAGGTGGTCCATCCCCATCTGCACGGCGACGACGCGGCCCAGGTTGTTGCCCTGCTCGCCGCCGGGAAGGCCGCAGCCGAGCATCAGGTCGTCGATGTCCCTCGGGTCCAGCTGGGGGACCTTCGCCAGGGCGGTCTGGATGATGGTGGCGGTCAGGTCGTCGGCGCGCAGGTCCTTGAGCGACCCCTTGAAGGCGCGGCCGATGGGCGAACGGGCGGCAGAGACGATCACGGCTTCGGGCATCACGCGGCTCCATGGGGAGGGAAAGGCTCAACGACGGTACGGCGTACGGCTGTGACCGGGCGGGACGCGACCGGACGGCCGGGCGGGCGGACCGGCCGGGGCCACCGCCGGGCGGCGGACCCGCCGGACCGTTCCGCGTCACTGTCTGGAAGTTACCCGCGCGTCGGGCTCGGGTCACCGGCCTGGCCGTGTGATGCGGACCTCTTTTCTAAGCGCTTGCTCAGCTCGCGCGCGGGGTACTTCCCGGACTTCCTAGGGTCGCCGCCGGGCCGCGCGGGCGCGTGCGTCGGCCCCCGCCCCAGGGGCGCCCGTGCCGGTGCCGGGAGCCGGGCCGGCCCCGCCGGGCGGCTGCCCGTCCGGCGCTCGCTCCGGCCGGTCGCCGGCCTGGTCGGCGGTGTGGTCGGTGCGGTCGGCCGCCTGCTCCGGTGCGTGTCCCTCCGGGGGATCCGTCGCGGGTTCTGTCGCGGGATCCGTGACGGGTTCTGTCACGGGCTCTGTCACGGGTTCCGGCGGGTGCTTCGGGGCATGGTCCGGGGCGTGGTCGGCCGGGTGCGGGTGCGGGTGGGGTTCGGTGTGGGCGGGCAGACGCCGCCGCCTGCGGTGCTTGAGCAGGGCCCAGGGCGCGCGCGCCCCCGTGACCTCCGTACCGGCCTCCCGGGCCGCCTGCGAGGCCGCCTTCGCCACCGGCAGGATGTCCTCGCGCCGCGAGCCGTCCAGATGGTCGGTCTCCGGCCAGAGCCCCAGCACCGCGCAGAGCGTCGGCAGCACCGCCATCGCCGCCGTGGCGTACCCCTCGGCCGAGGGGTGGTAGTTGTCCGGGCCGAAGAGCTCACGCGGGTTGGCCTCGAACTCCGGCCCGAGCAGATCGCCCAGCGAGACCGTGCGCCCGCCCTGCTCCACCGCGCCGATCGTCTGGGCCGCCGCCAGCTGCCGGCTGACCCGGCGGGCCAGGTACCGCAACGGCTGGTAGACCGGCTCGATCGTGCCGAGGTCCGGACAGGTCGCCACCACCACCTCCGCACCTGCCGTCCGCAGCCTGCGCACGGCGGTCGTCAGACAGCGCACCGACTGCGTGGCGGGCATCCGGTGGGTGACGTCGTTCGCGCCGATCATGATCACACAGACGTCCGGACGGCGCGACGGATCGGCCAGCAACAGGGCCACCTGCCGCTCCAGATCGTCCGACCTGGCCCCCGGGAGGGCCACGTTGCGCATGTCCACCGGCCGCTCGGCGACCGCCGCCAGCCCCGAGGCGAGCAGCGCCCCCGGCGTCTCGCCGGCCCGCCGCACCCCCTGCCCGGCCGCCGTGGAGTCACCGAGCAGAGCCAGCCGGAGCGGCTCGGCGGGCCCGGCGAAGGCAACGCCGTACCGTCCGTCCGCGCTCGGTGGAACCGGGGCGGTACCGCCGCCCACCAGCCGCTTCGCGAGCTGCACCTCCGCCAGTACGAGGCCGACCGTCGCCGCCCCGATGAGCCCGATGCTGCCGCCGCCGAACGCGGCGCCAGCCGCGATCCGCCGTGCCACTCTTGCCGTCGACACCCTGCGGTCCACCTCCCTCTCGCCACTCAGCCGTACACGTACCTACCTGCCCCGCGGGGGGCTGCGCCCAATCGCTTCGCCCAATGTGGCGCCCGTACGCATACTCTGGGCCGGACCATCTCGGAGATCCCGGAGTACACGGTGAAATTCCACGATTCGATGATCAGTCTTGTCGGCAACACCCCGCTGGTCAGACTGCGGAGCGTCTCGGCGGGCATCCAGGCGACCGTCCTGGCCAAGGTCGAATACTTCAACCCCGGCGGTTCGGTGAAGGACCGCATCGCGCTGCGCATGATCGAGGCGGCCGAGCGGAGCGGCGAGCTGCGGCCCGGCGGCACCATCGTCGAGCCGACGAGCGGCAACACCGGCGTCGGCCTCGCGATCGTCGCGCAGCAGAAGGGATACAAGTGCGTCTTCGTCTGTCCGGACAAGGTGTCCACGGACAAGATCAACGTGATGCGCGCGTACGGCGCCGAGGTCGTCGTCTGCCCGACGGCCGTCGATCCCTCGCACCCGGACTCGTACTACAACGTCTCCGACCGGCTGGTCCGTGAGACCCCCGGTGCCTGGAAGCCCGACCAGTACTCCAACCCGAACAACCCGCGCTCCCACTACGAGACCACCGGTCCCGAGCTGTGGGAGCAGACGGAGGGGCGGATCACCCACTTCGTCGCGGGCGTCGGCACCGGTGGCACCATCACCGGGACCGGCCGCTACCTGAAGGAGATCAGCGAGGGCGCGGTCACCGTCGTCGGCGCGGACCCGGAGGGCTCGGTCTACTCGGGCGGCTCCGGGCGCCCGTACCTCGTGGAAGGGGTCGGCGAGGACTTCTGGCCGTCCGCCTACGACCGGACCGTCACGGACGAGATCATCGCCGTCTCGGACAAGGACTCCTTCCAGATGACCCGCCGCCTCGCCAAGGAGGAGGGGCTGCTCGTCGGCGGCTCCTGCGGCATGGCGGTCGTCGCCGCGCTGGAGGTCGCCCGGCGGCTCGGTCCGGACGACGTGGTGGTCGTCCTGCTGCCGGACAGCGGACGCGGTTACCTCAGCAAGATCTTCAACGACGAGTGGATGGCCGACTACGGCTTCCTGGAGGACACCGGCCCCTCCGCCCGCGTGGACGCGGTCCTCGCCCACAAGGAGGGTCCGATGCCCTCGCTCGTCCACATGCACCCGGACGAGACGGTCGGCCAGGCCATCGAGGTACTGCGCGAGTACGGCGTCTCCCAGATGCCGATCGTGAAGCCCGGCGCCGGACACCCCGACGTGATGGCCGCCGAGATCGTCGGCTCCGTCGTCGAGCGGGAACTGCTGGACGCCCTCTTCACCAAGCGCGCCTCGCTCACCGACCCGCTGGAGAAGCACATGTCGGCGCCGCTGCCGCAGGTCGGTTCGGGTGAACCGGTCGAGGACCTGATGGCCGTGCTCAGCGGCTCCGGGGCGGGCGACGCCGCGATCGTGCTGGTCGAGGGGAAGCCCAAGGGTGTCGTGAGCAGGCAGGATCTCCTCTCCTTCCTGGCGAAGGAGAGCGGCGTCACCGCCTGACGGACCGCCCCGCGCGGTGTCCGTCGCAGAACTGGTACGAGCGCGTCACGTCCACGCAGCACCCGCTTAACACGGGTGGGGCAGATTGATGGGTGTCGGCAGGGAAACCCGCCGGCACCCGATACGGCGACATGGACTACGGAGCGGCTCCCGGACCTCCAAAGTCGCCCGGACGCGAGCGCCCGGCCCTGACCCGGACCGCGTCCCTCGCGGGGACCGCCGTCGTCCCGCCCCCCGGGCAACCGGGGGTGCGGCGGTCCCCGCGCATGCTTCCGCCGACGGCCGGCCGGGTCCACCGGCCGGCCGCCGGCGCTTTCCGGCTCTCCGCCAGTCCGGCGCCGCCGCTCACACCGCGGCCCGTGGCGGGTTTGCGCCAGCTCTGCGCGCTCCTGGCGTACGTACGCCGGGGGCGGGCCGCCTCCCCGCACCCCGTCCCCCGCTCCTCTGTATATGGACATGCACTCCGCTTGCTGGCTGAATGGACGGGACGGCGGCGGATCGCGGCGGGCACGCGCCGCGACGGGGACGGATGTGCGGAGGCAGAGCATGGGCGGGAGCGGACCCACCCCCACGGCAGGGTTGCAGCGGCTCTTCGAAGGGCGGCGGCTCACCCCGACCCAGCGCCGGATCGCCCACTCCCTGGTACGCCGGGCCGCCGACGCCCCCTTCCTCTCCAGCGTCGAACTCGCCGAACTGGCCGGGGTCAGCCAGCCCTCCGTCACCCGGTTCGCCGTCGCGCTCGGCTTCGACGGGTACCCCTCGCTCCGCAGGCACCTGCGGGAGACCGGACCCGCCGACGCCGACCGGGAGGCCGGCGCCGAGGACCGTTACGCGTACAACGCCTACCAGCAGGCCGTCCTCGCCGAGATCGAGAACCTGCGCCACCTCTCCGAGCTGCTCACCGACCCGGAGCCGGTGGAGCGTGCCGGACGGCTGCTGGCCGCGTCGCGCCCGCTGCCGGTGCTCGGCCTGCGCGCCGCGTCCTCGCAGGCCCGGGGGTTCGGCTACTTCGCCGCGAAGGTCCACCCCGACGTCCGGGTGCTCGACGAGGGCGGCTCGATGCTGCACGACCGCATCGACACCGCCCGCCGGGCCGGCGCCGAGGTGCTCCTCTGTTTCGCGCTGCCCCGCCACCCGAGGGAGACGCTGGACGCCCTCGGCCACGCCCGCGACCAGGGGCTCACCACGGTGACCGTCGCCGACTCGGCCTTCGCCCCGGTCGCCGCACTCAGCGACCTGCTCATCCCGGCCCCCGTCGGCACCGGCCTCGCCTTCGACACCGCCTGCGCCCCGATGCTGCTCGGCCGGGTCCTGCTGGAGGCCATGTGCGACGGCCTGCCGGACGCGCAGGCCCGGCTGGAGTCCTTCGACGCGCGGGCGGCGGCGCGGGGGCTGTTCGTGGAGTGAGGGGCCGGGCCGCGTCCCGCCCCGTCCGCGGGTTCTCCCGGGTCCCGCTCACCGTGCGATCCTCCCGGGCCGCTCGCCTGTCCCGTTTCTCACGTTTCTCGGACGGGACTCAGACAGACCCACTAATCTCCGCGCCCAGAGGAACCGGCCGGGACGCCGGTGCAGGCGCGGAGAGGGGTACGGAGATGGGGCGCGGAGCGCAGTCGTTGGCGAGGGTGGCCGTGATAGTGCGGGCGGGGGCCGCACCCCTGTGGTGGCCGGGGCTGCTGGTGGTCCTCGTGGGGGCGCTCGTCCCCGCCGGGACGGGCCGCCGGATCGGGTTGCTCGCGGGCGCGGCGCTCTTCGTGGTCACGCTCGCCCTGGTGGCGACGGTCCGGGTCGGGCGGTACGCGGAGCTGGCCGAGGGCGCCGCCCGGGCGGGGCGCACCGATGTGCTCCAGGACCGGGCCGTGACCGTACGGAACTGGAGGCGGGCACACCGGTGGTGGCTGCTCGGCGCGTTCCTGGTCGCCCTGGGTGTCGGCTTCCTGCTGCCGGGGGCCGGCGGGATGGTGCTGGCCGGGGCGGGCGCGGGGCTGCTGGTGCGGGCATCCCGCATCGGGCGTCTCGAACAGCGCCAGGACGTCCTCTACTGGGTGCGGACGGAGTGGGTGAAGCGCGGCAGGCCCGCCGGCAAGCAGGTGAAGGCGTACCGGACGACCGGGCCGGTGGCGGGCGACGCGCGGGCGGGCGGTGCGCGCCGGGTCGCCGTGTGACCCGTACGGAACACGCGGATGCCGCCGGTCCCGTACGCGCGAACGTGAGGGGGACCGGCGGCATCGGTGCGTCCGGGCCGGAGCCGGCGGGCGTCAGACCTCCAGGTCGGCCTCGATCCGCTTCAGCTGGTGGCGGGCCATCGCGAGGTTGGCGCGGTTGGAGTCCAGGACCAGGTAGAGGAAGAGCCCGTTGTTGCCACGGGTCTTGAGCAGCCGGATCAGGTGGTACTGGCCGCTCAGGGTGATCAGGATGTCCTCGATCTCCTCCTTGAGACCCAGGTGCTCCATGGTGCGCAGTTTGGCGCGGACGACATCGGTGTTGCCGGCGGCCGCGACTTCGAGGTTGAAGTCCTTGCCGCCGCCGAGAGTGCCCAGCGCCATGCCGCTGGTGTAGTCGACGAGAGCGACACCGAGGGTTCCCTCGATGGACGTCATCGCTTCCTTGAGAGCGGTTTCGGTGTTGGCCATGAGTGCTCGTTTCCTTTCCCTGACCGGTCGGGACGACCGGATCCTCTTCGGTGTGATGGTTCTGTTCCTGGCTGTGGAGTGTGGGGGCGGCCCGGCCCGGTCCCGCCGTCCTCAGGGCCTGTACGGGGTTGGCTCGCGGCGTCGCGGGGCTGGGCACGCACGCTCGCGGCGTTGCCGGAACGCGCGACAACCCCGTACAGGCCCTACACGGGGCGCTGTGGCAGCGCGCGGGTCGTCGGGGGCCGGGCAGGTGGCGGGGGCGGGGTCCGCTCGACCCGGTCCAGGACTGAATCGACGAGTTCCCCGACCCGGGCGCTCGCCCTGCGGCCTTCGAGGTGGAGGCGGCCGACGTTGATGCGGTCCTCGGCGAGCAGTGTCAGTACGGCGGACGAGCCCGCGGCGTACGTCGCGATGTAACCGGACTCGCCCCGGACCAGGAGTTCGCGGAAGCCGGCGCGGCCGGTCGCCTCGGTCATCCTGACCGCGACGCCGAGCGCGGCGGCCGTCAGGGCTGCGACCCCTTCGGCCTCCACGCCCGGGGTGTCGTGGGCCAGCACCAGACCGTCGGTGCTGGCGGCCAGCGCACCGCCGATGAGGGGCACCCGGGCCCGCAGCCGCTGGAGTTCGTCGAGGACGTCCTGCAGTTCAGCCTCGGGCACCATCGGTTGTCTCCTCCCGGCACGCTGTCTGAGCGCGCGTATCACAGGGCCTCCAACGCATCTCGCAGCCGGCGCAGCAGGGCGACGTCCGGATCGGACGTGACATCGGGGAGCACGACCCGGCCGGGCACGGCCGCCCCCGGCAGCACCGGTGCGCGGACGGGCTCGACGAGTCCGGCGGCGGCGAGCCTGCGCAGGTCGACCAGGGTGTGGAAGGCCGAACGCCCCAGGACCTGGGCGATGTCGGAGGCCGTCCGCACACCGTCGACCAGCTCCAGGACGTGACGCTGGCGCGAGGGCACCGGGGTGTCCACGGGGTGCGTGGCGCGTACGAGGGGGGAGCTGTCGGTCAGGGCGTCCGGCCAGATCCGGTCCAGCAGCTCCCGGCGCCGGAGCGTCTCGCGCTCGACGGCACCCACGGCCACGGGCCGGACGGGCCCGATCCAGTGGGACACGCCGTACCGGAACCTGGTCGGCGTACGCGTGGGGGCGAGGACGAAGAAGGCAGCGTCGAAGAGCGCGCCCAGGTGGCACAACTCCAGCGCTCCGCCCGGAACATGACCGCTGTCGACCAGATAGCGGCCGACCCGTCGGCCGGCCCCTGCCTGGGCGACCGCGTCCCACCAGCGTTCGTGGCGCAGGGCCCCGCCGGTGGTGAGCAGGACGTCGATGCCGGGGGTGGACGGGCTCTCCGCGTGCACCACCTCCCCGTCGGCGAGGTAGAGGGTGCCGCGGTCGCGCATCAGGGCGCCGGTGGCCCGTTCGGCGGCGAGCCGCTGGAGCATCGGGGAGAGGACGGCCGCCTGGTCAACCTCGGGGAGCGTCGTCCTGGTGCTCATGCCAGGACCAGCCGCTCGGCCAGCTCGCCCAGGCGTATCCGGGCCAGGGCGAGGTTGCCGTCGGTCCGGTCCAGCCACAGATGGAGGAAGACGCTGCTGTCGAAGACCGTCTCCACGAAACGGATCACGTGGTAGCCGGTGTGCGTCGTGATGATGACGTCCTCCACCGGGAGTCCGGTGCGGCCGTTCCCGTCCGTCCGTCCGTCGGTGTACGGGCTGAGGGTGAAAGCGGGTTGCTCGGCCGCCATCCGGGCCACCTCGGCGGTCTCCGCGGCGGTGGCCTCGTGGTCGCCGTTGGGCGAGTCACCGATGGTGCCGAGGGCGAGGCCGCTCGTCCAGTCGACGACCGCGGCGCCCCGGGCTCCGGGCAGCCTCATGACTTCGAGCAGGCACTCGTCGATTCCCGGCACCGCGGCTTCCCCTCCAGGCAATGGTGTACGGAGCTGTGAGCCTGAGGCTACGCACGGTGGCCGGGCCCGTGCGGGTCGTTTGGCATTTTCCAGTGGTACATGCGGAGGGCGGTGTAAGGGAATTGAGGAGAAGGCGTAAGGGAGAAGTCTGACAAAGGGATGGTTACGGACGGAAGTCCGTGCGGATGATTGATCGATCCGCTCCGGTTCTCGGTGGTATCGGCCTCTTTGTGTTCAGAGAGTGCAGGGACTCAAAGATGTTGCTGTCCGAAAACAGCCGATTGGCTGGAACGGTGCAGGGCCCGTCCGATCGCTCGTCCGGCCGCCCTTCACGTGTCACGTGTCAGCTTTTCCGGTCGCTCCGGTGCCCCCTCACGCGTCCGCAACCGCTCCTCGCCGCAGCCGTCGCCCTGTCCGTCGCCGCGTCCGCCGCCGTGTCGTCACTCCACCGTTGACTAGAACTATTCAGCGCATCAGGATGTGAATAGACGATTCATGGCAGGCCCCTCGGGAGAACCCACTGGGCCGGCCGGAACGCACGCCGGGAGCAAGGAGGCGCACCATGTCAGGACCCCGCCCCGTCAGGGCCGCGCGCGGCACCGAACTGAGCACCCTGGGCTGGCAGCAGGAGGCAGCCCTGCGCATGCTCCAGAACAACCTGGACCCCGAGGTCGCCGAGCACCCCGACAAGCTGGTCGTCTACGGCGGCACCGGCAAGGCGGCACGCGACTGGCGCAGTTACGACGCCATGGTCCGGACCCTGCGCACCCTCAAGCAGGACGAGACGATGCTCGTCCAGTCCGGCCGTCCCGTCGGAGTGATGCAGACCCACGAGTGGGCGCCGCGCGTGCTGCTCGCCAACTCCAACCTGGTGGGCGACTGGGCGAACTGGGAGGAGTTCCGCCGCCTGGAGGCGCTCGGCCTCACCATGTACGGCCAGATGACCGCGGGCTCCTGGATCTACATCGGCACCCAGGGCATCCTGCAGGGCACCTACGAGACCTTCGCCGCGGTCGCCGCCAAGAGGTTCGGCGGCACGCTCGCCGGGACCATCACCCTCACCGCCGGACTCGGTGGCATGGGCGGCGCCCAGCCGCTCGCCGTCACCATGAACGACGGCGTCGCGATCTGCGTGGACTGCGACCCGCGCGCCATCGAGCGCCGGATCGAGCACCGCTACCTCGACGTACGGGCGGACGGCGTGGCGCACGCCCTCGCACTCGCCACCGAGGCCCGCGACGCCCGCAGGCCGCTCTCGATCGGGCTCCTCGGCAACGCGGCCGAGATCCTGCCCGAGCTGCTCGCCGCCGGGGCACCCATCGACATCGTCACCGACCAGACGAGCGCCCACGACCCGCTGGCGTACCTGCCGGTCGGCGTCGACTTCGACCGGATGGCCGGGTACGCCTCCGAGGAGCCCGCCGACTTCACCCGCAGGGCCCGCGAGTCGATGGCCCGGCACGTGGAGGCGATGGTCGGCTTCATGGACGCCGGGGCCGAGGTCTTCGACTACGGCAACTCGATCCGGGGCGAGGCCCGTCTCGCCGGGTACGACCGGGCCTTCGACTTCCCCGGCTTCGTCCCCGCCTACATCCGGCCGCTCTTCTGCGAGGGCAAGGGTCCGTTCCGCTGGGCGGCGCTCTCCGGGGAGGCCGCCGACATCCACCGCACCGACCGGGCGATGCTCGACCTCTTCCCGGAGAACGAGTCGCTCCGCCGCTGGATCGAACTCGCCGGTGAACGCGTCCACTTCCAGGGCCTGCCCGCCCGGATCTGCTGGCTCGGCTACGGCGAACGCGACCGGGCGGGGGAACGCTTCAACGACATGGTCGCGAGCGGGGAACTCGCCGCCCCGCTCGTCATCGGCCGCGACCACCTCGACTGCGGGTCGGTGGCCTCCCCGTACCGGGAGACCGAGGCCATGCTCGACGGCTCGGACGCCATCGCCGACTGGCCGCTGCTCAACGCCATGGTCAACGTCGCCTCCGGGGCGTCCTGGGTCTCCATCCACCACGGCGGCGGCGTCGGCATGGGCCGCTCCCTCCACGCCGGACAGGTCACCGTCGCGGACGGCACCCCGCTGGCCGGCGAGAAGATCCGCCGGGTCCTCACCAACGACCCGGGCATGGGCGTCATCCGCCATGTCGACGCCGGGTACGAGGGCGCCGAACGGGTCGCGGAGGAGCGGGGCGTCCGCGTTCCCATGCGGGAGGGCGACGGGGAGACGGCCGACACCGACGGCGACGGCCGATGACCGGCCGGAACGACGAGGGCCGCGACGGTGAGGCGTCCTTCCGGGAGATGTGGCGCGACCTCGCGCCCCTCGGCCGGCACCCCGCCTCCGGCGGCTACCGCCGCTACGCCTGGACCGGAGCGGACGCCGACTGCCGGGCGTGGTTCCGGGAGCAGGCCGAGGCGCGCGGGCTCGTCCACGAGACCGACCGCAACGGCAACCAGTGGGCCTGGCTCGGCGACCCCGGGGAGGGGGACGCCGTCGTCACCGGCTCGCACCTGGACTCCGTACCGGACGGCGGCGCCTTCGACGGCCCCCTCGGGATCGTCTCCGCCTTCGCCGCGCTCGACGAACTCCGGCGCAGGGGGGCGGAGTTCACCAAGCCGCTGGGCATCGTCAACTTCGGGGACGAGGAGGGCGCCCGCTTCGGGCTCGCCTGCGTCGGCTCCCGGCTGACGGCCGGCCGGCTCACCCGCGAGGAGGCGCACCGGCTCGTCGACGCCGGGGGCACCACCCTGCCCCGCGCGATGGAGGCCGCCGGGTACGACCCCGACGCGATCGGGCCGGACCCCGAACGCCTCGCCCGCATCGGCGCGTTCGTCGAGCTCCACGTCGAGCAGGGGCGGTCCCTGGACCGTACCGGCGACCCCGTCGGGATCGCCTCCGCCATCTGGCCGCACGGCCGCTGGCGGTACGACTTCAGGGGCGAGGCCAACCACGCGGGGACCACGCTCCTCGCCGACCGCCGGGACCCGATGCTGCCGTACGCCGAGACGGTCCTCGCCGCCCGCCGGGAGGCCGGCCTCGCCGGAGCCCTGGCCACCTTCGGCAAGGTCGCCGTCGAGCCCAACGGCGTCAACGCCGTGCCGTCCCTCGTCCGGGGCTGGCTCGACTCGCGCGCCGCCGACGCCGGCACCCTCGACGCCGTCACCGCCGCCGTCGAACGGGCCGCCCGGGAGTACGCCGGACGGGCGGGCGTCGCGCTCGACGTCGTACGGGAGTCGTTCACGCCCGTGGTCGAGTTCCAGCACGCCCTGCGCGACGAACTCGCCCGCATCCTCGGCGCCGCCCGCGCGGAGGACCGGGGCAGGCCCGTACCCGTCCTCGCCACGGGGGCGGGACACGACGCGGGTATTTTGTCCGCTTCCGTACCGACCGCCATGCTGTTCGTACGGAACCCCACCGGCGTCTCCCACTCGCCCGCCGAACACGCCACCGAGCAGGACCGGGCGGCCGGGGTCGCCGCACTCGCCGACGTACTGGAGGGCCTCGCATGCAGGTGACGACGGAGTACTGGCTCTCCCACGCCTGGCTCGGCACGCACGTCGAACCCGGAGTCGCCCTCGACGTCACGGACGGCCGGATCACCGCCGTCCGCACCGGCGTGGCGACCCCGCCGCCCGGGGCGACCGCACTGCGCGGACTCACCCTGCCGGGGCTGGCGAACACCCACTCGCACGCCTTCCACCGGGCCCTGCGCTCCACCACGCAGGTCGGCTCCGGGACCTTCTGGACCTGGCGGGAGCGGATGTACCGGATCTCCGCCCAGCTCACCCCGGACACCTACCACGCCCTCGCCCGCGCCACCTACGCCGAGATGGCCCTCGCCGGCATCACCGCGGTCGGCGAGTTCCACTACCTGCACCACGGCCCCGGCGGCACCCCCTATGCCAACCCGAACGCGATGGGCGAGGCGCTGATCGCCGCCGCCGACGAGGCCGGCATCCGCATCACCCTGCTCGACACCGCCTACCTCGCGGCCGGCTTCGGCAAGGAACCCGACCGCCACCAGCTCCGCTTCTCCGACACCACCGCGGACGCCTGGGCCGAACGCGCCTCCGCGCTCCGGGGCGGCGACCACGCCCTGATCGGCGCCGCGATCCACTCCGTACGGGCCGTTCCGGCCGACCAGCTGGAGACGGTCGCCCAGTGGGCCGCCGACCGCGCGGCCCCGCTCCACGTCCACCTCTCCGAGCAGACGGCGGAGAACCAGGCATGCCTCGCCGCCCACGGGCGGACCCCGGCCGGGCTGCTGGCCGACCACGGTGTCCTCGGCCCCCGCACCACCGGCATCCACCACACCCACCTCACCGACGGGGACATCGAGCTGATCGGCTCCTCCGGCACCGGCACCTGCATGTGCCCCACCACCGAGAGGGACCTCGCCGACGGCATCGGCCCCGCCGTCGCCCTGCACCGCGCGGGCTCCCCGGTCTCCCTCGGCAGCGACAGCCACGCCGTGATCGACCTCTTCGAGGAGGCGCGCGCGATGGAGCTGAACGAACGGCTGCGGACGAACATCCGGGGCCACTGGACGGCCGCCGCCCTGCTCCGCGCGGCCTCCGCGACCGGGCACGCGGCCCTCGGCAGGCCGGAGGGCGGCAGCATCGTCGCCGGAGCCCCGGCCGACCTGACGACCGTCGCCCTGGACTCCGTCAGGACCGCCGGACCGGTGGACCGGCTGGCCGCCGAGACCGCCGTCTTCGCCGCGACCGCCGCGGACGTGCGCCACACGGTGGTGGCGGGGCGTCACCTCGTGCGCGACGGCCGGCACACCCTGATCGATGACGTGCCCCGGGCGCTCGCCGACGCCGTCGCCGCCCTGCGCGACTGAAACCCGCGGGCCGTGCCCGTACGGCCGCCCCGCGCACGGGCGACACACGCACCAGCACGACCACCACGGCCGCCGCCCGCAGAGCGACAGGAGCAACCCCCGATGACGAGCACCGTCCTCACCCACATCTCCGGCCTGGTCACCAACGACCCCTCCCAGGGGGACGGCAGCCCGCTGGGCCTGATCCGGGACGCGGCCGTCGTCATCGACGGCGACCGCATCGCGTGGACCGGCGAAGCCTCCCGCGCCCCCGCCGCCGACCGCGCCGTCGACGCGGGCGGCCGGGCCGTGCTCCCGGGGTTCGTGGACTCCCACTCCCACCTGCTCTTCGCCGGCGACCGCACGGAGGAGTTCAACGCCCGGATGTCCGGGCGCCCGTACTCGGCCGGGGGCGTCCGCACCACCGTCGCCGCCACCCGCGCCGCCACCGACGAGCAGCTCGCCGCGGGGCTCGTGCGCCATCTCGACGAGGCGCTCCGCCAGGGCACCACCACCTTCGAGACCAAGTCCGGCTACGGCCTCACCGTCGCGGACGAGGTCCGCGCCCTGCGCCTGGCCGCCGGCCTCACCGACGAGCTCACCTTCCTCGGCGCCCACGTGGTGCCCCCGGAGTACGAGGACGACCCGGCCGGTTACGTCGCGCTGGTCACCGGCCCGATGCTCGACGCCTGCGCGCCGTACGCCCGCTGGATCGACGTCTTCTGCGAGCGGGGCGCCTTCGACGGGGACCAGGCCCGCGCGGTCCTCACCGCCGGGAAGGCGAAGGGCCTGCTGCCCCGGGTGCACGCCAACCAGCTCGGGCACGGACCGGGCGTGCGGCTGGCGGTGGAACTGGACGCCGCCTCGGCCGACCACTGCACCCACCTCACGGACGCGGACGTCGACGCCCTCGCCGCCGGCAACACCGTCGCCACCCTGCTGCCCGGGGCGGAGTTCTCCACCCGCGCCGCATGGCCCGACGCCCGGCGGCTGCTCGACGCGGGCGTCACCGTCGCCCTCTCCACCGACTGCAACCCGGGCTCGTCCTTCACCTCCTCGATGGCGTTCTGCATCGCCCTCGCCGTACGGGACATGGGCATGACCCCCGACGAGGCGGTCCGGTCCGCCACCGCGGGCGGGGCCGCCGCCCTGCGCCGTACGGACGTCGGCCGGGTCGCCCCGGGCGCCCGCGCCGACCTCCTGATGCTGGACGCGCCCAGCCACGTCCACCTCGCCTACCGGCCGGGCGTCCCGCTGGCGGCCGGCGTCTGGCGGCGCGGTGTCCGGGTGGTGTGAGCGGGCGACCGGGCGACGTACGGCCGGGATCGGGTGGTGTGAGCGGGCGGCCGGGCGACGTACGGCCGGGACGCGCGCGGCCCGCGCGTCGCGAGCCGGCCCGCGCGTCACGGGCCCCGGGAAGCGCGACCGGACGCGCGGGTGGCCGCCCGGAGACTCCGGACGGCCACCCGCGCACCCCGTCAGGTCACTCCTGGACGGTCAGCCCCTCACGGAGCCGGTCCAGCGTCCGCGAGAGCAGGCGGGAGACGTGCATCTGCGAGATGCCCAGCTCCTCGCCGATCTCCGACTGGGTGAGGTTGGTGACGAAGCGCAGCGAGAGGATCAGCCGGTCGCGTGCCGGCAGCGAGGCGATCAGGGGCTTGAGGGACTCGATGTACTCGATCCCCTCCAGCCCGTGGTCCACGTAACCGAGGCGGTCCGCCAGGGACCCCTCGCTCTCGTGGTCGTCGTGCTGGGCGTCCAGCGAACCGGCGCTGTAGGCGTTGCTCGCGGTCAGGCCCTCCGCGACCTCTTCGCGGGTCAGTCCGAGGTGCTCGGCGAGTTCGCCCGTGGTCGGCGCCCGGTCCAGCCGCTGCGACAGTTCGTCGCCCGCCTTGGCCAGGTCGATCCGCAGCTCCTGGAGGCGGCGCGGCACGCGCACGGCCCAGCTGGTGTCGCGGAAGAAACGCTTGATCTCGCCGATGATCGTGGGCATCGCGAAGGTCGGGAACTCGACGCCCCGGCTCAGCTCGAACCGGTCGATCGCCTTGATCAGCCCGATGGTGCCGACCTGGACGATGTCCTCCATCGGTTCGCTGCGGGTACGGAACCGCGAGGCGGCGAACCGGACGAGGGCGAGGTTCAGCTCGACCAGGGTGTTGCGTACGTACGCGTGGGCATGTGTGCCCTCCTCCAGGGTGTCGAGCCGCTCGAAGAGCGTCTTCGACAGCGCGCGGGCGTCGAGCGCTCCGACGGTCGCGGGGGAGGGGATCTCGGGAAGTCCTTCGAGACCTTCGAGGCCGTCGCCGATGGGGTCCCCTTCGCCGGTGGGGGCCATCTCGCCGGTGGGGGCGGCGGAGGTGGCGCCTCCGGCGGCGTCGCCGTCGGAGCTGCTGCGCGGGCCGGGTACGACCCCGCTGGCAGGGAAGTCGGAATTGGTCGGTCCCTGAGGACATGCCGACGCCGCGTCGTGGGTACGCGAACCGTCGAGCCGGGGTGACATGGTTCTCCTTCCAGTGCCTCGGCACAGGACTGCCGAAGCCGTTCGGTGCTGCTGCGGTGAAGCGGCGCCTCCGAAGCCGGTAAGGGGTGGATGAAGCGGGTGTCCCTCTACCCTTACCTGCTCGGCGGCGCGAGTGACAAGCTTCAATTAGGCGTTATGTCCGGTTTGTTGAGATCTCCCGCTACCGCGGGACGGACGGAACGCGTAATGTTTCGCGCAGGTCGCGGCAGTTGCGCGACCACAGGAATGTGGGCGGCTGGCACGCCGCACAAGGCCCCACTGACCAACGGTGAAGAGGGACGGCATGGACCGCGGGACGGTCGGCAGTACGAACCGGGGAAGACTTCAGGTCGAGACCCGGACGGAGGGCGGCAGCGAGATCGTGACGCCGGTGGGTGAGCTTGATCACCACACCGCCGATCTGCTGCGTGAACCTCTGGAGAGCGCCGTCGAGCAGGGCCGGGTGCGCCTGATCGTCGACTGCTCCGGGCTCGAGTTCTGCGACTCCACAGGACTGAACGTCCTGCTCGGCGCGCGGCTCAGGGCGGAGGAGGCCGGCGGGGAGGTCCATCTGGCCGGCATGCGGCCCGTGGTCGCCAGGGTCTTCGAGATCACCGGCGCCGAGGCGGTCTTCACCGTCCATGCCACGCTCCAAGATGCGCTGGGTACCTGAGGTGGCCCTCTCCCGGCGCCCCCGGCCGTCCTTCGCGTCACCATGGTCACGCGATCCGCTGGCCGGAGCGGGTGTCGTCGAGGTTCCGCCGGGCAGGAGAAATTCCGGCGGACCCGCGGAGGCCCGCATCCAAGAATCTGACCTGTATCTGTTCGATGGCGACACGGTGAATCGGTGAGGTGAAGCGCTGATGAGCACCACCCGGCAGCATCCGCCGGGCGGCCTCGGCCGCGAGCCGGACGGAGCGGACACGTCCGCACACGTCCCGGCCGACCGGCAGTGGCGCACCCTCTCCCTGCGGGAGGCCACCGGCATCGTTCCGATGGCCCGTGACTTCGCACGCCAGGCCCTGAACGAATGGGGCTGGCTGCCCGCCGAGGGCGCGGAGCGCCGCGCCGCCGCCGAGGACGTCCTGCTGGTCGTCTCCGAGCTGGTCACCAACGCCTGCCTGCACGCAGGCGGGCCCGAGGAGCTCCGGCTGGGAGCCACCTCCAAGGTGCTCCGGATCGAGGTGGCGGACAACGGCGCCGGACAGCCCGCCCCCCGCACTCCGCACCAGGCCGGTCGGCCCGGCGGCCACGGCATGTTCATCGTGCAGCGGCTCTGCCTGGACTGGGGCGTGCTGCGCGTCCCCGACGTACCCGGCAAGACCGTCTGGGCGGAGCTGGCCGCACCCGAGTAGCGCGGGCAGGGGACAGCTGTTTCCGGCGGCAGACGCGACACCAAGAACGACGACGGAGGGCCGCCGCACCGATCACTCGGTGCGGCGACCGTCCGTCGTCGTTGGTGGTGGGGTCCGCAGTAGGCGGGACGCGTCAGCGCACGTCGCCCATGAGGGCCTTCACCTTGCCGCGGTACATGAAGATCGCACCACCCGCGAGCACCGCGAGCGCGGCCTGGAGGGTGACGATCCCGGTGCCGTTGAGATCCACGCCCGCGATGGAGAGCAGGCTGGTGGTGCAGTCGCCCGCGGTGACCGCGAGGAACCAGACACCCATCATCTGGCTGGCGTACTTGGCGGGAGCCATCTTCGTGGTGACCGAGAGGCCGACCGGGGAGAGCGTCAGCTCACCGACGGTCTGCACGAAGTAGATCGCGACCAGCCACATCGCGGCGGCCTTGTGGCCGTCGGTGGCGATGACCAGCGGCGCCAGGAAGAGGAAGAACGACGCACCGACCAGCACCAGGCCGGAGCTGAACTTCACGATCGTGCTCGGCTCCTTGCCGCGGCGGTTCAGCGCCATCCAGAAGGCGGCGAAGACCGGGGCCAGGGCCATGATCAGGACCGGGTTGACCGACTGGTACCAGGAGACCGGGAACTCCCAGCCGAACACGGTGTTCTTCGCCGACGACTCGGCGAAGATCGCCATCGTCGAGCCGCCCTGGTCGTAGATCATCCAGAAGAGCGCGGCGGCGACGAAGAACCATATGTACCCGGACATCTTCGACTGCTCGGTGTCGCTCAGGTCCTTGTCGCGCTTGATGCGGACCAGGACCATCACCGGGATGACCAGACCGGCCACCGTGATCGGGACCAGCAGCCAGTTCAGCGTGTAGACGCCGGTGACGACCGTGACGATGTAGAAGACGGCGGCGACGGCCAGCCAGATCATCGACTTGCGCAGCGTGGTGGCGCGCTCGACGGCCGAGAGCGGCTTCGGGGTCTCGAAGCTGCGCGCGTCCAGGTGGCGGCTGCCCAGCATGAACTGGACGACGCCGAGCGCCATGCCGAGGGCGGCCAGGGCGAAGCCGAGGTGCCAGTTGACGTTCTCGCCGACGGTGCCGATGGCCAGCGGGGCGACGAAGGCGCCCACGTTGATTCCCATGTAGAAGATCGTGAAGCCACCGTCGCGGCGCGGGTCGTCCGGGCCGTCGTAGAGGTGGCCGACCATCGTCGAGATGTTGGACTTCAGCAGACCCGAACCGACGGCCACGAGACCGAGGCCGAGGAAGAACGTCCCCTCGGAGGGCAGGGCCAGCACGAGGTGGCCGACCATGATCACCGCACCGGCGATGGCCACGGTCTTGCGCGGACCCCAGACCCGGTCGCCGAACCAGCCGCCGGGCATGGCGAGCAGGTAGACGAGCGACAGGTAGACCGAGTAGATCGCCGTCGCCGTGGCCGGGTTCATGTGCAGCCCGTTGGGAGCGATCAGGTAGAGGGGGAGCAGGGCCCTCATGCCGTAGTAGGAAAACCGCTCCCACATCTCGGTCATGAAGAGCGTGGCCAGGCCGCGGGGGTGGCCGAAGAAGGTCGCCCCGCCGGTCTGGCCGGCGGTTTCCTTCGTCAGGCTGGACGCCATGGTCGATCCTTGCTGATGGGGGGACGCGCCGTCGCCGTGACAGCGGGACGCGCCCGGTGGGGGGTGGCCGGCACCGGCGCGCTCAGGGCCCTGCCCCTCGCCTGACAGGGGACTCGCTCCGCCTTCCGGCCTCTGAAGGAGGTACGGAGACGGGGGACCGACCGCATCGGGATCCACGCCCGGTGCGCGTCCTCGCGCTCCGGGCCCGGCCCACAGGTCATTCACTCGTGACAAGACTGGCGGGAACCAGCCCGCACATGAAAGGGACCTCTGGCGCGAAACGCTGCCCAAAGGTCCCCATTAGTGCAACAGGCGTCGCAACACCATACGACACGACCTTGCACCATATGGAAGAGTATGAGACATCGATCACAGGTAGAAGTGGAACCGTAGTCGATCATTCGAAGGTCTTTACGTGGATGAACCCTGGGTCCGCAGGCGTTTCGCAGGGCCTCACTCGGGGCGTCCCGCGCGGACTACCATCACCCCATGACCCGTGTACTGCTCGCAGAGGACGACGCATCCATCTCGGAGCCGCTGGCCCGCGCCCTGCGTCGGGAGGGTTACGAGGTCGAGGTCCGTCAGGACGGCCCGACCGCGCTCGACGCCGGACTCCAGGGCGGCGTGGACCTCGTCGTCCTCGATCTGGGACTGCCCGGCATGGACGGCCTGGAGGTCGCCCGCCGACTGCGCGCCGACGGCCACGCCGTGCCCATCCTGGTGCTGACCGCCCGCGCGGACGAGGTCGACACGGTGGTCGGGTTGGACGCCGGCGCCGACGACTACGTCACCAAGCCCTTCCGGCTCGCCGAACTCCTCGCCCGCGTCCGCGCCCTGCTCCGGCGCGGTGCCGCCGAGCCCGCCCCGCAGCCCGCCACCCACGGCGTACGGATCGACGTCGAGTCGCACCGCGCCTGGATGGGCGACGAGGAGCTCCAGCTCACCGCCAAGGAGTTCGACCTGCTCCGGGTGCTGGTCCGGGACGCCGGCCGGGTCGTCACCCGCGACCAGCTGATGCGCGAGGTCTGGGACACCACTTGGTGGTCGTCGACGAAGACCCTGGACATGCACATCTCCTGGCTCCGCAAGAAGCTCGGCGACGACGCCGCGAACCCCCGCTACATCGCGACCGTCCGCGGCGTCGGCTTCCGCTTCGAGAAGAGCTGACGACCGTCCGGCCCGGCCGGCGGACCCGAACCTGACGGACACCGGAACACGTCGACCCCGACCAGAGCTGACGGGCAGAAGCACCTCATGCGCCGCCGACTGATCAACTCCACGCTCGCCGTGGTGCTCGTGGTGATCGCCGTCTTCGGCATCTCCCTCGTCCTCGTGGAGAGCCGCACCATCAGCAACAGCGCCCAGGAGAGCGTGGACTCCGAGGCGCTGCGGCTGATCAGCGTGGTGGAGAGCCGACTGCTGGGCGAGGAGCGGATCACCGCCACCGTCCTCGACGAGCAGGTCGTCGGCGACCGGTACGCCCGTGTCGAGCTCCCCGGCCGCGCGCCGATCGAGGTCGGTACGCGCCCCGGCGGCAACGCCATCACCTCCGTCGTGGAGGGCGAGGAGGGTGAGCGGGTCACCGTCGAGGAGTCACGGTCCGCCGTCACCCGCGAGGTAGGCCGCACCCTGCTGATCATCGGTGCGGTGGCCCTCCTCGCGATCATCTCGGCGGTCCTCCTCGCCGTTCGCCAGGCCAACCGGCTCACCTCCCCGCTCACCGACCTCGCCGAGACCGCCGAACGCCTCGGCTCCGGTGACCCGCGCCCCCGCCACAAGCGGTACGGGGTGCCCGAGCTGGACCGGGTCGCCGACGTGCTCGACGCCTCCGCCGAGCGGATCGCCCGGATGCTGACGGCCGAGCGGCGGCTCGCCGCCGACGCCTCCCACCAGCTCCGCACCCCGCTCACCGCGCTCTCCATGCGCATCGAGGAAATCTCCGTCACCGACGACCCGGACACGGTGAAGGAGGAGGCGAACATCGCCCTCACCCAGGTCGAGCGCCTCACCGACGTCGTGCAGCGGCTGCTGACCAACGCCCGGGACCCACGCACCGGCTCCGCCGTCGTCTTCGACCTGGACGAGGTCATCAAGCAGCAGATCGAGGAGTGGCGCCCCGCCTACCGCGGCGAGGGCCGCGCCGTCGTGCGCTCCGGCCGGCACGGCCTGCGCGCGGTCGGCACCCCCGGAGCCGTCGCCCAGGTGCTCGCCGCCCTGATCGAGAACGCCCTGATGCACGGCGGCGGCACGGTCGCCCTCCGCACCCGCATCACCGGCAATCAGGTCGTCGTGGAGGTCACCGACGAGGGCGCGGGCGTCCCCGCCGACCTGGGGGCCCGGATCTTCGAACGCTCCATCAGCGGGCGGAACTCCACCGGCATCGGTCTCGCGGTCGCCCGCGACCTCGCCGAGGCCGACGGCGGCAGGCTCGAACTGCTCCAGCAGCAGCCGCCCGTCTTCGCCCTCTTCCTCGGCAGCGTCGCCCGCCCTCCTCAGGAACAGGAACGCCCGGTCCGCTGAGAGCGGGACCGGGCAGGGCGGGCGGGACCGGGCAGTGCCCCAGGGCCCTCAGTTCCGTACGGTGTCCGGTGCCACCGGCTCCGACGGCTGTCGTCGGCCGGGAAGACTCTCCGCGACCACCACGGCCTCCTCCGCGGGGAGGCTCTTGAAGACCCAGCTGCGGTACGACCAGAAGCGGAAGAGCGTGGCGATCCCGATGCCCACGACCTTGGCGACATTGCTCTGCACCGGGGTGTCCCAGCCGAAGCCGTACGTCGCCGCGTACAGCACGCCCGTCTCGATCACCGCTCCCACCGCGCTGAACAGCAGGAACAGCGTCAGCTCGCGGGTCCGGCCGCTCTTGTCGCGGTCCCGGTAGGTCCAGTGACGGAACCCGACGTAGTTGAAGAGGATGGCCACACAGGTGGCCATCAGTCCGGCCCGCACCGTCGGAATGTCCGTGGTGCGCCAGATCAGGTTGGAGACGGCGATGTTGACCACCAGTCCCAGCGCGCCGACCACGCCGAACTTGGCGACCTCGCGGGCCAGCCGATCAAGCCGGGTTCGCAGTGCGCCCCGTTCGCTCATGATGATCGTTCAGCCCCGTCCGGTCGGTTTGGTCAACGCGCACATGCTAACCAGCCCGGCCGTGTGACGCCCATGGGCCGAGGTCACGGCCTGCGGGACAGCCCCGGTCGCCGCGGGGGGCGGGGAGCCCTTCCGGGCCAGAGTCGGGGGGTACCGGGACGGCGGATACCCTGGGGTGGTGACGTTCCCGGTAGTCGGCATGGTCGGCGGCGGTCAGCTCGCCCGCATGACCCACGAGGCGGGCATCCCCCTCGGCCTGACATTCAAGCTGCTCAGTGACACCCCGCAGGACTCCGCCGCCCAGGTGGTGAACGAGGTCGTCGTCGGCGACTATCGCGACCTGGACACCCTCCGCGCCTTCGCGCGCGGCTGCGACGTGATCACTTTCGACCACGAGCACGTGCCCGTCGAGCACCTGCGGGCCCTGGAGGCCGACGGCATCGCCGTCCGCCCCGGCCCCGACGCTCTGCGGCACGCCCAGGACAAGGGCGTGATGCGGGCCCGGCTCACCGAGCTGGGCGTTCCCTGCCCCCGCCACCGCATCGTCGCGGACCCCGCCGACGTCACCGCCTTCGCGGGCGAGGGCGACGGCTACCCGGTGATCCTCAAGACGGTCCGCGGCGGCTACGACGGCAAGGGCGTCTGGGTGGTGCGCTCCGAGGCGGACGCCGCCGAGCCCTTCCGCGCCGGAGTCCCGGTCCTCGCCGAGGAGAAGGTCGACTTCGTGCGGGAGCTCGCGGCGAACATCGTCCGCTCCCCGCACGGCCAGGCCGTCGCCTACCCCGTCGTGGAATCCGTCCAGGTCGACGGCGTCTGCGACACCGTCATCGCCCCGGCCCCCGACCTCGACGAGAAGCTCGCCGGCGAGGCCCAGCAGCTCGCGCTGCGGATCGGCGCCGAACTCGGCGTCGTCGGCCACCTCGCCGTCGAGCTCTTCGAGGTCCGCGGCGCCGACGGGACTCCCGGCATCCTCGTCAACGAACTCGCCATGCGCCCGCACAACTCCGGGCACTGGACCCAGGACGGCGCGATCACCTCGCAGTTCGCCAACCACGTCCGCGCCGTGCTCGACCTGCCGCTCGGCGACCCGCGCCCGCGCGCCCCCTGGACGGTCATGTGCAACGTCCTGGGCGGCGACTACCCCGACATGTACCAGGGGTACCTGCACTGCATGGCCCGGGACCCGCAGCTCAAGATCCACATGTACGGCAAGGACGTGAAGCCCGGCCGCAAGGTCGGACACGTCAACACCTACGGCGACGATCTGACGGACGTGCGGGAGCGCGCCCGGCACGCGGCCGACTACCTCCGAGGGACGATCACCGAATGACAGACCCGCGCACCGCACCCGTGGTCGGCATCGTCATGGGGTCCGACTCCGACTGGCCCGTGATGGAGGCCGCCGCCCAGGCCCTGGACGAATTCGGCATCGCGTACGAGGTGGACGTCGTCTCCGCCCACCGGATGCCCCGCGAGATGATCGCGTACGGCGAGCAGGCGGCCGGCCGCGGCCTGAAGGCGATCGTCGCGGGCGCGGGCGGCGCCGCCCACCTGCCCGGCATGCTGGCCTCCGTCACCCCGCTGCCCGTCATCGGCGTCCCCGTACCGCTGAAGTACCTGGACGGCATGGACAGCCTGCTCTCCATCGTGCAGATGCCCGCCGGCGTCCCTGTCGCCACCGTCTCCGTCGGCGGCGCACGCAACGCCGGACTCCTCGCCGCCCGCATCCTCGCCACCGGCGACGAAGCACTCCGCGACCGGATGACCGCCTTCCTCGGCGAGCTCAACGAACAGGCCACCGAGAAGGGCCGGCGACTGCGGGCCAAGGTCGAGGGCGCCGACTCCTTCGGTTTCGGGAAGTAGGCTCCCCGCCCATGAACCAGACGGAAACCACGGCTCACGCGGACCACCTGCGGCGGGCCCGGGACCTCCTCGCCGTCCACCCCGTCGTCGACGGTCACAACGACCTTCCATGGGCCCTGCGCGAACAGGCCGGCTACGACCTGAACGCCCGTGACATCGCCCAGGACCAGACCGGCCACCTCCACACCGACCTGCCCCGCCTCCGCTCCGGAGGCGTCGGCGCGCAGTTCTGGTCGGTGTTCGTGCGCTCCGACTTCAGCGGCGACGCCGCCGTCAGTGCCACCCTGGAACAGATCGACATCGTCGGTGAGATGCAGACGCGCTACCCCGCGCACCTGCGCCGGGCGCTGACCGCCGACGACATGGAGGCGGCCCGCACCGAGGGCCGTATCGCCTCCCTGATGGGGGCCGAGGGCGGCCACTCCATCAACAACTCGCTGGCCACCCTCCGTGCCCTGCACACCCTCGGCGTCCGCTACATGACGCTGACGCACAACGACAACATCGACTGGGCGGACTCGGCGACCGACGTCGAGCGCCTCGGCGGACTCTCCGAGTTCGGCCGCGAGGTCGTCCGCGAGATGAATCGTTGCGGCATGCTCGTCGACCTCTCGCACGTGTCACCCGGCACGATGCGCGACGCCATCGCCACCAGCGAGGCGCCCGTGGTCTTCTCGCACTCCTCGGCCCGAGCCGTCTGCGACCACCCGCGCAACGTCCCCGACGACGTGCTCCTCTCGCTCCGCGACAACGGCGGGGTCGCGATGGTCACCTTCGTACCCAAGTTCGTGCTGCCGGCCGCCGTCGAGTGGACGCTGGCCGCCGACCGGAACATGCGCGAACACGGGCTGCACCACCTCGACACCTCCCCGCAGGCCATGCGCATCCACGAGGACTTCGAGGAGGCCAACCCGCGCCCGTACGCCACGGTCGCCACCATCGCGGACCACCTCGACCACATGCGCGAGGTGGCCGGCGTCGACCACATCGGCATCGGCGGCGACTACGACGGCACGCCGTTCCTCCCCCGGGGCCTGGAAGACGTCTCCGGCTACCCGAACCTGATCGCGGAGCTGCTGCGCCGCAACTGGTCCGAGGCCGACCTCGCCAAGCTCACCTGGCGGAACGCGGTGCGCGTGCTGCGCGACGCCGAGGCAGTCGCCCGCGACCTCCAGTTCCGCCGGAGCCCGTCCCACGCCACCATCGAGCAGCTGGACGCCAAGCCCCGGGCCTGACCCGTTCCGTACGGGCCCGCAGAGACACAGGCCCGTACGTACGCCGGGAGGCCGCACCCGGTTGTTTCCGGGGCGGCCTCCCGGCGTACGTACGGAGCTGCGCCGGCGGTCAGGCGGTCGGGCGGCCCATCGCCCGGTACGTCCAGCCGGCCGCGCGCCACACCGCGCTGTCCAGCGCGTTGCGGCCGTCCAGCACGATGCGTCGCGCGGCGACCTCGCCCAGCGCCGCCGGGTCCAGCTCACGGAACTCCCGCCACTCCGTCAGGTGCAGCACCACGTCCGCGCCGCGCACGGCGTCCAGCGCGGTCTCCGCGTATCCGAGGGTCGGGAAGAGGCGGCGGGCGTTGTTCATGCCCTTCGGGTCGAAGACGGTGACCTGCCCGCCCTGGAGGTGGATCTGACCGGCCACGTTCAGCGCGGGGGAGTCGCGCACGTCGTCCGAGTCGGGCTTGAAGGTCGCGCCCAGCACCGCCACCCGGGTGCCGAGGAACGAGCTGCCGCCCACGGCCTCCCGGGCCAGCTCCACCATGTGGCCCCGGCGGCGCATGTTGATCGAGTCCACCTCGCGCAGGAACGTCAGCGCCTGGTCGGCGCCCAGCTCACCGGCGCGCGCCATGAAGGCGCGGATGTCCTTGGGCAGGCACCCGCCACCGAAGCCGATGCCGGCGCGCAGGAACTTCGAGCCGATCCGCTCGTCGTACCCGATCGCCTCCGCCAGCTTCACCACGTCACCGTCGGCCGCCTCGCAGACCTCGGCCATCGCGTTGATGAACGAGATCTTGGTGGCGAGGAAGGAGTTCGCCGAGGTCTTCACCAGTTCGGCGGTGGGGAAGTCGGTGACCACGAAGGGGGAGCCCTCCGCGACCGGAACGGCGTACACCTCGCGCAGCAGCTTCTCGGAGAGCTCGCTCTCCACCCCGACGACGATCCGGTCCGGGTGCAGGGTGTCCTTCACGGCGAAGCCCTCGCGCAGGAACTCCGGGTTCCAGGCCAGCTCCACGTCCGTGCCCACCGGCGCCAGCTCCGCCAGCAGCTTCGCCAGCCGGGCCGCCGAACCGACCGGCACGGTCGACTTGCCGACCACCAGCGCCGGGCGCGTCAGGTGCGGGGCGAGCGAGGCGAAGGCGCTGTCCACGTAACTCATGTCGCAGGCGTACTCGCCGTGCTTCTGCGGGGTGTTCACGCAGACGAAGTGCACGTCGCCGAAGGCGCCGACCTCCTCCCAGGAGGTGGTGAAGCGCAGCCGGCCCGTGGAACCCGGAATCCCGGCCACGTGCTTCTGCAGGATCTCCTCCAGACCGGGCTCGTACATCGGCACCCGGCCCGCCTGGAGCAGTTCGATCTTCTCCGGCACCACGTCGAGCCCGAGCACTTCGAACCCCAGCTCCGCCATGGCCGCGGCATGGGTGGCGCCGAGGTAGCCGGTGCCGATCACAGTGATCCTGAGGGCCATGGGTGCTCCTGGATGAAACGGACGGACGTGCCTCGCCGAGCATAGTCGTGGCCGTGTCGGGGCCGTCCGGCCGCCGTTTCCGACCGTTCTGCCCCGCTTGCAGCGGGTATGGGCATCGCCGCGACCGCCGCCCGACCGCCGCCCCGCCCTGCCGTCGGGGCGCTGTCGTCAAGCTCACGCGCTCCTTACGTAGGCCGCTGCGCGCAGCCGGGACTAAAATTGGGTTACTGAACGGTAGTTAGCATCCTTGGGGAGTGAGCGTCTTGGCGGGTTCGACCGATTTCGACCTTTACCGTCCGGCCGAGGAGCACGAGATGCTCCGCGACACCATCCGGTCGCTCGCCGAGGCGAAGATCGCGCCCTTCGCCGCGGCCGTGGACGAGGAGGGCCGCTTCCCGCAGGAGGCGCTGGACGCCCTCGTCGCCGCCGACCTGCACGCGGTCCACGTACCGGAGGAGTACGGCGGCGCCGGCGCCGACGCGCTCGCCACGGTCATCGTGATCGAGGAGGTGGCGCGCGCCTGCGCGTCCTCCTCCCTCATCCCGGCCGTCAACAAGCTCGGTTCCCTCCCGGTGATCCTCTCCGGCTCCGAGGCGCTGAAGAAGAAGTACCTGGGCCCGCTCGCCAAGGGCGACGCGATGTTCTCGTACGCGCTCTCCGAGCCGGACGCGGGCTCCGACGCGGCCGGCATGAAGACCAAGGCCGTCCGCGACGGCGACTTCTGGGTCCTCAACGGCGTGAAGCGCTGGATCACCAACGCGGGCGTCTCCGAGTACTACACGGTCATGGCCGTCACCGACCCGACCAAGCGCTCCAAGGGCATCTCCGCGTTCGTCGTCGAGAAGTCCGACGAGGGTGTCTCCTTCGGCGCCCCGGAGAAGAAGCTCGGCATCAAGGGCTCCCCGACCCGCGAGATCTACTTCGACAACGTCCGCATTCCCGCCGACCGCATGATCGGCGAGGAGGGCACCGGCTTCGCCACCGCGATGAAGACCCTGGACCACACCCGCATCACCATCGCGGCCCAGGCGCTCGGCATCGCCCAGGGCGCCCTCGACTACGCCAAGGGCTACGTCCAGGAGCGCAAGCAGTTCGGCAAGCCGATCGCGGACTTCCAGGGCATCCAGTTCATGCTCGCCGACATGGCGATGAAGCTGGAAGCCGCCCGCCAGCTCACCTACAGCGCCGCCGCCAAGTCCCAGCGCCTCGACAGCGACCTGACCTTCTTCGGCGCCGCCGCCAAGTGCTTCGCCTCCGACGTCGCCATGGAGGTCACCACCGACGCCGTCCAGCTCCTCGGCGGCTACGGCTACACCCGTGACTACCCGGTCGAGCGCATGATGCGCGATGCCAAGATCACCCAGATTTATGAAGGTACGAATCAGGTCCAGCGGATCGTCATGGCGAGGAACCTGCCGTAACAGGATTCCCCGCAGTCGACAGAGGCCCCCGGCACCCAAGCCACGCCGGGGGCCTCTCGCAGGACCGGGGCGAGTCGGAGAGGTCCGGTGAGCTATGCCCGGTAGAGCGAAGGGCGCTCGGCCACCTGGGCAGGGCTGAGCCTCTCCACGGTCAGATTTCCGGTCCACAGCTGATCCCGGTTGGCACAGGTGGCTTCGAAGACGGCGCGCTTCCCACCGGGCTCCAGCTTCCAGCCCCGGTCGGGGAAGTGGGCGATACGGTCGCTGCCGCAGACGAACGCCCGAGTCGCCTGGATCAGAATCCACTGCGCGAGTTCGGCGTCCTTGGCCGCGGGCCTGCAACAGGAACGGGCCATCTGCCACAGCCGTGGCCACTCGACACCGGGGGTCAGAGGGCCGATCACGGCCACGTCCCCGATACGTCGTTCGTCAAGGTGGTGCGTGGCACATCCGACGACCGTGCTGAACATCCCGAACACCGTGACCCGGCCTCGACCGGTCAGGCCCTCGTCATCACTGCTCATCCTTGAACCCCTGGCTGTGGCGGCCCGGACGCCTCAAGCGCGCCCGGACCGCTTCGGTCGATCGAGAGTGGGATCAGCAGCCGTCGCCGTCACCACAGCACGCGGGCGGGTTGCAGTCCTTCGCCGCGCCCCACAGGCGGTCGTCCACGTGGAACCCGGCGGCCCTGACGCGGTCCACCACGGAACCGATCAGCGGGCGGGTGCGGGCGGTGACCTTGGGCTCGTGTCCGAGGAAGAACCCGAACTGTTCCTCGCACCAGGTGGCGTACGCCTGAGTGTGGAGCACGAACGAGTGCCAGCCGGGGTCAACGGTGTAGGACGGGGTCATGTCGAACGCTCGGGTGTCGCCCATCACCTTGAGGAAGGCAAGGGCCTGGTCCACGATGCGGCGTGCGGCGGACAGCTCGTGTCCGTACTCCTCCGCGCAGAACTCCGACACCTTCTCGAACAGTTCGGGACTGACGAGGTCCCGCCCGTGCCGTAAGGCGACGGGGGATTCCAGCATGGTCGTCACAGGGAGACTCCCTCTCTCAACGGTTTCCGAGGTCGATGGAATGACCCTAGGAAACGAGGAATGGAGTCGGCCACGGCCTTGCACCAGCTTGCACGCCAACTACTCGAGAGAGGTGATCGCGTCAGAGATCAGAGCCCGGGCGGGGGCACCATAGACGGCGAGCTTGGCCAACTCGGAGAACGCCTTGGCGTACGTGGCAACCTCGCTGGGTGCCGTGACGTTCACCGCGGCCGTGAGCAGCTCCACACTCGCCTGGCGGGCGTCGAAGAGATAGAAGGCTTCAAGGGGCCAGACAAGCCGCTGGGCGGTGAAAGGGATCACCCCGAGACTCACGTTCGGAAGCGCCATGACGGCCAGCAGGTAGCCGAGCTGTCCAGCCATGGCGGGAGCGTCTCCGACGCGATAGCGGAGCACCGTCTCCTCCAACAGCAGAGCGAAGCGGTGGTCGCCCTCATGGAGGACGCGTGAGCGTTCGATTCGGGACGCCGCCGCCCTCTGCGAGTCGTCAGGGGTGCCCTGAAAGGCGGCAATGGTCGATAGCAGAGCTGCCGCGTATGCCTCGGTCTGGAGGATGCCCGGTACCACGTTCGAGCAGTACACGCGGAAGTGGCGGGTCTGCTCGTAGAGAGGGACAACCTCTTCCTGCGCCCGGCGCATGCCGTGCCGATGCAGCTTCTGCCAGTGGACGTACATCTGGTCGGCTTGGCGGTTCGCCGCGATCAGGTCGTCCGTCTGCCCCTCTGCTCCACACGCTTCGCACCAGGCGCGGATGTCGGCGGCCGAAGCGGGGGTCTTGGCCCGCTCGATGCGGGACGACTTCGCGGGGCTCCAACCGCACCGAAGAGCCAACTCATGCCCGGTCAGCTCCGCGTCTTTGCGTAGGCCCCCGAGGCGGGCGGCGATGGCTTCACGGGCGGCCTGGGCGCTGGACGAGGGGGACGCAGACATGAGTGGGCTCTTCATTCTCCGCAGGTCAGACCGTGTACTTTTCGTGCGGGATGCCGCGCTTCCAGACTGCTTCGAACGCGGCCGAGGCCAGCCGTGCCACGGGGGGTTCGGAGCGAACCTCCCAGCCGGGCTCGCACCAGTTCCCTTCACCGGAAAAGTGGTTGAAGAGCACGACCTCTCCGTCGAACACCCAGCAGTCGTTTCCCGGAAGCGCGATGGCCGAAGCCTGCCGCCGCGGCAGCCAGCGGACCTGCTCTCCGGCGTGAAGGTTGACCACGGTGCCGGCGTGCTCGTACCGGATGTAATCCGTGACGGGTTCCGACACCACGCGGGCGCGGCGAACGGTCACCCCCCGGGCAACCGTGCTCCGAATCAGATCGACCCACGGTGTCCAGTAGGCGGACGCCGGGTCGGTGTCCCGCCGACCCGTGCTCTTCCATGCCTCGAAGTCCTCAGCCTCATCCCCGACGCCGTACCAGTCGCGCAGTTCCAGGTGCACCGCCGAGTGCTTGGCTGCGGCCAACAGCTCGTCAAAGCCCGGCTCGATCTGCGACATCGCACGCCCCCCTGAGCATCGGCACCATACGGGCCGGAATCCGAATGACGGCTTCGTGCGGCGGGATGCCCGGAGCGTGCCCGGGGGCCTCGAACGCCGCGCACTCCGCCTCTAACTCCTCGTCCGGCTTCCAGCCCTGGAGCACCAGCTCCCCCTTCTCCTCGTCCACCCACACGGTGGGGGAGCCCTGCTGCCCGGTGTCTGGATCTATCCCGATGAACCGTAGTGCCATGACTGCCTCCGGGTTCGAGCGGCTTACGCCAACTTGCACGAGCGTCATCCCTGTACCGCAGTGCGTCAAGAGGGCCCCTGAGGTCCTGCAGGACGACTGCCCGACGCTGCAGCGGTCTGACCAGGGGGACCGGCAAGTGATCGGGTAGGAATGCTGGGGATTGAGTGAGCGCATCCGCCGGCGCGAAACCTGCCGTGAGCCGGGCGTGCGCTGACGGGTTACAAGGTTTGGGCGGGTCCCCCGACTGGCCAACTCCTCGAAAATTTCGCCGACTTGGCGCGTTGTATCGGATCGTGTGCGAGTCATTGACACCCCGGAAACACCCCGCCTACCGTCGCCGCCGAAGCGCGCTAGGGATCACCGGGGGATCGCCCAGGGATCGCTCCGTCCGAGGGGAAGCTGTCCATGGCTCGAAAATTTTCGAAGACCGGTCTGGCCGTGACGGTGGCGCTCGCGGCCACCCTGGCGACGGGCACCGCCGTGGGAGCCGCCGGAGCCGCGGATGCGGGTGGGGCGGCGGCCGGGGGTGCGGGGAACGGGCGGAGCGCCACCGCGCACGCACGGCAGGCGGGGACGCACTGGGTGAACACCTGGACGTCCATGCCCCAGCTGACCGAGCCCTCCAACATGCCGCCCGCCCCCTTCACCCGGGCCGGCAAGGTCCTCGACGACACCACCCTGCGGCAGACCGTCCACGTGTCGGTCGGCGGGAAGCAGGTGCGGCTGCGGTTCTCCAACGCGTTCGGGGGTGCAGCGCTGCCGCTCACCTCGGTGTCGGTGGCGCTGCCGGCCGAGGGCCGGGCCGGAGCCCGTGCGATCCGGCCGGCGACCTCGCGGGGGGTGACGTTCGGGGGGAGGGCCTCGGCGTCCGTCCCCGTGGGCTCACAGATCGTCTCGGACCCGCTGGACTTCGACGTGGCGGCCGGGACGAACCTCACGGTGACCGTGTACCTGGCGGACGGGCAGGCGTCGGAGAGCATCACCTCGCACCCCGGCTCGCGGACCACCTCGTACCTGCTCGCCGGCGACCACGTGCGGGACCAGGATCTGGCCGGTGCCACCTCGGCCGCCCACTGGTACTTCCTCAGCGGCGTCGAGGTCTGGTCCCCGGGCACCACCGCGGCGGCCGTCCTGGTGGGCGACTCGCTGACCGACGGCCGGGGCTCCACGACCGATGCGAACAACCGCTGGCCCGACCAGTTGCTCGACCGGCTCCGGTCGCGCCCGGACACGGCCGGTACCGCGATCCTCAACCAGGCGGCCGGCGGCAACCGGGTACTCGACGACGGCCTCGGTCCCAACGCCCTCTCCCGGGTGGACCGTGACGTCCTGGCGCAGAGCGGCGTCGAGTGGGCCCTCGTCTTCGAGGGCGTCAACGACATCGGTACGGCCGGGGCGACGGAGGCCGCCCAGAAGCAGACGGCGGACGACCTCGTCGCCGCCTACGACCAGATCGTCGTCCGGGCGCACACCCAGGGCATCCGGGTCTACGGGGCGACCCTGACACCCTTCGGCGGCAACACCGGCTACGACGACCCGGACGGCTTCCGCGAGCAGGCCCGCCAGAAGGTCAACGCCTGGATCCGCACCAGCGGCCGGTTCGACGGCGTCGTGGACTTCGACCGGGCGGCCCGCGACCCGGAGAACCCGCGCGCGATCCTGCCCGCGTACGACGACGGCGACCACCTGCATCTGAACCCGACGGGGTACGGGGCCCTGGCCGCCGCCGTCCCCGCCCGGCTCTTCCACCAGGAGCCGTTGCCCCGCGGCTTCGGCTTCGACTGAGCCGTACGGTGAACGCGGGTGAGCCGGAACCCCGAACGGGGGTCCCGGCTCACGCGGGTGCGGTGCGGTGCGGGCCGTCAGCTGCCCGTGACCGTGACCTTGTCGTCGTTCTTCAGCTCCTCCACGAGCTGCTTGACCTTCGCCTTGTCCCAGATGAGGTTGCCCCCGCTGGTGCTCTGCCCGGAGAGCGGGATGTTCATCGACGTGCCCTCGCCGCCGGTGACGCCCTTCATCGCGAAGAACATCCGGGCCAGCGACCAGAGCGACATGTCCTTGTCCACCACGAGGGTGTCCAGTCCCGCTCCCAGCACCGGGTACAGCTTGAACGGGTTGATCAGTGTGGACGGGGTCGCCGTCTGGCTCGCGAGGGCCGCGAGGAACTTCTGCTGGTTCTTCGTACGGTCCAGGTCGCTGCCCGCGAACGCGTACCGGGTACGCACGAAGGCGAGGGACTGCTCACCGTTGAGCGTCTGCTTGCCCGCCTGGAAGTCGGCGCCGGAGTTCTTGTCCTTGAATGCCTTCGGGATGTCGAGCTCGACGCCGCCGATCGCGTCCACGATGCCGGCGAAGCCGCCGAAGCCGATCTCGACGTAGTGGTCGATGTGCAGACCGGTGTTGTACTCGACGGTCCGCACCAGCAGCTCCGGGCCGTCCTCGGCGTAGGCGGCGTTCAGCTTCACCGTCCGGCCGGTGCCCGCGTACTTCTTGCCCGACTCGGACCCCACGAACGAGGGGATCTCCACGTTCGAGTCACGGGGCAGCGAGACCAGCGTCGGCCCGTTCGACCCGTTGTGCAGGATCATCATCGAGTCGGTGCGCTTGCCCTCGGCGGAGCCGGTGTGCAGCTTCTTCTTGTCCTCGGCCGACATGCCCTCGCGGCTGTCCGACCCGACGATCAGGTAGTTGGTGCCGTCGCCCTCGGCCGGGCGGTCGATCACCTTGGAGAGGTCGACGTCGCGCTTGAGCTTGGAGTCCGCCCAGAAGTACGTGGAGACGGAGACCGCCAGTACGACGACGACCAGGGTCAGCGCGCCGAGCTTGATCCGGCGCCGCCAGTCCGGCGCGGGCCGGCCCTGGACGTAACCGCCGTCGCCGCCGCGTCCGCCGCCCGGCCCGTGTCCCTGGCCGTGACCCTGCCCCGGTCCCTGGGGCGACCCGTAGACCTGGCCGGTGTTGTAACCGCTGTCGTATTCGGACGCCGCCTGGCCGCCCGCGCCGTACGGGGCGTACTCGGGGGCCTCGGGGGCGCCGTATCCCTGACGCCCCTGTCCCTGGCCGGGTGCCTGCGGCGGTACCTGGGGAGCCCTCGGCGGGGCGGGGCGCCGCTGGACACGGCGCATGGAGCGCGCACCCTCGGGCTCGGGGGCAGCACTGCCCCGGCCGTAGCGGTCGCTGTCGTCGGTCCATCCGGGCCTGTCACTCATGGGCACCAGTCTGCCGCGCCGAGGCACATGTATTACAGGGTGTGAGAAGAAACGGTTCACGGCTGTTGCGAAGCTGATGCAAATTCGGTCACGCAGTGGCCGCATACAGTGGTTCACATGACAGAACAGGCCAATCGCCCCCTGGGTGACCTCGGCGAGCTGCCCGGTAAGCCGACCGAGGCGTCCCGCACCACCCTCAGCCACATCATGACGGGCAGCGACACCAACCTCCTGGGCACGGTGCACGGTGGTGTGATCATGAAGCTGGTGGACGACGCGGCCGGGGCGGTGGCCGGCCGGCACTCGGGCGGACCGGCCGTGACCGCATCGATGGACGAGATGGTCTTTCTGGAGCCGGTCCGGGTCGGCGACCTCGTGCACGTACGCGCCCAGGTGAACTGGACCGGCCGCTCCTCGATGGAGGTCGGAGTGCGCGTGATGGCCGAGCGGTGGAACGAGTCGACCCCCGCCCAGCAGGTCGGCAGCGCCTACCTCGTCTTCGCCGCCGTCGACGCGGACGGCCGCCCCCGCCCCGTACCGCCGGTGATCCCCGGCACCGAGCGCGACAAGCGGCGCCACCAGGAGGCCCAGATCCGCCGTACGCACCGGCTGGCCCGGCGCCGCGCGATCAAGGAGCTGCGCGAGAAGCGCGCCGCCGAGGGCATCGACGAAGGCTGACCCGGACGAGGGCCACCCGGCCCGTCCCCACCCGGCAGGCTCCTCACCCGGGCACTCAGGGGCAGACGACCTCGTCGCCCGTGACGGCGTGGAACGTGCCCCGGGGCACGGTCTCCGCCCGCACCGGAAGCACCGCCGTCCAGTCCGCGCCGGCCGTCACCCGCAGCGTGGCGCCCTGTCCGGGAACCGCCCGCAGCTCGCTGCCGGGCAGCGCCGCGGCCAGCGACCGCGCCGAACGGTCCCAGCGCGGGTCGTAGGTGATCAGGGTCCGCGCGAGATCGCGGACCGTGCCGTCGAGGGGTGCCGCGGTGGTGTTGAACCCCGTGGCGCGCAGGGCCGCGTCCAGCTTCGTGCCCAGACCGGCGTGCGGGGTGCCGTTGTAGACCTGGACCCGGATCTGCTGGGGAGCCACGTCCACCACCGTCGCCTTCGACTCCACGGGGGTGGCGGCCGGCCGGGACGAGGTGAGCGGCTTGTCCTCGCGCAGGGTCCGGAAGAGCGCGTTCGCCCGCGCGGTGTCCCACTTCACGGTCGATCCGATCCCCTTGACCGGGAAACTCGGGTCGCCCACCGGGACGGAGGCGAACTCCGACGAGGCCGCCGTGAAACCGCGCATCGCCGAGCCCAGCTCCAGCATCTGCTCGGTGCCGAACCCCTCGTCGGCCCGCACCGACCCCAGCATCGCCGAGACGACCTGCTGGAACTTCACCGGGTTGAGCAGCACCCCCTTGCTGGTCGCCCGCTCGATCACCGCCGCGACGAACTTCTGCTGCCGCTCCATCCGCCCCAGGTCGGCCGCCCCGTCGATGTGCCGGGAGCGGACGTACTGGAGGGCCCCGCCACCGCCCAGCCGGTGCGTCCCGGCCGGCAGGTCCAGCCCGGTGTACGTGTCCTTCAGCGGCCGTACCGTACAGATGTCCACGCCGCCCAGCGCGTCCACCGTCTTCATGAAGCTGGTGAAGTCCGCCTCCAGGTAGTGGTCGATCTTGATCCCGGTCAGCTGCTCCACGGTGCGCACGGTCAGTGTGGGGCCGCCCTCCGCATAGGCGGCGTTCAGCTTCACGGGGTGGGAGGCGTGCCGCTTCCCGGTCGTCCGGTCCGTGTGCGCCGGGATCACGGCGTAACTGTCGCGCGGCAGGCTGACCACGCTCGCGCGCCGCCGGTCCTCGGACAGGTGCACCAGCATGAGGGTGTCGGTGCAGTGACAGGGGGCGCCGCCGAGCCGGAACCTCTTCTTCTCCGCCGCCGTGATGTGGTCGCGGCCGTCCGTGCCGACGAGCAGCAGGTTCATGCCGCGGCTCCCGGACGGCCGGTTCTTCATGTCCCGGAAGGGGTCCACGCGGTCGATGCCGGTCTCCAGCTGGGTGACGACCGCGTGGCCGATGCCGCCCGCGCCCAGCACGAGGACCGACAGCCCGGTCGCCACCCGCATTCCCCAGCGGGGCCGCTCGTCCTGTCTGCGCGATCTCAGCGGCCTCGCGGACTGCGCCGGACCGCGTCGCGGCGGGGTGCGCCGGGGGTGCGGTGGACGGGGCGGCCGGGGCGGCGTGGTCACGAGGGAGGACCTCCGGGCGTTCCGAGGCGTGGGGGGACCGTCCGTACGGTAAGTCCATACGATCTCCTTTCCGGGCTGCGACCCGGCGGGACGCGCCGGTGTCCCCCGTAAGCGGTAACGTGGCGGCCCGCACCACCTGTCGATCAACCGCCGTCTCCCGTGGTACGACCCGGAGCCCGGCGCCCCCGAGGACACCCCGAGGACCACATGTCTGCCGCGCAGTACCCCGCCGTCTCAGTGATCATGCCGGTGCTCGACGAGGAGCGGCACCTGAGGAACTCGGTCCGGCACATCCTGGAACAGGAGTACGCCGGTGAGATGGAGGTGGTGATCGCGCTCGGCCCGTCCAAGGACCGCACCGACGAGATCGCCGCCGAACTGGTGCGTGAGGATTCCCGCGTCCACACCGTCCCGAACCCCACGGGCCGTACGCCCGCCGCCCTCAACGCCGCCATCGCGGCGTCCCGCCATCCGATCGTGGTGCGGGTCGACGGGCACGGCATGCTCTCCCCGGACTACATCGCCACCGCCGTCCGCCTCCTGGAGGAGACCGGCGCGCAGAACGTCGGCGGCATCATGCACGCCGAGGGCGAGAACGCCTGGGAGGACGCCGTCGCCGCGGCGATGACCTCGCGGATCGGCGTCGGCAACGCCGCGTTCCACACCGGCGGCCAGGCCGGCCCCGCCGAGACCGTCTACCTCGGCGTGTTCCGCCGCGAGGCGCTGGAGAAGGCCGAGGGGTACAACGTCGAGTTCATCCGGGCCCAGGACTGGGAGCTGAACTTCCGCATCCGCGAGGCCGGCGGCCTGATCTGGTTCTCCCCGGAACTGAAGGTCCAGTACCGCCCCCGCCCGTCCGTGCGGGCGCTCGCCAAGCAGTACAAGGACTATGGCCGCTGGCGGCACGTGGTCGCCCGCTACCACGCCGGCTCGATCAACCTGCGCTACCTCGCCCCGCCGACCGCCGTCTGCGCCATCGCGGCGGGCATCGTCGTCGGCGCGGCGGTCACCCCCTGGGCCTTCCTCGTCCCCGCCGCCTACGCGGTCGCCATCACCGTCGGTTCGCTGCCCGCGGGCAAGGGGCTGTCGCTGAAGGCCCGCGCACAGATCCCGGTCGCCCTCGCCACGATGCACATGTCGTGGGGGTACGGATTCCTCACCAGCCCGCGCTCACTGGCCAAGCGCGTCATCGCCGGCCGCCGCCCGTCGCTGAGCGGGCAGACCGTCTGAGACACCGGCCGGCCACCCGGGACACCGGGTACCCCAGTCGCCGGCACCACGTACGAGGGAGGGGCTCCACCGCAACGGTGGAGCCCCTCCCTCGTACGTGCGCTCCTCGCCTACCAGGTGTAGTCCGGGTTCACGTGCATGCAGGCGGACTCCTCGCCGTTGAGGGCGTGCGCCGACTCCGGGATCTCGTCGTTCTCCCCGGCCGCGGGGTAACTGCCGTTCTCGCGCCAGTCGGCCCCCACCGCCAGCGAGATCCCCGAGACCTCGGTGGACTTCTTCACCAGCGACGCCGGGATGCCGAGCGCCTTGGCGACCGCCTGGGCGTCCCCCGCCAGCTCAGCGGTCGGGTAGAGGACGCTCGTGCGCGCCGCCGGGCTGATGTCGGAGGAGTCCTTGGTCGCCCGGACGAAGCCCGCGTCCACCAGCAGGTCCCGCACCTCCCCGGCACGGCCGGAGGTCGGCCCCGCATGGTCGGTCGCGGTGCCGTTGCGTACGGTCACCGCGATCTCGTCGACCGGTGCGGAGGGGTCCGACGGGGTGGCCGACGCCGTGGCGGACGCCGTGGGCGACGCCGACGCGTCGGTGCGCTTGGATCCCTTGCCGTCGAGCGGGATGTCGTCACGCACCATCCGGAAGACCTGCTCGGCGTCGCCCGGCTTCGGGAAGACCCGGCCTTCGAGATTCCCCGTGCCGTAGACGTTCGGCATGGTCGTCATGGTGATGCGGTCGGTCGGGACCCGCTTGAGGTCGGCGGCGAGGTCGTACAGCTTCTTCACCGTGTCGATCCCGTCGTCGACCGTGAGCGCGTTGGTCGCCGCCTCGGCGAGGTCCATCAGCTTCCCGGGGTCCGTGAGTTTCGTGCCCTTGCGGAGCTCACGGACCATCGAGTTCAGGTACTGGTGCTGAGCCTCCGCGCGGCCGAGGTCGGTGTTGTCCTCGAAGCCGTAGCGCGTACGCAGCCACTGGAGGGCCTGCTTCCCCATGATCGGAGTGGTGCCCTCCTCCAGCTTGAGGCCGGAGCCCGAACCGTTGCTGTTGTGCGAGTAGATGTTGGCGTCGACACAGACGGGCACTCCACCGACGGCGTCGGCCATCGACACCACGCCGGAGAAGTCGATCATCATGAAGTGGTCGATGGTGATGCCGGTCAGCTCGTACCAGGCGGCCACCGTGCACCCCGGACCGCCGCGCCCCAGGCTGGTGTTGGTCATGACCACGCCGGTGGAGGCGGGGTAGACCTTGCCCGTGTCCGGGTCCGTGCACTTGGGCATCTTCAGCATGGTGTCGCGCGGCATGCTGACCACCGAGAGGTTGCTCCGGTCCGCCGAGACGTGGAGCAGCATCTGTACGTCCGCGAGCGGCGCGGAGTTGAAGGTCTCCTTCGCGCCGCCCAGCTTCTGGTTCTCGGCGGTGTTACGCGCGTCGGAGCCGATGAGCAGGATGTTCAAGGGGGTCTGACCGGCGGCATTGGCCTTGTGCTCGACCATCTTCTTGTCGCCGAGGGTCAGATCCTCCTTCTTGATGTTGTGGTTCAGGTGCTGGTAGTAGACGTAACCGGCCGCGCCGGTGCCGAGTATGAGCAGGGAGAGCACCGAGGCGGTCCACCGCAGGACGCGCCGCTTCTTCCTCGGCGTCCGCGGGGACGGACGGTCGTCGCCGCGGCCCTCGCCGGACCTCCGCGGACCCGGGACGTCGCCCCCGCTCCCGCCGGACTCCGGCTTCCCGCCGTTCCCCGTACCGTGCGCCGGCTCCCGGTGCGCCGGCTCCCCGCCGCCTGTCTCTCCGTCGGCTGTCTTCCCGTCTGCGGTCTCTCCGTTTGCTGTCTCTCGGTCGGCTGTCTTCCGGTCGGCGTAGAGACTGTCGTCCCAGCCGAGTTGATCAGCCTGTCGGACGCGCGGTCGCGTCCCCTCCCCGGGCGTGCTCTTCCGTCCCAACGGGACCCCCCTGCTGCTCAGACTCTCGCGGTGGCGTGGCGAACGGGTTTCACTCGCTGCACACCGCCTTGTCGGCGCTGGCCCTCTGAATGTCGGTGGGTGCCGTGGTGGGTGCGGTGACGGGCACCCCGGCTCCCTTGAAATCGGCGCCGAGCGTCAGCGTCATCGCTTCCAGCCCCTCGGCATCCGTCGTGCCCTGCTTCAGGGCCGATGCGGGCAGCCCCATGATGTCGGCGAGCGCGCGGGCCTGGTCCGCCTGGTTGGGCGCGTACGCGAGCGTCGTCTTGTCGGTCTTCTCCGGTGCGTTGGCCTTGTTCGTGGACTTCAGCACACCCTTTTCGAGCTGGAGCCAGCTGACGGTCGCCCCGGCCGCACCGGGTATCCGACCACCGTTGTACACATCAACCCTGACGTCGGCGGCGGCCGCTTTCGTTCCCTCCAGCACGGACTGTTCCGCACTCTTCTTCTTGGCGGCGGCGGCCTTCTTCTCCGCCGCCACCTCGGTGAGGGAGACGTCGTCCCGCATCATCGCGAAGAGCTGCTCGGCCTTGGTCGGGTGCACGACGACGGTGACCGGCTTCGGTTCGGCCGGGTTGTCTATGACGGGGACGGTCACGAAGGTGATGTTCTTCGTGTCCACCTTGGAGAGCTCCTTGGCGAGGGTCGTCAGCTTCGCCACCGATCCGATGCCCGAGTCGACCGTCAGTGCCTTGGTGGCCGCGTTGGCGAGCTTGAAGAGCTTCGTCGGGCTCGTCAGGGTGTCGTCCGACTTCATCTGGCGGATCATCGAGCCGAGGAACTGCTGCTGGACCTTGATGCGGTCCAGGTCGCTCTCGTTGCCGAAGCTGTGCCGGGTGCGCAGCAGGGCCAGGGCCTGCTCACCCTCCACCTTCGACTCACCCTTCGGCAGCTTGAGGTGCGACTTGGGGTCGTCGATGTTCTTGGCCATGCAGACGGTGACGCCGCCGACCGCCGTGGAGAGCTCCTTGACCGCGTTGAAGTCCACCATCATGAAGTGGTCGACCGGCAGACCGGTGAGCTCCTTCACCGTCCGCATGGTGCAGCCGGGGTCGCGGCCCTCCTGGCCGAGGCTGATGTTGAAGCGGTCGTTCGGCGTCCCGGGGATGACCTTGGTGGTGCCGTCGTCCTGCTTCGTCTCGCAGTCGGGGATGTCCATGACCAGGTCGCGCGGGATGCTGAGCGCGGTCGCGTTGGTCCGGTCCGCGGAGACGTGGAAGAGGATGTTGGTGTCGGCGTGGCCGGCGCTTCCGGCATCGCCGTAGCCCTCGTTGCCCTTGCCGGTCCGCTTGTCGGTGCCGATGATCAGGATGTTCATGGGGCCGGAGCTGGTGACGTTCTTGTTGCCGGCGCTGCCCACGTCGACGGTGCCTATGTTCCCGTTGAAGTGCTGGTAGAGGGCGTACGCGCCGCCCGCCCCCGCGAGGACGAGGAACGCCGTCACGCCGGACGTCCAGAGCAGCGCCTTCTTCTTGCCGCTCTTCTTCGCCTTGCGTTTGCGGCGGCCCGCCGGGCCCTCCGCCTCCGCGGGCCGTCTGCTGTCGCCGGCCCGGCGGCCACGTCCACCCGGCGCCCTCTCGTGACGGGGCGGCGGTCCGTCCTCGCCCGGTTCCACGGAGGGGGCCCGGCGGCGACCCCCCTGACGGGGTTCTCCGGCCGCCGATTCGCTCCGGCTGCGCGGAATGCGAGGGCGGTCGTCCCCGCGCGGGGAATGCTCTTCGGAGTTGTTCAGTCGCAGTTCGTAATGACCGGTCTGCGGGTTCAGTACCCACTGGTCCGCGGGGTCGATGTCGTCCGCCCGTCCACGGCTTTGCGCATCCACGGTCGCCTCGGTCCTCCGTCGGTGCCACGCGAGGCGCCTCCCCCGAAAAGGCGCTCCAGATCTGCGTTCCAGAAGTGCGCGGCCGGAAGGCCGGAAGCACTGGATCGCGTCACACTATCCGTCCTTTCCGGGCTCCAGCGACGGGCGTGACACATTCCACGCCCCCTACAACCGGGCATTCCACTCATTCCGCGCCGATTGTTCCATTCTGTTTGGGAATTGCTTTACCCCTTACACAGGTCATCCGCAGCATTCGTGCCCGAGTAAGTGGGATTCGGCGTCGCCCCGGCCGTGCCTGTGGTCGCGTCGGCCCTTTCCCCGGGGGCGGCTCCGCTGCCCGAATTCTTGGCCGGTACGACCGTCACCGGGGCATCTTCGCGCAGCTGCCCGAAAAGCTGATCGGCGTCCGGTTGTACCAATTCATCCCGATTTGCGTTCTGGCGGTAGGGCCGGCGCGGGACGGTCAGGAACTGCACCTTGTCCGTCGGCACGTTCCGCATTCCACGGACCAGTCCGTAGAGGTCGCGCAGCGAGTCCAGGCCGGTGTCGGTCGTCAACGACTTCGTGGCCGCGTCGAGCACGGGGTAGAGCCGGGCCGGATTGAGCAGGACGCCATTGCTCTGCACCTTGTTCACCAGAGCGGCGAGGAACTGTTGCTGCCTGTCCATCCGCTCGGTGTCGCTGCCGTCGCCGAGCGACTTGCGCGCGCGGACGTATCCGAGCGCCTGCTCGCCGTCGAGCGTGTGCTGCCCCGCGGCGAGCCTCAGATGCGCCGCGGGGTCGTCGATGGGCTCCCGGACGCAGATCCGCACGCCGTCCACCGCGTCGACCATGTCCTTGAACCCGCTGAAGTCCACCACCATGTGGTGGTCGACGCGGATCTTCGTCATCAGCTCCACGGTCCGGACCGTGCAGGCCGTGCCGCCGATCTCGAACGCCCAGTTGAACTGGGCTGTCGTCGCGCCGGTCGCCTTGCCGCCGGAGCCGTGGCAGCCGGGGATCTCCACCATCAGGTCCCGGGGCACGGACATGGCGGTGGCGCTCTTCCGGTCCGCCGCGAGATGGAGCAGGATCACCGTGTCCGAGCGCTGCCGCCCGCCGTCGTCCCGGCCGTACTTCCGGTTGTCCCCGGCCCGGCTGTCGGAGCCGATGAGCAGGATGTTCTGGGCGTCCGTCACGAGTGCGGTGGGGCGTTCCCGTTCGTACGCCCGCAGCTCGGCCTCCGCGGCGGTGTCCGTCCGGATGTTGCCGTTCAGCTTCCGGTACAGCCACCACCCCGCGCCCGCCGCGACCAGAACGACGAGCGCCGCGCCCAACGCGGTCCAGCGCGCCCAGTGCCGTTTGCGGCCGACCGGGCGCCCGGCCCTGGAACGTCGCGCCCAGGTCCCCGGCCCGCCGCCCCCGTCCGGCCCGCCGGCCCCGTCCCCTGCGCCGTCCCGCGATCCGGCTCCGTCCTCGTCCGGGCGGTCGGGACCCGGCTCGGGCTCACGACCCGGCCCGGCGTCGGGACCCGGCTCGGGGCTTGCCCCGGGGCTTGGCGTAGGGCCTGGGTCGGGGTCGGCCGGCGTGCCAGCGCTGTCGGTCACGGCTGCGTCCATCCTCGGGTGGTCGGTACGCCGATGATGTACCCGCGCCGCCGTCCAGCCCCGGGGGACCGGGCCCGCGCGGGGCCGGACGAGTGACCCTCGCAGCGCTTTTCATACCGCGGTGGTCCGCCGCCTCGCCCGCGCCCGACGGAGCCTGCCGGGCGCCGGCCCCGGCCGGTCAGACCGCGCGGTGGGTGACCCGCTCGCTCTCCACCCGCTTCGCCAGCCCGTCCTCGTCCAGCTGCCCGAGGTGGCGGCAGAGCACCACCGAACCGCCCGACGCCAACGGCGCCCAGAGCCCGGCGGCGAGCCCTTCCCAGCTGTCGTACGAACGACCCGACAGCAGCCGCGAACCGGGAGCGAGCCCCAGGCCGGCGGCCTCCTCGCGCGCCCGGGCGACGAGCTGCGCCCCCGTCAGCTCCGTCCCGTCCACGACGAGCGCGGGGGCGTCCGGGTCCACCGGCTGGAAGGGGACGAACCGGTCGCCCTGGCCCGGCACCTCGACCGCGTAGTCCGCGAAGCCCTCGGGCGCGACCGGGAAGCGGCCGCCCAGCGGGCGCAGCGCCAGGGCGACGCGCTCGCCCCGGCAGGCACGGGCGCGCTCCAGCGTCTCCGGGCCGGTCACCACGAGGTCGGCCGCCGCCGGGTCGCCGCCCACCTCGACGACCACGCCGACCGAGGAACAGGCGAGCAGCCAGACGGCCGTCTGCCAGTGCGCGGGAAGGAGCAGGGCGAGCCGGTCGCCCGGTTCGGCGGCCAGGTCGCCCTGGAGCAGATTGGCGGTCTTGGCCACCCAATTGGCGAAGGTGGCGACCGAAAGTTCGACGCGCTCGCCGGTGGCGTCGTCGTAGAAGGTGACCAGGGGGCGGGCCGGGTCCGTGAGGAGCGCGGATCGCAGCAGGTCGGCGGGGGTGCGGTCGCTGGCGTTCATCCGCGCAAGGGTACGCGGCACCGGCCCCGGGCGGCCCGTGAACGGGCACACGGGGCCACCGTTCGGCAGACGGGCCGTCAGCGGCACCCGGGTTATGTCGAGTGGCCGGGCGTACCAGCCTATTTGAGGATCAATGACATGCGTACTCTCCACGCCGCAACGATCGGCGTCACCTGTGCGGCCGCACTCACCCTCTCGCTCGCCGCGTCCACGCCCGCGCTTCCCGTGGCGCACTCCTCGGCAGCCCCGACCGCCGACCCTCCCGGCTCGACGCAGTCCCTGCCGCTCGTGCCGCTCACGGAGAACCGGGCCGCCGGGGAGACCGCCGCCACCGCGGCGCAGGGACTCACCCCCCGCGAGGTCGAGCCCTTCTCCCTCCTCGGCGTCGTCTGGGACGACGCCGCGGCCGAACTGCCCGGCACGGTCGAGGTCCGTACCCGCGCCACCGGGACCGCCCGCTGGTCCGGCTGGCAGTCCGTCGAGACGCACAACGACGAGCACGCGGCGGAACCCGGCACCCCCGAGGGCGACGCGGCCTCCGTGCGCGGCGCGACCGCCCCGCTCTGGGTCGGTGCCTCCGACGCCGTCGAGGTACGGGTCCGGCCCTCGGTCATCGACCTGTTCGGCCGCGCCGCCGAGCCGGTGGCCCTCCCGAAGGGGCTGCGCCTCGAACTCGTCGACCCCGGCGCGGACCCCGCCCCCGCCGCCACCACGACGGCCGACAGGGCGGACACGGCCGGCACCGGTACGACCGGTACGACCGAGACCACAGACACCACAGACACCGCCGACGTCGCTGTACTGCCCGCGCTGAGCCTCGCGCAGACGCTGGCCGAGGCGCGGGCGGAGGGGCTGGCCCTCCCCGCCGCGCCGGACGCCGACGCACCCCGGGCGGCCGGGGCCGCCGCCGCGGCGAAGCCGTACATCGGTCCCCGCCCCGGCATCATCACCCGCAAGGGCTGGGGCGCGGACGAGAAGCTGCGCGAGAGTCAGTTCGCGTACACCACGACCGTGAAGGCGGCGTTCATCCACCACAGCGCCACCGGGAACAACTACACCTGCTCCCAGGCGCCCTCCATCCTGCGCGGCATCTACCGCTACCACGTCAAGAGCAGCGGCTGGCGGGACATCGGCTACAACTTCGCCGTCGACAAGTGCGGGAACATCTACGAGGGCCGGGCGGGCGGTGTCACCCGGGCGGTCCTCGGCGCGCACACGCTCGGCTTCAACACCAACAGCATGGGCATCGCGGTCCTCGGCACCTTCTCCACCTCCAACCCGCCCGCCGCGGCGGTGACCGCCATCGCCAAACTCACCGCCTGGAAGCTGGGTCTCTTCGGCGCCAACCCGAAGGGCACCACCACCCTGGTCTCCGGCGGGGGCAACAAGTTCAAGAAGGGGGCGTCGGTCAAGATGAACGTCATTTCCGGGCATCGCGACGGATTCGCAACCGAATGCCCCGGAGCACGTCTCTACAAGAAGCTCGGCACGACCCGCACCACCTCCGCCCGTCTCCAGGGGCGCTGACCGGGGGCGGGCCGGCGGGTCTGCATACACTGGCCAGCCGAACCAGGCCCGGCCCCCGGCAGGAAGCAGAGAACAGACGCCGTGACAGAGGCAAGAGAAGCGATCCTCCTGGTCGGTGGGAAGGGAACCCGGCTCCGTCCGCTCACGGTCCGCACACCGAAGCCGATGGTGCCGGCGGCGGGTGTCCCCTTCCTCACCCATCAGCTGGCCCGCGCGCGGGCGGCCGGCGTCGAGCACATCGTGCTGGCGACCTCCTACCTGGCCGAGGTCTTCGAGCCGCACTTCGGTGACGGCTCGGACCTCGGCCTGCACATCGAGTACGTCACCGAGCGCGAGCCGCTGGGTACCGGCGGCGCGATACGCAACGTGGCCCACAAGCTCACCTCGGGCCCCGACGAGCCGGTGCTCATCTTCAACGGCGACATCCTCACCGGCCTGGACATCCGGGCCCTGGTGACCACGCACGCCGACTCCGGCGCGGACGTCTCGCTGCACCTCACCCGGGTCCAGGACCCGCGTGCGTTCGGCCTCGTCCCCACCGACGCCTCGGGCAGGGTCACCGCCTTCCTGGAGAAGCCGCAGACGCCCGAGGAGATCGTCACCGACCAGATCAACGCGGGGGCGTACATCTTCCGCCGCTCGGTCATCGACACCATCCCCGCCGACCGGCCGGTCTCCGTGGAGCGCGAGACCTTCCCCGGCCTGCTGGCCTCGGGCGCCCATCTCCAGGGCATGGTCGACTCCACGTACTGGCTCGACCTCGGCACCCCGCAGGCGTTCGTGCGCGGCTCCGCCGACCTCGTCCTGGGCCGCGCGCCGTCCCCGGCCGTCCCCGGCCGCTGCGGCGAGCGCCTGGTGCTGCCGGGCGCGCAGGTCGCCCCGGACGCCAAGCTCAGCGGCGGCACGGTCGTCGGCGAGCGCGCGGTGATCGGCGAGGGCGCCCGGATCACCGGCTCGGCGGTGCTCGCCGATGCGGTGGTCGAACCGGGCGCGGTCATCACCGACTCCCTCGTCGGAGCCGGCGCGCGGATCGGCAGCCGTACGGTGCTGACCGGCGCGGTCATCGGCGACGGCGCCCGGGTCGGCGCCGACAACGAGCTCCGCGACGGCGTCCGCGTCTGGTGCGAAGCCGTCCTTCCGGACGGGGCGGTCCGCTTCTCCTCGGACCAGTGAGGCACGTCCGGCGGGAGCGGTGAGGTACGTCTCCGAGCACGGCTCCGGCGCCCCCGGAGCCGTACCCTCGAAAGGGCCCCCCGCACCGCCGGACCACCCGCCGAACCACCCGAGGACGCCGACCCGTGGCAGGACGCTTCGCCCCCCGTACCGCGCGCCCCGGCCTGCCCCCCCAGGCGCCGACCGCCGTGCGCGGGGGCGTAGTCGCCGGTTCCCCGGCGGCGTCGGCGGAGCTCGGGCGGATGCGGGAGTGGGCCCCGCCGGGCCCGCTCGACCTGCGGCTCGTCCTCGGACCGCTGCGGCGGGGGACCGGCGATCCCACCTTCCGCACCACCGACGACGGCAGTTTCTGGCGGGCCACCCGCACCCCCGCGGGCCCCGGCACGCTCCGCGTCCGTGCGGTGCCCGGCGGCCGGGTCGGGGCGACCGCCTGGGGACCCGGTGCCGACTGGCTCCTCGACCAGCTCCCGGAACTGCTCGGCGCCGCCGACGACCCGGACGCCTTCGAACCGCGCCACCGGCTGCTCGCCCTCGCCCGGCACCACCGCCCCGGACTCCGCCTGCTGCGGACGGGACTGGTGATGGAGTCCCTCATCCCGTCGATCCTCGAGCAGAAGGTCACCACCACCGAGGCCTACCGCGCCTGGCGGCTGCTGGTCCGCCGGCACGGCACCCCGGCCCCCGGACCCACCGCCGGACTCGGGCTCCACGTCATGCCCGATCCGCGCACCTGGGCGCTGATCCCGTCCTGGGAGTGGCACCGGGCCGGTGTCGACGGCAAGCGCTCGGACACCGTCATGCGCGCGGTCCGGGTGGCCCGCCGGCTGGAGGAGGCGGCCCGCATGGAGCTGCCCGAGGCGAAGGCCCGGCTGGAACTGATCCCCGGCATCGGTCCCTGGACCTCCGCCGAGACGCTCCAGCGCTCCAACGGCGCCCCGGACGCGGTCACCACCGGCGACTACCACCTGCCGGGCATCGTCGGCCACGCCCTCGCCGACGACCGGGACGCCGACGACCCCCGGATGCTGGAGCTGCTCGCCCCCTACGCGGGCCAGCGCCACCGCGCGACCCGTCTGATCCTGCTGACCGGCAGCACCCCGCCGCGCCGCGCGCCCCGGATGACCCCGGGCGACATCGCACCGCTCTGACAGCCTGCCCGCACCGGCGAAAAACGCCCGGCGGGCCCCCGCCGCGCCTCAGCGCACCGTGAGGAAGTCCTCCGCGTCCCGGGCGGCCCGTTCGCGCGGCGGCGTCGCCGGGCGGCCGACGGCCACCGCGCCCAGCGGGTCCCAGGAGTCGGGCAGGTCCAGCACCTCGCGCACCACGGACCGGCAGAACATCGTGGAGGAGACCCACGCCGAACCGAGCTGCTCGCCCGCCAGCGCCACCAGGAAGTTCTGCACCCCGGCCCCGGCCGCGACCACGAACATCTCGCGCTCGGCGGTGTCCCGCCGCTCGTCCCCGTAATGGTGCGAACCGTCCATCACCAGGCACGGCACCGCCAGGTACGGCGCCGAGCGCAGCACATCGCCCCGGCGCACCCGCTTCGCGATCGAGTCCTCGCTCTTCCCGTCGCGCCGCAGGTCGGCGATCCAGGCGTCACGCATCGCGTCGAGCAGCCGGGTCCGGGACTCGGCGGACTCCAGCAGCACGAACCGCCAGGGCGTCGTGTGGTGCGGCGCCGGAGCGGTCACCGCGGCGGCCACCGCCCGCCGCACCGCACCCGGGTCCACCGGCTCGTCGGTGAACTCCCGCACGGTGCGCCGCAGCGTCACCGCCTCGCGTACCGCCTCCGACGTACCGAGCCGGAACATGTCGTCGGCCGCGATCCGCACCAGCGCCCGCGCCCCGGTGTCGGCCGGTGCGGCAGGATCCCGCGAGGCGTCGTCCGCGCCGACCACGTGCCCGAGCCCGCGCACCACCGCGACCGGCAGCCCGGCGGCCTTGCCCTTCACCAGGTCACCGGCGGCGGCCAGTTCGTCGGCGGTGGCGACCACGGTCGCGCTCAGCGGATTGCCGTACGCGTCCGTACCGCCCCGCAGGTCGTCCAGGACCCGCACCCCGGCCGCGCCGATCGCCACGTCCGTCAGCCCGGCCCGCCACGGCCGCCCGAAGGTGTCCGTGACCACGACGCCGACCTCCACGCCCAGGGTGTCCCGCAGCGCGTCCCGGATCTCCCGGGCCGAGCGGTCCGGGTCCTCGGGCAGCAGCAGCACCGTCCCGGCGGGGGTGTTCGAGGCGTCCACCCCGGCGGCGGCCATCACCAGGCCCTGCCGGTTCTCCACGATGCGCAGGGAGCCGCGCCGGGCCACCAGGCGCACGGTCTCCGCGTCGATCGCCGCCTCGCGGTCGGTCGCCTCCATGATCCGGCCCTCGGCCTTGGAGACGATCTTCGAGGTGACGAGCAGGACGTCACCGTCGGCCAGCCCCGGCTCGGCGGCGCAGATCAGCTTGGCGATGTCGTCCCCGGGCCGCACCTCGGGCAGGCCGGGCAGCGCCCACACCCGGTACGAGGGCACGACGGCCTCCGCCGCACCCGCTTCCGCGTCCCCCGGCTCCGGGACGCGCGGTCCCGCCGCGCTCACAGCCGTACGTCCTCGGCCAGCGCCAGCGCCTGACGGGCCATCTCGGCCGTGGCGTCCACGTCCGTCATCATCAGCGGCACCGCACGGCAGCGGATACCCGCCGCCTCCACCGCGTCCACCGCACCGGCGTCCACGGTGTCCACCAGCCAGCCGTCCAGCAGCCCGGAGCCGTAGTGCTCCGCCACCGCGGCCGCGGTCGACTCCACGCCCACCGCGGCCAGCACCTTGTCGGCCATGCCGCGCACGGGGGCGTCGCCCACGATGGGGGAGAGGCCGACCACCGGCACTCCGGCCTCGGCGATGGCCTCCCGGATTCCGGGGACCGCCAGGATGGTGCCGATGGACACCACCGGGTTCGACGGGGGGAAGACGATGACGTCGGCCGCCGCGACGGCCTCCAGCACCCCGGGGGCGGGCTTGGACTGCTCCGCGCCGACCGGCACGATCGCCCGCGCCGGAACGGACGCCCGCAGCCGCACCCAGTACTCCTGGAAGTGGACGGCCCGGCTCTCGCCGTCGATCTCCACGGCCACGTGCGTCTCGACCCGGTCGTCGGACATCGGCAGCAGCCGGACCCCCGGCTGCCAACGGGCGCACAGGGCCTCGGTGACCGCGCTGAGCGGGAAGCCCGCGCCCAGCATCTGGGTACGGACCACATGGGTCGCGAAGTCGCGGTCGCCCAGCCCGAACCAGTCCGGCCCCACGCCGTAGGCCGCGAGCTCCTCCTTGAGGTGGAAGCTCTCGTCGGTCCGCCCCCAGCCCTGCTCCTCGTTGATGCCACCGCCGAGGGTGTACATCACGGTGTCGAGGTCGGGGCAGATCTTCAGCCCGAACAGATGGATGTCGTCGCCGGTGTTGCCGATGACGGTGATCTCCGCGTCGGGTGCGGCCTGTTTGAGGCCACGCAGGAAACGAGCACCACCGATACCGCCGGCCAGAACCACAATGCGCATGCCCCCAGTCTGGCAGGCGCGGGCCGCTCGCCCGTGGGGTGGTGGCGGGCGACGGGTGTGACCGGCGGCCGGGAGGGGCGTCGGCGGGCCGGGACCCCGGGCCCGGACCTCAGGCCGGTACGACGTCCGGCGTCGTCGCCGGGGCGCAGCGCGCGGTGTGCATCGGCATCTCCGTCAGACCGGGGAAGTAGACGTGCAGGCTGACGGCGGGCGTCAGGGAGTCGTTGACCACCTCGTGGACGTACCCGGGGGCGAAGACGTGCTGGCCGTCCGCGGCGATGGTCCGGGTGCCGCGCTCGGTGTGTTCGGTCAACTCGCCTTCCAGCACGGTCAGCACACCGGACGACCGGCCGTGGTCGTGGTGTCCGCTGCCCTGGCCGGGGACCCAGCTGAGCAGCCAGACCTCGTAACCGGGGCCGGTGCGCAGCCGGTGGTACCAGCGCGTGGTGGCGTCGTACTGGACGAGCGGGGCCCACTGGGCGCGGTCGGCGGCGATGGAGCGGGCCAGGCCGGCGAAGTCGGCCACGGTGGTCGGGTGTTCCTTCGGCGGCAGGAGGAGGTGCTGGACCTCCAGCAGGTCGCCGGCGATCTGCAGGTCGCTGTCGTTGTTCATGGATGCGGTGGTCCTCGGCATCGGTGGTGCGCGCGGGGGTGGGGCTCGGCGGTGGTGACCGGGAGGAACGCGCGGACGCGCCGGTACGGCGGTTTCCTGCGCGGGGTGCCCGGGAGCGGGGAGCTGGAGGCCCGTGGTGTCCGGCCGCGACCGAGCCCGCGAGGGGTACGGAAGGGAGGCGTGAACCGGACGGACCGGACGGCCCGGACGACGCGGAATCAGAGCGGAAGCGCTGAGCCGGTTCGGAGCCGGAGCCGGAGCCGCGGGGGCATCAACAGCAGCGACAGCTGGAACAGCAACAGCGGGCCTGGACAGCGGTGCGGAACCCACGGAGGTGGGAGGCGTACATCGCGACGGTCGCTGGCATGGTGCCAAGGAGACCGGCTCGTTCCCCGCGCTGTCAACTCGGCGTCCCATTTGGCGGCAATGTTTCATCCCTTCCGGTCGCCGACCCTGAAGAAAGGTTTGTGCACCGATGAGGCAGGACAGGTGGCGCATCATCCGGGCACTCAAACCTCGCTGACGGTCCGTGACTCGTCTGTGATCTTGGTCGCTTCGGTGATCGAATCGAACCGGCCCGCAAACTCCGCTCGTCTCACTCGTTGGGAAGGGTGGAGCGGGTGGGCCCTAGGCATATGTCAGGTTTTTGGTGATTTGGTAACCTTCCGCGTATGTTTGGTTCCGCAGAGTGAATACCAGGGCCAACAGCAGAAGCTCGCTTGACCGGCCCAGAGCTACGCACTTGTAATTTCACTCGTGTTGTTCGGCCGCACGGAGAGTGACGGTCACGTCACGGGGACGCAAGAGACAGACGAGGGGCGCACATGACCGAGCTGTTCCAGCAACTGCTGGTCGAGGACGCGGACGAGGAACTCGGCTGGCAGGAGCGCGCACTGTGCGCCCAGACCGATCCCGAGTCCTTCTTCCCGGAGAAGGGCGGATCGACCCGGGAGGCCAAGAAGGTCTGCCTCGCCTGCGAAGTCCGTTCCGAATGCCTGGAGTACGCCCTGTCGAACGACGAGCGGTTCGGCATCTGGGGCGGACTCTCCGAGCGGGAGCGGCGGCGCCTGAAGAAGGCCGCGATCTGACCGGTACGGACGCCACGGCCGGCACCGCACGCACCGCTCCCAGGGCCCGCACGGCCCGCGACCGGCGGACCTGACCCGAAGTCACTCCGGCAGCCCGGCCGCCCGTAACCGCACCTTCACGACACCTCCACCCGGCCGCTTCCGCCGCACCGGCGCGCCACCCGGCCGACGGCCGGGTGCGGCGCCCGCCCGGTACGGCGACCGCCCGTGCGGCCGCCGCGTCTTCCCCGGTCTCCCTCGCGTCTCCCTCGCGTGCGGCCCCGCCCGCGTGCGGCCCCCGCAGAACGCCCGGAGCAGCCCGATGGCCCGCGTCCCCGGCCCTTCCCCCAGGGCCCGGACCACGGGCCATCGGTGTGACCGCACCCGCGCCGGGTACCGCCGCCAGCACCCCGCGCGGCGGCCCCTGAACCCCCCTACCGCCGGGGGAGTACGGACATCCGCGCCGGGCCGTACGCCCTCCGCCGCCACCGCCGCACGGCCTTCCCGCCCCGCGCGGTGCGGCCGGGCTTCACCCGCTCGGCGCCAACGCCCGCGATCCGTACCGTTAGTGTGGGGCCCCGTCCGAGACGCGCCAACGCCCCGCCGGGGCGCGCGTGTACACCGATGCAGCCTCACCGGGGGAACGCCCCCGGAACCGGCCGGAGGGCCCGTACCTCGATGTCCGTGCAGAGTCACCCGGCGGCGCCGAGCGCGTCCGCCGCCCCAGAGTTCCCCCGGCACGTCGTCACCGCCGTGCTCGTCTCCCACGACGGCGCACGCTGGCTGCCCGACGCGCTCGCGGGGCTGCTCGGGCAGGAGCGCCCCGTACAGAACGCCGTCGCCGCCGACACCGGCAGCGCCGACGACTCCGCGCGGCTGGTCACCGACGCGCTGGGCGGGGACCGCGTCCTGCACCTCGCGCGCCGGACCGGCTTCGGCTCCGCCGTGGAGGAAGCGGTACGCACCGCCGGCGTCCTGACCGCCGACGACCTGCCGTACCTCAAGCGCCCCAGCGGCTGGGACCCCGTCACCAGGACCTGGCGCGACGACGCCTACGACCTGCCGGAACTCCCCTACGGCGAACCCGTCCAGTGGCTCTGGCTGCTCCACGACGACTGCGCCCCCGAGCCCGACGCCCTCGCCGAACTGCTGCGCGTCGTCGACACCGACCCGCACGCCGCGATCGTCGGCCCCAAGCTGCGCGGCTGGTACGACCGCAGGCAGCTGCTCGAAGTCGGCGTCACCATCGCCCACAGCGGCCGTCGCTGGACCGCGCTCGACCGGCGCGAACAGGACCAGGGCCAGCACGACCAGGTCCGTACCGTCCTCTCCGTCTCGTCCGCGGGCATGCTGGTGCGGCGCGACGTCTGGGAGGAGCTCGGCGGCTTCGACCGCAGACTCCCCCTGATGCGCGACGACGTGGACCTCTGCTGGCGCGCCCACATGGCCGGGCACCGCGTGCTCGTCGCACCCGACGCCGTGCTGCGGCACGCCGAGGCATCCGCCCGCGAACGCCGCCCCATCGACTGCGCCGGACGTTCGGTCGTCGGCCCGCACCGGGTCGACAAGGCCGGTGCCGTCTACACGATGCTCGCGAACAGCCCGGTCAAGAAGCTCCCCTGGGTGCTGCTCCGGCTCCTCGTCGGCACCCTGCTGCGCACCGTCGCCTACCTCGTCGGCAAGGTCCCCGGCCAGGCACTCGACGAGGTCACCGGCTTCGTCGGCACCCTGCTGCGGCCGGGCAGGATCATGGCCGCCCGCCGCGCCCGCGGGAAGGGCACCGTCCACCCGGCGGAACTCCGGTCCCTCTTCCCGCCGCCCGGCGCCACCGTCCGCGCCACCGTCGAGCAGGTCGCCGGCAACTTCGGCTCCCGCTCCGACGCCGACGCCGCGGGCGGCTCGCGCCACGGAGCCGTCGAGTCCGGACCCGGCGGCGACGACGCCGACTTCCTGGAGATCGAGCAGTTCGCCCGGCTCAAGCGGATCGGCCGCAAACCCGGCCCCGTCCTCTTCGCCCTGCTGCTGCTCGTCTCGCTGCTCGCCTGCCGGGGCCTGCTCGGCGGCGGCGCGCTGGCCGGCGGTGCCCTGCTGCCCGCACCCGACTCCGTCGCCGACCTCTGGGGCCGGTTCGCGGACGGCTGGCACCCCGTCGTCACCGGCTCCACCGAGGCGGCCCCGCCCTACCTCGGCGTCCTCGCCGCCGTCTCGGCCCTCTTCTTCGGCTCCACCGGGGTCGCGCTGACCCTGCTCCTCGTCTGCTCGGTGCCGCTCGCCGGACTCACCGCGTACTTCGCGTCCCGGCCGCTCATCGAGTCCCGCCTCCTGCGGGCCTGGGCGAGCATCGCGTACGCCTTCCTGCCGGCCGTGACCGGAGCGCTGGCCACCGGCCGGCTGGGCACCGCCGTACTCGCCGTGCTGCTCCCGCTGATGGCCCGTACCGCCGTCTCGGCCCACGGCCTGCGCGGCGACGGACGGGTCCGCGGCAGTTGGCGGGCCACCTGGGCCTTCACCCTGCTGCTCACCTTCACCACCGCCTTCACCCCGATCGTGTGGCCGCTCGCCGTCGTCCTCGGCGTGGGCGTGCTCGCCCTGCGCCGCCGGGACCTCGCCGCGTACGGCCTCCGGTTCGTCGCCACCGTCGGCACCCCGCTGCTCGTCCTCGCGCCCTGGTCGCTGAGCCTGTTGAGCCGACCGTCCGGCTTCCTCCGCGAGGCGGGCCTCGACCTCGGCGACGGCACCGCGTCCGCCGTCGACCTGCTCTCCCTCAGCCCCGGCGGCCCCAAGGGCACCGGCTCCGTCCTCCTCCTCGGCATCGTCCTCGCGGCCCTCGCCGCGCTGCTCCGAGGCGAACGGCAGACCGCGATCCGCGCCTCCTGGGCGGCCGCGCTCGTCGGCCTGCTCTTCGCGGGCATCAGCAACGGCTCCACCTGGGCCGGTCCGGCGACCCTCGTCTACGGCACCGCGCTGATCGCCGCCGCCCTGCTGGGCGCCGACGGGGCGCGCATCCGCGTCGCCGCCCTCAGCTTCGGCTGGCGGCAGCCGGTGGCCGCGCTGATCGCGCTGACCGCCGCCGCCGCGCCGGTGCTGGCCGCCCTCGCCTGGATGGCCGGGGGCGCCGCCGGACCCCTGGAGCGCCGCGACCCGGTGCAGGTCCCCGCGTTCGTCGCGGAGGAGAGCGGTACGGCGGACCAGCCGCGCACCCTGGTGCTCGGCGGGACCTCGACCGGCTCGGTCTCGTACACCCTGGTCCGCGGCTCGGGCGCCCGCCTCGGCGACGCCGAACTGACCGCGGCGACCGGCAGCGACAGCCACCTCGACAAGATCGTCGCCAACCTGGTCGCGGGCTCCGGCGCCGACCAGGGCCACCAGCTCAGCGGCTTCGCCGTCCGGTACGTCCTGGTGCGCGACGGTGCCCCGCGCGAGATGGGCCGGGTACTCGACGCGACCCCCGGCCTCAGCCGCCTCAGCCAACTGGACGGCAGCGCCCTGTGGCGGGTCGACCAGGAGGTCGCCCGCGTCATGATCGTCCCGGCCTCCGGCGACGGCGAGGGCATCGCGGTGGCCTCGGCCGCCGAGGAGTCCCACACCGAGATCCCGGCGGGCGAGGACGGCCGGGTGCTCCGTCTCGCCGACGCGGCCGACCCCGGCTGGCTGGCCACCCTGGACGGGAAGCCGCTCACCCGCAAGACCGTCGACGGCTGGGCGCAGGGCTTCGAGCTCCCCGCGACCGGCGGCCGGCTCGACCTCACCTACGACACCCCGATCACGCACTCCGCGTGGATCTGGGTGCAGATCGGGCTCGCCGTCGTCCTCGTGGTCATGGCCCTCCCGGGCCGCCGCCGGGAGATCGACGACGACCTCCCCGAGGACGCCGAAGCCGCCGTCGCGGCCGACGCGGCCGAGGGCGACGGACGCCGGGCCCGCCGGCTCCGCGCCGCCGCCGAGGCGGAAGCGGCCGCCGCGGCAGCCGAATCCGGCCCGCCGGCGGACGGCCCGCTCGACGGCCCGCCGGCCGGCCCCGGCTTCGGCACGGGCGCACCCGAGGAGGGCCGGCCCGAGCCGGAGCCGTACCCCTCGGCCCAGGGTGAGAACGGTGTGACCATCCCCGCTCAGGCCGGGGGCGACGGCACGTACGCCGCTCAGGCCGAGGAGGGGGACGGTACCTACGCGGCGGTTCCCCAGCAGCAGTACGCCGAGTGGGACGGGCAGCAGTACCAGCAGTCCGGGTACGCCCCGTACCAGGCCGATCAGTACCCGGCCGAGCAGCAGTACCCGGCGGAGCAGCAGTACCCCGCCGATCAGTACCGGTCCGACCCGTACACCACGGACCAGTACCCGGCGGCCGACCAGTACCAGCAGGCCGACCCCTACCCGCAGAACGGCGAGGTCTACGACCCGTACGGCTACGGGCAGCAGCAGCGGCAAGAGCAGCAACAGGAAGAGCAGTACCCGGGTTACGAGACCCGGGCCCCGTACGACCCGTACGCGGGGCAGCCGTACGGCGTCCACGACACCGACGAGCAGGTCGACCCGAACGCCCCGGACCAGGCGCCGTGGCAGACCCGTAACGCATCGCGAGGCGAGTCCGAGTGAAGTCCACACCCCTGTCCCTCATCGCGGGCGCCGTCGCCCTCGCCGCCGTCACCGGATTCGCCGCGCTGAACGCGCCCGGCGACACCGCGCCGGCGAAGTCCGCGTCCGCCTCACGGCTGCCCGTCGAGCGGTCCAGCCTGCTCTGCCCGGCGCCCAGCGACTCCGAGCTGGCCGAGACCACGTACACCTCGTTCACCCCGGCCGGGAAGGGGGCGAGCGGGGAGTCGGCCGCCGAGTTGAAGACGACCCTTCCCGTCGCGGACGACGGCTCCACCGACGGCAAGCCCAAGGACGCCAAGGCCGCGGCGGCGGCGAAGAAGAAGGCCGGGAAGCCGGTCCTCGCGCTGAAGGAGGCCGGAAAGCCCGTCACGGCCGAGGCGGACGGGGCGGACGAGCCCGCGCTCGTCGGCACCGCCACCGGCACGCTCGCCCCGGGCTGGAGCGCGCAGCAGACCACCTCGGTCGGCGCGGGTTCCACCCGCGGGCTGCTCGGCGTCAGCTGCACCGCGCCCGACACGGAGTTCTGGTTCCCCGGCGTCAGCACCGCCGCCGCGTCGCAGGACTACATCCACCTGACCAACCCGGACGACAGCGCGGCCGTCGCCGACATCCAGCTCTTCGGCCCGGACGGCGACCTCAAGGCGGACGCCGGCGACGGGATCGCCGTTCCGGGGCATGCCGGCGTGGCCATGCTGCTCTCCACGCTGACCGACGAGGCCGTCGACGGCGTCACCGCCCACGTCACCACCCGCAGCGGCCGGGTCGGAGCCGTGATCCGGGGTGCCGAGGAGGACGGCGGGAGCGACTGGCTGACCGCCTCCGCCGACCCCTCGCCGACCGTGGTGCTGCCCGGCATCCCCGCCGACGCCACCTCGGTCCAGCTGATCGCGTTCGCGCCCGGTGAAGACGACGCGGACGTCAAGGTGCAATTGGTGGGGAAGACGGCGACCTTCGCGCCGGCGGGCAACGACACCCTGCACATCAAGTCGGGGATGACCGCGAGCGTCGACCTGAAGAACGTCACCCGCAAGGAGCCGGGCTCGCTCCGGCTGACCCCCGTCGAGGGCGACCGGTCCACTCCGATCGTGGCCGCGCTGCGCGTGGTGCGGGGGACCGGCTCCGGCCGGGAGATCGCGTACATCCCGGCCACCCGGCCGGTCGGGGCGCGGGCGAGCGTGGCCGACAACCGGTCCAAGGGCTCGACCCTGTCGCTCGTCGCGCCCGGCGCCACCGCACAGGTGAAGGTCACCGCCTCGGCCGGCAGCGAGGGCGGCGAACAGGCCGTCAAGTCGTACACGGTCAAGGGCGGTACGACCCTGGCGTTCACCCCGCCCGTACCGTCCGGGCTCAAGGGCTCGTACGCGCTGACGGTCGAGACGGAGTCCGGCGGCCCGGTCTACGCGGCCCGCACGCTCGCCCTCCCGGAGGACGGCGTGCAGATGTTCACCGTGCAGACACTGCCGGACGACCGCGGCACGGTCGAAGTCCCGGCCGCGGTCCAGGACCTGACGGTGCTGGACGACTGACGGCAAGGGCCGCACCGGTGGCCGGGCGCCTCACGGGCCCGGCCACCGGACCCGGCGGACCTGAGCGGCCCACAGGTCCGAGCGGCTGCCGGCCGGCGCGCCCGCCAGGAATCCGGCGCACCCGCCAGGAACTGCGGGACGGCCGTCAGTCCTGCCCGTACCGGGGGTCGACCGACTCCGGGGAGAGCCCCAGCAGCTCCGCGACCTGTTCCACCACGACCTCGTGCACCAGCAGCGCCCGCTCGTCCCGGCTCTTCGACCGGATCTCGACGGGGCGCCGGTAGACGACGATCTGCGCGGGCTGCCCCTTGACGGCCGAGACCGCGCGTCCCAGGGGCACGGTGTCCTCGGCCTTCGACGGCACGTCCAGCACCATGAAGTCCACCTCGGCGAGCTGCGGCCAGCGCCGCTCCAGGCGCTCCACCGAGTCCTGCACGAGATCGCTGAACATCTCCGGGCGGCTCACCGACAGGGGCACCTGCGGCGGTGCCACCGGCCCGCGCATGCCGCGGCCGTGGCGGTCGCGGCGCCGGGGCCGGGGGTCGGGCGAGGGCGAAGGTACGGGACTGTCCATCACCGACGCAGCGTAACCCTCCGGGCGCGACGGGACCGACGCCCGGTCACCTGGTGCGGCGCCGTGTCCGCACCTTCCCCGGGGCGCGTTTCAACCCTAAATTTCCGGCCAAGTTGAGCCGCTTTTCAGCCCCACTCGGGGTCACTGAATCCTCACCCCCTGCCCTTCCCCTCACCACGGGATGCCCACGGAACGCACAAGCGGAACCTCTGTGACCAGCCGCTCTACGGCGGACGGAGGACCGGTGCGGCCCCACGGAGAGCCGCCACCACCGGGAACGACGGACGACACGGTGGCCCGAGCCGGGGGAGGGTCGTCGCGGCCCGCTCAAGAGTGCGGTACCGTCCAACCTCGTGAGCCCTGTACGTCGCTGTTCGCGCACCGCGTGCGGCCGTCCCGCCGTCGCGACACTGACGTACGTCTATGCCGACTCGACTGCGGTCCTCGGCCCGCTCGCCACCTACGCCGAGCCCCACTGTTACGACCTCTGCGCCGAACACAGTGAGCGGCTCACCGCGCCCCGGGGCTGGGAGGTGGTCCGGCTCACCGACTCCTCCGCCCCCACCCGCCACAGCGCCGACGATCTCGAAGCACTGGCCAACGCCGTCCGCGAGGCCGCCCGCCCGCACGACCGGGGCCCGGACGGACCAGGCCGGGGGCCGCGTACCGCCGACCCCGTCGAGGTCGCGCGCCGTGGCCACCTGCGGGTCCTGCGTTCCCCCGACTCCTGACGGCGCCCGCCCGCCACCCCGTACCACCGGCGGGCGGCCCGTAACGGCGTACCGCGGGCCGGGTAGTTTGGGCGCTCAGCCCAGACCCCAGGAGGACCGGCCGTGGTTGCTGATCTGTCGCAGCTCGTGAAGGCGTACGACGTGCGCGGCGTCGTACCCGACCAGTGGGACGAGTCGCTCGCCGAGCTCTTCGGCGCGGCGTTCGTCCAGGTCACCGACGCGGACGCGATCGTCATCGGTCACGACATGCGCCCGTCCTCACCCGGTCTCGCCGACGCCTTCGCCCGTGGCGCGCGGGCCCGCGGCGCCGACGTCACCCTGATCGGCCTCTGCTCCACCGACCAGCTGTACTACGCCTCCGGAACCCTCGACGTGCCCGGCGCGATGTTCACCGCCTCGCACAACCCGGCGCAGTACAACGGCATCAAGCTCTGCCGGGCCGGAGCCGCCCCGGTCGGCCAGGACACCGGCCTCGCCGACATCCGCACGCTCGTGGAGCGGTGGTCCGAGCAGGGAGCGCCGGCTCCCGCCGCCGACCGGGGCACGCTCACCGGACGCGACACCCTCACCGAGTACGCCGCCCACCTCCTCGGACTCGTGGACCTGACCGCGATCAGGCCGCTCAAGGTCGTCGTGGACGCGGGCAACGGCATGGGCGGCCACACCGTGCCCACGGTCTTCGAGGGCCTCCCGCTCGACGTCGTACCGATGTACTTCGAACTCGACGGCACCTTCCCCAACCACGAGGCCAATCCCCTCGACCCGGCCAACATCGTGGGCCTCCGGGCCCGCGTCCTCGCCGAGGGCGCCGACCTCGGCCTCGCCTTCGACGGCGACGCCGACCGCTGCTTCGTCGTGGACGAACGGGGCAAGGGCGTCTCGCCGTCCGCCGTGACCGCGCTCGTCGCCGAACGGGAACTCGCCCGCAACGGCGGCAAGGGCACCGTCATCCACAACCTGATCACCTCGTGGTCCGTCCCCGAGGTCATCCGCGAGAACGGCGGCACCCCCGTCCGCACCCGCGTGGGCCACTCCTTCATCAAGGCCGAGATGGCCGAGCACGGCGCGATCTTCGGTGGCGAACACTCGGCGCACTACTACTTCCGGGACTTCTGGAACGCCGATACGGGGATGCTCGCCGCCCTCCACGTCCTCGCCGCCCTCGGCGGACAGCCGGGCACCCTCTCCGCGCTGCTCACCTCGTACGACCGGTACGCCGGCTCCGGCGAGATCAACTCCACCGTCGCCGACCAGTCGGACCGCCTCGCCGCCATCCGGGCCGCGTACGGCGACCGCGAGGACGTGACCCTCGACGAACTGGACGGCCTCACGGTCGCCTCCACCGACTGGTGGTTCAATGTCCGCGCCTCCAACACCGAACCGCTGCTCCGCCTGAACGCCGAAGCCCGCGACGAGGCCACGATGACGGCGGTACGGGACGAGGCCCTGGCCCTCATCCGGGCCTGAGGGCTGTACGACGGGCCGGGCCCGCCCACCAGCGGGCCCGCCCGCCACTGGCCCGGTCCGTTCATCCGCCGGCCGCCGCCCGTTCGGGAACCGGCCACATCCGCGTCCCGCCGCCGGGTGATGCTGCGACCGGCGCCGGTGAGTCCACCCGGTCGTCGCGCGGCCCCGGTGCCTTCCCGCCCGGCCGTCGCGCAGCGGGGGGCCCGGTCCTGCCGGACCGCGTCCCCCGCACCCCGGCGGTAGGCTTGCCTCGCCCCAACCGCGCGAAGCTCAACCGCATGTTCGAAGGGACCCGCCCCATGGCGCTCGAAGCCGGCCTTCTGGAGATCCTCGCCTGTCCGGCGTGCCACTCCCCGCTCGACGACCGGACGGCGGACGACAGCCCCGAGCTGGTCTGCACCGGCGCCGACTGCGGTCTCGCCTACCCGGTCCGCGACGGCATCCCGGTGCTCCTCGTGGACGAGGCCCGCCGCCCCGCATGACGGAACGCCAGGCGCGTGCCGCCGACGCCTCCGGACCCCCCGGCGGCGACCGTCCGCGTCCGCGCCCGGCAGCCGCACACTGATCCGCACGGTGACCGGAGGCCCACCGCCATGCTCGACGAGACGTTGCTCGACGCCCCGGACGCCCTGGCCAGGGCCGACCGCCGAGGGCTCCTGCGCGGGGCCGCCGAGGCCGGCGCCCGCGTCCGTACCGCGGCCCTGCACACGGCCGAGGCCGGCATCGGAGCGCTGACCCCCGAGGGCAGGCCGCGCGCCGTCCTCGTCGCCGGGCCCGGCACCGCCGCCGCGGGCGTCGCCGACATCATCGGCGCCCTCGCGGGAGCCGCCGCACCGGTCACCCGTATCCGCCCCACCGGCGTCGCCCCGGCCGGCGGAGCACTGCGCTGGACTCTGCCCGGCTGGGCCGGCCCGGTCGACCTGCTCCTCATCGCCACCGCCGACGGTGCCGAACCAGGTCTCTCGCTCCTGGCCGAACAGGCCTACCGGCGCGGCTGCTCCGTCGTCGCCGTCGCGCCCACCCGCTCACCGCTGCGCGAAGCCGTCGAGGGAGCCCACGGGCTCCTCGTGCCCATGGCCGCGGCCCCCCACGGCGAGTACGACGCCGAGACCTCGGCGGCGGGCCCCGGCACCCTCTGGGCGCTGCTCACCCCGCTCCTCGCCCTGCTCGACCGGGTCGGCCTGCTCACGGCGTCCGAGGAGGACCTGCGCAAGGTCGCGGACCGGCTGGACCGCACCGCCGAACGCTGCGGGCCCGCCATCGCCACGTACGGCAACCCGGCCAAGACCCTCGCCGCCGAGCTCGCCGACACGCTGCCGCTGGTCTGGACCGAGGGCGAAGCGGCGGGCCCGGTCGGCCGCCGGTTCGCCGCCGTCCTCGCCGAGCTCGCCGGCCGCCCCGCGCTCACCGCGCCGCTCCCCGAGGCGCTGCCCTCGCACGGCGCCCTGCTCGCCGGGGACTTCGCGGCCGGAGCCGACCCCGAGGACTTCTTCCGCGACCGGGTCGACGAGGGGGAAACGCTGCGCGCCCGGGTCGTCCTCCTCCGGGACCGGCCCACCGGTGGGCTGACCGCGGCCCCGGCCGCCCGCGAACTCGCCCTCGGCCACGACACGGCCATCAGCGAACTCGAGCCCGACGAGGGCAGTGACCTCGAAGCGCTCGCCGAACTCCTCGCCGTCACCGACTTCGCCGCCGTCTACCTCTCGCTGGCATCCGAACCGCCGGCCGCCGACAACCCCGCCTGACCCCGCCGGGCGGCGCAGGCGGCCCGGCGGGGTCAGGCGGCATAGATTCCGCCGGACGCACCGGCACGAGCGCCGTCCCGCTCCGGCCGGCACCGCCCGCCCCGCCCCGACCGGCGAGACCGGGCGGACCGGACGGGTTCAGCCGCCCCCTCGTACAGCCGCGGCCCGTTCCGTACCGGCCACACCCGGCCCGGTCCGCCGGCCACGCTCGTCCCTCCTGTCCCGCCCGCCCCTCCCTTCCCCCTTGCCACTTCACGAAAGCCCGAGGACCACCCATGGACCGGCTCTCCAACACCGTGCGCCCCTACGCCTGGGGCTCCACCACGGCCATCCCCGAGCTGCTCGGCACCCCGCCCACGGGGGAGCCGCAGGCCGAGATGTGGATGGGAGCCCACCCCGGAGCGCCCTCCCTGCTCACCCGGGACGGCACCGAACTCCCGCTCGACCAGGTCATCGCCGCCGACCCGGCCCGCGAACTCGGCGCCGCGACCCTCGAGAAGTTCGGCCCCCGCCTCCCCTTCCTCCTCAAGCTCCTCGCCGCCGGAGCCCCGCTCTCCCTCCAGGTCCACCCCGACCTCGCGCAGGCCCGGCTCGGCTTCGCCGACGAGGAGGCCCGCGGCATTCCGCTCGACGCCCCCCACCGCACGTACCGGGACGCCAACCACAAGCCCGAACTGATCTGCGCCCTCACCCCGTTCGAAGGGCTCTGCGGCTTCCGGAGGCCCGACGAGGCCGCCGCCCTGCTGGAGGCGCTCGGCGTCGACTCCCTCAAGCCGTACGCCGACCTGCTGCGCGCCCACCCCGAGGAGGCCGCCCTCCGCGAGGTACTCACCGCGATCCTCACCGCCGACCCGGAGGAGATGGCCGCGACCGTCGGGGAGGCAGCTGCCGCCGCCGAACGCCTGGGCGGCCCGCACGCCCCGTACGCCGCGATCGCCCGCCACTACCCGGGCGACGCCGGGGTCATCGCCGCGATGCTGCTCAACCACGTGCGGCTCCAGCCCGGCGAAGCGCTCTACCTCGGCGCGGGCGTCCCGCACGCCTACCTCGACGGCCTCGGCGTCGAGATCATGGCCAACTCGGACAACGTCCTGCGCTGCGGTCTCACCCCCAAGCACATCGACGTACCCGAACTCCTGCGCGTCGTGCGCTTTGAAGCCACCGAGCCGGGCGTACTGCGCCCCGAGGCGGCCCCCTCCGGCGAGGAACCGTACGAGACCCCGGTCGACGAGTTCCGGCTCTCCCGCTTCGACCTCTCGCCCGGCGCGGCCCCCGTCGACCTGACGGCCGCCACCCCGCAGATCCTGCTCTGCACCGCGGGCGCGCTGAGGACCGGCGACCTGGAACTCGTTCCGGGCGGCTCGGTCTTCGTACCGGCGGGCGAAACGGTCGACGCGTCGGGCAACGGCACGCTCTTCCGGGCCACCGTGGTGGCCTGACGTACCGTCCGTCCTGGGGCCTGCGAGAATGTGCGGCCGTACCGCGGCGATCCGCGTGCGCCACACCGATCCGCGTGCGCCACACCGATCCGCGTTCGCGGCACCGATCCGCGTTTGCAGCACCGAGGAAGGGACACCAGGCACCCATGAGCGCGTCAGGCGGAACCAAGGCGATCGTGGCGGCACTCTCCGCCAACCTCGCCATCGCGGTGGCAAAATTCGTGGCGTTCCTCTTCAGTGGCTCCTCGTCGATGCTCGCGGAGAGCGTCCACTCGCTGGCCGACTCGGGCAACCAGGGACTCCTGCTGCTCGGAGGGAAGAAGGCGCAACGCAAGGCCACCCCCGAGCACCCCTTCGGCTACGGGCGTGAGAGGTACATCTACGCCTTCCTCGTCTCCATCGTCCTGTTCTCGGTCGGTGGCATGTTCGCGGTCTACGAGGGCTACGAGAAGATCAAACACCCGCACCCCATCGAGGCCTGGTACTGGCCGGTGGGCGTGCTGATCTTCGCGATCATCGCCGAGGGATTCTCCTTCCGGACGGCGATCGCCGAGTCCAACCAGACCCGCGGCACGATGAGCTGGACGGACTTCGTCCGTCGCGCCAAGGCCCCCGAACTTCCCGTCGTCCTCCTGGAGGACTTCGGAGCCCTCATCGGTCTGGTCCTCGCCCTCGGTGGCGTCGGCATCTCGCTCGCGACCGACGACGGCGTCTGGGACGGCATCGGCACCCTCTGCATCGGCATCCTGCTCATCGTCATCGCGCTGGTGCTCGCCGCCGAGACGAAGTCCTTGCTCCTCGGCGAGTCGGCGGGCCCCGAGCAGGTCGAGAAGATCAAGGCCGCCGTCGTCGACGGTGACACGGTCACCGGCATCATCCACATGCGCACGCTCCACCTCGGTCCCGAGGAACTACTGGTCGCCGCCAAGATCGCCGTCCAGCACGACGACACCGCGACCGAGGTCGCCAACGCGATCAACGCCGCCGAGACCCGCATCCGCGCCGCCGTGCCGATCGCCCGCGTGATCTACCTGGAGCCCGACATCTACAGCGCGGACGCCGCGTCCACCGGCACCAACCCCGGCCGGTCCGCGCTGGCCGAGGACGCCGAGGAGGCCGAGCACACCGAGGACGCAGCGCAGCCCTCCGGCGGCCTCGGCGGCCCGGAAGGCCCGACCGGCCCCGCGGACGGGGACACCCCCGGTCCGGGGCGCTGACCCCCTTTCCGTACGTCCCGTGAGCGCACCGCCCCTCCCCGGGGGCCGGTGCGCTCACCGCTGCTCGGTGTAGATTCGTACGCGTACCAGACGTCGCTGCTGATGGCGGTCGATCGGCCCGCGGAAGCGGACCGGCCGAGGGAGAGAGGGCCTCCGACGGACTGCGCTGCGAGTCCCGGGCATTCCTGTGCCCGGCGCCGCACAGCCAGCCCGCCCACCCTCGATCCTCACGAGGAGCAGACCCGCCATGACGACGGTCAGCCAGAACCAGGACTTCAAGGTCGCCGACCTTTCCCTCGCGGTATTCGGCCGCAAGGAGATCACCCTCGCCGAGCACGAGATGCCCGGCCTGATGTCGATCCGCAAGGAGTACGCCGCCACGCAGCCGCTGGCCGGCGCACGCATCACCGGCTCGCTGCACATGACCGTGCAGACCGCCGTGCTCATCGAGACCCTCGTCGCCCTCGGCGCCGACGTCCGCTGGGCCTCCTGCAACATCTTCTCCACCCAGGACCACGCGGCCGCCGCCATCGCCGTCGGCCCGACCGGGACCCCCGAGGCCCCGGCCGGCGTCCCCGTCTTCGCCTGGAAGGGCGAGACGCTGGAGGAGTACTGGTGGTGCACGGAGCAGGCCCTGACCTGGCCGAACACCCCGACCGGCGGCCCGAACATGATCCTCGACGACGGCGGTGACGCCACCCTCCTGGTCCACAAGGGCGTCGAGTTCGAGAAGGCCGGCGCGGCCCCGGACCCGTCCACCGCGGACAGCGAGGAGTACGCCCACATCCTCACGCTCCTCAACCGCACCCTCGGCGAGTCCCCGCAGAAGTGGACCCAGCTCGCGTCCGAGATCCGCGGTGTCACCGAGGAGACGACCACGGGCGTCCACCGCCTGTACGAGATGCACCGCGACGGCACCCTCCTGTTCCCGGCGATCAACGTCAACGACGCCGTCACCAAGTCGAAGTTCGACAACAAGTACGGCTGCCGCCACTCGCTGATCGACGGCATCAACCGCGCCACCGACGTCCTCATCGGCGGCAAGACCGCAGTCGTCTGCGGCTACGGCGACGTGGGCAAGGGCTGCGCCGAGTCGCTGCGCGGCCAGGGCGCGCGCGTGATCATCACCGAGATCGACCCGATCTGCGCGCTGCAGGCGGCCATGGACGGCTACCAGGTCGCGACCCTGGACGATGTCGTCGAGCAGGCCGACATCTTCGTCACCACGACGGGCAACAAGGACATCATCATGGCGTCCGACATGTCCCGGATGAAGCACCAGGCGATCGTCGGCAACATCGGCCACTTCGACAACGAGATCGACATGGCCGGCCTCGCCAAGATCGACGGCATCATCAAGGACGAGGTCAAGCCGCAGGTCCACACCTGGACCTTCCCGGACGGCAAGGTCCTGATCGTCCTCTCCGAGGGCCGCCTGCTGAACCTCGGCAACGCGACCGGTCACCCCTCCTTCGTCATGTCCAACTCCTTCGCGGACCAGACCCTGGCCCAGATCGAGCTGTTCACGAAGCCGGAGGAGTACCCGACCGACGTCTACGTGCTCCCGAAGCACCTCGACGAGAAGGTCGCCCGCCTCCACCTGGCCGCGCTGGGCGTCAAGCTCACCACGCTCCGCCCGGAGCAGGCCGCCTACATCGGCGTCGAGGTCGACGGCCCGTACAAGTCCGACCACTACCGCTACTGATCCACCCCGCCGACGCCCCGCCCCCCGCAGCCGGGGAGCCCGGCCGTCGGCGGCCGGAACAGTCTCAGCACGTACGAGCGCAGGCCCCCGCACCCCCGTGCCGGGGGCCTGCCCCGTACCCCGCCCGCGCAGCCCGAAGGACCCCATGCCCCGCGGCCGTTATTCGCTCCACGATCCGCACGATCGCACCCCCCTCGGTGAAGAGCACTTCCACTGCGCCCCCGGGCCCTCCGGCTGGCGCTACGTCGCCCGGAGGACCGCTCCCTCCGGCGACGACATCGGCTCCACCGACCTCGCGCTCGACGGACTCGGCCGGCCCATCCGCCTCGAACTGCACGCGGGTGGCTGGCAGATCCGCGCCGCCGCCCTCGAAGGCGTCACCTGGGTCCGGACCGACCCCACCGGAACCGACGCGACCGAGGGCAACGTCCGCGCCCACGCCTTCTCCGGCACCTCTCCCGCGTTTCTCGTCGCCGTCACGCGACTCCTGCGCCTCACCCCGGAATCCCCCGAGACCCGCATCCGTCTGGTCACCTTCACGGATCCGGTCCTCGCTCCCCTGACCGTCGACCAGTCCTGGGCACTGAGGGAGAGTGAAGCGCACCCCACTGACAACGGCCCCCTGCTGGTGGACACCTACCAGGTCAGCGACCTGAACACGGGGGAGCGCCACACGGTGCACCTCGCGGGCGACGTGGTACTCGCCGCCCCCGGCATCGAGCTGGAAGAGCTGGAATCACCGCCCTCGCCCAAGCCCGTGCCGCGGGAGGAGCACCCGGCCGAGTAGCCCGGACGCCGGCTCAGGCCGGCGGCGCGAACCCGGTCGGGACGGTGTGCCCCGCGGACTCCGCCGACGTCTCCCCGCCGCCCGGGACGCCCGGGCCCGCGAGTGCGGACGGCACGGGCGACACGGGTGGCACGGGCGACACGGGCCCGGTTGCCCGGCCCGCGCCCGGAGCGCGCGTGGGCGCCCCCCACACCGCCGCCCCGCCGCCCGCCGGTGCAGGTACTCCCCACACCGCCCCCCGCCGTACGGCTTGCGGTGCCGGGCCCATCGCGTGACCGGCCGACAGCGTCCGTCGTGCCTCGAAGCGCCGCGCCTCGCGCACCCGGCGCTCGTGCAGCACCGCGGCGATGTAGGCGGCGTGGGGGACTCCCGGCGGAGGCGACGACGCCGTCCTGGCCGCCAGCTCGTCGGCGAGCCGCCGGCCCATCTCGTACCCCACGAGGGGATCGAACTGGTGCAGGCGGGACAGGTACTGCCGCGCGGTGAGCCAGAAGTCGTCCGGTACCGCCGACAGGTCCAGCTGGGCGAAACGGCTCCCGAGCCATGGCGGAGGCGGCTGCGGAGCCCGGGAACGGTCGTTCGGCACCCGTTCCCGTACGACGATCGTCCCGGCGAACACGTCACCGAGCCGTCGGCCCCTGGCGGAGACCAGGGAAGCGACCGCTGCCACCCCACCGAAGGTCGACAGGATCTCGACGACACCCATCGCCCCGCGCACCAGCGCGTGCCGGAACCCGATGGGCCCCCCGTCCTCGCGCACCACCCGCAGACCGCAGGCGAGTTTCCCCAGGGAACGCCCGTGGCTCAGGGTCTCCACCGCGATGGGCCCGCCGACCAGGACCAGGAGGAACGACGCCACGGAGACGGCCGCGAGGGCCGCTTCGTCGAGCGTGACGCCGGCGATACCGAGTACGAGGCTGAGCACCAGGAAGACGGTCAGGAGCAGCACGGTGTCGATGGCCTGCGCCAGCGCCCTGCTCGGCAGCCGTGCGGGTCTGAGCTCCAGAACCACCGCGTCCCCGGTCACGAGTTCGCTCATCGCCGCTGCCTTTCGTCGCCCACTCCTGCCCCGTTGTGCGACAGTCTGCCAAGCTGATCGTCGGCGCGCCGCCGTTGTCGGGACCTCGTACGCCCCCTCGCCTGGAGCAGTCACCCACCATGGACCTCGATGTCTTCGCCACCGCGCACCGCGCGGAGTGGGATCGCCTGGAAATGCTCCTGAAGATGGGGCGCAGACTCACCGGTTCCGAGGCGGACGAGCTCGTCGAGCTCTACCAGAGGGCGGCCACCCACCTCTCCCTGATCCACTCCCAGGCGCCGGACCCGCGCATCGAGGGGCGGCTGACCCAGCTCGTGGCCCGAGCCCGGTCCACCGTGACCGGCACCCGCAAGGCGTCGTGGCAGGACGTGACGCGCTTCCTCACCGCCGGATTCCCCGCCGCGGTCTACCGCTCCCGCCACTGGTGGGTGCCCACGGCGGTGCTCTCCACCCTGCTCGCCGCGGTCATCGGCTGGTGGATCGGTACGCACCCGGAGATCCAGGCGACCATCGGTGCCCCCGACGACCTGCGCGAACTCACCAAGCCCGGCGGGGGGTACGAGACCTACTACTCCAGCCACCCCGCCGCCTCCTTCGCGGCCCAGGTGTGGACGAACAACGCTCAGGCGGCCGCCATGTGCCTGGTCCTCGGCGCGTTCTTCTGCCTGCCGGTGATCTGGATCCTCTTCACCAACGTGCTCAACGTCGGGGTCGGCATGGGCCTGATGTGGTCCGCCGGCCGACTGGACACCTTTCTCGGCCTGATCCTGCCGCACGGCCTCCTTGAACTCACCGCGGTCTTCGTGGCTGCCGGAACCGGTCTCAAGCTCGGCTGGACCCTCATCGACCCCGGCTCCCGCTCCCGTCGCGACGCGCTCGCGGAGGAGGGGCGGGCCGCTCTCGGCATGGCCCTCGGCCTCGCCCTCGTCCTCTTCGTGTCGGGACTCATCGAGGGTTTCGTGACGCCTTCCGGGCTCCCCACCTGGGCCCGGATCACCATCGGCGTCGCCGCCGAGCTGGCCTTCCTGCTGTACGTGAGGGTTCTGGGCGGTCGCGCGGTCAGAGCCGGCGACACCGGCGACGTGGCGGTCGCCCAACGTGGCGCCACCCTGCCGACCGCGGCGTGACCGCCACGCCCCCGCGGATGTGCGCCGGGCCTCGTCGAGCTGCTAGTCTCCTCTTCGCCCACAAAACCTGTTGACACAGCGCTTGTGGGGAGGTAGATTTTACGGGTTGGCTCGGACTGGACAGGTCAGGGTTCAGCGACTAATGTATATCTCGCTCTTGCAGGGAATGTTCATTCCCGCGGAGCCACTTGATTCTCCTCATTCAGAGTTCGGGTCGTTCATTCGTCCCCAATCGCTCTGATAAAGTCGAGTCAGCCGAAAGGCAAAGACCACCAACAGGTCGCCGAATTCAATGTCGGACCGGAAACGGAACGAAAAAGAATCTGGTAAGGTTGGTACCGCCGGAAAGGGAAACGCGAAAGCGAAGAACTGGAAAGCGAAAACCGCTTGACCCGCTTCGACCGGGAATCGGACATGAAAGTGTCTGATAGAGTCGGAAACGCAAGAACGAAGGGAAGCGCCCGGAGGGCCCCGGTGAGACGGG